>SUTA01000011.1 GCA_015063135.1 Thermoplasmata archaeon
TACCTTGCATGATCAGACCCTTCTCTTCCAACCGGTCCAGCGTCGGGAAATCATACCCCTTCCAACTGCTGTATCCACCGTATTTCTCCTTGAAACATGTCAGGTACAACAAGATGAAAGTGAGTTCATCCATCGCTTCTTTGGTATCCTCCATGATACGGATATGCGGATCACCATATACGGATGCATCGGTAACCATCTATCGATTTCTTACAAATTATTCCGAATAAATCGGATAGGTGATGATAGCAATTCTTGCTATCTGCCCATAAAGGTAGAGGGTTTCATCTTTCAAATCAGGGAGTGGGGACCACTTTCTGTCCTAATCGACCAGCATCCCCTCCATGTGCTTTCTTTCTATCGATCATGGTCGATATCGATCACAGACGGTAGCGGTCGCCACTTGCATTTTTAATCATCAATAATTTGAAAATATTGTAGTTATATACAAAATATTCAAATAACGACATCTCATATTTCTACGTATGATCCCCCGCACAATCTATCCTCACATCCTTGAGAGCATAAGGAACAAACCAGTCACCCTGATAACGGGCGCAAGACAGACCGGTAAGACGTACCTGTGCAGGGAAATACACGAAACCATGGGGATCGATTACGTCACACTGGCAGACAGACAGGAGAGGGAACTAGCAAACAAGGATCCCGACGCATTCCTGAAGATACACGGAACTCCGCTGATCGTAGATGAAGTGCAAAAAGCGAAGTGTCTATTCGATTCGATAGAGGCTGCTATTGACAAAGCCATCTTCGAGAGAAAAGAAAGCAAGGGGATGTATGTACTCACTGGGAGCCAGACTTACAAGCTAATGGAGGGTGCATCCGAATCCTTGGCAGGAAGGGTCGGGATAATCCGCATGTCGCCACTTAGCATAAGCGAGATAGCTGGACGCGAGAACAGGCCCTTCATCCCGGATCCCACCATCGCCAGCTCACGCAGGATGGATAAAGACGTGTCATCAGTGTATGCAGACATCTATTGCGGGAACTATCCGGAACTCTACGACAACACGGATCTGAAGGCACACACTTTCTATGCGGATTATGTCGACACATACATCGCACAGGATGTTATGGAACTCATCAACCTGAGGGACCAGCATAAATTCTTCAGTTTCATGCAGGTGCTCGCATCCATCACAGGACAGGAATTGGTGGAAAGCACCGTCTGCAATTCAGCAGGCATCAACTCACGTACACTGAAGGAATGGCTGAGCGTACTGGAAGCTGGAGAGATAATCAGACTCATGCAACCATATAACGGTGCATCCACGGTAAAAAGGGTCACCAAGCGTCCGAAGATATATTTCCGCGATACTGGTTTGGCCTGCTATCTCGCCAGGATCACGGATCCCGAGACACTCATGGCAAGCTATCTGAAAGGCCCCATGGCGGAGACGTACATTGTCAATGAGATCATCAAGACCTATACGAACGAGAAGGAGAATGCCGCATTCTACTACTATCGCAGTTCGGACGGGAACGAGGTCGATCTTCTCATCCAAAGGAACGGAGAGATCAATCTCATAGAATGCAAAGGCGGGATAGAGACGGATGCAACCGATGTCAAGGCATTCGGTAGACTGGGGGAGACGAAGGATAAGATCGGACCTTCCTGCATCGTGTGCATGACGGAGACGCCCTATCCGGTGAAGAAAGATGTGTATGCCATCCCTGTCACATCCATCTGACCTCGAAGACATAGGTTGCTGCAATCTCCTGGTTACAAAAACCGGTTCGGCAGATGTCTTACAAACGTCGCCATAGTCGTACGATTGCTCTGATCGGTTAGAAGTGCCAGACATGAATTTCAGATCACGGAGTGGGGACCATACTCGTCTATAATCTTCGGAATTTGGATCCATGTTCACGGGGCCGATTGATGGCCCGTCAACTAATGAACTCATCTCATCCAACCATTAATATCCCCGATTCACTATCGAATTACAGTGAGAGATATCGTTGCACCTTCGAGGCTGAAAACGGCAGACGTTCTCAAGGGGATTCTCATCCTCGGGGTCGTCTTCGTTCACATGTTCATGCTGAATCAGGTGGACGATGCGGGAAGGTCGGTCTCTCTGATCCTCCAGCCATTGTATATGGGGCTCATATGTTTCTTCGTAGTCGCAGGCTATTTCCTGCCGTCGGGCGGCTATATCCAGAAAATCAAGAAACGTTCAAAGCTCCTGATCGTCCTGGTCGTATGCTCAGTGGCATTTCCCGTCATATTGTATCTCTGGCTCTGGGTGCTCGGTCAGCCCTCCACCCTGGACGATCTCTGGCTGTCGATAGTTTCGAGTTTCGGGAATCAGAGCCTGTTCGAGCCGCTGGACTCTCCCGATCCGATCAAGGTCTGCTATTCCGCATATGCCTATTATTTCCTATGGGTCATGCTATGGTCGTTCTTCATATTCTATGCGATCGTCAATCGCGTTCTGGCCGATCGCAGGCTGTTCGCTGTTACGCTGCTGTTGCTGCTCGCGGCAGAGGCCGTCCTAGTGTACATTGGCGTGAAGCTTCCTTTCGATTCCACGCTGATCCCGATCTCCGTTGCTTTCATGCTCATCGGCGCCTACCTTTCGCAGATGCGCTTCCTAGAGAAGCTGGAGAATGCAGAATTGGGATCGTCCAGAACCTGGGTTCCTCTGATCCTGTCGCTGTTGGCGCTGGCCGTGCTCGTGTATCTGTTCCCGCCCGGCGTCAAGTTCAATTTCGCCTATTTCGGAGAGTACGGGGGGATGAGCGCCTTCCCGTTCTTCATCGAGGGCATACTCGTCTTCATCATATTCTCATACGTTTCGATGCTCTTCGCCCGCATACCCCTGCTGTCCGACGTGTTCGCGATATGCGGGAAGTACTCCCTCGCCCTGGCCGTTCTCCACATATTCGTGGTAATGGTCGTTCTGGCACTGTTCTACACCTTGCCGACCGATATGGTGTTCCCCCCGTTATCGGCGGTGCAGACGCTGGCGATGGGCGTGTTCGCCGTCGTATTCACGGTCGGCGCGTGCATGCTGGTAGACAGGAGGAAGGCTAATCGGAAAGACGGCGCCCCGACAGCATGAGTATCATGGCCTATTCATCAGGGAGCGGGGCCATCATCCAGCGCTCGGCCATTCGAAAGGATCGGGTTCTTTGGATTTCCCACACCCTGAATCCGATGAGCACCCCAGCAGCGGCCAATCCTATGCCGATGAATTCAGTGATTGGGACCAATCCGATATGCAAATGGTTAATTGCAGACGGGAACGTCCCGCATCAGGAGAGTGGAGCGCATGGGGAACATGAGCAAGGGGCCGGATGCTACCGATTATTCGAAGACTGCCAGCTGGTACAGGATCCCGGAGATCACCAAGGGCATAGACACCTTCTTCGTCTATCCTACGGAGTACCTGGGTCTTGATGAGGGGGACCCCGCCTACGCGGCGTTGGACAACCCCGATATGCGGGAGGGCGTGGAGTTCGACCATTTGGTCCTGGCGAGCGTGTGCGAGGATTCCACCAATCTGTTCATGCCGTACTACCGCCAGGCCAGCGCGAGGACCCTGGGGGATGCCTGGAAGGATACCGGGGACATCCGCACCGCGCTCGCCTTGATCCCCTATGCGTACGTGACCGCCGCGCTCGATTTCTATTTCGACAACTACAACGGCGGCCGCCCGTTCATAATCGCCGGCCACAGCCAGGGATCCGCCATAGTCACCCCTGGTGCTCAAGGACTACTTCAGGGAGCATCCCGAGTACTACGGGCGCATGGTCGCGGCCTACGTCATAGGCTTCTCCGTCACGAGGGATTATCTGGAGGCGAATCCCCACCTGAGGTTCGCGGCAGGCGAGAGCGATGCGGGCGTCATCATCAGCTGGAACACCGAGGGCAAGGGGAACGTGGACACTAAGGCCGGCAATGTCGTGGTCATGCCCGGAGAGGTCAGCATCAACCCGCTCAACTGGAGGCTCGATGATACATATGCATCGGCGAGCGAGAACCTCGGATCGCTCATATTCGACGAGGAGACGTCCGAGACCCGGATTGGGGACATCGGCGCGGATGCGAAGCTGGTCCTCGACCGCGGGGTGATCCTCTCCAACGCGGATTACGAACCGATAGGGCTGCCGCAGTACTTCGGCCCGCAGAGCTTCCACAACGGGGACTATACCTTCTACTACAACAACATCAAGAAGAATGTGGCGAAGCGCATCGCGACCTACCTTGACAGCTGAAGTGCTAGATGTAGGAAATCAATGAAAGGTCCCGTGGTGATCCGGTAAGTCATGCCCCAAGTTCGATTGCGCCCATGCATGCCATCCCCACGATGAGACGCCATCTCACCGAGTCGGAAACCGTTTAACCCGTGAATCCATGCGAATCCCAGATATCATGGAATCGACAGACGCAGGCGATGTTTCAGGAACCACGGTCCAATGTCCGGCGGGAACCTTCAAAGGCCTCAGAGAAGGCGGGGCCGTCCAGTTCCTTGGGATCAGGTACGCGACCTCGGAGAGGTTCGGCGCTCCGGTCCCGTACAGGTACCCGGAGGGGGTCCACGAGATGGCCACCCCTTGCCCCTTAGCCATCCAGGAATCGTCGAGACTGGGCATGCAGATGTCCGGCGTGGATGTCGACGCGATACCTCAGGAGGAGAGCTGCCAGTACCTCTCGGTCACGGTCCCGGAGGGGTCCGCGGGGAAGCTGCCAGTCATGATATGGATCCACGGCGGGTCCTTCGAGAGCCTGGGGTGCGACCTGATGTCCTTCGACCGTGTGCCCCTGGCTACGGAATGCGGCGTGATCGTCGTCGGAATAGGATACCGCCTGGGCGTCCTCGGCTTCCTGAGGGACAGGGAGGGGAAACTATGCAACAACGGCATCCTGGACATCATAGAGGCCGTCAGGTGGGTCAAGGAGAACATATCCGCGTTCGGTGGCGATGCCGACAACATCACGCTCTTCGGGGAGTCGGCGGGAGGCGAGGCCATCAGGTGCGTCATGCTGGCCGAAGGCACCGAGGACCTGTACAGGAGGGCGATCATCCAGAGCGCCCCCCTAACCGTCATGACGGGCCGCGGGCCCATGGAGCAGAAGATGCTGGAGGAGCTGAACCGCATGCCCATCGATGCGAGCATCGACGAGGTGAAGAGGGTCCAGGCCAGCATAGCGTCCCATGTCACCGAGAAGGGGCCCCCGAAGTACATGAAATTCGGTCCCCGCTACGGCGTCTACCCGCTCCCGGACGAGAGCGCGATACCCGACAGGATCAGGAGCATCGCCAAGGACCATGACCTCATCATAGGGTCCACCGAGAGGGAGGTCGCCGTGTTCATAAGCCTCAGGAAGGCCATCGTGGCCATGGACAGGTTCGTCCTGACCAGATGGCTCATCGAGAGGGTTATCAGGAAGAAGTCCCTCAGCATGTTCACGGAGCCCTGCGAGGGCTTCGCGAGGAAGTACGCGGAGCTCGGAGGGAAGGTGTACCTATACAGGTTTTTCTGGATGAAGGACTACGATTACATCGGTGCCTGCCATACGTCGGATGTGCAGCTCCTGTTCGGGTCCAAGGGCCTCCAGGGCATGGACATCTCCATGGGCAAGACGGAGGCCGAGACGCTCGAGGAGGGCAGGCCAATGAGGAGGATGTGGGCGGAGTTCGCGAGGTCCGGAGAGGTCCCGGAGACGGAGCTCGAGGGCATCCTGAGGATCGGAAGGGTCAAGCTCCGATACACGGTCCCGAACGTCTGACAGCAACTTATAGAAAACGAAGATCCAACGCCGCCGGTTCTCGGCGGTGGTGTGAAGGGGGTCGGCGGAGAACCGCCGACCTCCCTAGTTTAATGTTTAGTACCTTCAGAAGGAGGGGGTCTCGTCCTTGGGCTCCTCGGCCTTCTCCTTAGCGGGGGCAGCCTTCTTCTTGGCGGGAGCCTTCTTCTTGGCAGGGGCGTCGGCGGCCTTGGGGGCGGCCTTCTTCTTCTTGCCCTCGCCGTTCCTGACCTCGGCGGCCTTGTCGACGACGGTGCTCGTGACATCGCGACCCTGCTCCTGGCTCTTGATGGCGAAGTCGGCGACGGAGTCGGCCTGCTCGATGATGTGCTTCTTGGACATCTCCTGGAACTTCTTGACCTCCTTCATGACCTCCTTGGGGGTGAAGGGGGCGGCGGGCGCTCCGGGCACGGCGGGCATCTCCTCGGGGAGGGATGCGACGAAACTGTCCTGGATCTTCATGAAGTCGTTCATGAACTGCTCCATCTGGGCCTTCGAGGATTTGATGGCGGATTTCTGCAGGTCAATCAGCTGTCCCAGGAAGGACATGACGTTGGCGTCGATCTCGTCCATGAACTTCTTGAGGTCCTTGTCGACTTTGTCGGCCTCGGGCATCTTGAAGTCCTCGAATTTGGGCATGCCAGGCAGCTGGGGGAGCTGGGGCATCTGTGCTGCGTTGAACATCGGCGGGAAGCCGGCACACTGTTTCTTTTCATCTGCGGGCATTTGAATCGCTCCTTTGATTGATGCCGTCTTGTATCACTTGAAGGGTATATTAAAATTTCATATTCGTAGGTGAGTCGAGCATTCAAAGAATCATTCTAAGAGGTGCGATGCGCCATGCCGTACATGCCGTCACGGGCATCCTCGCCCTATGGTCGGAGGTGCGGGCCGGGATCGGATCCCCTGCGGTCATGTGCGAGGGGGCGACCTCCGCCATCAGCGGCACATGGGCATCGCGTCTGCGCCTATCTCTCTGCAGGGCATCCGCGGGTCCGTCACTCTCGCCGGGTCAGCCGGTCCATCAGTGCGGGAGGGATTCGTCGGACAGCAGTCTTTGACACACATGTTCTCAGGAACATGCATCGGCGAGAGGAGTGCCTGTCGCTCTTCGTTAAATAAGCGGATTCGCATCCGCGTGCAATCAAAGAGGGGCTTCTTCTCATGAGCACCGGCGATAAACAGAAGAGATTCATGCAGCGTTTGAAGAGCGGCGAGATTGCAGACCAGGCGTGTTGGTCGTTCATCAAGGAGATGAACTCCGTCTCCGATGAGCGCCTCGATAGCGTGGCCATAACGGACAGCTACAGGCAGTACACCTACAGGCAGATGTTCTGGTATTGGGAGAGGTACGCGGAGGCGTTCTCCGGCATCGGCCTAACCGGCGAGAACCATTCCCGCGTGGGGCTCATAAGCGTGCCCCTGCCCGAGACGATCTTCACGCTGTATGCCCTCAACATGACCGGTGCGAGCATATCGGTGATCTACCATCTCGACCTGTACGACGAGAAGCAGATCTACAGCATGATCGAGAGGGAGAAGATCACCGACCTCGTGATCTCGGAGATCTTCGCATTCCCCAACCTGATGAAGCGCCTTCACAGGGACAGGGGGAGGCTGGGCATCAAGAAGATCATCGTCATCCCCAGCCCCATGGGAGGGGACTTCGCCATCCCCGCGTTCGACCTGGCGAGGAGGCTGAACGCGGAGATGTACCGCGAGCTCCCGGGAAGCATCCTCATGGAGGATCTCCTGGAGAAGTATGAGGCATATCCAATATCGTACGCCAAGGAGGTGCAGCCGATCATCCTTCACACCACCGGGACCGTCAGCGGCATGCACAAGCCGGTGCCCCTGACCAATAAGGCCATGAACTCCTTCGTGGTGAGCGTCCTGGAAGCGAAGGAGAGCTTCGAGGATTTCAAGAACATCCCGGAGCACATCGTCACGTACATCCCCTATTACATCAACTGGGCCTACTGCATGGTCGACGCGCTGCACACCGCGCTGAGCCTGGGCGCGGAGGTCGTGAGCCTGCCCATGGCCTCCATGAACCCCCGCTACTCGGAGGCCATCGAGCGCTACGGAGTCAACGTGCTCATGACCAGCATGGCCTTCTTCGACACATGGCACAAGACGAAGCCCGATATCGATCTCTCCAAGCTGAAGATCCTGATCATGGGCGGTACCTACGTCTCGCCCGAGTACAAGAAGGAGTTCAACGACTACCTGAGATCGTGCGGCTCCACGGCCCGCGTCATCAACGGATACGGGCTCTCCGAGCTGGGCGGTGCATGCACCATCTGCCCATCGACGAGGGACGACGACGCCATCGGATACCTGCTGCCCGGGATCAAGGCGAAGATCTTCGTAGAGGATGAGAACCGCTACTACGAAGTCTCCGACGGTCCGCGCACAGGGCTCCTCCTGCTGGGCGGTCCGACCATGAGCAGCGGCGTTCTCGACGGCACGGAGTTCTTCGAGCTCGAGGAGGTCGACGGCGAGAAGTACTTCAACTCCCACGACCTGGTGAAGGTGGCCGAGGACGGATGCCTCACCTGCATCGGGAGGTCCAACCATTACTTCGTCAACAACGCCGGTGTGCGCTTCGACGCAGGGCTGGTGGAGAACGCGGTCACGAAGCAGCCGGGCGTGAGGTTCTGCGGCCTGACTCCGGAGTTCCACAAGATCCTGCACGACAACGTCCCCATCCTCTACGTCGAGATGAGGGATCAGGGAGCCGACGAGCTCGGCACCCTGCGCAACGCCCTGATACAGGTGTTCATCAAGGACGAGCTCATCTCCGATACCAACCTCCCCAGCCAGTGCGTGATAGTGAAGAGCATGCCCCTGAACACCAACGGGAAGGTCGACGCCAAGAAGCTCAAGTCCGGAACGGTGACCGGCGCCCGCTACTCCATCAGGCCCGTGCACATTGACGGGAAGCTCGTCGACATCCTGCTCGTCCCGGCGGCGGAGGGGGAGTTCGCCACCATGGGCGCGGGAGTCCCGGAGGAGCTCGAGGGAGACCCCTACAACATCGTGTCCGAGCTCTTCTCCGCGATCCCGGAGATCAAGGATCAGGGGCTCATGAGGGTGCTCAAGATCCCGGGCCTCAGGGAGCTCATGCTCAAGCTCACGGACTTCGACATCGACAACATACCGGCGAGCATGTGGAACCTGGCGCCGAAGCTGTTCAACATGACGTACAAGAACGACTTGATGCCGCTGATCAAGCAGTACAGCCAGCTCGAGGGGATCCTCCCGATGCTCAACGGGAACATGCCCCCAATGCCGCCCATGATGCCCTTCATGCCGATGCCCAATCTCGGCAGCGCGGGGATGCCCGGGATGCAGGGATTCGATGCTAACGTCGGAAACTGGATGGAGCAGATCAACACTGTCATCGTGAATTTCTGGAAGCAGCTATTCGAGATGCAGAGGTTCTTCTTCGGAGCGTCCATGGGGCAGTTCCCCGCGATGCCCGGCTTCCCTGCGTTCCCCTTCTTCCCCAACGCGACGGTGCAGGCCGAACCTAGGAAGGAGGAGGCTACCGCGGAGAAGGCCGCCGATGCGGAGCCCGCCAAGCCCGCAGCGAAGAAGGCCCCCGCGAAGAAGCGGACCGCCGCAGCGAAGAAGGCTCCTGCGGAGAAGGTCTCCAAGGCCAAGGCGGAGCCTATCGAAGATGCGGCGGACAGCGGACCCGAGACGGTGCGAATCCGATCCCGCGAGGACCGGGGATCGTCCTTCAACAGAGGGGGTCCGGCGGGTCGATCCGCCGGCCTTCCCGCATCTCTTTTCGTGCCGTCATCTCGCGAGTGCGGAGACGGATTCGCTGTCCTGCAGAGCGACTGTTAGGTCCCTCATTTCCCATCGGTTCCGAACCCGTTTTTCTCGGACAAAAACCGGGGAACAAAACAGCAGGTTTAAACCATTGAAGTAGAGTACTCCCCCCTCATAGATTTCGAGGGGAGACTCTTGACTGCGAAGACCAAAAGCACAGAATCCAAGAAGATATTGCAGCGCATCGAAAGCGGAGAGATCGCCGATCAGCCGTGCTGGTCGTTCATCAAGGAGATGAACTCCGTCACCGAGGAGCGCCTCGACAGCGTGGCGCTGACGGACGGCTACAGGCAGTACACCTACAGGCAGATGTTCCGCAATTGGGAGAGGTACGCGGAGGCGTTCTCCGGGCTCGGGCTCACCGGCGAGAACGGCTCGCGCGTGGGGCTCATCAGCGTGCCGCTGTCCGAGACGATCTTCGCGCTGTACGGTCTCAACATGACCGGTGCGAGCATATCCCTGATCTACCATCTCGACCTGTACGACGAGAAGCAGATCTACAGCATGATCGAGAGGGAGAAGATCACGGACCTGATCATCTCCGAGGTCTTCGCATTCCCCAATGTGATCGACCGCCTCATCAAGGACAAGGAGAAGCTGGGCATCAACAATATCGTACTGCTGCCCAGCCCGATGGGAGGGGAGTTCGCCATCCCCGCGTTCGACATGGTCAGGAAGATGAACAGGACGCTGTGCAGCGATCTCGAAGGCGTCATCCTGATGGACGACCTCCTGGAGAAGTACGAGGCTCACCCCATATCCGTCTCCAAGAAGGCCAGCCCGATCATCCTCCACACCACCGGGACAGTCAGCGGAATGCACAAGCCGGTGCCCCTGACCGACAAGGCCATAAACACCGTCGTGCTGAGCTTCCGCAAGGCCAGGGCGGAGCACGAGGACTTCAAGGTCATCCCGGAGCACGTCGTGACCACCGTCCCATTCTACCTGAGCTGGGCGTACTTCTTCATCGATTCGCTCCACACCGCACTGAGCTGGGGTGCGGAGATCGTATGCCTGCCCATGGCCTCCACGAACCCCCATTACTCGGAGGTCATCGAGCGCTACAAGGTCAATGTGCTCTTCACCGGATTGATCCTGTTCGACACATGGAACAAGACCAGGCCGAAGATGGACCTCTCCGAGCTGAAGCTGGTGATCATGGGCGGCACGTACATCTCCACCGAATACAAGGAGGAGATGAACGCCTATCTGAGGTCGTGCAACTCCGATGCCCACTTCATCAACGGCTACGGGCTCTCCGAGCTCGGCGGGGCGTGCATCGTCTGCCCGTCGTCTAGGAAGGACGATGCCATCGGATACCTGCTGCCGGGATTCAAGGCGAAGATCTACGTCGAGGATGAGAAGCGCTACTACGACATCTCCGACGGCCCGCGCACGGGAGTCCTCCTGCTCAGCTCCCCGACCATGAGCAGCGGTAAGCTGGACAACACGGTGTTCTTCGAGCTCGAGGAGATCGACGGGGAGATGTACTTCAACTCCCACGACCTGGTGAAGGTGGCCAATGACGGATGCATGACCTGCATCGGAAGGTCCAACAACTACTTCGTCAACAACGCCGGTGTGCGCTTCGATGCAGGGCTGGTGGAGACCGCGATCACGAAGCAGCCCGGCGTGAGGTTCTGTGGCCTCGCCCCGGAGTTCCACAAGGTCCTGCACGACAACATCCCCATCCTCTACGTCGAGATGAAGGACCACGGCGCGGACGAGCTCGCTACCGTGCGCAGCGCGTTGGTGAAGGCGTTCATCACGGACGAGCTCATCTCCAATACAAACCTCCCCAGCCAGGTCGTTCTCGTGGAGCACATGCCCCTGAACGCCAACGGGAAGGTCGACGCCAAGATGCTCAAGTCGGGAACCGTCACCGGGGTCCGCTACTCCATCAAGCCCGTCCACGTTGATGAGACGCTGGTGGACATCGTGCTGGTCCCGGCGGCCGAGGGGGAGTTCGCCACGGTTGGAGCAGGCGTGCCGAAGGAGCTCGAGGAGGACTCCTACAAGATCCTAGCCGAATTCTTCGCGGCCGTCCCGGAGATGAGGGACCAGGGGATGATGAGGGCGCTCAAGATCCCGGGCCTCAGGGAGCTCGTCATAAAGCTGACGGACTTCGATATCGACAACATACCGCAGAGCATCTGGAACGCGGCGCCGAAGTTCTTCCAGATGGTTTACAAGAACTACCTGGAGCCGCTGATCAGGGACTTCACCCAGCTCGAGGACAGCATCCCCAAGTCCGGCCTGCTGAAGCTCCCCATGATGCCCCCCATGCCCTTCATGCCGATGCCCAACTTCGGCGACGGCAACGTGCCCGATCTCGGCGCCAGCGTGATGAGCTTCTTCAACCAGTTCTCCGAGCCGCCGAAGTTCCCCGGGCTTCCGAACCTCCCGCCGTTCCCCTTCTTCCCCATGGCGACGAACCAGGCTGCTTCCGAGGAGGAGGCCAAGGCCGAGCCCGCAGAGAAGAAGGCTCCCGCCAAGAGGAAGGCCCCTGCGAAGAAAGCCTCCGGGCCCAAAGATGAGGAGGCCAAGGCCGAGCCCGCCAAGCCTGCAGCGAAGAAGGCCCCGGCCAAGAAGAAGGCCCCTGCGAAGAAAGCCTCCGAGCCCAAAGATGAGGAGGCCAAGGCCGAGGAGCCCAAGGATGAGCCCGCAGCCGAGACAGCTGGAAGCGGCCCCGAGACGCTTTGAATCCGGTCCCGCATCGAGCGGGGCCACTCTTAATCGAGAGAGCCCGGCGGTCCGTCCGCCGGCTCCTCTCATACTGCTGTGCGTCATGCGACGGTCAGCGGGTTTTCTCAATCTGCAAAGCTCTGAAAACTATTGGAAAGCCCCCGATGAGGGACGAGAACCCTCCGTCCCGATGGCCTTCAACTCCTACAAAGATGTATGGATTCCGCCAACCTATATAACGAGGTGGGCAGATAGATATCCAATTCAGGTACCGGCCGGACATCCGGCTCTTGCCTGTTTCGAGTGATACCATGGATAAAAAGACGATGATTATCGTCATCGTGGCCGCAGCGGCAGTCATCGCCGCGGGTTGCGCCTGCTTCTTCCTGCTGAAGGGCAACGGAGGGGGCGAACCCGCCGTGCCCGAGTACCAGGGCGTGTGGGCGGTAGAGGCGATCCACGAAGCGTACTATGACGGAGACGAGGCTGTGTACGAGGAGATCCCCGTGGGAACCGCTCCCGATATGACGATTACCAAGGAAGACGGTTTCTACAAGCTGGTCCGCGGGGACAGGACGTACTACGCGGTCCTGAAGATGAGGGGCCTGATCTCGGTCAGCTCCGGGGACACCCACATCGCGGCCGGCTATGCTGACGGCGACAGGCTCTTCATGAGCCTCGTGAGCACGGAAACCCTCCACGCCCAGATAATCGATTTCAAGCGCGTCCTCCTGGACGGCGAGGCCAAAGTTTCCAAGGCGAGCAAGCCCTCTTGGGATCCCGGGGTCGGACAGACCTACGAAGCATACCAGAAGACCCGCTACGTCGGCGAGGTTCCCATCGACATCGCCGATTCCTACGTCCTGACCGTCGACAAGTCAGAGAACAACTTGATCATGTACCGCCAGACCACGACGTACTCCGAGCCCGGCAAGGAGCCGCGCGTCTTCGGGAGTGTAGCGGTCCCGTTCGGCAAGGAGAACTGGTTGGCCGTCAGCCAGCTCGATGGCAGCCTCCTCATCGACCACATCATGGTCCAGAAGGGCAACCTCTACCTCTTCTCCGCCGCCGATTACGATGGCGAGTTCTGCATCTGGGATGTCCGCTACGGCGACAAGTCGAAGAACATCGTCAGCTACTACGACATGGAGGGAGACATCAACTACGGCACCGAGAAGGTCCTGTACCTGGACGAGGACGGCAAGGCGACCTCCGACACCCGCAAGATCATGCTGTATGGCGACAGGTCGTTCGACGACCACCGGCTCGTCAACCTCTACGCCGACGAGAACGACGGCCCCGATACATATGGCATCGCCATCTACGAATACGACGGGGGCTACCTCAGCTTCGGCCAGAGCGCCATGAGCTACGGCCATGAGCAATACTATGTGCTGACCATCGCCAGCTACGACGGCGATACCATCGACATCAGCGGCATCGGGTTCAGGGACGGCGGCGCAATGCTGTTCTCCCAAGAGTACGCCCGCGACTCCCAGTACCCCTATGTCCAGGACATCGAAGTCGATTCGGATTACTACAAGTACTTCGCAATCTACAACGCAGACAACCTCATGGAGTGGTCCCCGATGGGCTGGGGCGCTGCGACCTACAAGCACACCAAGATAGTCAGCCACAACATCACATGGGACACCAGCGCCATGGTCATCGACCACGACAAGAACACCGTCCAGCTAACCGGCAACGATAAGGCGTACCTTTACGACGTCACCCTCAAGTTCGATAAGGTCGACGGCATCGATGCGAAGGTCTCCACGGATGCGCTGGAGATATCCCTCGAGGGCATCAAGGACGGCTTCACCATCGGCATCGACTTCAAGCCCGTGGACCGCCTGGTGGGCGACTGGGTGCTCCTGGAGACCCTGACGGCCACTTGGGCTGACGGGAAGCCCCTGGTCGGGACCTCCTACGACACCGGCACCCTCACCATCAGCAAGAACGATGAGTGGTACGCCATCAACAACGGCGAGGTCGAGGTCCTCGGAACAGGCGACGGCATCAAGATCGCCGCCGCCGGGCTGTTCGAGGACGCAAGGGCCGCCTATATCATCCCGAATATGCGCAGCGAGTTCATGAGGGCCGTGTACTTCGACGGTAGCGAGGCCGTCGTCAAGATCTACGCGCCCAAGGGCTACGTGGGCACATATTCGGGGCTGCAGTACGCCTGCACCCTCCCCGAGGAGGGTGACAAGCTCCCCGCCTTCAAGATCATGGAGTACAACCCCGGGCCCATCGACCATCTGGATTGCAAGAACAGGTTCACAATGGTGGAGAAGACGGAAGACGGCATCATCTTCTACACCGTGGACACCGAGGACGTGGGCAGGATCTACAGCACAGGCCTGTACATGAACGGCGATAACTTCCTCTCCCTCTGCCAGAACAACGATGGCACCTACATAGAGATGGCCACATTCGATGAGGACGTCCTGTACACAACGATGATGGCGCGCGGGGATTCCTGGGTCGTGGATTACGGAGACATCGGGGATGCCAATTACCCGTACCACTTCTTCGAGGGAAAGACCTACGTGGGTGAGGAGTGCAGCGCTGTGTACAAGGATGGGAAGCTCATCGAGAAGAACGAAGGGGTCGGCATCACCCTGAAGATCCTGTACCAGGACGATGAGTTCCTGACGGTCTCGACCATATCGAAGAATGACGAGCAACCCTCCATCTGGGGCACGAAGATTGGGACGTTAAGCCGTCTGAATAGCTATTCCCTGATGAACGAGGCCAACCAGACCTACAAGGGCGTCTATTACAAGGGTACGTACTTCGGGTCCTTCACCGATGACCTGGGCGAGTTGGAGATCATCGGGAATCTGGTGGGAGAAGACGGATCCACCGTCGTGATCAAGCAGCTGTACGCGCTCGAGCGCCGATTGCGAATACCCGGCGGCCCCGCCGATGAAGCGGGGCCGCAAACCCCTTACCATCGATTCTCCCGTCTTTTTTGCGTTTTGCGCGCTTATATGCCCAAAGATATACCTATATGTGGCAATACGGGACCGAAAATCGATGCTACGGCCCACCGCCCCCAGTATGGGAGGCAAAGGGGCAGCGGCTTGAGAAGGCGGCAGGGCATCTTCCGATCCCCCGCCCGAATCCGATCCAAACAGAGGTCAATCACAATGAAAGGAACGCACGAGAAAACGATGGCGATGGCCGCGGTACTGGTTACCGCACTGTTAGTCATCACATGCATCCCCTTCGCCAGCGATTCCTCCGACGCCTCCGATGACGGCGCCTCCTACGGGACCGTCAAGGAGTTCTCATGGAAGGACGTCGAGGAGATATCCAAGGCGCTGTTCGACAAGACCGTCGAGGAGCTGCTGATGGAGCTGTCGGAGAACGAGTACGGCTACGAGCTGTACCTCGCAGAGCCGCACTTCGAGGCCGAGATGGCCGCCAAGAGGGATGTGAGCACGTCCGACGGCATATACTCCATCGACGACCACATCTCCGGATACATCGAGTTCGGGACCATCGTATCCGTCCACGGGAACCTGCCGGAGGCGGGCGACTACCAGAAGAAGGACGGGGAGGACTCCAAGGACTTCCTGGACAGGGTCCTGAAGGACCATGCGGGAGAGACGCGCGACGTGTCCCTGCAGCTCCTGTTCTGCGTCTATGCGGACGTGGGCGTGAGGACGACCATCGACATCGCCACCGGCGATCTCATCGCCACCGATGTCCTCGGGAAGCTTTTCGTAGTGGATTACGAGGCCAGCGACATCGATTTCACCACCGAGGAGGACGAGCAGGGCGAGCTCACCGAGATATCCATCAGCTACGAGGAGAAGGAGACCACAAGCAACCTCTACGTCGCCGCCGATGTCGGCCTCAAGTACGAGGACATGAAGGTGCTGAACGCCCAGGAGTCCTGGGGGCTCAGCCCGCTGATCACCCTGCACATCAACCACATCTACGTGTCCTCGGACATGGCCAACGGGATATGGAACATGGTCTCCAGCGCCATAGGGATGGAGGGCATGATAAAGGGCAAGCTCCCGGACCTCATCCTGAACATCATCGGTTCCGGCAGCAGGGTGCTGGACATCGTGGAGACCATCAAGTCCCTGACCGGGACCAGCCTGAAGGACGTCGATTTCCTGGCCGACATCCAGGCGTCCAACGTAACGGACGATGATGGCAGGGAGTACGTCGACCTCAAGATACTCAACCCGTCGGGGGACATGGAGCTACATATTCCCAAGGCGGGCTACTCCGTCACGGTCGACAGCATCCTCGCCACAATCCCTTCGTACATCCTTAGCGATGATCTGAAGGCGGCCATAGGCATCGCCGCGGGCATCATCGGATGGGATACCTTCACCGCCGACGAGATGGACCCGGTGACCGAGGAGAAATTCGACGAGATACACGAGCACACGGTCACCATGATCAAGTATGATGAGGAGTACGAGCTCAACATCCCCATCGCGTACGTCATTCTCGCAGCGATCGGCCTTATAGGGTGCGCCGCCGCCGTATTCATGTCCAGGAGGGGATCCGCATGAACTTCTCGGATCCCGACAAGCAGCGCGCGATAGCCATGTGGGGCCTCGCCCTGTGCCTTACCGCTGCTGCCGCTGGATGGATGTTCATGAGGTTCGGGATGGCATGGTCCGTCGCCGACCTCCCCGAGTCATCGAACATCGACTACATCGTCCCCGCCTACATCATCGCGGAGGTCACCATGATCCCGATGGGCGGCAAGCTCATCGACATCTACGGCACCAGGCGCATGCTGGCCATCGCGCCGGTGATCTTCATCGCAGCATCCATGGCCTGCATCCTGTCCGTGTCGGTGGAGATGCTGGTCGTCTTCAGGTTCGTGCAGGGCATCGGCGCGGGACTCACCCTCGCCATCGCTTACACCGCCGTGGGCCGCTACTACCCCATCACCAAGAGGGGCAGGGTCAGCGAGCTCATGACAGCCGCATTCGCGGTCGGATCCCTGTTCGGGTCCGCCACCGGCTACTTCTTCACGGAGAACTTCAACTGGAGGTTCGGTTTCCTGGCCTTCGCACTCATGATGGCCGTGGGATTCGTCATCGCGTGGAGGTTCCTGCCGGAGGACGAGGGCTCCAAGAGGAAGACGGATGTCGCGAGCCTCGCGATCGCCACCATCGTCTTCGGTGTGGCCACCGCCTACACCCAGCTCGTCAACGTCGACTTCGACCTGCTGAGCATCCCCTCTGCGGTCATCGCGGCCCTCATCATCGTCGGAGTGGTCGGGCTCATCATGCACTCCAAGCGCTCCGAGAACCCGACGATCCCGGTCGGGATATCGGTGTTCGAGAAGAAGGTCCTGATCCTGATGTTCGTGTTCAGCCTGTGCGGCCTGGGTCTGATCCAGTACTTCTTCAAGCTGTACCTCACGTACTACGAGTTCGACATCTACACGGCGAGCATGATGTTCTGGCTCCTGATAGCCGGAGCGGCCGGACCGTCCATGATCGGCAGCCGCAAGGTCTTCAAGACAGGGGTCAGGCCGTGGGTGGTCATCGGATCCATCATCGTGACGGTGTCGCTGGTGATCACCCATTTCATCGCGAGCCAGGGCACCCTGTACTTCGGGATCTCCCTGTTCCTGTTCGGATTCGGCCTCGGATTCATCGTGAACCAGCTGATCTGCGCCCTGCAGGCCATATCGCCCAGGGAGGACATGGGCCAGCACACAGGCAACCTGATGGCCGTCCGTATGGTGGGAATCCTGGTCGGTAACGCGATCGTCGGAGCCTACATCAGGGACGTCGTCCAGAGCAACTACGTCTCGGTGCCCATAGACCTGTCCTCCGTCCAGAACCTGCTCAAGGAGATCGGGGGCAAGTTCGCTAACGACATTTCTGAAGCTGCCAGCTCGCTGAACGACGGCTTTATGGTCTCCATTCTCTTTATGTCCATCATAACGGCGCTCCTAGCCGTCCTGTCCTACACGCTGAAGGCGGACGACAAGGAGGCGGTCGAGGGCAGCGAAGAGGAGCGAACAACCTTCCGCGGGGACGGGGCCCCGCGACTCGGGCCCCATCCCCAAACCCCTTCCGCTGCCGGAAAGGAGGAAGAGGGATGAACAAGAACGCAATGATGGCCGTGGCCGCCGTGGCAATCGTCGCCATAGCGGCGGCATTCGTTTTGACGTCCGGTGATAAGGGAGAGTCCTATGATACCGAGACGGTCACCGTCAACGCATACAACATGTCATACATCGTAACCGACCAGAACGACCCGCGCTACCTGGAGCCGGTCAAGGACGTCTCCGAATACCTGATGGGGGAGTACACGTTCCTGGTCAAGAAGGGCCAGGGAGAGGTCCTCTACACCACTTTGGACGATTTCGCAAGGCTCTTCGATGACGACCTGAACGCCGGGTACTGCAGCACCGTCGACAGGGACGGCAAGAAGTTCACCTGGACGTTCACGAACGACAAGGGCGGGGAGGCGTACAGGTACGTCTTCGACGCCGGCAAGATGACCATGTCGGAGACCGGCGACGGCGATGTGCTGGTCACCGACGACTACCGCTCGTCGGTCATAGACCAGCTGAAGCTGGATGTGGTGACGGTCGTCGACACCGGCCTCCCGAACACGTACTCCTTCGCAGGGTGCGGCCTCGATCCCATAGTGGAGGGAGGGAAGACGTACTTCCCCCTCGGCTTCCTGGATTCGAGCACCCAGCTGGAGCTGTCCAGGAGCTTCATCTACTCCGAGGAGGACTGCATGCTGTTCAAGTACAGCGACAGCACGCAGATGGACGCGCCGTTCATCCGCGGTTCCGATGACGAGGCGACCATCAACAAGATCGTCACCGCATCCTACGCCCGCTACAGCGACCCGGACGGAACCATCTATCCCCCCGTCTACATGCTGGAGTTCACCAGGGACCTGTTCTACTTCCTGATGGACAACTTCTACGACCTCAATGAGGTCACCGGCTACAGGTGCATGAGCGACTTCTTCAAGAACAACGCCTACAGCGACGGGCTGGTATCCCAGGACCCCGCCGTGCGCGGGGAGGCCTACACCGTGCTGATCGGCCTCCTGAACGACCTGCATTCCGGCTACGGCGGCTCGGTGGTCTTCGGGGAGAAGCCGGCGTACAATCCCGGCAACGAGGTCCAGAACCTGCTCAATGACCGCTCCACCCTGTACCTCCAGCTGATGCAGCAGAGGGCCGCTGCGGTGAAGGCCTACGGGGCGGATTCCCCGACCGACGTCAGGTACAGCTCCGACGGGACGACCGCCTACTTCTCATTCGACGAGTTCTCCGCGGTGACCCACTACGATGACCAGCCCCTGACCCCCGAGCAGAGGATGAAGGACACCTACTACCTCTTCGTCGACAAGCTCAACGAGATCAAGGCCCACGGTGGCGTGGAGAGGGTCGTCATAGATGACTCCTGCAACGGCGGCGGGATAGTGGTCACGATGGGCAAGCTCCTGGCGCTGATGTCCAAGGATAACCGCGCAGTCTCCTACGAGAGGAACGGGATAACCGGCAGCATCCGCGAGTACATCTACAGGGTGGATTCCAACGGCGACGGATTGTATGACGAGAGGGATTGCTTCGGCAACGATTTCAGGTTCTACATCCACACCAGCCTGTACTCGTACTCCAGCGGCAACGCATTCCCCTTCCTGGCCAAGGCGTACGGCATAGCCGAGACCATCGGCACGAAGTCCGGCGGCGGGGAGTGCACCGCGGTGTTCAACATCCTCCCGTTCGGGCACCAGATCAACCATTCGTCCTTCAAGCACCTCGGGTACTACGACGAGGCCACGCAGACCTATCACGGGGACGAGCACGGGCAGTCGGCCGACATCTTCCTCGGTGTGTACCAGTTCGATGTCGACAAGGTCTCCATCGTCCTGAAGGACCACGAGGCTCAGGAATCCAGCCGATCCAAACCACCATCCCGGCCCGAGGCCCAAGGGCCGACGGCCGGGGCTAAACCGTTTCGCGCAGTCTTCCTGCCGATCCCGTCCAGCTTCTCCTTGAGGCCCTTCGGCGGCTCCAGTATCGTTATCGCCGCCATCACCAGGATGATGCCGATGACGTCGGTGATCCCGAACTCGTCCCCGAATGCCACCACTCCGCATATCGTGGAGACTATCAGGCTGGACGTGATTATGATGGACACCGTGGCCGGGTCCACGCGGCGGATGCTGTAGATTATCAGGTAGTTGGGTGCGAGGGTGCAGGCGAGGCCCATGATAACGATGTAGACGGGTATGATGGCATCAGACGAGACCGTATCCGCCAGGAGGCCGAAGTCGGTGAGCGGCGCGACCAGCAGGGCGCTGAACAGGAAGAAGTAGAACATCGCCGTGTTCCCGGAGAAACCCCTCTCCCCGACGAACTTGCTCCCGAGGGTGAACGCGGCGAGGGTTATGCCCGACAGCGTCCCGATGGCCACTCCGGCGATCTTGATGTCCTCCTTCCCGTCCGCGACTCCGATGACGAACATGCAGCCGATGAATGCCATCACGACCGCCAGCACCTTCCTCCTGGTGATCCTGTCCCCGAACAGGAAGAACGCGAACACCAGGACGAAGTAGGGACTGGTCATCTCCAGGACCGCGGCGACCTCTAGCGGGAGGGTCTCCTGCGCCTGGAACACGCAGACGTTGGACGCCACGTTGAAGAAGCCGAACAGGGCGAACATCCAAAGGTCCCTCAGCCTGACCTTGAACGCTGAGCGGTCGATGACCAGGAGTATCAGGAAGAACGCGGCGGCGGTGACGCCCTCGCGGCAGAAGCATATCTCCATCGGCCCCAGGCCCGCGTTCAGCAGGTCCTTTGAGAACAGGTTGAGGATTCCCGCCAGGAATGCGGCCAGGAAGACCATCGCCACGGGGGCCGTCTTTTAGGTTCACGGCATACGGAATCGGATTCCGCCCTTAATAGGCGACGGTCCCGTCATGCGGCCTGGGGCGCCTCGTTCTTGCCGAAAAGGGCCCTCAGGTACACCACGGCCATTATGGCGGTCATGATGCCGCCCAGGGGCAGAGCTATCGAGTCGTCCAGGTTCAGGCCCAGGTTGGAATGGAATATGAACGAGGTCGTCACCATGGTCATGAACAGGGCCGGCAGGGTCGTGATGAGGGTGTATCTCTTCTTGGTCGTCTCGAACAGGAACGCGGTGGCGGTCCACAGCATGATGCACGCCAGGGTCTGGTTCAGCCACGAGAAGTAGTTCCAGAGGATGGAGAAGTCCAGGGTGCACAGGAATGCGACGAAGGCGAACATGACCAAGGTGATCAGCACCATGTTCTTCCTGTCGGACCTGTCGCTCTCCCTATCGTCTTGGATCATCATCCTCGCCGACCTCAGCGCGGTGTCGCCCGACGTGATGGGGCATATGAGGACGCCTATGACGGCCAGGGCGCCGCCGATCGGGCCCGCGACCGTGGTGCAGATGTCGTAAACGACGCCGGCAGCCCCGCTCTCCGCCAGGGCATCGGCCAGACCCGTGGTCCCGGCGTAGAAGGCCAGACCCGCGGCGGCCCACATGGCCGCTATGATGGATTCGACGACCATGGCGCCGTAGAACACCGGGCGGCCGTCCTTCTCCTGCTTGATGCATCTGGCGATCATGGGGGACTGGGTCGCGTGGAACCCGGAGATCGCCCCGCACGCCACGGTGATGAACATGTCGGGGAAGTAGGACGTCCCGGAGGGGTGGAGGTTCTCGAGGGTGAACGAGGGGAACGTGTACCCTCCGACGATGAGGCCGGCGATCACGACCACGATCATCGTTATCAGGAGGATGCCGAAGACCGGGTAGATCCTCCCGATGACCTTGTTTATCGGCAGGACGGCCGACAGCATGAAGTATCCGAGGATGACGGCGATCCAGATGACCAGTGGCGCGCCCGTGATGCTTTCGAGCAGGTCGCCCGCGCTCCTGGCGAAAGTGGCCGAGACCATGACCAGGAGGAAGATGCCGAGCACCAGCATGGGGTACCTAGACGTGCCGTGCAGGTACTTCTTCACCAGCCACGTGGCCGATGCCCCGTTGTTGCGCGCGGACATCATGCCGCTCATGTAGTCGTGGACCGCTCCTCCGAGGATGGTCCCTCCGATGATCCAGAGGAATACGATGGGCCCCCATTTGGCTCCCATCAGCGCACCGAAGATGGGGCCGGTCCCGGCGATGTTCAGGAGCTCGATCAGATGGCTCCTCCAAGTGGACATCGGGACGTAGTCCATGCCGTCGTTGACGCTGACCGCGGGGGTCGGCTCCCTGAAGGGGAGGATCGTCCTCTCGACGAGCCTGCTGTACATGAGGTAACCCAGGGCGAGGGCGCCGATGCAGACGATCAGTATGAACACATTTGTAGGATGGAGGCGGCTTATTTATTAGTTGCCAGGGTGCCGCGGCTGCGGCGGAGTACATCATCTGTTTAAACTATCAGACCATTCGCCAAGCTATGAACGGCGGTTTCTTCCCAGACCTCGCAACCTGCAGTCCTGTGGAGATTCTCCTGCTCGTCATGCTGATCTCCTACTTCCCCTACGCGGTCTACCAGATCTACCTCATGGATTACTGCCTGTACATGACCGACAAGAAGATCAAGGACAGGAAGAAGCGCCTGGAGGTCCCGAACAATGTAATTGTGGCCATCACCACCAACGGCATGGCCACCGACGTGGTGGAGAAGATCATAGCGAAGGTCAGGGGCTACGGCCTTGCATCCGAGATCTTCGTCGTCAAGGAGGAGAGGGACCCGTTCCAGTACAGCTGCAGGATGATCGCCGTCCCCTCCGATTACGTCTGCCCCGGGGGCTCCCGCTGCAAGATGCGCGCCATGCACTACGGCATCCAGGCGATGCACGACATGGGCTACGGGAAGGAGACCTACATCTGCCATCTGGACGACGACAGCATCGTCGACAGGCCCTACCTGGAGTACGTGAAGTACTATCTGGACGCCGAGGGCGCCCAGGGGTGCATCCGCCTCCGTGCATGGGGGAGGCACCTGTTCTCGTCGCTGTCCGACATCATCAGGATATCCAACTGCGAGGCCTGGTGCAAGAGGTGCAACTCCAGGAACCATCCCCAGTTCGTCCACGGAGAGGGTCTGGTGGTCCGCGCGGACGTCGAGTACGAGATAGGCTGGGACTACGGCACCTACGGCGCGGAGGACCTGATCATGGGCCTAAGCGTCTCCAAGAGGTACAGGTTCGACGACATCCCGGACGGCCACATCTACATAGCCCCGCCGACCTCCGTGACGGATTACTTCAAGCAGCGCCGCAGGTGGTTCTGGTCCCTGATGAACAACCGCGGCGTGGTCAGGAGGCTGTCCTTCAAGACCTGGCTCTTCTACATGTACATGTACATCAACGGGTTCCTGGGCCTGATCTCGCTCCTCATCATCCCCATCGTTATGCTGTTCGCGGGGGGCTTAAGCGACTTCACCCACATGGTGGCGGTCCTGAACATCATATTCTTCTTCGCCTACTACCAGTTCGGCGCCACGTACATGCACTCGCTGTCCATTTCGGCGGCCATGTTCGTGCTGACGATACCCGTGGCGTTCTACGACGGCCTAACCTCGGTGTACGCGCTGGTGAGGCCGCCGGACTTCACGACCTTCGAGACCATAAAGAAGGTGCGAGCCGGAGCGGCTCGCTCGAGGTGCCTGTGCTCGATGTCGTCGGGGTCCTCGTCCAGCTCGGAGCTCAGGGGATCGAAGATCTGGCTCTTCTTGATGTGTATGTACATCACGACGGCCACGCCCAGAGTGATGCTCCCCAGGACCACCCACATCGAGATCATGCTCAGACGGTCCAGCACCCTGTTGCCGAACACCACGGACTGGAGGCAGGCTATGGCGATCATCGCAACGATGAATAGATCCAGGTACTGGTGGTATCTGACCTTCACGGATGCGCATCGGGGTCGGCGTATTTGATTATTCACAATGATGGGGAAACCGAGCCGCCCAGCGTGGGTTTATATCGATTGTAAGGGCATCCGTTATCCAGATTCCATCTGGGGATTGGTCATATGTCCCTCGGCAGCAAGCAGATACTCATCATCGCGGTGGCGGCGGTCGCCGTCATAGCGGCAGCGGCCATAGCGGTGCATTTCCTGAATGACCACGGGGACCCCGACCCCGCGGACGTCCTCCCGAAGTACACGGTCACGGGGGAGACGGACCTTGAGGGCAACATCTACCTGTCCTTCGTCTACACGAAGAATATAGTGATGCTCGACGGGAAGGGGAATCTGGTGTGGTACAAGCACGGCGAGTCCCCGGAGGACGGCGTGAACACCGGGTACTGGGACTTCAAGAAGCACGTTATCGACGGGGAGGTCTACTACAGCTACCACGACCAGAACCCTTCCTACGACAAGTTCGGCATCGCCGGCTACGCCCCCGGGGAGCGCGTGATTCTGGACTCCGAGTTCAACGAGGTCAAGCGCATCACCTTCGAGGCATCTGACATCGTCGACAAGGGCCATCCGCTGGACGGCCACGACTTCTACCTCATCGACCTGGACCACTACATCATGTCAGGCTACATCAAGGACAGGGTGTACAATGTGCCGGGATACGAGGAGACGGGATCGAACGTCGTCTACTCGTACCTGCAGGAGGTGTACCACGGGGAGGTCGTATGGGACTTCAGGACCGTGGACTACCCCGAGCTCTACTCCCTGGTGGTGACGGATGCGTACCAGTACGCCAACGACTTCGCCAACGAGTACGTCGACGCCCCAGACTACGTCCACTTCAACGCCATGCGCATCAACGACGACGGGGATCTGGTGGTTTCCTACCGCCATCTGAACACCATCATGTGCCTGGACCGCACAGCCCCGCGCACGTCGACCCCGGACCAGATCATCTGGAAGCTCTCCGGCAACGCCGACGAGTTCGAGCTCACCGACGATCAGAAGACGTCCAGCCAGCACTACGTCACCGTGGACGGGGACACCGTCATGGCCTTCGACAACCACAACATCACCGAGGAGACCCGCGTCGTGTGGTACGACATCGACTTCGACGAGATGGAGCTGGTGGACTTCGAGGCCTACAGGATCGACGGGAAGTTCTCCTCCGCATGCGGCTCCGCCCAGCGCATCCACGACAACGTCTTCGCCCTGGGATGGGGATGCGCGGAGAACGACAGCGTCTGCTTCTGCGTCTACGATTTCGATGCGGACAAGGAGCTGCTCAGGATAACCCTGGAGAACCCCAGCAATTTCACCTACCGCTGCGTCTACTACGAGCGAATCGCTTCTTGACGTAGCTCTGGATCTCCGCCCTGGCCTCTTCCGTCGGGCCGGGGGTGGGGTCCTTCGGCAGGCCCACCGGGCAGGCGGCGATGCACAGCCCGCAGGGGGCTATCCCCTGCCTCGCCACCATCTCGGAGCGGTCTATGCACCCGGTCTTGTCCGTTATGACGTCGGGGTACGTCCCCGGGGTCAGGGAACCCTGGGGGCAGGCCCTGACGCATCTGTTGCAGTGGATGCACACTTCCTTCTCCATCGTCCCGTTCCCTTCGATGACGGCGTCCGTCAGCACGGTCACCCATCTGATCCTGGGGCCGTTCCTCGGGGTTATGATGACGTTGTTGATCCCGAACGTGCCCATCCCGGCCAGATATGCGGCGTGGCGGTGGGAGAAGAAAGCGGTCGGTGCATTCCTGAGCCCGTCTATCCCGTGGTACCCGTCCCGGGGGATCGGCATGGCCTGCCATCCCCTGGCCATCAGCTCCATGGCGATGCGCTGGGCGGCCATGTCCAGCATGGCGTTGACGTTCCTGTACATCTGGTTGTAGGCAATGGACGGGGCGGTCAGCAGGGTCGCGTAGGGTATGGGGATGCCCATGACGACGGCTGTCCTGCAGCCCTGCATTATGGAATCCGGCCTGTTCAGCGGCCTGATGCGGGCGCTGACGATCGGGTCGGTGGACCACAGTCCGACGTCGGCGAAGCCGATATCGACGATCCCGAGGCTCCTCGCCACTTCCGCCAGCTCGTCCTTCAGAGTCATGTCTCCACCGCCGGGAAGTACGCCGGGGATGGCTATATCAGTTGCCCTGGTTGCATCCCGTTTATATCCACATTCAGATTACAATCCATGAACACGAAAGCGATGCTGGCCGCGGCCATCGTGCTGACGTTCCTGCTGTCATCCGCGGCCATCCCCGCGGCGTACGCGGACGACGGCGACGAGGGGCTGCCGTCCAAGTTCGACCAGCGCGACCTCGGCATAGTCACCCCGCCGAAGTACCAGAACCCCTGGGGCACGTGCTGGGCGTTCGGCGGCACCGGGGCGGCCGAGACCGCGATCCTGACCCTCCTCGGAACCACCTGGGAGGAGTCGGGGCTGGACCTCTCCGAGAGGCACACGGCCTACTTCGGCAACAACTACATCGATGAGGAGGTCTGGGAGACCCAGGCCGGGGAGGGCCTCTACTGGTTCTCCGATGACCCGAACGGCCCGTTCGACATAGGAGGCACCACCTACCGCTTCTCGCAGCTCTTCTCGTCGGGTGCCGGACCCGTATCCGAGTCGGATATCCCGTACCGCGGGAATGCCGGCCTGAGCACCCTGGACGCCCTGGAGGATCCGGAGCTCTCGGAGGAGGCGCTGATAATCGTCGAGTTCGGCGGCAAGGGCGACTCGGTCCAGGGGATCATCGACGGGTACACCCAGGAACAGAGGGAGTCGGCGTTCCGCAAGTGGACGGAGACCTACGGCATCGAGTTCCCCGAGGGCGTCACGGCCTTCAACTTCACGGCGGAGGAAGTGGTCCCGGGCCTGACCGATTACCACATCGGGAAGTGCACGGAGAGGAACTCGTACTACAAGGGGGACGATTGGGCCGTCGACAGGTCCGAGCGCAACTACTCCAGGGGATACACGATGCAGGACGGGAACTACCTGAAGAACCCCCTGATCATCTCCGACGGGAAGGTCACGGGCCTCGACCAGGGCGCCATGGAAAGCATGAAGCGCGAACTCCTCCTGGGGCACGGCATGGTCATGTCCTACCGCTACGACGCAAGCGGCTACAACGAGGAGACGGCATCCAGCTACCAGGCCGGGTCCATGACTTCCAACCATGCGGTCCAGATCGTGGGATGGGACGACGACTATCCCGCGGAGAACTTCGCATGGCACAGCAAGGGCGAGGTGCTCACGCCCCCCGGCGACGGTGCATGGCTCTGCAAGAACAGCTGGGGCTCGGAGACCTACGGCTACGAGATCAACGGCGAGACGTACTACAGGCAATGGGGCATAACCGACGAGGAGGGGAAGCACACCGGGTTCTTCTGGCTATCCTATTACGAGCTGGCGCTCCAGAGGATGGAGTCCATGACCTTCACAGACACCCTCTTTGGCGAGGATGGGCTGATCTACATGTGCTACGACTACCTCCCTGACGCCTTTGCCAAGTCCTGGACGCACGAGCAGGAGGTGAGGACGGCGAACGTCTTCGACACCTATGACAGCAAGCTGGAGGCGGTGTCCGTGAGGACGTTCGGATACGACAGCGAGGTCACGGTGAGGATGTACCTGGACCCCAAGGGCGACCCGGACACCGGGAAGCTGATCTTCGAGAGTACCCTCACCATCCCGTACGCCGGCATCCACGTCATCTACATGGACGATTACGTCCCGGTGCGCGAGGGCCACAGGGTCAGCGTCGTGCTGGTGGAGCGCACCACAGAGGGCAAGTACCTGGCCGGGGCGGCCACCATGCTCGGCGAAAAGAAGGCCAGGTCCGAAGAGGCCAGGAGCTACGGCGTGGCCGTCATCAACGAGGGCGAGAGCTTCGCCTTCGAGGACGGCAAGTGGTCGGACTGGAAGGAGGAGGCCTCGAAGTACGAGGACGAGACGGGATTCGTCATCGACAACTTCTCGATCAAGGTCTTCGCCATAGACGATCCCCACGAGGATTCCGGAATCCTGCTGTATGCTGCGGCCATCGCGGTGATCGCGGCCATAGCGATAGGCATCGTATTCATCGTCCGCAGGTCACGCTGACGCCCTGAGATGGGGATCAAACCATTTCCCCCGGCGAAACGCCGGGGGCAATTCTGTTGATTTCGATCTCGGGCCGTTTCCTCGGCGGTCTCGGTCTCATCCTGCTCGATCTCGGCGGCCTTCTTGCTCTTCCTGCCGGACTTGAGCCTCCAGTACTGGTGGAGGGAGATGACGAGGATGATGCCTATCCCCAGGAGGACCTCGAACGTGCGGTCGAACTCGTCGGGGATGATCACGATGATGGTCAGGGCGATGGCGCCGGCGATGGCCAGGGGGTTCATGGTCTCGTAGAACCTGGCATCCTCCGGGTTGCGGTTCTCGCGCTTGGACTTGTCCACGACGTACAGGATCAACCTGGCGTTCTTCACGAAGTAGAAGCATGGGATTATGAGGATGACCATGTGCGCGGCCAGAACGATGACCATGGACAGGGTGAAGCTCAGGCCGAGGTAATCGCACAGGACGTTCGCTATGTCCACCGTGTAGTAGTAGAAGATTATCGTGATGATGATTATCATCACAATGTTGAAGTACACCGTCGCCGCGGCCTTGGACAGCATGTCAGTGGTGCGGCCGGGGAGCGCGGCGAGCCTGGCGTAGAAGCGGTCCCTGCTCGCGGATAGCCTGTGGAACGCGCCCATCGGGAGCTTGGTCGTCAGCTTGTCGTATATCTTGCCAGAGGACCCGCTCAGCACGGGCAGGGTGATCATCGATATCAGCGCGGCACCGATCACGGCGGAATAGAACCCGTTGTCCACGGCGCCGACGTCCAGGGCCTCCTTGGCGATGATGAACGCGAACTCGCCCATGGCGCACAGCGACAGGGCGGAGATGAACCCCTTGCGGCTGTCCCCGTTCCCGATCCAGTATCCGAGGTAGACGGTGAAGGATTTGCATATCACGAAGACCAGGAAGAATATGACGATCAGCACTATGCTGTCCGCCAGGCTGCCCAGGCTGACCTCCATCCCCACGGATATGAAGAACATGGCCATGAACAGGCTCTTCAGCGGGTCCACGTAATGCTCCACGGTGTGGTGGGCGGTCGACGCCGCCACCATTATGCCCATCAGGAACGCCCCGATGGCGACGGACAGGCCCATCTTGGACGCAGCCAGCGCCAGCGTGAACAGGGCGCCGATGCAGAGCAGGGATATCTGCTCGTCGCTGGCCCTCTTGTGGAACCAATCGATGATCCTGGGGACCAGCTTCAGGCCGATGGTGAAGCAGACGATCATGAAGATGGCGATCTGGATGATCAGCAGGATTAGGTCCTTGGTGCCCAGCTCGGCCCCGCTCAGCATGGGGGTGAGCATGGACAGCATGATGACCTGCCCGATGTCCTCGATGATCATTACCAGGACGAGGATCTCGACGTGGGCCCTGTCCAGTATGTCCTTCTCCTTCAGAACGGCCATCACCACGGCGGTGCTGGATCCGGAGATGATCGCGCCCAGGGCGATGCTCTGGACCATGTTGTAGCCCAGGACGGTTCCGGTGATGAACCCCCCAAGCACCATCAGGGGCATCTGGACGAGCGCGACGATGATGGCGAACCTGCCCTGTGTCTTCAGGTTGGCCAGGTTGATCTCCATCCCTATCGAGAACATCAGCATGATCAATCCGAGGTTCGAGAACAGCTCGACGACCTCGTGGGCGTCCTCGTTGAGCTCTGCGAAGTTGGCGATGACTATCCCGGCAGCCAGGAATCCGACCAGGGCCGGCATCTTCGCCTTGCGCATGACGATGGAGAGGAACGCGGCCAATATGATCAGGGTGGCCATAATTGAGATGAGCACGGACTCTTCCATCGTTTTCGCCTGCGTTTTGGATGCGACCCGTATTATCTTTTATTAATAAAGGTTGGGAACAGGCTTGGACGATACCCGTAACTATATAACGGGGTCGCGATTGCATCGGCATTCCAAGTGATTATCATGCCAGGCGATGCCGAGGATGGAAAGCGCTACAGCGGTGGCGGGCGCAGCTACGGGGGCCGTAAGGGCCCCAGGAAGGACGGGAAGCCTGGCTATTCCAAGGGCCTCAGGGACGGCGACAGGAAGCCGTACCGCAGGGATGGGGACAGGAAGCCATACGACAAGGAGAGGAAGCCCTATCCCAAGGACGGCGAGGGGAAACCCTACCGCAGGGACGGCGAGGGGAAGCCCCACGACAGGGAGAAGAGGCCCTACGACAAGGAGAGGAAGCCTTACGACAGGGACAAGAAGCCCTACCAGAGGGACGGGGACCGCCGCGCCGAGCGCGGGGGCGCCCGCCCGGTGAGCGGGGACCTAGAGAAGAGGAAGCATCCCATCCCCCAGGACCCCCAGAAGCTCCTCTACAAGGGAATCGACCTCCAGATCCAGGGCAAGACCGACATCGCCATGATAATGTTCCTCCACGGGGCCGTCATGATGAGCGAGGGTTGCTCCAAGAACGCCGAGCGCATCATCGACGACGCCGGGAAGGAGGGCCGCGGCGACCTCAGGGGCCGCATTGCACCCGAATGCACCGACGAGGCCCTGGTGGAGTTCGACTACATCTGCATCTCCAAGGACGCGGGCTACCCGCGCCAGTTCTTCGACGAGATGTGCTCCGCCGGGAGCATCCACGCTATCTACCGCAGGATCTGCCTCGGCGAGGTCGAGGGCGACGATCCGATTATCGACACCTTCGCGAGGGCCATGCCGCAGGATCGTGAGAAGGTCATGAAGGGCCTGGAGTACCTGGTCCGCAAGAAGGATTCCGAGTCCGCCCAGAGGCACATCGACTCCGTGAAAGAGATGGAGTCCCTCAGGCAGTATGTCAACTCCCTGTTCGTCAAGGCCACCAAGGGCAAGGACGACGCGAGGGAGGAGCTCGCCACCTACGCCGGCAGGGTCCCGGACGCCGACTTCTTCCTGGGATTCCTCGAGGCGAGGGACAGCGGGAACGGTGCCGGATGGCTGAAGGGCCAGTACCCGGAGAACGCTGACCTGATAATATCGAAGCAGGCGGAGTTCGGCATCTCCGACGACCCCTTCGGGAAGTTCCTGATCGCCAAGAACCTGCAGTCCAAGAAGGAGGAGTGGGTCCCAGCGATGATGACCGCGGCCCAGGCGGGGTCGGCGGAGGCCGTCGCCGAGCTCATGCCCCTGGCCTACAGGACGGACGTCGCCCGCGGCATCGCCCTGATGTACGCGGAGGCCGGCGACCTGGACGGGCTCATGTCCGTCTACGCCGCGGGCTACGAGGACACCTACATGCTCGACAAGTACTGCGACGGCGACGGGGAGAGGATCCTCAGGGTCGCATACGCCCTCAGGCCCCTAGGCAGGGATCGCGAGATCGCCTGGCTCAGGAACCACGCCGGCGAGGACCAGCCCGGCAGGGAGGCCCTCATCGACAGGTCCCGGGAGGAGGAGTTCCGCTGCAAGGCCATGCTGTACGCCCTGCACGACGTGGGCGCAGACATGGAGGCCGCGGAGCTCTACTTCGAGATGGAGGGCGCCCCGGACCTCCCGTCGTTCAAATGGCTGGAGAAGCTCTGCTCCGATGATTCCGTGAAGGAGTACATCAGGCAGCAGTACGAGGCCCGCGGGGACACCGAGACGTTCGACAAGATATTCGAGGACGACGGCTACGTCAGGAAGCACGATATGAAGCGCTCCGGCCGCGGGGGCTTCGGCAAGGGCCCCAGGCGCGACGATGACCGCCGCGGGTACCGCAGGGACGACCGCGATGGCGGGCGCAGGCCGAGGAAGTATCGATCCACCCAACCATTATCTGCTCCGAAGGAGAGTACCAGACATGACGCGCGGAGTGCTGGGAGTAATCATATGCCCCATGGTGGACGACAACCTGGTATACAGCCTGGGGAAGGACCCCGAGGAGAAGAACATCCTCCTGGTGAGGGACGGCAACGAGACGTCCCTCGTGGCCAAGTTCTCAAGGTACGGGATCCCGTACCGCATGGTCGAGTGGGAGGACGTCCTGTCGGGGGCCGAGCCCTTGGACCGCGACCGCTTCACCATACTCATCTACGCCACCGCCCTGGGCCTGCACTCCAGGCCGGAGGAGCTGAAATCCGTGGTGGAGGGGCTGGCGCGCGACATGCAGCCCCTGGTGGACGGAATAGGGTTCTATCTTGGCACCTGCGGGAACTACGACTGGAACATCCCGAAGTGGTGCAGGGAGAACGGCATGAAGCCCTCCGCCATGTTCGTGGACGAGTGCGGGAACCTCTGCCATGACTGCGTCGGCGTTAACATCGCCGGCGGACCGAAGTACAAGGAGATGCAGAAGGCCTACTGCGCACATCTCTACGTATTCCCGGCCATGGCCACCAACTTCGACGAGTTCATGGAGGCCGACCAGGCCGAGGCCGCAGCGACGCAGGCGAGCCTCACCGACGAGATGAGGGAGGCCCTGGGGATAGAACCCGGAAAGGACGGCTACCTCAGGTGGTTGCTGTCGCTCGGGGGCTACGAGCACATCCTGAGGATCGATACGGGCATCGGGGACCAGGAGGAGTACGAGAAGTGCCTCCTGGAAGTCGCCGAGAGGACGCATCTGAAGATCAGGAGCCCCTCGGAGGAGTGGGCGTCCATGCAGCCCACCGACGACCTGTACGCCGAATGTAAGTCGTTCCTGTCGCAGCGAGCAGCATCGGTTGATCTGCCACTGCTTGAGGTTGAACGTGCAGTACTGCACCTTCGCCGAGACGATGGTGCCGTTCTTGTAGAGCCTCTCCAGCATCGGTTTCAGGAGGTCCAGGTGCTCCCTGTACATGGCCTGGTCCCTGAACTCGTCAGGGCGGAGCTTCTTCACGATGGCGCGGGTGCAGATCATCGGGTTCTCCCTGATCGTTGCGAGCAGCTCTTCCTCGGTAATAGGTGTGACCATGGCCTATGGACCCCATCGGGAGGGCATAAAGATAACCCGGGATACCTGGGAAGACTGTCATCCAGCCAGTTTTTGCTGGCAATATGTTTATCCCCGTTCTGCCATCGACGGGGTATGCGCATGGTTTTCTTCGTTTCCGGCCTGACCTGCCAGGAGTGCGGCGAGAAGCTCGAGTCCCACATCCAGAGGCAGCCCGGCGTGAACGCGGCCGCCCTGCTGGTGACCGGGAAGCTGATCATAGAATGCGAGGACGCCTACGCCGAGGCGATCGAGGCGGATGTCATGGCCTCGGCGCCGAAGGCCCAGGGGGATGTGAGGGTGAAACGCGTACAGTGACCCATCCTTGCCGAATATTATGGTATGTTAAATTGGACAATACATCCAAAAATTAAATACGGACCAGCATCATCCGAAATGTAGGTGCGCATATGAAATTCGACAAAGTCCTTGTTCCCATAGACGGAAGCGCCATGTCCGAGATAGCGGTGGACCTCGCGGTGCATTCTGCTGGTACATTCGCGACCCACCTAACATTCCTATACGTTGTTGACACATCCGCGGCCAGGAAATTCGGTGAGGTCGATGGCGACTCCGCCATCTTGTTCTCTAAGGCTGCCGGCAAGCTGGCCCTGGAATCTGCAGCCAAGATGGCTGAAGACGCTGGCATCCCCTACGAGACGGTTATGAAGATGGGCATCCCCTGGGAGGTCATCAGCGAGGCCACCAAGGAGCATGATATGGCCATCATGGGCATCACCGGCAAGTCCGGGGTCGTGGCCGGGCGCATCGGGAGGACAGCGGCGGCAGTGATCGAGAATGCCTATTGCCCCGTGCTGACCCTTAAATCCGGGTCCAGCAAGATAGACAGCATCCTCCTGCCGGTGGCCAATAAGAACGAGGCCGCTATCGACGTGGCCATCGAGACCGCCAAGCGCATCAACGGGTCCATAACCGTCCTGTCCGTCAGGGACAGGGAGAACCCCGCCAGCGAGGATACCGCGAGGGAGATCGTCGCCAGGATCCAGGCCGAGGGCCTGGAGGGGAAGTTCGAGCTCGTCGAGGGCAGCGTGGTCGATTCCGTCGTGACGAGGTCCGGGAAGTACGACCTCATCATCATGGGGACCCATGGCCGCAAGGGCCTGAAGAAGATCCTCAACGGTAGCGTGGCCGAGCGCGTCGTCACCAACGCGTCCTGCCCTGTGACCATCGTCAGGCAGCACGATCGATTTCAAGAATAGGGATAGGGGACACCCTATCCTATTCTGTTCTCCATCCATGGGGCCGGTTTCGGCTCCTGAAGCGTATCAGGTCCAGCATCTCCTTCGTGGGGATGCGGGCGATCACCATCGGCCCCTGCCCTATGCCGCAGGCGGACTCCGACACGAGCATCGGGCGGCGGGACCTGGCCGATTCCACGGCGCGGTCCAGCTTCGCCTGGCTCTCCGCGTAAATCGTGAACAGGGTGTCCCCCTCGGAGACCTCGTCGCCGGCCTTGTGATGGAAGTAGACCCCTGCGCCGTCGTCCGACGGGGCGCCCGCCGCCTTAGCGACCGCCACGATGCTGGAGCTGTCTATGTATTGGACGGTCCCGTTCCTCTTGGCATGGACGTCCTTGGAGAACTCTCCGGGCACGAGGTCAGCCGACTTCAGGTCGCGGCGGCCGCCCTGGGCCTCCACTATGTCCAGGAATCTCTCGTGGGCCTTGCCGGATTCCAGGACCTCCATGGCCTTGGACCGCCCGTCCTCTGCCCCCGCCATCTCGAGGATGATCCCGGCCATGCCGCAGGCCTTGTCGACCACGTCGCGGTCCCCCTTGCCGGCCTCCAGTATGCCGATGCACTCCCTGGCTTCGAGGATGGGGCCTATGGCGCGCCCGATGGCCTGGTCGGCCCTGGTTATGGCGCATTCCACGTGGATCCCCAGCAGGGACCCGAGGCCTATCATCGAGTTGGCCAGGGACTCCGCCGCCTTCAGGTCCGGCACCTTGGCGTCCTTCCCCATGGGGAAGTCCATCAGCAGGTGGGTGGTCCCGATGGCGACCTTCTTGCTCATGATCGAGGCCATCATGGTCGGCCTCGGGTCTATGCCCATGGGCCGTTCGGCCTGGATTATCCTGTTGCCGACGGGGGCGTAGTCCTCGTTCCCGCAGGCGAAGACCCCCTTGCATCTGCGGATGGCGTCGATGAGGGATTCCGTGTCCATCTCGACGTTGCAGAACGTATCGACGAAATCCGACGTCCCGCAGGCGCTGCTGACGGCCCTGGATGACAGCTTGGGGATGGTGAGCCCCTCCGCGGCGACTATGGAGACCACGATCGGGGTGATCTTGTTCCCCGGCACCCCTCCGAGGCTGTGGAAGTCGAAGACCGGGCGGACCCCCAGATGGACGGTCTCTCCGGTGGCGGCCATGGCCCTGGTGAGGTGGGCCACCTCGGCGAGGTCCGAGTTGTTGACGTTGAAGGCGGAGACGAAGGCGAGGATCTCCTTCTCGGAGAGGTCCCCCGTCATTATGTCGTTGACTATGGAGCTGATCGCCTCGGAGTCGAGGGTCTCCCCGTCTATCTTCCTGCGTATCGATCTCGCGGATTCCGGCATGGGGGCGAACGTAACATCCACCAGGGAGCCGTCATCGGCGCCGCATTTGGACATGGTGAGGCTGCCCATCATCACCGTCCCCTTGACGACGTGGGTCTCGCTTATGACCACTGAAGCCGTGGCCGAGGAGATGCCGGTGATGTGCACCCTGTCCATCGGGCTCACTCCCATCGCGAGGCAGTCGCTGACGTTCAGCATGACGGTGTGCTCGGACATGGAGACGTCGGTGGAGATTACCGTTAGCTTCATGCAATCCGTATCTTTGGGGGCGGTTTAATATGTGTCGGGGCGCCAGATCGCGGTCGGATGCGGACTATTCAGTCGATCTGGCTGAGCCCGTCCTTTCTTCGGCAGGTATCCGTCCGCCACGGCATCCATCCGGAGGGTTCTCCAGCACGATGATTCTCCGAGCAAAGTTAGAAATGTATTTTTCGTCGATTCGAATCCGATAGTATGCAGCCGCTCATGGAGAAGAACCACATGTCGAGGGAGGAGGCGGAGGCCCTCCTGGCCAGGAACGGGGAGGGGGTGCTCTCCACCAACGGAGGGGACGGCTATCCTTACGGGACGCCGGTCAACTACATCCTCATGGATGGCGCCGTGTACTTCCACGGGCGCCCGGCGGGGGAGAAGGTTGACAACATGGCCAGGGACCCGAAGGTGTGCCTTACCGTGACCGAGTCCGGGGGCTTCGAGATCACCGGGGACAAGGCCTGCAATGCGACCACCGTGTACGAGTCCGTCATAGTCCGCGGGAGAGCGGCCCCGATAGAGTCGGACGAGGAGAAGGCAAGGGTCCTGAGGGCCCTGGCGGAGAGGCTGGTGCCGGAGAAGAGGGGCGCCGAGATGCCCATGGCCAGCGTGATGCGCACAGCGGTGTACAGGATCGACATCGATTCCATCACCGGCAAGTACCGCAGGCCCATGGCCGGCCACAGGGTTGTCCGAATCGGCTGGATTCGTGGAGGCCCTTCAGGTCCATCCCGGTGGCCCTGAAGACAGCCAGCATCGCCGTGAAAAGCAAAGTGGCAGAGGTTATCAGCACGCCTATCCCGAACGCGAAGTTGGGCCATGGCAGCGTGGAGACGAACATCCCGATGCATCCTATCGTGAAGAACATGAAGTTGATGACGGAGGCCACCGCCCCGTTGTCGCCGTCATGGCTGGCCATGAGCACGCCCATCCCCCAGGGGCGGATGGTCATCGACGCGCACATGGATATCGTGAACGCCAGCATGAAAAGCTCCCAGCGGCTCTGACCGACCGTCATCATCAGGACTGCGGCCACCGCGCCTATGGCCGGGAAGATCAGGATCTTCCGCATGTTCACCATTCCCCTGGTCAGCCTGTTTATCACGATCATCCCGACGGTGCCGAGCAGCAGGGTGGCCCCCAGCAGCACGGAGTACATGGTCTGGGACACCTCGAACATGTCCTCGTAGATGTACGAGGAGACGGATAGGTAGCCCATGAAGGGCAGGTTGAACAGTGCCAGCATGATCGCCATCATGAAGAAGCTCCTGTTCCCGATGAGCGACCTCAGGCCCTTGGTGACCTCCGACAGCCCGGAGGAGGACCTCTGGCCCTCGGGGAGGGTCTCGGTCATGAGAAGGGCCATGACCATGGCGATCCCGGCGATTACAGCCGGGGCGAAGAACGTCTCCCTCCAGCTCCATGCGTTGATCAGCGCTGCGCCGATGAGCGGGGACAGTATCGGTCCGAGGACCCCGATTATGGCATTGAAGTTGAGGATCTTGACCCTCTCCTCGCCCTCGTAGGAGTCCTTGACCAGGGCCACGGAGACGGTGATGGCCGCACCGGAGCCGATCGCCTGCAGTATCCTCAGGGCTATGAATGAGTAGACATCGTCCACCAGGCCGCACAGGATGGTGGTGACTATGTATTCGGCCAGGAAGGCCAGAAGCGGCCCCTTCCTGCCGTAGCGGTCGATGACCGGCCCCATGACCAGGATGGCCACCGCCATCGACAGCATGAACCCGTACATCGAGATGTTGAAGACGGCGGAATCGGTGCCGAACTCCTCAACGACCTGCGGCAGCGCAGGCAGGAACATGTCCGTGGATATGGGGCCGAAGGACCCCAGCAGCAGGATGAGCAGCAGGAAGCTGCCCCTGCCGAGAACCCTCTGCCCATCCATCTTAGCCATCGCGCACCCCCGTTCGCATCAGCGAGTACGCGACCCTCGCCAGGACGATGGCGATGAGGACGACCGCTACCGCAGCCCACTTCATGTCTCTCTCGTACAGCAGCGCCACCAGCGATGCCCCCAGCCCGATGAGCGGCGATGCGATCATCAGGCCCAGGCCGAGGTACATGGCATCCTGCCAGTCCGCCAGCAGGCCGATCACCAGGGCTGCCAGCCCGGCGCACATGCTGGCGCGTATCGCATTCGCGGTCCACTTGTTGAGGATCCTGCTCATAGGATCCCCCCCGCCTGCAGCAGAATGATCGCGGCTATGAAGAACAGCAGCACCCCGAAGTACTTCTTCAGGTGCCTGGCGTTCAGCCTCCTGGCGACCAGTACCCCGAGCATCGACCCAGCGAACGCCCCGATTGCGATCCCGGCGGCGTAGTCGAAGTCCACCACGCCGTCCATGATGTAGACCACCGCTCCGGTGAGGGCGGTGATGCCGATCATGTAGCTGCTGGTGGCCGTGGCTACCTTGATGGGGACCTTCATGTACAGGTTCATCAGCGGGACCTTGATGGTCCCGCCCCCGACGCCGGTCATCGAGGATATCATGCCGGCCCCGATGCACATCGGGACGGAACCGACGGGGTGCTCCACGCTGTAGTGGCGCTCCTTACCGTCGTCGTCGGTGTAGGAGAAGTCGAACATGCCGCCCCTCTTCTCGGACTCCTCTATCTCCTTCTGCTTGTTGGTGGCCATGCGGAACCCGCTCATCACCAGCACCGCGGCGAATATGACCAGGAGGATGGTGTCGTCCAGGTACACAGCGAGCGCCGCGCCTATCACCGCCCCTATCGCCGTGGCTATCTCCAGGAAGAGGCCCAGGCGGATGTTGGCGTGGCCCGAGTCGATCTGCATCGCCGATGCCCCAGCGGAGCCGGCGATGATGCCTATGAGCGACGTAGCCGCCGCCACGGAGGGCGGGAGCCCGAACACGAGAAGCAGGACGGGGACGAACACGATGCCCCCTCCCAGCCCGAATATCCCGCCAAGCAGGCCTGCGGCTATCCCCAGCGCGATGAGGCCTGCTATTATGACGGGGTCCATGCCTCCCTCTATCGCATGCCTTTATAAGTGTATTCGGCACGATGCGGTATTACGGGCCCATTAATACCGTTAAATACGCAGGTTCCCATGCCCATGCATGAAACTTGCGGAGGCGCTGATGGAGAGGTCCGACCTCAAAGCGAGGATCGCGCAGCTATCGAGCAGGCTCAATCGCAATTCCCGCGTTTACGAGGGCGATGAGCCGCATGAGGACCCCAAGAAGATGCTGAAGGACCTCAATGTGATGATAGCCAGGTACGAGGAACTGGTCTCCATGATCAATACCGCGAACGCCACCACCGTCACCTCGACCGGGGAGACGCTGGCCCGGCTGATCGCCAGGCGCGATTCCCTCATGATGAAGGAGAAGGCGATCAAGGACCTGATCGACAGCGCCACCGAGCAGGATTACGATTACAGCAACGACAAGCCGAAACACGTCCCCACGGTGGACGTGCGCTCCCTGAGGAGGGAGGCCGATGCGCTCGCCAAGACGATCCGCGAGACCGATGCTGTGATCCAATCGACCAACTGGAGCACCGAATTGGAGTGAGAGGGCTCAGGGTAGTCCGGACGGAGCGGATGTGAACTCGGCGACGGAGTCTAAACGTCGCACTGATGTTGTCCCAGAGGGCTACGGACCCAACCATCGTTACGCCCCTATCGGCATCGTCACATGTCATCGTTAGAGCTGACAGACACAACCGTGCATCGGCCGTTCGGATGAGGGCGGGGAAGGGGCGACCCTCTCACCATCCAACCGGATTCAGGGCCCATCGGCCCTTTCTCGCGCGTATATGTTTATATGGAACGCGCCAATCCCGCCCACGGGTCTGCAAATGGACAGAGCTACGGTCGAGAGGGTGGCGCGCGCCGCCCACATAACCCTGACGGAAGAGGAGCTGGAGAGATACAGCAGGGACCTCGAGGAGATCCTAACTTACTTCGAGCTCCTGGACGATGCTCCCGAGAACGCGGAGCGCGGTATAAACCCCATCGAGATAGCCGATGTGCTGAGGGACGACGAGCCCCGCATGGACATCGACCCCGATGTGCTCCTGAGGGACATGAACACCTACGAGGGATATGTCAGGGGGCCGAGGCTGTCATGAACTACCTCCCGAAGCTCAAGCAGATCAACGACAAGTACCGCATGTTCCATGCGATGACCCCGGATACCGAGTCCGACGCCAAGTTCCTGTTCTCCGCCAAGGACAACCTCACGTCCATTGATATGGAGACCTGCGCCGGGTCCAGGATCCTCGGAGGCTACAGGCCCGCCTTCGACGCCACGGCCATCGCGAAGCTCAGGGACGCCGGCGGGAAGCTCATCGGCAAGACCAACATGGACGAGTTCGGTTTCGGCACGTTCTCCACCAACTCCGGCTGGGAGATCCCCAGGAACCCCCACGACCTCGAGAGGGCGTGCGGCGGATCGTCCGGGGGATCGGCATGCGCCGCATCCGCCCTGGAGGGCCACGTATCCCTGGGAGTGTCCACGGGAGGGTCCATCTGCTGTCCCGCGTCTTTCTGCGGGGTCTACGGCATCGCGCCCACCTACGGGCGCGTCTCCAGGTACGGGCTCATCGACTACGGCAACTCCCTGGACAAGATCGGGGTGCTGTCCTCCGATGCCCGCGACCTGAGGAGGTACATGGACGTCATCAAGGGGAAGGACCCCAAGGACCCCACATCCTGCGTCCAGCCCGACGGATGGGGGGAGGCATCCTTGAAATCCGTGGCGGTGCCCAAGGAGGGCATCGAGGGGCTCTCGAAGGATGTGGAATCCGCATTCAGGAAGTTCGCGGACGAGATGGTCAGGATGGGGGTGGATGTGGATTACGTCGACATGCCCTCCCTGAAGTACGCCATGCCCGCCTATTATGTCCTGGCGACGTCCGAGGCATCCACCAACCTGGCGAGGTACGTCGGCATGAGGTACGGCCAGCAGGAGGGGGACCTGTCCCTCAAGTTCGACGACTACTTCAGCAGCTTCCGCTCCAAGTACTTCGGTGATGAGGCCAAGAGGAGGATCCTCCTGGGAACCTTCACCCGCATGGCCGGGTACAGCGACAGGTACTACGCCAAGGCCAGGCAGGTCAGGAACGTCGTCATCAACGATTACAAGAGGGTGCTGGCGGACCATGACGCGGTCCTGGCTCCCACCATGCCCTTCACCGCTCCCAGGTTCGACGAGATCTCCAAGATGTCAGCCCTGGACTCCTACAAGGCGGACTACCTCACCGTCCCGGCGAACCTCGCCGGAACCCCGCACATGTCCCTGCCCTGCGGCTACGACCCCAACGGGATGCCCGTCGGCATGCAGTTCGTCGCCGACCATTGGAACGAGGGCGTGCTCTTCGACATCGCGGAGAGATGGCAGAGCGAGTTCGAGCTCAAGAGGCCGGAGGTGAGCGTATGAAGATCGGATTGGAGATCCATGTCCAGCTGCCGACCAAGAGCAAGATGTTCTGCTCCTGCCCCACCACAGACGCCCCCGCGCCCAACACACACGTGTGCCCCACCTGCCTGGGGATGCCCGGGTCCAGGCCGGTCCTGAACAGGAAGGTCCTGGAGTACGGCATCATGCTGGCGAAGATGCTGGGGTGCAAGGTCGCGGATACTGCCTGGTTCAGCAGGAAGACCTACTTCTACCCGGACATGTCCAAGAGCGTCCAGATCACCCAGTACGACAACCCCATCGGGGAGGGCGGGGTGTACATGCTCAACGGCAAGAAGCCCATCAGGATCACCAGGATCCATGTGGAGGAGGACCCCGGCAAGACCAAGAGGGTCGGGGACCTGTCCTCGCTCGTCGACTACAACAGGTCCGGCATCCCGCTGGCGGAGATCGTCACCGAGCCCGACCTGTCCACCCCCGCCGAGGCGAGGGAGTTCCTCGGTCAGCTCATCGCGGACATCAGGCACGTCATCGACCTGCCCGGCGACGGCGAGAGGAGCATCCGCTGCGACTGCAACATCTCCGTCGGCAAGGAGAGGTGCGAGGTCAAGAACGTAACCGGCCTGAAGAACGTCGAGAGGGCGCTGACTTTCGAGTACATCAGGCAGAGCAAGATCCTCAAGGCCGGCGGGAAGATAGAGAGGGAGACCAGACGTTTCGACGAGGAGCGCGGCGTCACCATCTCCGTCAGGAAGAAGGAGTTCGAGGCCGATTACGGCTACATCGACGAGCCCGACCTGGGGATATACCACATCAAGGCCATGGCCGATGCGATCAAGATAAGGGAGAGCCCCCAGCAGATGGCCGCCAGGATGGTCTCCGAGTACGGGATAGACCAGAAGATGGCCAAGCAGCTCATCGCCACGTCCGTCAGCGTCGCGGAGCTGTTCGAGAGGGTCGCCAGGGAGACCGACGTCCAGAACGCGGTCAAGTGGGTGGCCGGCCCGGTCAGCGCCCACTGGAAGTCCCTGCAGGAGGGCGACGATGCGTCCGATGATATCGTTGCAGCCGTCAGGAGGTTCGCCGCCGGAGAGATCACCGACGCCGAGTGCGGGATGCAGATCAAGTGCCGCCTGACCGGCGAGGACGCCGAGGCAGCCGCCGCCGGGTCCGCGGACCTGGAGGCCCTGATCGAGCAGGTCATCGCCGAGAACCCGGGCGTCGTCGCGGATTACGCCAAGAACGACAAGGCCATCAACAAGGTCATCGGCTCGGTCATGAGGCAGTCCGGTGGGAAGTACTCCTCTGCGGAAGTCGTCGGGGCCGCCAAGAGGATCCTGGAATCCAAGATGCAGCGAACCGTTCAACATCTGGCACATGCATTGGGCGCATCGCATTTCGATAGGATTGCCCCAGGGGCGGTCAAAAGGGAAAGGAAGGGGCCGGAGCCCCTGTTGAGTCTCACTCGGTCTCGGATTCGTCGAACTCGCCGATGTCCAGGTCCCCGGCGAGGGAGATGATCTGGAGCTCCTCGAGCTTGTCGTCGTCGATCTTGGACGGGGACCCGTCGAGCAGGGAGACCGCCCTCTTGTTCTTGGGGAAGGCGATAACGTCCCTGATGGAGTCCTTCTGCAGCAGGATCGCGCACAGTCTGTCCACTCCGATGGCGATCCCCCCGTGGGGAGGGGCGCCGAAGGACAGCATCTGCACGAAGTAGCCGAAGTTCCTCTCGATCCTCTCGTCGTCCAGGCCGAGCTTGTGGAACACCTGCTTCTGCATCTCCACGTTGTGGATACGCAAGGATCCGGATCCCAGCTCGTTCCCGTTCAGGCACAGGTCGAAGCAGGCGCCGCCGACGTTCTCGTCCATGGGGTCGCCCTCGGGGAGGACGAACGGGTGGTGGAACGCATCGCACTTGCCGGAGACGGGGTCGACCTCGTACATGGGGCACTGGTCCATCCAGAAGAACTGGTTGACGTCCTTGGGCACGATGTCCAGGTCCTCGGCGATCTTCTTCCTGAGGAACCCTGCGGACTCGTAGGTGGCCTTCCAGGGACCGGCGACGATGAACAGCAGGTCCCCCTCCTCCGCGCCCATGGTCTTCTTTATGTTCTCGAGGATCTCGGGCGTGAAGTACTTCACGATGTTGCTCTCCAGCTTGCCGTCGGTGCACCTCATCCAGGTCAGGCCTCCGAGGCCGACCTTCTTGGCGTAGGCGATGTACCTGTCGACGTCGTTCCTGCCGATCTTCTCGCCGGCGATCTCCGCCTTCAGGTTGATCCCGGCGACGATGCCGCCCTGCGCCAGGATGTTCTGGAATATCTTGTAGGGGGCGTCTTTCACGACCTCGGTGAGCTTGACGAACTCGAGGCCGTACCTCATGTCGGGCTTGTCGGACCCGAACCTCTCCATGGCGTCGCGGTAGCCGATGTGGGGGAACGGGGTCTTCAGGCCCTCGTCGTACAGGCCCTTCCAGATGTAGGACATCATGCCCTCCATCATGTCCTGGATGTCCTTCATGTCCACGAAGGACATCTCCAGGTCCAGCTGGGTGAACTCGGGCTGCCTGTCCTTCCTGGAATCCTCGTCGCGGAAGCATCTGGCCACCTGGTAGTAGCGGTCCATGCTGGCGACCATCAGCATCTGCTTGAACTGCTGGGGGGACTGGGGCAGGGCGTAGAACATGCCGGGGTGGATCCTGGACGGGACTACGTAGTCCCTGGCGCCCTCTGGGGTGGACCTGCCCAGGATGGGGGTCTCGATCTCGAGGAAGCCGTTCTGCTCCAGGTACTGCCTGGCGAGGTGGACCAGCCTGCTCCTGAACTCCATGGCCTGGATCATCTCGGTCCTGCGGAGGTCCAGGTACCTGTACTTCATCCTGATGTCCTCGTCGGGGAGGACGCCCTCCTTCTGGTCTCCCAGCTCGAACGGGGGAAGGGCGGACTTGTTGAGCAGCTCCGCGCTCGTGATCAGCACCTCCACCTCTCCGGTGGGGTTCCTGGCATCCTCGGTGCCCTCGACCCTCTTCCTGACCCTGCCGTTGATCTGCACGCAGGATTCGCGGGAGAAGGTGGCCATGACGGCCTCCAGAGCCTTGGCGTCCGCTCCGGATGCCAGGTCCTCGGGGTCGAAGACGACCTGTGTGATGCCGTACCTGTCAGCCAGGTCGATGAAGGCGACGCCGCCGTGGTCCCTGGAGAACCTGACCCATCCCTGGAGGCAGACCTCCTTTCCGATGTCGGCGGACCTGAGGTCGCCGCAAGTGTTCGTTCTTCTCATGTGAGATGCCTCTGTTAATGCGCGCACCTATCCTTATCGGGTATTTATAGGGTGGGTGGGGACGATGCGATTGAGGCGGCCGGGCGCATCGGCCCTGATCGATTCGCGGATGATTCGGATCCCTGTATCAGGTCGATAGTGCCAGACATGGAATTCTATCCCATCAGGTTTGTCGATGCGCCGTCGTTACGGCGGCTTCAATCCCCTTACCTGCACGTCCGGGCCGAGAGGGCCACATTCTCAGCCCATTTCCAAGCGGACCATCCATTAACACGGTTAAAGTTAGCAAAACGCTTGCAGTTGGATGGAACGTTTCAGACGTGCCTATAAATATTATGTATGTGGGTAACCCAAGAATATTGCCAGAACCGGAAGTGGTGATTATGCGTAGGCTGTCAATCATTGTCATGGTCCTGATGGTCGCTGCGGCCTCCCTTGCAGCGTTCGCCCTGGACCATACCGGCGCTTTAGAAGAGTCCGCCACGGATGCCGAGGAGCCCGCGGTCGTGCAGGCGGGCACATGGGCCGACCTGCAGAACCAGATCAACTCAGCTCAGGGGTTCACGAGGATACTCATCACGGAGAACATTGAGGGGCCGGGAGATTCTTGCATCACCATCGAAGGCAAGAACATCGAGCTGGACCTTAACGGCCATGTCATCGATGCTAAGCGCACCGTGCCAGGTTTCAGGGGCGGAGTCATAAGCATCAATTATGGATCCGTCGTCAAGATCTACGACAGCGGCGAGGGCGGCGCCATTACTGGTGGCAATGCCGGGCGCGGCGGCGGGATCTACATGGAGGATGCCACGCAGGTGACCCTGGAGGGTATCGCCATCAGGGGGAACGAGGCCGCTGCCGAGGGAGGGGCCATCTACATCAGTGGGAGCAGTACGTCGACCGGCGCATTGGCTATCACAGACTGCTGGATCGATAACAACGTCGCAGCCGGGAATGGCGGCGGAATCGCCAACTACGGCAGTCTGGACATAAACGGCGAGACCTTGATAGAGAGCAACCAGTCCCGTGCGAGCGGCGGTGGAGTGTACTCCGCCGGGAACATGAGCCTCAACAGCGGGGGCATCTCGTTCAACACGGCGGCGGCCAACGGCGGCGGAATCGCAAGCTGCGGCGGATCGCTCGCCATTCACGACGGGAACCTGCTGGAGAACAAGGCCATGGCCGGGCGCGGCGGAGCGGTTTATGCCTGGTTCGGCGACAATTCATCCACGGGGGAGCTCTATCTCTACGGCGGGACGATAGCCGGTAACAGCGCAGCGGAATTCGGCGGCGGAATATCGACGTGCTGCAAGACGATGGCATCCGGGACCATTGTCGTGAATGAGAACAGCTGCTCGAACAACATCGGCAACAACCTCCTTCTCTACGGTACGGTGCTCGGCATCGGCGAGATCGACGATGAGTCGGTCATAGACATCAACGGCGCCGGCGACAACCAGAGGCTGACGTTCGGACTGTGGGATTCCGGGACATCCGAGAAGGTCTTCACGTGCAAAGAGGACCCCGAGCATTTCGTCTTCAACGGCATCGACTACTGGCATACCATGGATGTCATCTATTTCGACATCAACGGCAGATCGGGGAACGATCTCAAGTCCACAGTGGAGGGCGGCGCCGAGGGCGGGCTGAGGAAGGTCATCCTGCAGGGCGACGGCGCATCGATCCACACCTCGAAGAAGATGTACGTGGAGGATGGGAGGAACGTCGTCCTGGACACCAACGGGAACACCATCTACAGGGACAACGACGGCAACAAGGAGTCGAACGGCCATGTGGTCGAGGTGCGCGATGGTACGATGTTCACCCTGATGGACAGCAAGTACGAGGAAGGGGACGAGAACTACAAGGGCGGCATCTACGACGGGAACGCCAAGCATGGCGGCGGCTTCAACATAGGCGGGGACTGCACGCTGATCGTCCAGAGCGGATACATAGCGAACAACAGGGGAGGGGACGGCGGCGCGATCTACTGCTACGGAAGGCTGATCATGACGGGCGGCACCGTCATCAACAACGAGGCCACCGACGCCGGCGGCGCAATCTACCTGGACGAGGACAACGGCAGCGCGTACATCAGGAACGTCATATTCAAGGACAACTGGGGGGACGAGGCCGGAGCCATATACTTCGAGGGCCCTGGAACCCTGATCGATTGCAACTTCGACCACAACGTGGCCAAGGACGGGTGCGGAGGGGCCATCATCATAGACGAGGGCGCGCACGTCGTAATCGAGAGCACGAAGATCCAGAACGGGGAGTCGGACGAGGACGGCGGAGCCATATTCCTCAAGGACGGCGAACTCAAACTGAGCGGCTGCCTCATCGATAACAACGTGGCCGTCCACGGAGGCGGCGGCGCCCTGATAATGAGGAAGGGATGCAGCGCCGAGATCCGCGATTGCAACATCAGCTTCAACTCCGCCGGCTTCAAGGACGAGGACAACCAGTACGACGGCGGCGCGGTCTACAACAGGGGAAACCTCTCCGTCTGGGACAGCTACATAGAGCATAACCAGGCCGGCAATCTGGGAGGCGGCATCTATGCCGAGGACGGCCGTACGAGCGTGACCAACACCAACATGGAGGGCAACAAGGCCTACCGCCACGGCGGTTGCTTCTACATGAAGAAGACCGAGGTCGTCCTCGACAACGTCCAGATGAACGGAAGCACAGCGATGATCCGCAACGGCGGTGCCGTCTACATGGACAAGGATGCGACCCTCAAGATGAAGGACGTCATCATCAGCAAGAGCAAGGCGCTCGAGTACGGCGGTGCCATCTGCATGACCGACGACGCAGACGAGATCTCGATCGCCGGGAACATGTACATCAAGGACAACCAGGCGGCGAACGGCAGCAGCGTGTACCTGCCGAATAAGAAGAAGATAACCATCGCGGGCCCGTTGGCGGAGGGCAGCACGATGCAGATCGACCTCGAGAGCACGAAGGGGGTCTTCACGAAAGGCTACTCGGAGCACAACCCCGAAGTCGACCCGTCCGCGTTCTTCTTCGCGATAGCGCCGCTCGGAGCCAAGCTGGTAGACGGCGAGGCGAGCATCGAGCTCGATACCGGCTACGAGGGGGCCGATTACTTCATCCCCAAGAAGGACCAGATCGTAATCGACAGGACCAGGATAGACAGCAGGAACTGGATGGCCGGCGTATCCGGCGAGAGGAAGCTCAACGAGATCAACCTGATGGGGACCAACGAATCCGCCACCAAGAAGCTCAACGACGATTTCTGCGATAACATCCAGTGGTTCTCCACCGGTGCGTACAAGCATCAGACATACACCATCCCGGAGCAGCTTGACATGGGGGTCCGCATGATCGAGGTATGCCTCACCAACCAGTACATGACGTGGGGCTTCTTCAAGGACAGCAACCACGATGATAAGAAGAACCTCTGGCTGATGGAGTACACCTTCGACGGCCTGTTCTACTGCAAGGGTCCCGACAAGGGCGGAGACTTCCTCTCCCTGGCCACGGTTCTGGGGTGGGTCAAGGAGTTCCTCACGAACCATCCCTCCGAGACCATAATCATCGATGTGAAGTTCAACCACAAGGGTAGTTTCGGCACGACGATGGATAGGATGGGCGACATCCTGACGGGGCTGGCCGAAGAAAAGAACCCATCCACGGGGGAGCCGTTCCTGTTGTTCTACGGGGATAATCCGCTGGCGAAGATCATCGAATACCCGCATCTGAAGGACTGCCGCGGGAAGATAGTGATAATCGCCGAGGAAGACAGGATCCAAAATAAGATAGGCGGCATGGATCCCACGCAAATCGGCGCCAAGGTCGAGAAGAACGCCGCCCCCAACATCCTCTCCGATCCCATAGACGGTATCCTGGAGAGGACGACCGCGTACGAGTCTTACGATCTGACGAAATTCTACCTCAAGCACTTCGACTTGGACATACCCACTACGGCGGAACACCGCGAGCCGCAGAAGGACATAGCTTACATCATCCACTCCAACGTGGACCATGACATCTTCAAGCATCCGCTGGAAGCCGCGAAGATCGTCAATCTCCTGTACCTGTACGACGGGCCGGTGTTCCTCATCCCGGGGAAGTACCGCGGGATGATATGGGTGGACGGAGTGGAGCCCGACATCGCGTACGCCTCGTGGAATTCCAATTACAGGGTAGTCAACCACCATTGCGACATCACAGTGTATCCCGGAATATCCGGTTTCGATGTTCAAAAGTACGCGCTGTTGGAGGAGACCAAGATAACGATCCCGGGAAACATCTACGAGAGCATGACGGATTTCAAGGGGTGGTTGGTGTCCGACAAGAACGGCGTGCGGACGCTATCCGCCGGCGAGACCTACACGGTTGTCGGGGATGTGACTTTCACCGCGATCTGGGATACGTCGAACCAGAAGCCCCTGCAGGTGATATGGGCGGACGGCTCCGATGCCGACGGCCTGCGCCCCGACAAGATAGAGGTGCATTTCATGAACGGTGACACCATGGTCGGGACGGGAACCGCAGTGGCGTCAGACGGGTGGCTCTTTTGGTACTCTGTGGATGAAAGCGTCGACAGCGTCAAGCCCGTATGGGAAGGACACGTTGCCGATTTACCTGTGGAAGTGATCGAAGGCATTACGTGGTACGGAGTGGACGGGGACGGAACCTACCAGTACTCCTTCGCGGGGCATGATGAGACCGGATTCTCCTTGACCCTGAGGCATTCGCCCACGGTCCAGGTGAAGGTGTCATGGATGGGCGACGAGGAGACGGACCGCCCCGACAGCGTGACCGTCTATCTGATGGACGGCGGATACCTGGCGGGGACAGGCGTGGCAACGGCCGCCAGCGGCTGGAAGTGCGCCATCAAGGCCACGGGCTCCTCGGGGGATGCCCTCATCCAGTACACGGCCACGATCGCTCCCGTTCCCGGGTACTCCGTGAGCTCCATCGCCACCAACGTCCTCGTCGTAAAGAGCACCTCGGACAACAACGTCCTGGTCCTGTGGGATGACGGGCGCAACGAGGCCAACCACCGTCCCAACAAGATAACGCTGAACTACGACGCCAAGTCGACAGACGTCTACAGCCCCGAGGCGACGAAGAGCTGGAGCTATGCGCACATAGACTACGCGGGCGATGCAGCCGGCCTCGTCGTATCGGAGATAGAGGGATATACCACTACCGTGGAGAAGGTCGGCGAAGTCTTCGTCATAACTAACAGCTGGACGGCGGTCACGGTCGATTTCGTGATACACTGGACGGACGAGGACGAGGACCCCGTGGTCCGTCCCGATGATGTCGTGCTTAACTTCATGCCCGGTAACGATTTCATGCTCCCGGACGGCGAGAGCGTCACCTTCACCTACAAGACCATGAGTGGGGATGAAATCGACCCCGCTGACATGGGCAACTAGCCCGCCGGCCTGTACATGGTCGAGGCGACCTTCAACGCACCGTCCAAGCCCTACCACAACGCGACGTTCTCCTCCGTGTTCCAGGTCAGGGGCGAGGACATCGATTCCACCATGTACCGCGTGAGCCTGCCGAGCTGGGAGTATGGCGATTACGATGAGAACAAAAATGTCCTGCAGATAATGTATGACGACGGCATTTCCGCTTACAAGCATCCCGAGGGGGAATCGCCTATCATCAAGTATGTCCTTCTCGGCAATGAACCGGTTCCTGTAACGGATCCGCCAGGCAAATTGATGTACGGGATCTACTCGGTGACCGTGTCCTACCCCAAGACGGAATCGTATCCGCCTTACTCCGTCACGACGCTATTCCAAGTGAAGCCCCCCGTAGAATTTCCCACGTTCGCGTACGACGTCCAGATGCCCGGATGGGTTTACGGAGGATACGATGAGGAAGTCAACAAGGCGACGGCGGTCGATGCCGAAGGCAAACCATACCACCATCCGCGCGAAGAAGAAGCAGTCGTGACCTATTGGAAGTGGAACGACGATGGCGAGCTGGTCCAGATGGTGCCGGGCACCGGCAAGGGCCAGGTGGACTTCAATACGCTGGCTCCGGGCACGTACCTCGCGAAGATAGATTATGAGGGGAATACTCAGGCGGTGCCGTATCCGGCTCTGAGCGCATCGGTCCTGTTCCAGGTGACTTCGGACATCGGGAGCAGGCTCGACTTCGAGCTGCATATGCCCAGCTGGGTTAGCGGCAAGTACTCCGCATCCGTCAACAAGCCCTATCTCACCGGAAGCGACGGTTCCAACGTGTACTATCATCCTAACGGGATATCCCCCACATTCACCTACGCGGATATGGCCGGGAACCCGGTGACGCCATCCAATAACCTCGGGGTAGGCGTCTACAGGGTCACCGCATCCTTCGCCGCCGACGGCAAGTACCCGGCGATGACGGCTTCCACGGTGTTCGAGGTGAGGGCTTCGGACGAATCCCCATCCCTGGCATTCGAGATCGAAATGCCCGGCTGGAAGGTCGGCGATTACTCCGAGAGCTACAACGCCGCGAAGCTCATCGATACCGACAGCATCAGCTACACCATCCCGAGGGCCGAGCTCGGAGTTTACTCCCAGAGCGGGAAGCTCGATGTGACAGGCCATGTCCCTGAGCAAATGATAGCCACCAACGCGATGTCCCTGAGCGCTGGGGAGGTGCCCGGATACAACGTGAGCATCGTGAGGGTCGGTACCATGTTCCAGATCCAGCTGTCGCCCGCGACTACGGTGGACGGCGTGGAGGCGCTGATTGACGCCATAGGCGATGTCACGTACACTGCGGAGAGCGAGGGCAGGATAAACGCTGCCAAGGATGCCTATATGAGCCTCCCTCTAGACCAGAGGAAGTCGGTGGACAACAGGCAAGTACTGATCGATGCGATCAGCGCGTTCAACTCTCTGCAGACCGGTTACTCGAAGATCCTCGCTGTCGAGCGGAGCATCAACAACGCCTATGCTAGCGGCGGCAGTCAAATTTCTGTCGATTTCGCCAGGGCCTTCTTCAATGCCATAGGGGAGGACCTGAATTCCAAGGTCACCGACAGCTACCTCCTGATGAAGATGGAGTATGACTTGGATGAAGGAACGCACCCGGATTTCGACAACACCATGGTCTTCCAGGCGAACATCCTCGGGTGGGAGCAGGGAGGCTTCATCGCGACCGTCAACAAGCCGTACCTCACACAGCTCGGGAGCGAAGAGGCATACGCCCATCCCGACGGTCTGCAGCCTACCTATAGGTACTATCGCTCGGACAGGGCAGAGGTCGCGCTATCAAACGACCTGGTAGCCGGCAGGTACTTCGTCGTGGCCTCGTTCGAGGCATCCGGCACCCATCCGGCAGTGTCGGCCCTGGGTTCGTTCACCGTGAGCCAGAGGTCCGAAAACCTGGAATGCCAGATCAGCATGCAGAGCTGGCGCGCCGGCTCCTACAACGGGCAGCTCCCGTCCATGGTGGACGAGCATGGCAAGGCCTACACCCATCCCGACGGCATAGAGCCCGTGTTCACGTATTGGACCGCAGATGGCCAGGAGATCGCAGCGGACAAGCTGGGCGAGCTGACGGTGGGCACGTACACGGTCAAGGCCACGTACGAGCAAACGGAGAACTACCCAGGCTTCACGGTCTCCGCCAGCTTCAAGGTCACATCGAACTCCGATGCCGGCCTGGCATTTATTCTCCGCATGCCCGGGTGGGTCTTCGGGCAGTACGACGAGGACGACAACTCTCCCTTCCTCGTCAGCATGGACGGGAGGAGCAGTTATCTGCACCCCGCCTCTCTGACTCCCAGCTATTCGTTCAGTACCTCGGGCGGCGATCCCATCGTCATACCGTTGGATGAGCTCCCCGCGGGAATCTACAGGGTGACGGCATCCTTCAGCGCGGTGGGGGGGATGTATCCGGCGATCTCGGTCACTTCCCTGTTCCAGGTGAAGGAGGACTCATCAGAGGACGACAAGGTCTTCGAGGTAATGATGCCCGGGTGGACCTTCGGGAACTATGACGAGGATCTCAACGTGGCGAAGGCCATCTACCCGGACGGCACTTCCTTCGATCATCCCGGCACCAAGACCGTCAGCTACACCACGGTCGACGGGACGGGGGAGGTGACTCCCGGCAATCCCATGAACACGGGCGTCTACAAGGCCATCATCTCCTACGCCGAATCCGGCACATGGCCCGCCATGTCCGCCTCCGCCCTGTTCGAGGTGACGTTGAACTCCATCGATCTGCCGGCAATCGCCGTCATAATGCCCGGGTGGGTGAAGGGCTATTACTCCGAGACCTACAACAAGCCGGTCGTGTACTATGCGTTAGGCGGACCGTTCACGCATCCGAACGGGGTGCAGCCCCAATTCACATACTCCAACCTCGACGGGACGCCGATCGACCCAGGCCAGCTTCAGAATCTGGAAACCGGCTCCTACAACGTGACTGCGACATACCCCGCGAGCGGCCAGTTCAAGGGCGTAAGCACGACGAGCAAGTTCAGCGTCACGGAGCAGGGGACGCTGATGTTCCTGGTCGACATGTCCGGATGGGAGTACGGGGGCTACAACGGGCAGGTGGCGAAGCCCGTGTGCATGGACAGGATCACTCCGTTCGTCCATCCCAAGGGCGTCCAGCCGACCATAGTGTACATGGACCTCGAGATGCACGAGTACACGAACCTCGAGGAACTGGAGCCCGGCACGTATGCGGCATTCATCTCCTATGAGGCATCGGATCCCTACCCGCAGTGCCGTGCTCAGAAGATATTCAGCGTCACGAGCTCGGCTCCCACCGACATACTGGTCTGCAAGGTCAGCATGGACAGCTGGGAGGTCGGCCACTTCCACGGCAAGGCGCCCACGATCAAGGATCAGAACGGCAAGCCGTTCGTCCACCCCGATGGCATCCAGCCCATCATCCTGTACGGCGACATGAACGGGAATCCGGTCGAGCTCTCCAATGATCTCCCCGTCGGCAACTACAGCGTGACCGTCATCTACATCCTGTCGGAGAACTACTATCCGGTATCGGACACCAGCTACTTCAGGGTGTACGATCCCGAAAAGGAGCCGACGCTGATCAATCCGAAGGACATCAGCGCATCGTTCGACAGCGACAGGTATGACGGCGAGAGGAAGACGGTGAACGTCACGGTCGGAGAACTGGTGAGGGACACAGACTTCACGGTCAGGGTCCTGCAGGAGGGCATCACCGCCATCCCCATCGATTCGGATTACTACGACGTCATGGTGATCCTGACGAACCTGGACTACATGTTCGAGGTCGATGGCAACATGGTCCCGTGCTACACCATCTCGATGAAGATCAACAGGGGCATAAACGAGATCACGGATCTGAAAATCCGCGGATGGACCGTGGGCAGCGAACCCAACAAGCCGGTCGTGACCGCGCTCTTCGGCGCGGACACGGTCGAGTTCACATACTCCAGCTCGGAATTGGAAGGCTTCGTGCCCGAGGTGCCCGAGGAGGTCGGCAGGTGGTACGTCAGGGCGGTCATCGGAGGCACGGACAACTACACCTTCGCTGCGGAGACCGTATCCTTCGTGATCTCCCCGGAGCCTGGTCCCCCGGTAGACCCGACCATCGTCATCGTCAACCCCGACGGTTCCATCACCAGGGAGTTAATCGAGACCACGGTCGACCCCGACGGCACCGAGACGGTGACCGTCGATGCGGTGACGACATACCCTGACGGCAAGTACGTCGAGAGCTACTCCGTGACCGTCAGCAAGGACGGGGAGTCGACCATGACCGAGGTATCCAAGATCAGGAGCGCCGAGGGCACCTGGTCGCTGGAGGCCACCATCGAGACCGAGAGGCCCTTCGGACCCGACATAACGACCACTGTGACGTCCGATGACGGAGTCGGCTACGCCGTGTCCGAGGCGCTGATCTCCGGAGTGCAGGGATGGTTCGTCGGCGGCGAGGAGGTCAAGATGGCGCTGGAGCAGTCCCAGGCCACAGTGGACCTGCTCGGCATATCCGGACCGGTCCAGTGGCGCATAGGGCTCCATACGGGCAGCGTGGTGGATGCCACCATCAGCTCAGATTCGATGGCCGAGATAGCGGACAAGGACGCGAACTTCGTCATCAGGTCGGACGAGGGGGCCGTGGTCTACGACAACGACGCCCTGGATACGCTGGCCTCCCTGAAGAAGGACGTCAGCTTCGAGATGAGGGTCGATGACCCGTCCACCATCAACCATGTCCAGCAGATGGCCATCGGGGACGGCCATTACGTCTACGTGTCCACCACCGTCGACGGCAGGTACGTCACCGATCTAGGAGGCGGGACCCTGTCCATCACCATACCCTTCGACGAGGAGCTCGACGAGAGGTCCGTGGTCAAGGCGTTCTACGTTGACAGGGACGGGCACCTGGAAGAGGTGGAAAGCCGCTACTCCGCCGACAGCAAGACGGTAACCATCATCACGGGGCACCACTCGATCTACACCCTCCAGGTGGAGGAGCTCCCGATGATCGTGCTCGGTTACGGCAGCCTGACGCTGATGGTGATCTCCGCCATGGCGGCGGCGGTCCTCATAGCCTCGGGCTACGTCATCAGGACCAAGAGGATCTGAGGGGGCGACCCCCTCGATCCGCATTTACCCGCATCTCCGATGCGGGGGAAACACAGGGCCTCATGGCCCTTTCCTTTTTAGATAACTGTGATAGGCGGGATCGCTCGCCGAGGATCGGGGGCACGAACTCGAACGGGTCCTTCTCGACCCCCATGATGACGGACGTGCTGGTCCTGCGGACGCCGTCCAGGGAGGCGATCCGCTTAACGACGGCCGAGAACTCCTCCCTGTCCTCGCATGCGATCCATGCCATGCAATCGCTGTCGCCGGTGACTTCGAACACCGACACCACCTGGGGGATGCCGGCGATCTCCTTGATCGCATACGCATCGGCGGAGACGCTGACGATGCCCATGTAGTCGAACCCCAGCCTTGCGTAGTCGATGCTGGCCCTGTAACCGTTGATGACCCCCTTGGACTCCAGCGCCTTCACTCTCTGGATTAGGGTGGTGGGGTGGACTCCGAGCTGCTTCGCTATCTGCCTGTAGGATCCCTGGCTGGACCTGCAGAGGAGCTCGATTATACGTTTGTCCAGTTCATCGTAGTCTGTTAGGGCCATACGAGCACTTCCCGTGCTGGATGGCGGTCATTTGTTAAAAGGGTTGAGGGGGCGTAGGCCCCCTCGGTCAATCGGTTTCGGGCCCAGACGGACACGCGGTCCTCCGGGGACAGGTACATGTTGTCGCCCTTCTGGATGCCGTAGGCGTCGAAGAAGGCCTGCATCTGCTGGACCTCCATGTTCACCCTGTACATCCCCGGCGGGTGCACGCCGTTCGCCACATGCGCGTAGTAGGTTTCCCTGTCCTGCGGGAAGAACTCCAGGACGACCAGCGAGGAGAAGAACTTCTTTACGTCGCCGTTCCCAACCATGGTGTGTGCGATCGCGGAGCCGCCCATGTCGGCCATGACCTCCCCGACCATGCTCTTGGTCAGGCTGTACCCGTTGCCGACGTAGAACCCGGTGATGTAGTCGGTGAGCCTGTCCACCTTCTTGTCGAAGATGGCCTTCTCCTCCTCCGTGAACAGCCAGCCGGGGTTCTTGACGCCCCTCTCGTCGTAGTCCGCACCGGTGTTGTCGAAGCCGTGGGTGATCTCGTGGCATATGGCGGCGCCGACCGTCCCGAGCATGTACTCCAACTCGGTGGTGCTGTGCTCCTTCATGAACTCCCGGACGTAGCCGGTCATGATGTTGATGGAATTGTCCTCTATTCCGTAGTACATGTTGAATGTTTGCGGGTGCATGGAGATGTTCCACTGGTCCCGGAGGTCTCCGGATGCTTGGGCGATGTCCATGGCCCTGGTCGCCTGCCTGAGGGCCACCAGCATGCCGTAGTAGCTGTCGGCCTTCACGGACGAGTAGTCGTATGCGGCCATCTGCTCCTTGGTGGGACCGAGGCAGCGGACCACCATGCCGTCGATCTTCTTGGATATCTCGTCGGCGGTGTCCTCGCTTATCCAATCGACGTTGCCGTAGTAGGCCTTGGCGGCCTCCAGGCATTGGTCTATGAAACCCTCGAAGAAGGCCTGGGTCCCGGCATCCACGTATGTGCCGTAGTAGTATTTCCCTACGAGCATGCTGGTGACATGGTCCCAGTCGTTGCTGAGGGAATCCAGCATAGAGCTCTGGATGTCGAATTCCTCGCCGAGCCATTCGGCGCGGATCTCGTAGGTCTGCTCGTCGAGGTGCCTGCTCGCATCCATGAGGAGGTCGTACATGGCCATGCTCTTGTACAGCATCAGGTTGTCCTTGGTCAGGCTCGAGGAGATGGTCTCGAAGAAACCGGAATCGGCGGATTGGAAGCTGTCGATGCCTGCGTCGTGGTACGGCTTGAGGGCGGATGAGAATGCGAACGACTTCTCGACCTCGGTGTAGGTCATGACGGGGGTCGCCTCGCCGGTCGCCTTGGTCTGTATGAGCCTGTCGTAATCGACCGCGGCCTGAAGGTAGGAGTCGCCGTCGATCTCTGGGAACAGCTCGAGCATGTCTCTGTAGAGAGTGAGGTTCTTCTCGATGTCGGCCTCACGGTAGTTCTCGTCGAGGCTGGGGAGGATCGGGATGCTGATGGTCACAGCGTTGCTCCCGTTGGTGTCCTCTATGTGCCTGGACAGCGAGATGATCGAGCTGTACATGCCGGCGGAGCCGCCGGTGGCGGCGTACTCCACGACCTGGTCGGTGGTGGATATGGCGTCTATCTCGTCAACGTACGCCTGGATGGCGCCGGTGCCGGCGGCGTTGCGGGCCGTCATGTTGAGGGCGTAGCTGTAGTAATCGGCCAGGACCTTCGAATCCCCCAGTTCGGGGTAGGTCTTGTCGTTCAGCATGGATATGATGTCGTAGGTTATGCGGTCCTCGGACTGCCGGTTCACGGAGTTCGCGTACAGCATTAGCAGGGCCATGCCCTCGTCCTCGATGGCGGCCGCCTTCTTGTAGACGTCGTTCATCACGTATGGGTAGTAGTTCTCTGCGGCAGTCTGCTCCTGGTACTCCGGATACACGTTGTCAAAGATGTCCACGTTGTACCATTTCTCCTCGCGCTCGTTGGATCCGAGGAGGAACACGCAGCTCGCCGCAAGTATTATGGCGACGACCGCTACGGCCGCCACCGCGTTCCTGGTGTTCATGGCGCGGCATGGCATTCATGGGATAAAGCAACCATTATTACCGAATGAGCGGTACCCAGCGCAGGAGCATTGGAAATGGCGGACGAGATCTTCAGGAACGACGGCTACCAGTCGGAGTTCGAGGCGCACATCGTATCTGTGAAGGGCGACGAGGTCGTCCTGGACTGCACGGCGTTCTACCCGGGCGGCGGCGGGCAGGTCTGCGACACTGGGGCCATCAACGGATGCAGGGTCACGGAGGTCTTCTACAGGGGCGACGAGATCGTCCACAGGGTCCCCGAGCCCAAGGGCATGGACGTCGGCGCCAGGGTCTGGTGCAGCGTGGACTGGGACCGCAGGTACGACCTCATGATGGGGCACACCGGGGAGCACCTCCTGTTCTCCTCCCTCAAGAGGCAGTGCGAGGACCTGGCCATCACCAAGATCTACATCTCCCCGGAGAGCAAGTACGTCATCGTCAACCACGATCTGGAATGGCCCCAGATCGCGAAGGCCCTGGAGTTCGCCAACTGCGCCATCAGGGACAACCACGCCGTGACCAAGAGCATCATGGACCGCGACGACCCGGACCTGGAGAAGGTCAGGATCAAGAAGGAGAGGATCCCCGAGGGCGAGGAGATATCCGTCGTCGCCATCGGCGACATAGATCTCTCCGCATGCAGCGGCGTCCACGTCATGGAGACCGCCGAGCTGGAGATGATCACCGTCACCAGGAAGGTCTCAGCCGGGAAGGACGGCGTGACCATCGAATTCGAGGTCGGCCACAAGGCGAAGGTCGCGGCCAACGCCAACGCGATGCTGGCCATGGAGATCGTGGACTCCATCGGGTGCAAGGCATCGGACTCCCCCAAGGCGGTGGCCAACTCACGCAAGGAGGCGGAGGCCTCCAGGAAGGCCCTGAAGGAGGCCACCAGGGTCATACTGGACAGCATCCCCGCCGAGCAGCTCGGGGGCATCCCGGTGCAGGTCTGCGTAGTTCCCGGAGGGGACAGGAACATCATGACCGAGCATGCCGAGGCCGTCAAGTCCTCCGGCGGCGTCGCCGCGTACATATCCGCCGGCGAGACCCTGTCCGCCATGGTCGCCTCCGGCGACAAGAGGGTGGACTGCAAGAAGGTACTGTCCGATGTGCTGGCACAGTTCGGCGGCAGGGGCGGCGGCAAGCCCGATTTCGCTCAGGGCGGTGCCCCGGACGCATCGAAGGCGGCCGAGATGGCGGAGGCCTTCAGGAAAGCGGTCGCGGGCGCACTTAGTTAAATAAGGGACGGCATAGGGTGGAACCATGGGCGGAGGAATGAGGATAAACGACCGTCAGATGAAGCAGGCGATGAAGAAGATGGGGCTCAAGCAGGAGTCCGTCGAGGGCGTCGTCGAGGTCATCATCAGGACCAAGGACAGGGACATCGTCATCAAGAAGGCCGATGTGGTCTGCGTGGAGATGGGCGGTAGCAAGAGCTACCAGGTCTCCGGGCCCGAGATAGTCGTACCCCACGGAGAGGACGGCGCGCCCGAGGAGGTCGTCGCGTTCCCCGAGGAGGACATCGAGATGGTCATGTCCCAAACCAACTGCGACCGCCAGAAGGCGATCGATGCCCTGAAGGCCACGGACGGCCAGCTTGCTGAGGCCATAATGAAGATCATGACGGAGTGATAGGGATGTGCCTAGCTGTACCAGGTAAGATCGTCAGCATCGACGGAACCATGGCCCAGGTCGATTTCGGCGGGGTCATGAGGCAGGCCAACGTCTCCATGGTGGATGCCAATGTCGGGGACTGGGCCGTGGTCCATGCAGGATTCGCGATCCAGCTCATGGATGAGGAGGACGCCCAGGAGACCATAAGGCTCTGGAACGAGGTCCTCGAATCCGATAAGACCCAGTTCTGCTAAAAAAGTAAAAAAGGGGATGGCCCGAAGGCCGTCCCCATCAGTGTTTCTTCTGGATCTTGCCGTCCTTCTTCTTGCGGACGACGTTGGTCCCCTGGTTCTCCGCCACGGTCTTGGCGTACTCCTCGGCCTCGGCCTTGGTCTTGAACCTCTTCAGGGCCTTCTGGGCGCCTGCCTTCTTGACCTGCCAGCCGCCGTCGGGGTGGGTGGACACGAAGTAGGCGCCGTTCTTCTGGGCATCGCCCTCCTTGGCATCAGCCTTGGGCTCCGTCTTCTTGGGCTCCTCTTTGGGTTCCGCCTTGGGCTTCTCCTGCTTCGGCTCCTCTTTGGGCTCCTCTTCCAGAGTCTCTTTCAGCTCCTTTTTCATCTTCATTTTGCTGAGTAATCCCATGGAGGGCGTATCGACCATTCGGCACATAAAGATAACCAACGCGCACGCGCTTAAAGCGGGGCGTTACCTTTATTAAGGATACTCGGCTAACCGACCCCCACAGGTGTTCAAATGGTAGAGTTCAAAGCTATCGTTAACGATGTGAAGACCGGCAAGTCCTACAACATTGCCGTCTCCGGCCACCACGCGAACTCTCTGATCGGTAAATCCATCGGAGAGGTCGTCGACGGTGTGTTCCTCGGCCTCCCCGACTACAAGCTGAAGATCACCGGCGGTTCCGACTCCAACGGGACCCCCATGAGGAAGGACCTCCCCGGCAACAAGAGGGTCAAGCTCCTGCTCGCCGAGAGCAAGGGATTCCACGAGAAGTACCCCGGCCAGAGGAGGAGGGTCGCCATCCACGGCAACACGATCTCCGACAGGATCGTCCAGATCAACATGGCTGTCAGCGAGTACGGACCCAAATCCATAGAGGAGTGCCTCAACCCTTCCTCCGAGGGCGAGGCAGCTGAGTGATGAAAGTCCCCAAGCAGCCCGAGATCAACATCGGGATGATCGGCCACGTCGACCACGGGAAGACCACCCTCACCAAGGCCCTTTCCGGCGTTTGGACCGACCGCCATTCCGAGGAGTTGAAGAGAGGCATCTCCATCCGTCTCGGCTACGCCGACGTCGCATTCTACAAATGCCCCGAATGTCAGGGATCCGCAGCCTACGGCACCAACAAGAAGTGCCCGAACTGCAAGTCCGAGGCCGAGTTCCTCAGGGCCGTGTCCTTCGTGGACGCCCCCGGGCACGAGACCCTCATGGCTACGATGCTCTCGGGAGCCGCCCTCATGGACGGAGCCCTGCTGCTGGTGGCTGCCAACGAGCACTGCCCCCAGCCCCAGACCAAGGAGCATCTGATGGCGCTGTCCATCATCGGCATCGACAAGATCATCATCGTCCAGAACAAGATCGACATCGTCAGCACCGAGCGCGCCATGGAGAACTACAAGGAGATCAAGGAGTTCGTCAAGGGCACCATCGCCGAGAACGCTCCCATCATCCCCATCTCCGCCAACCGTGGCGTCAACATCGACATCCTGATCGAGGCGATCGAGGAGCACATCGTGTCCAAGGTCAAGAGGGACACGAAGGCCACTCCGCTGATGCACGTGGCCCGCTCGTTCGACATCAACGCCCCCGGCACCAAGCCCGAGGACCTCAAGGGAGGCGTCCTCGGAGGCACCTTGATACAGGGCACCCTGTCCGTGGGCGACGACATCGAGATCGTCCCCGGCAGGAAGACCGAGGTCGCCGGCAAGGCCGTCTACGAGAGGATCACCGCCAAGGTGACCTCCCTGGAGGCGGGCGGCAAGAGCGTCAAGAAGGTCCTGCCTGGAGGCCTCGTTGCCATCGGTACCGGCCTGGACGCGTCCATCACCAAGTCGGACGGTCTCACCGGTAGGGTCATCGGCGTCCCCGGTTCCCTGCCGGAGGTCGTGCACGACTTCAGGATGAAGACCACGCTGCTGGACCGCGTCGTCGGGTCGAGCTCCGAGCTGTCCGTCGAGGACATCAAGAGCAACGAGCCCCTGATGCTCAGCGTCGGAACGGCCACCACCGTGGGCGTCGTCAAGAGCGCCAGGAACGGCCAGGCGGAAGTATCCCTCAAGATCCCCGTGTGCATCCTGCCCGGGCAGAGGGTCGCCATCTCCAGAAGGATCTCCAACAAGTGGAGACTCATCGGTTACGGTATCGTCGACCAGTGAGACCATGCAGACGGTGGTCCTCGACACAAACGCCTTACTCATGCCTTTTGAGATCGGGATCAACCTTGACCTCGCGCTCCAGGAGCTCCTGGGCGACGCGAGGATCGTGGTTCCCGGCCCTCTCGTCGGGGAGCTGAAGCACCTCGACCACAAGTACGCCAAGGCGGCCATCGCCCTGGCGAGGAAGTACGAGATCATCCCCACGGAGCACACGGGGGACGACGCTGTCGTCGAGCTCGCCTACTTCACCAAGGGATACGTCCTGACCAACGATAAGGAGCTCAGGCGCAGGCTCAGGAAGGAGCGTGTCCCCATCATCCTGCTCAGGTCCGGTACGCATCTCGAGATCGACCCGTACCTAGGGGAGCGATTCTCCGTCTTTTTAATTCATTTTCCAATCCGCGATTGCGGAATGTTGCAAATCTGATGGCAGTTCAATTCATACATATGCATTATACATAATTATGACATAATTATGTACATATACTCACCATGCATTCTCTTAATCATGACTGCGATAGTCCCGATAACCGAATTGCGGAACACATCGAAAATACTGGACCTGTCAGAAAACGAACCCCTATTCATCACAAAGAATGGGTTCGGTGTTCGGGTGATAATGAACATTGAGATGTTTGACAGAATAAAGGAGTACATGCTCGATTACGAACTGGCCGAATCGTTGCGCCGTTCCGAGAAAGATGGAGGAAATGTAGACGGTTTTGATTTCATCAAGGAACTGAAGGATGACCCAGTATTCCGTTGAACTATCTGCGGATGCTCAGTATCAGATCAATTCCATCGTTCGCTATATCGCCATGGAACTGGGCAATGTATCGGCAGCAAAGAGGTTCATCGACGATGTTGAAAAGGCGATGAAGAATGTCCAATCTAATCCGTTCTCGCATATGATTAGACCACATTCTGAGACATTTGACGGTTTTCCGAAAAGGCAGTTTCAGTTCCGCGAGAATTATATCATGTTTTACGTTGTTTTTGAAGATCGCCTTAAAGTGAGGATACTTCGGATAGCCTATTCCCGTATGGATCTAAGCAAAGAGCGATGTGCTTGAACAATCAGGCAAGAAAAAGGAGAATAAAGGGGCCTGGGCCCCTTGTTTTTTGCAATCACTCGATGACGTCGATCGAGAGGATCTTGACGTCGGTCAGGGGCTTGTCGCGCCTGTCGGTCTCCACTGCGGAGATCTTGTCGACGACATCCATGCCGGCCGTGACGGTTCCGAACACGGGGTGCGCGGAAGGGGTCCTGGGATCCTCCTTGTCGAGGTAGGTGTTGTTGACGGTGTTGATGAAGAACTGGCTGCCTCCGGAGTTGGGGCGGCCGGTGTTGGCCATGGAGATGGTGCCCCTGACGTTGGAGTGGCCCTTGCCGAACTCGTCCTGGATGGTGTAGCCGGGTCCGCCCATGCCGGTTCCGGTGGGGTCCCCGCCCTGGATCATGAATCCGTCGATGACCCTGTGGAAGATGACGCCGTCGTAGAAGCCCTCCTTCGCCAGTTTCATGAAGTTGCCGGTGGTGATGGGCATGTCATCGTGCATCTGGATCTCGATGTCGCCCATGGTGGTGTGCATGATTACCTTTGCCATGGGGACACCGAAAGTGTACCAGTTGATAAAGGTGGCCATCGGAATGAAATAGGCGCATGATGATGCAGTGGTATGAAGCTAGAGGCTGTCGACCACTGTGCCAGCGTCATCGCGCTGGAGAAGGGCGGGAAGAGATACGGCATGTGCTGCGCATGGGCCATGAACGCGGACTACGACAGGGTGGTTTGCCTCATCGGCTCCCAGAGCGCGACCGGGAGGGCCATCGCCAAGGGCGACGTCGTAGGGTTCTCCAATCTCCTGAGGTCGCAGGCGGCCATCGCGGCGAAGCTCGGGGACGGGCACTCCGACTCCATCGACAAGTTCGAGGGGATCGACATCGACGTCGACGGAGGCGCCATAACCATCCCCGGGTCCAGGGTCGTCATGAGGTGCCAGGTGATCGATGTCATGTCCCTCCCGGGGCAGGACGGGGACCGCCTCGTGTACATGCAGATCCTCGACGGCGTGAAGAACGGAGGGGATGCCCTCCGCATGTCCGACCTCAGGGAGCGAACGAGCACGCGCGATACCTATAATATTCCGATGGCAATCACGGTCGCAGAGGGTCTAGATGAAGACGTGGGAGTACACTAAGGTCAAGGGCTCGTCGGTCAAGATCGACAACTGGATGTCGGACGCAATGGGCGTCGTGGAGGGCGGCTGCATATACAGCACGCTGTTCAGGCACCCCGAGGAGGGCCCGAAGGAATACGAGATCATGATCTCGATGTTCCCCCAGGAGAACTACCGCACGCTGACCCATATCACGATGTACCTGGACGACGTCCCCGGGTCCAGCGCCCAGGCGTCGGCTTTCCTGTCCGAGAAGGAGATCAACATCCTCAACTCAATCTCCCTCAACGGGATCTCCGACACGGTCATCGTCTGGAAGCTCATGGCCGACCTCAACTTCGCCGGCGAGGCCGAGATGCTCATGGAGAGCTTCGAGGCCCTGAAGTCCGAGAACGACCCCTCCGTCTCCAAGATCAGGGGCATAGTCATCAAGCCCGCCGAGGTCGGCAGGCTGTTCAAGGGCGGCCTCTCCAGCAACGGGAAGGAGGAGGTCAGGCGCGGGTACCCCTCGACCCTGAAGGGCGGATGCTTCGACCTGGCCGAGCTCTACGGCGACATCCTCGGCGACTGCGACGGCAGGAACGTCCTCCTCACGATGGATGCCGACTCCTGGATCATGAGCATCACCCTGTTCAAGCCGGAGACCAGGCTGGTCAAGGTGGGGATGGAGATTCCCGACTGCCCCGGCGGGATCACCCAGGCGCTCAACGTCATCGCCGGGTGGAACGTCAACCTCATATCCGTTTTCAGCAAGGTCAAGATCTGCTACCAGACCATGTACCTGGAGCTGGTCATGGACATCGGCAAGAGCGGCAAGTCCGCCGAGGAGATCAAGGGCCTCCTGCCGAAGGCCATGGACAGCCTCAACGGCGTCTTCAGCCTCGTGGAGTTCTCGGAGCTGAGATGAGCTGGCAGCAGCAGGACGAGGTCTGGATCGGCCTCGGCGACTATGTGGCGGGAGGCTCCTGTGCTCCCCCGTTCCTCAAATCGGAGGGCGCCCTCGCGCGCCGCCCCATCGTCATGGGCTCCATGGACCTCTCCGACGGCAGGGATGCCTACGAAGCGGCCATGATGTGGGCCGATGCGGGTGCGGACGGGATGATGATCCGCGTCTCCTCCGAGGAGGAGCTCCCCACGGTGGCGATGATAGCGCAGGTCACAGGGCTCCCGATAGCGCTCGCAGGGGATCCCGCGGCAGTCTCGGCGATGGCCTCAGCTATCAACGGCACCGTGTTGATACTCATGGGCGCGGATGCCGAAGGGCATGTCTCCGCTGGGCAGAACGGCCGCATAGCGGTCTTCGACGGCCTGGATGCGGATGCCATGCACGCGTTCAGGCTGGCTGGCCTGAAGGGCGATGAGTCATGCAAGAGGCCTATAATGGCCGACCTCAGCATGTTCCCGGGCGAGCCGATGGAGGAGGCCATGGTGGGCCTCGAGGCGATGCTGTGCGGAGCGGACATACTGATCATGAACAACCCCGTGGCTGCGGACATGTGCCGTTTCCAGGGGGAGGAGCTGGCTGGGCTATGACGCTACCCGCGAAACCCGTGCAGAGGCCCGCGAAGCTGGCCCTGACGGTGTCGGATGCGCTCGGCACGGATGCCGCTGCGTCCCGCATCGCAGAGATCCAGAAGCGTACGCTGGCTCTTTCCAATTTCACTTACCTTTGCATACGCGACGACCTACGCAGCCCCGATTCCTTCGCGGACATATGCGGGGTGGCGGCCGTCCTGTGGGAGGGCCCCCTCGTCATAGAATCAGACGAACCCGAGGCCATCGCGAAGGGCTGCCTGCACCTGGTCGGCCGCAGCCCGCTGGTCCATTGCAAGGAAGCCCATGCCGAGGCGAGCGCCATCGCGGCGTCCCTGGGATGCCGTGTGCTCTCCCTGCCCGGGGACGGCGGCGATGCCGTCGATGCCGGCACCCAGGACCTCTCTGAGATCCCCGATGCGATCCACCTCCTGAAGGGTTATGACCCGGCCAGGCCGGTGACAGTGCACGTGCCAGCAGGGGAGTACGGTGTGTCCACGGCCGCCGCTGCCATGATGCTGGGCGCCGACCTTGTCATAGCGGACGACCTGGATGCCGCATCATGCGCGCTCCTGGACAGGATAGCGACGTTCCGTACCGTCAGGAGATGGGACCCTTGAGGGCCAGGCTCGTCGCCATGGACTCCCTCCTGTGCCCTCCCATGTTCATCTCCGTGGCCTACATCGCCGAAGGGGAGGACGACGGCTCGGTGGAGGCCGCTGCATCGAGGCTCCTGGCGGACCGCGATTCGCTCGATGCTGTCGCCTTCTCGTCCGATGGCATCGACCTCTTGGAGATGCCCGGCGCCTACAGGGCGATGAAGGCCCTAAAGCCTGCCAGGCTGAAGTCGATGGTGGTCACCGAGGGTCGCGACAGGGCGGCCCTGGACGACCTGATGGGCGCGGGGTATGCCGACATGGCTATGATCCGCATCCGCGGCAGGATCTCGGAGGAGCAGGGGGCGACGTTGGAGTTCCTCGAGGATTACGGATACTGGTACGGTGTGACCGCTGAGATGGTCCCGGGGACCACCGACGAACCGGCCATGAGGGAGATGGCGAACGCATCCCGGGGATGCAAGAAGTTCCTGATCCGCGCCGTCGATCCCGTCAGGAACGGGATGGCGGGCGTGAAGCCCTATGAAGAGAAGGAGGTCAGGTCCCTGGTCAGGTCCGTGGGCGGACTGGTCAGGAACCCGACGTTCCTGGGTTTCATCTGACGAATCTGTCGAGGGTGCAGAAGGCGGCCGCCCTCAGGGTGCGGCTGCTCTCGTTGATATACTTGAACGGGGCGTCCGCCTCCTTCTTGAAGCGGTCGATGACCTTCGGGTCCTTGCTGAAAAGCCCGGCGGACAGGCCGCACTCGGTGTCCTCAAGCTCTTCGAACGCCCTGTCGAGGCTCTCCACGACCGCGATGTTCATGATCGGCAGCCCGGAGTCCATGTAGTTGAGGTCGTGCTCGGGGTCCAGCCCGGAGACGGCGATGGGGCCGGCGTAGCACCCGTCGGGAACTCCGGCCACCTGGGTCTTCGCCACGATGAACGGGAGGACCTCGTCGCGGAGCTTGCCGTACCTCTTCACGGCATCCTTGCTGATGATGGGGCCGCACTGGGTCGTGTCGTTCACGGGGTCCCCGACCTCGATGTCCTTCATCTGCTCGGACAGCACCTCCAGGAACTTCTTCTGGTCGTCCCCGGTTATGATGACCTTGGAGCAGGCGTAGAGCCCCTGCCCGGCGAATGTGAACGCCGAGTCGATGATCGCCCTGACCGCGGCCTTCATGTCCGAGGGCCTGTAGACCAGGGCGGGGTTCATGCCCTTGAGCTCGTTGATGAACGACAGCTCGTCGTCCACCTGCAGGAACATGAGGTCCTCCAGCCTGTCGCCGGACCCGGTGGCCACTATGCCGGTCACGCGCATGTCGTTGGCGAGGGCCTCTGTTGCAGAGTCCTTCCTGTCGACCACGAGGTTCAGCACCCCGTCGGGGATGCGGAGCCCCTCCATCAGGCCGTAGAACATGTAGACGGGGATGGGGCAGTACTTCGAGGGGTTCATCACGACGGTGTTCCCTGCGATCATGGCCGCCACGGCGTACGCGCAGGGGGACGCCAGCGGCGAGTTGTGCGCAGATAGGACGGCCCAGACGCCGACGGGGCGCTTCTTGAGGCTCTTGGACTCCTCGACCAGGGACTTCACCGCGGAGATCAGGGTGTCGACCTCAGCCAGCGCATCCTCCCTGACCATGCCCGCGGACACGGTCACGGAGGCGGCGAGCTGCATCCTCTGCTGCTTCAGCAGGGGGATCAGCTTCTCGAAGTAGGCGGCCCTCCCCGCGACCGGCGTCCTCGCCCAGGGGCCCTGGGCCTTCACCGCCGCGGTGACGGCCTCCTCCATGATGCCCTCCTCGGGCTCCTGGAACCTGCCGAAGCTGATGCTGGAGTCGATGGGGCTGTCCACGATGAACTCGTTGCCGGAGGCGACCATCAGCCCGCCGAAGTAGCTGGGGTAGTCCCTCTTGTCCCCGGACAGGAACTGCATGATCTCCGCCTCGTATGCGCGGCCCTCCTCGGTGGTCTGATAGTCTGGAATGTCTGCCATGATGGCATTCGCATGAGCGAGGTTGGTTAAAAACTATCACGCGTGCGCCTACCTTATCTTTTTATAGGGAACCGTTCTACGGGACTTGTCGCCCGATTAGGGTGGCGAACGGAAATGTGCCTTCGGGTGAATCCGTAAAGGTGATAAAATGAGCGATGAGACTCAGGAAACACGCCCGGTCAACGGGAAGAGCATGTACCGCTACATCGGCGATGCATGGAATGTGCCCAGCAAAACCTACCTCAAGGAGCTCAACTACGAGCGCCGCATCCAGTGGAGGAAGGAGGAGAACTTCTGCCGCGTCGAGAGGCCCACCCGCCTCGACAGGGCCAGGAGCCTGGGCTACAAGGCCAAGCAGGGATACGTAATCGTCAGGGCCAGGGTCAGGAAGGGCAGCTTCAGGAAGCACGCCATCGTGACCGGAAGGAGGGCCAAGAGGAAGGGAATCAACCAGATTACCGTCGGAAAGAGCCTCCAGAGAATGGCCGAGGAGAGGGCAGCCAAGAGATACCCCAACCTCGAGGTCCTGAACTCCTACTGGGTAGGGGCCGACGGACAGCAGGAGTGGTACGAGGTCATCATGGTCGACCCCGCGCACCCCGTCATCAAGGCCGACAAGAAGATCAACTGGATCTGCGACAACAAGCAGACCAACCGCGTCTACCGCGGTAAGACCTCTGCTGCCCAGAAGGGCCGTGGTATGAGGCACACCGGAAAGGGTGCCGAGAAGGCCAGGCCTTCCGTCAGGGCTAACCAGAGAAGAATCAAGTGATACTTCCAAGTCGAACAAACCATTTACCGCCCTATGGGCGGGTCTTTTTTCCGTTTGTTTCTTTGAGGCATCCCGTCATGAAACGGTCGGTTCGTGAATTTTTTTTGAGATAATGGGAATATTGAGAAAGACCCGGCGGATTACTATGGACAATCGTTGTTTTTGTCCGCCGGGTCAAAGGCAAGATTTGTCACTGATCGGTCCTTGTTTTTCTTGGCTCACTTCCTGGGGCAGGCTTCCCTGTCCTCAGAATTTAGGAATACCTAAAACATATATAAATTTAGTCATGCCTAAATTTATCTCGCAGTCCTGCGCGGATCGTCTCGGCGAGCCCCGAGACCTCATCGTCCGACATCCCTATGGTCGGGAAGAAGACGGGGAGCTGGTACTTCGATACGTCGACGCCCTCCAGTCCCTCGAGGGATGTCCCCATGACGTAGGCGAGGGCGTTCTTGGGTTCCCTGTCGACCTGCCTCATGAGGGGGTCGTACTGCTTTAGGCATTCGAACCCGTAGTCACCGATGACGGATGCCCTGCACCCGCGCTTCATCATGAGCCAGGCTGACACCATCCCGCGCTCGTCATCCACATAGGCGACCACGCGCCCCTGGGTTCCGACCGGCAGGCCGCCGTGGCACGGGATGCTCTCCGAGAACAAGTGGGCTTTGTCGTCCCTCACCTCCACGAAGAACTCCCTGTCGGGATTCGAGAGCGAGACATCCACGCCCAGATCCTCGTTGGCGATGAATATCGCTGAGCCGACCTCGCGGCCCACGTCCATGCTGGTGTACCCCTGGTTGCCCTCCCTGCGGGCCCTCACGGCGAAGGTCTCCCCCTTGGAGATCCTTCCCCTGGAATACTCCGCTGCCCTGGCGCACATCTCCTCCATGGAGGAGCCGCACTCCTCGGCGATCGATACGGAGGCGATGCCGAAGACCTTCCTCAGGGATGCGACCGCCGCATCGGGATCGGATGCCGAGACGTAGTATCTGGCACCTTTGGATTGGACGAACGCTTCGACGCCGTCCTCCATGAGCATGCCGAGCATGTTGTCGCGGAGCTGGTTCTCGAACCTCTTCCTGATGCCCGGGCTCTTGAGCCCTATCTCGGAGTATCTGACCAGGATTACTGTCACGAATGCAGGATTGAGCATGCGGATATAAGCGTTGAGATGCTGAAAATACAGAAATTGGTGCAAGAGAAGGGATTTGAACCCTCGAACTCCTACGAGAATAGGCCCTGAACCTATCTCCTTTGGCCAGGCTCGGATACTCTTGCACGTTGGCCGATATGGAGGATATCATCATTGTATAAAAAGGGGATGGAAAGGGTTTGGAGAAGTCCGAAGGGTGCGCCTTCAGTTCTTGGCCTTCATGATTTTCATCCAGCCGCCGGACTCGTAGATGGCGAGTTTCCTCTTTTTGAGGGCCGCCTCGAACTCGTCCCAAGTGATGACGTCGAGCCTCTGGTTCTTGCCCTTGGTGAACTGGACGCCGTCGGTGCCCTTGACGCGGCCGGGTTTGAGACCCTTGTTGTCGGCGATCTTTTTGGTTTTCTCCATGCTGATAGGTTCCATTACCACTGAAATACCTCCAAATGAAACTGGTTTAACAAATCTGGATGTCGCTATATAAGCATTATCGCAATTTGCATCGTAAAATGGATAGAAATAACGATTTGAACATCATAATCTGTCCATTGACACATCCAATAGTAACACGCTGAATGTATCAGACCTACCATGATTGTTGTGGATGGATGGTAGAGACATCCAACTCATCTCGGCCGCATCGACCAAAACCAATATGAACGGCACCGTCTTAATGAAGGGGCATGACGGAGTCCGGGAGGCTTGTTCTAAGGTCCTCCGCATCGAAGGATACCACCCCTGAAACCGGGGTCATACTCGGCCGCGCCCTCGCAATGGACCATCGCAGGGTGGTCGTGGCGCGCGACTACATGCGCAGCAGCACCATGATGAAGGACGCCCTGGTGGCCGGCCTTATCTCCAGCGGGGCGGATGTCGTGGACATCGGGTACGTATCGTTCCCGGTGGCCGGCATGTTCGCTTCAAGGGGCGATTGCGCCGTGTACGTCACCGAGTACAGGGAGTTCGGGAGGTTCAGCGGCTATGTCCTGATGAACTCCGACGGCGGTCTCTTCAGGATAGACCAGGTCCGCCACCTCGATAGGGTGTTCGACGAGCCCCCCATGATCCCGGAGAGGCTGGGGAGGGTCATAAGCGAGGCCAACTCCGTCGAGGTGTACAACCGCAAGCTGCTCTCGCTGATGGAGCATGACGCCGAGTGCGGGATCGTGCTCGACTGCAACTGCGGCTCATCGGCGCTGTCCGCCCCGCAGATCCTCAACGCCATGGGCGCGGACCTCGCCTCCATGAACGCCCAGTTCGACAGGGACTATACCGTTCACTCGCTGATCCCGGCCGATTCCGACCTCAGGGACCTGAGGCAGTTCATCGGCAGCGATCCCGGGACGGTCGGGATAGCGCTGAACCGTATCGGCAACCTCATGACCGTCCTGGACGAGAAGGGGAACGTGATCCCCGACGAGACCGTCCTCGCCATGATGATCCTCATGATGAGGCCCAAGACCCTGGTGGTCCCAATGGACATCTCATCCCTGGTGGAGGATGCGTTCTACGGCAGGCTCGACATCGACATGAAGCTCAGGGGCGAGGCCCCTGAGGAATCCGAGCTGAAGCTGGTGCGCACGGTTCCCAACGCCGGAATCCTGTGCGACGAGATGAGGGCCAACGGCGCCGAGCTCGGCTACTACAAGGGAGGGTTCATCTTCTCGGACATATCGATGGCGCCCGACGCCATCCACGCCTCGTGCATGATCGCCCAGATCGCGGCGGCGAACAGCCTGGTCGCCCTGACTTCGTCGTTCCCCGCCTACTACAGGGACACCGCCTCATACCGCCTGCTGTGCTCCAAGGACGACTTCCACCGCCTGATGGATGAGCGCATAGGGGGCCTGGGCCATCTGTACATGTCCAACCGCTACGGATGGCGCGTGGACATGGAAGACGGCTGGTTCCTGGTGCGCATCAACACGGAGAACGAGGACAGGGTCGAGGTCCTGGCCGAGTCGCGCGACAGGGCGTACCTCGCCGGGATGGCCGAGGTCGCGGCCGAGCTGGTGGAGTCCTGCTCCAAGGGTCAGCGAATTATTTCGAGCTCCAGCGGCTCTCCGCGGGAGTCGTATGCTCTCCAGCTGGTCCTGTCGTAGGGCTGGCACGTTATGATGTGCACCCCGCCCATGTTGCTGAAGAACTCCTTGTCCTGCTCAGAGGGCTCGTTGGAGAACCCGGGGTGGGAGTGGACGGTCCCGGCCAGGTTGTAGTCGATGGGGGCCATCCACTGGTTGAGGAAGCTGTGGCTGTCGCCGAAGACGGTCCCGGGGAGCATGATCATCTCCGAGAGAACCCCATCCTCCTCCCGGGTCATGCACAGGAACTCGTCCGGGTAGGCGGACTTGGCGGCCTCGTTGAAGGCGTCTATCAGGTCTATGTCGATCCCGGTGATCCTGTTCATAGGGAGTTCACCAGCTTCTCGCGGACCCTGGTGAAGAAGTCGGAGTTGAACCTGACGAATCTGGCGGGCCTGGAGGAGACCTTGAACTCCACCGAGGTGTCTCCGTCCATGAGGTGCTCCTCCTGGCCGTCCAGGATGATGAGGCACTGCCTGTCGCCCACGCACTCCACCTTTATGGTGCAGTCAGACGGGACGATGAACGGGCGGCTGGAGAATTTGTATGCGGCCATCGGCACCACCATCAGGGCGTCCACCAGAGGGTGCATGTAGGGGGCCCCGAGGCTCATGGCATAGCAGGTGGAGCCGGTCGGCGTGGATATGATGATGCCGTCGGCCCTGAGCTCGCTGGCGAGCTCCCCGTTGACGTAGATCCTGTAGTGCCTGATCTTGGTGACGGAAGCGGAGTGGACGACGATCTCGTTGACCGAGTCCTTCAGGTACTCCCCGTTGTACCAGGTGCTCACCCTGAATCTGTTCTCGATAGAGTAATCGCCGCTCTTGAGCCTGGCTATGCCGTCGGCGATGTGGTCCCTGTCGATCTCCGCCAGGAACCCCACGCTGCCGCCGTTCACCCCGATGACGGCCGCGTCGGTGTTCTGCAGCGCCCTGAGCAGGGTGCCGTCCCCTCCGACGGAGATCACGATGTCCGCTTCCATGCGGATCAGGGGCTCGCCCTCCATCCCCATGGCCTGGGCTATGTCGGTGTCGACCACGACGTCCTCCCCATCCAGGGCCTCCAGGACCTGGCGGATGATGCCCTCCGAGAGGGGGTTGTTCATGTTGGCGTAGATTCCGTACCTGCATCTGTGGCGGGGCGCCTTCTGCAATGCGATGTCGAAGGCCTCCGGCTTGCCGAAGGCGACGTAGTTGGACCTGGCCTCGAGCTTGAAGGGCATGTTGAGGGGCTCGCCCTCCATGGTGTAGATCTCCCCTCCGGCCTCCCTGAGGATCAGGGAGCTGGCGGCGATGTCGACCACGCGGATGCCGCGGGAGTACTTGGACGCCTTCATGTACTGGGCGTCCGCCTCCCCCTCGGCCACCATGGCCATCTCCAGGGACGCGCAGCCCATGGACCTGGAGGACTTCACCCTCTTGGCCAGGTCATAGGAGTCCGGGCTGGAGCCGTTCCCGAGGTAGATCATGAAGAACAGGTTCTTGGGATCCAGGTCCCTGACCCTCATCCTCTTCCCGTTCTTGTATGCGCCCTTCCCCTTCTCGGCGGTGTACTCGTCGCCGGTGGCCAGGTTGCGCAGGTAGGCGATCCTGATGTCGGATATGCTGCTCCTCCCAACGGCCAGCGAGACCGTGTAGTACGGGATCCCGGCGATGGCGTTGGTGGTGCCGTCTATGGGGTCCATGACCAGGGTCTCATCCGCCCCGTTGTCGACGAAGCCTATCTCCTCGCTGAGGACGTTGATTGGCAGGGAGTTCAGCTGGATGTGCATGAGCGCGGCGTTCTCGGCCACCTTGTCGATCTCCGACGTGGGGGTGCCGTCCGCCCCTATGCAGATCTCCTCGCCCCTGGAGGCGGAGTCCGGTATCTTGGCCACTGCGGCCTCCACGGCGTCCGCGATCCCCTTCAGGGCGTCCATTCCGATCATGGGCTCCCGATTGGCTTCGCCGTATAAATGAATGCGAGGTTTTTTCTATGGCCCGGGCATGGAATCGGCCATGGAGCCATTGGCGTTCACCGGCGGAGCGGTATTCTCGGACAGGGGCAGGCTGTACACGGCCTCCGCCCAGCCTGGCCGCAGGGTGTACGGCGAGAGGCTGTACGCCAGGGACGGAGTCGAGTACAGGGAATGGGACCCCCGCAGGAGCAAGCTATCCGCGTATCTGGCACTCGGGGGCAGGCAGTTCCCCTTCTCCAGGGATTCCAGGGTCCTGTACCTCGGGGCCTCCACCGGCACGACCCCCTCTCACGTCTCGGACATCTGCAGGGACGGGAGGGTGTTCTGCGTGGAGTTCGCGCCCAGGGTCTTCAGGGAGCTGGTCGCCAACTGCGAGGGCAGGCCCAACATGATGCCTATCCTGGGTGACGCCACCAAGCCGTCCGAGTACTCCGTGTTCGTGGACGGCGCGGATGTCGTCTACCAGGACGTGGCCCAGAAGAGGCAGGCCGACATCCTGTGCGACAACATGGAGGCCTTCGGCGTCAGGAAAGGGATGCTGGCACTCAAGGCGAGGTCCGAGGACGTCACCGCCCGCCCGGAGGAGATCTTCAGGGCGGCGGAGCGCACCCTGCAGGACAGGGGCATGAGGGTGGTCGACTCCCTGAGCCTGGAGCAATACGAGAAATCCCACATGATGTTCGTCGTGGAGATGGTCCGATGCTCACCGCCTACGCCGTGGCGTTCTCCGATGGGAGGTTCCTCATGGTCCGCCACCCCCGCAGGGGCGGCTGGGAGATGCCCGGCGGGCACGTGGAGGAGGGAGAGACCCCGGAGCAGGCGGCCGCCAGGGAGTTCCTGGAGGAGTCCGGTTACGCCATAAGGATCGTCGGCAGGATGGACTACGGCGGGGTGGACGTGTTCGCAGCGGTGCTGGGGGATAAGGTATCCGGAGAATGCGAGATGGAATCCGCCCTCTTCTCGGAGCTGCCGGAGGAGCTCTCGTTCGGCAGGGAAGAGTACGAGACGACCGTCCCGTGGGCCAGGTCAGTGGTGGACGGCCTCCGAATCCCAATGCCACCCTTTTTATATCCCTTTATTATAGGGCGCTCTCAGCCTACGCCGCCTAGATGATTCGGAGGATCACACTATGGCAAGAATGCACACAAGAAGGAAAGGAAAATCGTGCTCCAAGCGCCCTATGATTTCCGAGAATCCCTCCTGGGTTCCCCTCAGCGCCACCGAGATTGAGGACCTGGTTGCGAAGCTCGCGAACGACGGACTCGTATCTGCGAAGATCGGTCTCGTCCTCAGGGACCAGTACGGAGTTCCCAATGTCAAGCTGGCCACCGGCAAGACCATCACCGAGATTATGAAGGAGAAGGACGTCGCTCCCTCCCTTCCCGAGGACCTGTCCAACCTCATGAGGCGCGCCATCGACCTGAACGTCCACCTTAGGGACAACAGGGGAGATGTCTCCAACAAGAGGGGTCTCAACATGATCGAAGCAAAGATCAGGAGGCTCGAGCGCTACTACAAGAGGAATGGAGTCCTTCCCGCAGACTGGAAGTACTCTCTCAGCAACGCCGAGCTCATGCTCAAGTGAGTTCGCATGGCGACTGCGGTCCCCTCAAAACTACTTTCCACCTTATCACAAGCCGCGGACATCGTCCGCGGCCACGATTTCATCAACGTGTTCTCCCACTACGACGCTGACGGCGTGTCCGCCGCGGCTATCGTCGCCAAGGCGCTCATCCGCGCCGGGAAGGAGTTCAGGGTCACCCTCTTCACCACCCTGAACGACCAGAACATGAAGACGATCGCCAACACCAAGGCCGAATGCATCGTCATCACCGACCTCGGCGCTTCCTACATCGACCAGCTGGACCAGTTGTCCTGCGACGTCGTCGTCCTCGACCACCACACCGTCATCTCCGAGGCCAAGAGGGTCTGCTACGCCAACCCCCACCTCTACGGGATCGACGGCATGACGTCGGGATGCGGCGCCACCATGGCCTTCCTGTTCTCCGTGGCCCTCGACGAGGGCAACTGGGACCTGGTGCAGATCGCGTTCGCCGGCATCGCCGGGGACCGTCAGCACATCAAGGGCCTGACAGGGCTCAACACCTACCTCCTGGAGGAAGGCGTCGCCAGGGGCTTCATCGAGGAGATGCCCGGCTCGCTGATCCCGTCCGGGAAGCTGTCCGAGAGCCTGTTCCTCTGCACCGATCCCTACATACGCGGCGTTACCGGCAACAGGGACGGGGTGTCGAGGATCCTCGCGGACGCGGGGGTCCCGGAGGACGCGGATTACAGGTCGCTAACAGACGAGCAGAGGAGGAGGCTCTCCTCCCTGATCGCCGTGAGGATCACCCAGCAGGGGGTCCTGGAGGTGTCCATGCAGGAGATCGCCCGCAAGAGGTACTACCTCAAGGGCCTCGGGATGGACGCCGAGCAGCTCTCCGGCATACTGAACAGCTGCGGGCGCGCAGGCGTCGGAGGCATGGGGGTCTCCGCCGGACTGGGCGACCGCGACGCCCTGGAGAAGGGGGCGGGCATCGACAGGGACTCCGCGGGGCTCCTGGTCGAGGCCATGTGCGCCCTGGACTCCATCGGGCTCAACCAGATGGAGAACATACAGTGGTTCGACAGCTCCGACTCCGGTTTCACGGGGATGCTGTGCGGCATCGCGATGCAGTGCATCGGCGATCCCAGCAAGCCCACGATAGGCGTCAACAAGTCGTACGACCCGATCAACCTCTCGTCGAGGGGCATGTGGATCCAGCTCGATGCGGGCGTGGACCTCGCTGTCGCGATGAGGGAGGCATGCGCCTCCGTCGGCGGCGAGGGCGGCGGCCACAGGATAGCCGCGGGGGGATCGGTCCCCGCCAATTCCATAGACCAGTTCCTGAAGAACCTGGACGAGATCGTCGGGAAGCAGAAGCTCGCTTCCTCCAGGTGACCTCGACCTCATCGGTCCTGAATCTCTGGTTCACCGCCGTTTCTGATATCTCCATAGCTCCGCCGGACCTTATCATCTCGCTGCCGAGCCATGCTATCATGGCCCCATTGTCCATGCAGAACCTGCGGTCGGGGACGAACATCTCCGCCCCGCGCTCGCGGGCCATCTCGGCGACCATCTCCCTCAGGCGCATGTTCTGGGCCACGCCCCCTCCGAGCAGGACCTGGTCCTTCCCGATGTGGGCCATCGCCCTCTCCGTCACCTCGGTGAGCATGGCGAATGCGGTCTCCTGCACGGACAGCGCTATGTCCTCCAGCGGGACCCCTTTCCTGTGAAGTGCCAGCGCGGCGGTCATCATGCCGGAGAAGGACACGTCCATGCCCTTCACGGAGTACGGCAGCTCGTGGAATTCCCTCCCTTCCTTGGCGAGCCTCTCGAACACGGGCCCTGCGTAGAACCCCATGCCGAGGTCCCTGCCCAGCTTGTCGAGCATGTTCCCGATCCCGATGTCCTGGGTCTCCCCGAAGATCCTGTACCTGCCGTCGGCGAAGGCTATCACCTGGGTGTTGCCGCCGGAGGCGTACAGCAGGGCAGGGTCGTCGCAGCCGCATTGGGCCCTCCCGATCTCGATGTGGGCGATGCAGTGGTTGACTCCCACTATGGGGATCCCCTCGGCGCAGGCGAAGGCCCTGGCGGCGGTGGCGGCCACCCTCAGGCAGGGTCCCAGGCCGGGGCCCATGGAGAATGATATCGAATCCACGTCCCCGGGGGACATCTTCGCGGTCACCAGCGCCTTCCTGATGACGTCGGCGACGACATCGGCGTGGTGGTTCGCGACCTCCCTCGGGTGCAGTCCCCCCTCGGGCGGCTTGAACATGTCCAGCTCGTTGGCCAGCACAGTGCCGTCGGAGTCGACTATGCCGACTCCCAGCGTGTGCGCCGTGCCTTCGATGCCGAGGGTAATCATGAATCGGGATACGCACTGTTCCCACATAATAAAGTCGCCCCAGCCTGGCGGCCGTCCCGTTACCGATACCTATAAGAACGATAACCATATCCACCAATCATCGGGCCCGTGGTCTAGGGGTTATGACGTCGCCTTGACATGGCGGAGGTCACCGGTTCAAATCCGGTCGGGCCCACCACTTTCCTATCCAGATCTTGTAAAAAATTTCTATGGTTTCCGTTATAGCTTCCTTTATCTCGTTCCGACCCACACCAGAGTGGGCCAGAATTCTCATCCAGGCCCACTCCGGATCACACCTCCTCAGGGCCTCAATCCTCACTAATGCTGAATTTTGATAACGAGGTTTGTTGAGAATTATCTGGCTGCCCATTTCAGAACGAAGGGTATTTATATAAACATCGTTATTACTAATAACGATGACTTACAACGTGGTCCAA
>SUTA01000024.1 GCA_015063135.1 Thermoplasmata archaeon
CGTTGATTTTTATGTATTGGAGTCACGATGATGTATCGGTACTTAATGCTTCGCATCCGCGCTCGGCCAGGAAAAGATCGGGAATTACCGAACACAGTTCTTGGAACCCGATGCGTCCAGCATGGCCTCCTGGGGCCTTCAGGACCCCGCCCACAGGGGCCTTCCAGACTTCCATCCAGATTGGATGGATGGCGAATCCATATGATGCGGATTAATCATAATCTTTATATGTGGAATTGACGCAAAATCCTTTATCATTTATAAATCAAATGCTACCATTTATATATTTGATGTGTGTTAAGTTCACCATAGGTTGGATAAATACCCATCGCCTATCGGGATGCATAGAAATGGATTGCCTGGGAGTCGTCGAGGAGGTCACGGCCGACGGTCGTCTTATCGTCCGCTGCGACAAACTGCCAGACCTCGGGGACCGCGTCTATGATTCGTCCCAGAAGGAGGTAGGGACCGTCGGAAGGATCCTGGGTCCCGTGGACGCCCCCTACGCATCGGTGAACGGGATGGGTGTTCCAAAAGGCACTAAGCTATTTATCGGGAGGAAGAGCAACAATGCCAAAGGTAAGAGAAGGAACCGAGGAGATCGAGGTCTGCCCCGAATGCGGCAGCCACCACCTGGTCCGCGACTACGACCGCGGAGAGCTCCTCTGCGAGGACTGCGGCCTGGTCCTCGACGACCAATTCATCGACCAGGGGCCCGAGTGGAGGGCCTTCGACGTCGAACAGGGTGAGAAGCGCGCACGCACCGGCGCGCCGATGACCTACACCATCCACGACAAGGGTCTCTCCACCGAGATCTCGTGGAAGAACAAGGACAGCTACGGGAAGAGCATCCCCACCAGGAACAGGGCCCAGCTGTACAGGCTGAGGAAGTGGCAGAGGAGGATCCGTGTCTCCAACGCCACCGAGAGGAACCTGGCATTCGCGCTGTCCGAGCTGGACAGGATGGCGTCCGCCATGGGCCTGCCCAGGAACGTAAGGGAGACCGCCGCCATGATCTACAGGAAGGCGGTCAACAAGAACCTCATCAGGGGAAGGTCGATCGAGGGCGTCGTCGCGGCATCCCTCTACGCCGCCTGCAGGCAGTGCGGCGTCCCCAGGACCCTCGACGAGGTCGCCAGCTCCAGCCGCGTCGGCAGGAAGGAGATCGGCAGGACCTACAGGTTCATGACCAGAGAGCTCAAGCTCAAGCTGATGCCCACCAAGCCCCAGGACTACGTCCAGAGGTTCTGCTCCGAGCTGAAGCTCAGCGGAGAGGTCCAGAGCAAGGCGGCCGAGATCCTCAAGGACGCCTCCGAGAAGGAGCTCACCTCCGGAAGGGGGCCCACCGGCGTCGCCGCGGCGGCCATCTACATCTCCTCCATCCTGTGCAACGAGCGCAGGACCCAGAGGGAGGTCGCCGATGTCGCCGGCGTGACCGAGGTCACCATCAGGAACAGGTACAAGGAGCTCACCGAGAAGCTGGGCATCGAGATCCAGCTCTGAAACCGAGGGGCCCGCCCCCCCCCTCCTTTCCATTCTGCCACTCCGTTCCGCGGCATCAGGATTATATACCCCCTAGGGGTATGAGCGGACATGGCCGAGAACACCGGCAAGCCCAGCAGGCACATCTGCCTCACGAACCGCAACCCCCTCGGGATAAGCGATGACCCAGAGCTCGACATCCTCGCCGCCCTGGCGGACAAGGACGTCCTCACGATGGCCAGGGGCCTCGCCAAGGAGGAAGCGCGCTCGCCGTTCCCCGAGGGCCTGTACGGGATGGACTACAGGAGCACCACGGCCGCTATCAGACGCATGAAGGCCGCCGGGCTGATCTCCTCACGCAGGGACGGGGACGACCACGTCTACTTCCTCAACGCCCCGAGGTTCAGGGATCTGGAGCGCTTCATCGAGTCCCTGATAGGGCCCAAGAGTTAACGGTGTTCATCAACGATTTGCTGCCGGAAAAGGATTTTTTTTAAACCGATCCCGGCTCCTTAATCATGGAACCAGAGAACATAGACCTCAACGGATTCGTCATCAGCCATTCTACCGACAGCCAGTGTGCCGCTAGCCTCTACGAGGCCGCCCACGGCGAGGGCTCGGTGGACCCCGGCGACATAGAGCTGCCCATGCTGGTGCAGTTCGGCGAAGGGGGCAGATGGGCCCACTTCTCGTTCTTCATCGGCAAGAGGATCGTCTGCTGCTGCGCCCATTCGGTGCCCCTGGCCGACCGCATCCTGGAGGATGCACGTGAATTCAGGATCAGGATGCTCATGATGTTCGCAGAGAGGCATCCGGAGATGATGCAGTGGCCTATGGAGGTGGAGCAGTTCGGGGCGCCCATGTCCAAGACGCTCATGGACCAGGGCATCGCGCTCATCAGGGGGCAAACCTCGGACGACGTCATGCTCGGGAGGCTGAAGGACCTGAACTCTGTCTACACCTACACCGGCACCGAGGAGCTGACGGAGGACGCTCTGGACAGCATCCCCGGCGAGAAGGTGCGCGTGATCGCCGTGGAGAAGGTGCGATCGCGGCCTGAACCACTTGAACTCGAGATACTCTACGGCGCCCCTGTGGACGCGCCCGTAGAGGATCTCCTTCTTGACGCCGCCGGACAGCCTGACCGTCCTCGATATCTCCGGCCACATGCGCAGGTCTCTGTCGGAAACGGCATGTGCCAGATACCTCGCGTGGCAGTCGTCCGGGGAGCCCTCGTAGACCCTGAAATGGGTGCCGTACTTGAAGCCGGTCTTCACGACCAGGCCCCTCTCCCTTAGGTCGGAATAGACTGCCAGGCGGTTGTCGAACTCGTCCTGTGACGCGGCGGCGTGCTCCCTGAGCTCCTCGAACCCCATCCTGGATCCGTCCTCGGCCCTCAGAGTCATCCTGCCCTTGCCGAGCAGGTGGCAGCACTCGATCAGCGACAGCTGGAGGGTCGACCCCATCAGCTGGCCGAAGAACCCCTCGGAGCGGAGCGCCTCGGTGTCCTCCTGGCCGAATACGAACACGCGGTCCCTGGCCAGGACGCCCTCCGGCACCCTGTCGGGCCTCGAGGGGAAGACCTTCCCCACGGGGTCCCTCATGAACATGTTGTAGTAGGTGACATCCCCCTCCTCGTCCACGACGCCGTATAGCAGCTGCTTCTGCCTCTCGCGGACGTCCCCGGCCTCGCCGATGAACTCGGAGATCTCTATGGCGGTCCTCTCGGACACCGCCTTCACCATGTAGAGCGGGCGGGAGTTGCTCATGGTCATGCCGCGGGGGAACACGGACATGTCGTAGGTCCCGGACTCGATCTTGACCACGAACCCCCTCTGGCGGAGGTCGCGGTAGACCATGTAGATGATGTCGAAGCCCTCCAGGACCGACCCGGCGTACCCGAAGAGCTCGTCGAAGGTCATCGCCCTGCCATCCTTCTGGACCTCGAGGCGCTTCCACTCGCAGAGGAACGCCGCCTCGACGATGTCCAGATCGACGCCGCCTCCGCTGCGCGGATACCCGAAATTGCCCTTGTTGTAGAGCTGGGTTCCCTCCTTCTGCTCTTTCACCACGACGTAGCCGTCTGAGAGGACGCCTGCCATGGCCGAGCCTAGGGGGACTACCGATATCAATATTCCCCCTCCCCGGAGAAATCCCGGGGAGGGGACTGGGTTTCACTGGACGGAGGACGAGGGGAGGGTTCCCTCGATGTACTGCTCGTATCCGTAGAGGTCGATCAGGCCGTGGCCGGACATGCAGAAGACGATGGTCTTCTCCTGGCCGGTAGCCTTGCACTCCAGGGCCTTGTCGATGGCGGCCCTGACGGCGTGGCACGACTCGGGCGCGGGGACCAGGCCCTCGGTCCTGGCGAATGTGACTCCGGCCTGGAAGGTGTCGGGCTGGTCGTAGGAGACCGCGTTAAGCATACCCCTGTTGTAGGCGGCGGAGACCAGCGGGGACATGCCGTGGTACCTGAGGCCGCCGGCGTGGATCCCCTTGGGGATGAACTCGTGGCCGAGGGTGTACATCATCAGCAGCGGGGTCATGCCGCCGGTGTCGCCGAAGTCGTACTTGAACTCGCCCTCGGTCAGGGACGGGGCGGCCTTGGGCTCTACGGCGATGATGCTGCAGTCGGACTTGCCTGCGATCTTCTCCCTCAGCATGGGGAAGGTGAATCCAGCGAAGTTGGAGCCTCCTCCGACGCAGGCTATCATGTAATCGGGATCGATCTCGGCCTTCTTCATCTGCTCGATGGTCTCGAGGCCGATCACGGTCTGGTGGAGCATGACGTGGTTCAGCACGCTTCCGAGGGAGTAGCAGGTGTGGTCGTCCTTGACGGCCAGCTCGCATGCCTCGGAGATGGCGATGCCCAGGGAACCGGTGGTGTCGGGGTGCTCCCTGAGGATCTTCTTCCCGAACTCGGTGTACTCGCTGGGGGAGGCGTAGACCTTGGCTCCGTACATGTGCATCAGGGTCTTCCTGAAGGGCTTCTGCTGGTAGCTGCCCTTGACCATGAAGACGGTGGTGTCGATGTCGAACATGTTGGAGACCATCGAGAGCGCGGTCCCCCACTGCCCGGCA
>SUTA01000012.1 GCA_015063135.1 Thermoplasmata archaeon
ATTCCATCCTCAGCTGCATCCCTGCATAGGTATGGATGCAGTTGTCGATGCATGAATGGCAGGGCTGGAAGCATCCGAGCATCTGGGAATTGGCCGCATTCACTATCGCATCGCAATCCAGGGTAGTTATGTCCCCTTGCCATAGGGCGATCCGGTCCGCAGAGCGTTTATTGCTTCCCAGAGTCTTGTCCACTGTCGCAATCCTTTCCACAGGATTCACGCCTCTCTCGGCATTCCTTTCTTTGAGATAGCGGTCTTGCAGTTCCAGAAGATCGTATGAGATCGGGGAGGGCCTCCTGACATTCATGTATGAACGCAGGAGCATCCTCTACCCTTCGATGCCGCCGGGAGCCCCGGTAAAGGCAATCACGGAATCTTTCATCATACCTTCCAGAAGAGGTTTCAGAAATTGTTCGGAACTCATGGTGCCGATTCCACTTTCCTATATACTTCGCCCCAGGCCTTCAGGGAGTCCAGCACCGGACCCAGCGACCTGCCCAGGTCGGTCAGCGAGTACTCCACCCTGGGAGGGATCTCGGCATATGCTACACGGTTCAGCAGTCCGTCCGATTCCATTTCACGGAGCTTCTGTGTCAGAACCTTCTGCGATACCCCGTTGATGGCATCCATGATCTCTCCGAATCTTTTGGTGCCAGCCATGAGTTCCCTCAGGATCAGTACCTTCCATTTGTCACCGATCATCATCAGCGACACCTCGACCGGGCACAGGGGAAGTTCTTTCATCATCGATACCTCGATCGATTATATCAGTTCTTGAAAAAGAACCCTGCGGTCATATCGAGATAGTTCTCACCTGAATACCCCGGGAATTCTTCTCTGACCTTCTCCTTGAATTCCGACGCTGATGAACAGCAGGCACCGATCTCCTTGATCTTCTCCAGATAGGAGATCTTGGTATCGACATCCTTTCTCGTCTCGGGAACGTAATGGGAGGACAGGAATATCTCTGCACCCCTGTCAAGGTAGCCCTTCAGATTGGATATTATCGCATCGGCGTGTCCAGCTCCGGCGACAATCGAATGGCAGTCGTGGCCCAGCATGTGGATGTAGACCGCTTTTGCCTGCGGGATGTAGACCTCAAAAGCATCGCCGTTGGGGATGATTTCCAAATCGATCCCTGCTATGGTCACGATACCTGCACCAAGCATCTCGCCTGAATTGACCTTGCCGGAGTCGAATCCCTCTCCGAACGCTCCGGAGAAGTTCTTGATGAGCTGCGCACCTTCGCCATCGGTGTTGTATGCGACGGATGATTCGGTAAGATAGTTCTTGACGTCTGGAAGGAACGAGGATCCAGCCGCATGATACGATACCAGTTTCGCTTCGACCTCGATGTTCTTCTCCTTGAGATAGGATTCCATCTCCTGGATGCTGTTGTGGAATGCAGGGAGTTCGATGACCACGCCCTTTCCTTTCTTTTCCAGCAGGATCACCTGATCGTCGATGGCATCCTTGGTCGTGTAAACACGGATGCTCAGATCTCCGCAGGGGATGGTGGTCACAGAACCGTACTTCAGTGTCTCAATTTCATTTGTCATTCGAGTTACCTCTCAGATGACACATATCGTCAGGGGTATAAGTATTAAAAAGAAACCAATAGGTTGTAAAGTAACTATTAGGTTACTCTGTTACCGAAAGGTAACCAATGAGCGTTTTATCAATGAATAATCGGGGTTAGAGACGGAAACGGAGGGATTGCTGTCGAATCACAGAGAATAAAATGGCGCCGAGAGAGAGATTCGAACTCCCGAGGACAGGGTCCAGCGGTTTTCGAGACCGCCGCCATACCGGGCTTGGCTATCTCGGCTTGCATTTCCCCATTTTATGACCGTATATAAACCTTCCAACAGACGCCCCCGTGCGCATAATTATAAACGCATGCGCACGATGGACGGACGATAACATGTCGGACATAGTCCCCGAGATCAAGCGCGCGAAGAAGGCCTCCATCACCATGGCATCTCTGCCCACGGCGACGAAGGACGCCGCACTGGAGGTGATGGCCGCCGCTCTCGATTCCGGCAGGGCCGCCATCCTGGAGGCCAACGCCAGGGACATGGCCGAGGGCGAGAGGATGCTCGCCGCAGGGGAGATATCCCAGTCCATGCTGAAGCGCCTGAAGATAGACGATTCCAAGATCGACGGCATGATCTCCGGGATCAGGGACGTCATCGGCCTGGCCGACCCCGTCGGGGAGCAGATGTCCGCCCTGGAGCTGGATGACGGGCTGGTGCTGTATCAGATGCGCTGCCCCATCGGCATGCTCGGGGTGATATTCGAGTCCCGCCCGGACGTGGTCCCCCAGATCATGTCACTCTGCCTCAAGTCCGGCAACTCCGTCGCGTTCAAGGGGGGCAGGGAGGCGGCGAACTCCATCCGCGCATTGTTCGACATACTGAGGGACGCCGCGGCATCCGCCGGGGTGCCCGCCGATGCATTCGTGCTGATGGAATCCAGGGAGGACATAGCCGCGATACTGGAGCTCGACGCCTACATCGACCTGCTCATACCCCGCGGCTCCAACCAGTTCGTCCAGTACATACAGTCCAACACCAGGATCCCCGTCCTAGGCCACGCCGCCGGCATCTGCCACGTGTACGTGGACTCGTCCGCGGACCAGAGCATGGCCGTGGACCTCACCGTGGATTCGAAGACCCAATACCCCGCGGTCTGCAACGCCGCCGAGACCCTCCTGGTCGACAAGGCCATCGCAGGAGAGTTCCTGCCCAAGGTCGCAGAGGCCCTGAGGGCGAAGAACGTGGAGATCAGAGGGAGCGAGGACGTCCGGAGGATTATAGACTGCGTCCCCGCCACCGAGGAGGACTGGGACACCGAGTACGGCGACCTGGTCATCTCCGTGCGCCTCGTGGACTCCGTCCGCGACGCCGCCGCATTCATCAACGAGCACGGCTCCCACCATACAGACATGATAGTGGCGAAGGACATGGGCAGGGCGGCCGAGTTCGCCGCCCTCGTCGACTCCGCCGGGGTCTACGTCAACGCATCCACCCGCTTCGCCGACGGGTACAGGTACGGCAAGGGGGCGGAGGTCGGGATCAGCACCAACAAGATCCACGCCCGCGGGCCCGTGGGGATGGAGGGGCTGATGATCTACAAGTACGTCCTGGTCGGGAACGGCCAGGTCGTGAAGGACTATGTGGGGCCTGACGCGAGGGCGTTCACCCACGTGCCCTCGAAATCCAGGTACCCCTTCGGAGGCCGGCGAATGCGCGATGGCCTGACATCGGAGCCCGACAGGGTGGTCGTCAAGATTGGATCGTCCTCGATCATGAGGAACGGCTCCAGGGTCTCCAGGGACTTCATGGACTCCATCGCCGAGCAGGTGAGGGCGCTGAAGGACTCAGGGAAGGAGGTCCTGATCGTATCATCCGGCGCTATCGCGCTGGGCCTCAAGGCCATGGACGTCGTCCCCAAGCCGAACGAGATCCCCATCCGCCAGGCGGCCGCATCGGTCGGCCAGGGCATCCTGATGAAGGAGTGGGGGGACAGTTTCCAAAGGTTCGGGATGTCCGTGGGCCAGATCCTGCTTACCATGGACACGTACTCGGACAGGGAGAGCGTCATCAACCTCCACAACACCGTCAACTCCCTCCTGGAGCACGGGGTGGTCCCCATATTCAACGAGAACGACGCCATCCGCACCCAGGAGATCAGGTTCGGGGACAACGACACCCTATCGGCGATAATAGCCAGCAGGACCGACGCGGACATGCTGGTCATCCTCTCGGACATCGACGGCCTGTACGATTCGGATCCCAGGAGGAACCCCGGTGCTAAGCTCGTGCCCCTGGTTACCGACATCGATTCGGTCGCATCGTTCGCCGGTGACGTCGGTTCATCTGTGGGCACCGGCGGGATGAAGACCAAGATCGCCGCCGCAAGGATCTGCAACGACTCCGGGTGCGACATGGTCATTGCAGCGAGCGCCGCAGAAGGCGCGGTGCTGAAGGCGGCCACCGGCCAGGAGATCGGGACCCTCTTCGTCTCCGGGACCGAGATCTCCAAGAAGAGGCGCTGGATAAAGTCCGCCCACGCGTCCGGCACGATAACCGTGGACCTCGGCGCGGAGAAGGCGATCAACAGCCACAAGTCGCTCCTCCCCATCGGCATCAAGGATGTGTCTGGAACATTCTCCAAGGGCGACGTGGTCGACATCGTCTGCGAGGGCAGGGCCATCGCCAAGGGCATCGTAAGCTACTCCTCGTCCGACCTGAGGGCCATAGCCGGGAAGCACAGCGACGAGATCGAGAAGGTGCTCGGCTACAAGACCCACGACGATGCGATCATCTCGGAGAACCTGGCAGTCCTCCGATGGCCTCTGGACCGTATTCCCGCTTCCGGTCCCCCATGCTCGGAAGCACCGCCGACGGCCTCTTGGGCACGTACTCGTCATACAGCGCCGGAGCCACGAAGAACGGCAGCAACGCCCTCGTCTACATCGCCATAGCGATCGTCGTCCTGCTGGCCATCGCAGCCGCAGCCCTCTGCATGAGGAAGAGGAGCGCGGCCTGAGACCCGAGGGCCCCTCCGGAACCAAATCGAGACGGGGGCCCGAGAACATCTCCTTTCTTCGAATTACGTAGATTTCCTACGAAATCCATCAAATATAGCCAAACTCCACGGTATTCCTTTATTAACGACCAGTTTTTACGCTATCCAAATGAACGGGCCCCCCGAGGGCCCCGATATCCGCGCTGAGCGCAAGGGATACAATGTCAGGAATTGACGACATACAGGATAAAATACTGGACTTCGTCGATCCGGCCAACACGCTGATTTGGCACATCGCCTTCGTCTTCGTCATCGGCCTGGGCATCGCATTCACCATCAAGCTGAGGGGAGTGCAGCTCACAAGGATCAGGGAGTCCGCAAAGCTCGCCACCTCTGGTGTGAGCGACGGGAAGCACAACCAGAGGCTGAGCAGCTTCGAGGCGTTCTGCGTGGGCATGGGCGCCCGTATAGGAGTGGGAAACATAGCGGGAGTCGCCACAGCCATCGTGACCGGAGGCCCCGGAGCGGTCTTCTGGATGTGGATCTTCGCCATCATCGGCGCCGCATCCAGCTTCATGGAGTCCACGCTCGCCCAGATCTACAAGGAGAAGAAGAGCGACGGCGGCTTCCACGGAGGGCCCGCGTACTACGCATACAAAGGGCTCGGGAGCAGGACCATGGGCATCGTGCTCGCGATCCTCATCGTCTTCACCTTCGGTATCGGCTTCGTCGCGGTCCAGGCCGCCAACGCCTCCTCCGCTCTCACCGGAGCATTCGACTTCGAGGGCAACAACATCGTGTTCGCCCTCATCATCGCAGGCCTCGCCGCCGCCATCATCTTCAGCGGCGTCAAGATGGCCGGGAAGTTCTCGGCCAAGGTCGTGCCCTTCATGGCCCTCGCGTGGATCGTCTTCGCGCTCATCGCCATCTGCCTGAACTTCAGCGGGGTGGCCAACGCCTTCGTCATGATATTCGAGTACGCTTTCAGCCTCCCGAGCCTTCTCGGAGGCGCCATAGGTACCATCATCATGGTCGGTCTGAAGAGAGGCGTCTTCTCCAACGAGGCCGGTCTGGGATCCGTCGCCAACGTCGCCGCCACCGCGGATGTGAAGCACCCCGCCAAGCAGGGGCTCATCCAGGGATTCGGCGTCCTGGTGGACACCCTCCTCATCTGTACCATCACCGCACTCGTCGTCCTCTCCTACGGCAGCTTCGAGGACATCATGGCCTTCGGCCAGAGGGGAGCCCCGCTGGTCCAGTCCATCGTCTCCAGCACCGCCATCGGCGACATCGCCCCCTATCTGATCGCGATATTCATGTTCGTGTTCGCGTTCACATCGCTGGTCGGCTACTACACCATGTCCGAGGCCAACGCCAGGTTCGTGAGGGACAAGAAGGCCCCGATCATGGCGATACGCATCCTCGTCATCGCCGTGGCGTTCATTGCGGCCTACACCGCCAACATGGCGCTCATGGACGGCATCTCCGATACCTTCATGGCGGTCATGGGTGCCGTCAACATGATAGTGGTCGCCATGCTCAGCCGGAAGGTGTTCGAATGCTACCGCGACTACCGCAGGCAGAAGAAGGCCGGGATCGAGGAGCCTGAGTTCCATCGGAGCGCACTAAGCGACGACACCGGCGTGACGGAGTGGGAGTGATACCATGGAGCAGAGATTCCACGTGCCGATAGTCCTCGCGGCGATCGGATGCATCTTCCTCTTCATCGCATGGGTGATGGGGTACAGCGGCGACACGACCTACCCGTACTATCTCGGGGTCACCATGGCATTCTACCTCGCCGGCGGATTCTGCCTGGTCGAGGACAAGAACAGGCTGATCTACGTCCTCGCCGTCATCGGCGGATGCATCGGCATAGCGGCCGGTGCGATGGGCATAAACGGCGAGGCCACCTGGGAGCTGGTCCTGATCCTCGCCGGCGTGCCCTTCGCCCTCGCTGCGTTCTTCCTCATCGACAGGAGGGACGCCGAGGAGACCGGCGAGAAGATCGACAAGTTCGAGTGAAACCACAACCCCTGCGGGCTAGCCCGCGGGGACTTCTACCATTTCTTCCCTCCAATGCATCCTTTGCTGGCACGTATGTCGGAAATGTGCATCCGAGCCTTCATCCATACCAGGGTAATTTCTAATTGCAATTTGAAATTATTATGAAATCGATAGAATCTCTAATCGCAATTAAAAAATAATACAGGACTGGGATCCGACAACGGAATAGAAGTCGGGAACCTGATGGATTGGCTGCTGGAGCGAGCTCCGTTCCACCAAAATTACTCGAACAGCGTGAACAGCACATCGTCGCCCTCGACATCGAACAACCCTATCCTGGCCCCGCAGTCGAGCCATCCGTGGGCGTAGTTGACCGCGGCGAACGCCGTCACGATGTCCCCGGTCTCCCTGAAGTGCTTGGCGTCGTTGTAGTACGAGACGGCCATCTCCATGAAGCTGTCCGCGAGCCTGCGGTTGTAGGACTTCTCCGGGGCGGCGATCCTGATCTTGTCAAGGGCCCTGCGGGTGATGTCCAGGTACCTGTCGATGCGCTCGTCGGTGACGACGTTCTGCTTCTCCATGGTCGCCGTATCCCTCTATTCCGATTATAAGGTTCCCTCGAACCGCAGCCGGTCGGAGATCGTCCAGCCCGAGGTTGCAGTAATCCACCTCGTTGAGCTCGCCCATATACCTGACGATCTTTGACCTGGGGAGGTTGAACGGCTTCGGGTCAACGTACGTGGCATGGTCCAGGCCCGCCCCGATGTAGTCCAGGATCTCGTACAGGCCCCTGGCGCCGCCCGTTGACGTGCACTTGAGGCATCTCATCGCATCCCCGTTCACCGACAGGCAGATGACCGGGCGGTCCTTGGACCCTTCCGAGCCGTCGAACTTCACATCCTTCGCATAGTACACCTCGCCGCACCTGTAATTCCCCTTGCTAGCACTATGGCGCTTGTTCACCGGTGCGGCATTCTTCGGCTTGCTCGAGCGGTAATGGTCCACGTCTCTCCTCATGGCATCCGCCATATTATTGGGTTCGGTTCGTAATACTTTGAGAAACCCTCTGGCTAAACGACATTGGGCCACGTGTTTCCACTTTCGGTCACCTCCCCCTCTTAAGTTCATATACTCTCCGAACCTCGTAGTCATCGGGGATGCGCATGGGTGGCACAATGAGGGCAATTAAGGTCAGGATGTACCCCAACAGGGAGCAGGAGCGCCTGCTCAACGAGTGTTTGGGGACATGTTGCCGCCTGTACAACTTGATGATCGAGCATTGCAACCGCTGCCATGAAAACTGCGGAAGGCATCCGTCGAGGTACGATATGCAGAATATGCTTCCAGAGATGAAAGCGTACGATCCCATGCTGAGGAACGTTTTCTCCCAGGTCCTTTGCGACGTCTGCGCCCGTGTCTCGAGGGCATACGACGGGTTCTTCAGGCGGGCGAAGGAGAATGCCGGAAAGGCCGGATATCCCAGGTTCAGGTCCTGGAAAAGATACGATTCATTCACATACACTCAAAAGGGGTTCAGACTGTCGAAGGACCGTCTGAGGCTCAGCCCATGGAAGATGGACGTCAGAATCAGGGGCTACCGCGAGATGCCAGGGAAGCTGAAGACTTGCACCATCGTGCGGAAGGGAGCCGGCCCCCATTACCGCTGGGAAGCGGTACTCGTATACGAGCGTAAGGAGCTCGAAGGCAATGGGGCGCGCATCCGCGGGGACCGGCGCTCCGGACCCGTTGGCATCGACCTCGGTCTGAGTAACGTGGTGGTCACATCAGACGGCAGGAAGTATCCCAATCGTAAGGGCTACATCCAAGCCGAGAGGCGGATATCGAAAATCCTCAGGAGGATGTCGAAGTACGGGAAGGGCTCGCCTCAGTGGGAGAAATACCGTCAAAGGCTATTCCACGCCTTCGAGGGGTTGAAGAATGCCGGGAGAGGATACATCTACGAGGTCGTGAACGACCTGGTGGACAATCACGATATGATAGTCATGGAGGATCTCAGCCCCCGGAATCTGATTGCAAAGAGCGTTTCCAGAGGTATGAGGAAGACCTACAAGGACGCGAGCTGGGGAAGATTCCTCTTCGTCCTGGGATACAAAGCGGAAGAGGCTGGCATCCCGTTGGTGAAGGTGGATCCAGCGTACACGTCCCAGCTGTGTTCCAGGTGCGGCATCGAGGTGCCCAAGGACCTGTCGGTCCGCAGGCACCTATGCCAGCATTGCGGTCTGGATGTTGACCGCGATTAGAACGCGGCCTGCAACATCCTCGCCTTGGCATGCAAGGCGTTCAGTCATTGAGCTAATAGATGGAGAGCAGAGGACCTGCGATCACATAGAGGGAGCCGAGAGTTTCCTCAAAGCCGTCCTACGGACCGACCCGACATCAGGTTATATTTACAGGCACGCGCTACGCGTGATTTATGATAATCGTAGGCGGTTCATCCTCAAGGGACCTGGCGAAGGAGCTGGCATCCATCCTCGGCTGCCAGTACATCCAGGCCGCATCCACCAAATTCCCCGACGGCGAGAACTACACCCGCATCGACTGCGAGTCCCTCAACGACGACGTCGTCATCGTCCAGAACACCTATCCCGACAGCAACATGATTGAGATGTTCCTCCTGCAGGACGCCGTCCGCAGGATGGGGGCCAAGACCATCACCCTGGTCATCCCCTACTTCGGGTACGCCAGGCAGGACAGGGTGTTCAAGCCCGGCGAGCCCGAGTCCGCCAAGGTCATGTGCCGCCACCTGGACATGGCCTGCGACCGCGTCATCACCATCGACATCCACAAGGAGACGGTCCTGGACCACTTCACCTGCCCCCACATCGACCTGAAGGCAGCCGCCGTCATCGCCGATCACTTCAAGAGCAAGGGCATCGACTTGGTGCTGTCCCCCGACATCGGGGCCGCCGGGCGCGCCAAGGACGTCGGGGACAGGATGGGACTGCCCCACGACCACCTCGAGAAGACCCGCCTGTCCGGCGTGGACGTCAAGATCGCCCCCGCCAAGATGGACTGCAAGGGCAAGAAGATCCTCATCGTCGACGACATGATCTCCACCGGCGGGACCATCATCGCCGCCGCGTCCGCCCTCAGGGAGGCCGGTGCGACCAGCGTATCCGTCGCCTGCACCCACGGCGTGTTCGTCAACAACGCCATCGAGAGGCTCACCGGCAGCGCCCTGGACACCGTCCTGTGCTGCAACACCCTCGAGAACGAGGTCTCCCACATCTCCGTCGCCGGGATCATCGCCGACGCCATCAGGAAGGGCTGAGCATGAGCCTGAAGGAGGACAACTTCTCCGACTGGTACCTCGACATCGTCGAGAAGGCCGGGCTCTCGGACAAGAGGTACCCCATCAAGGGGATGAACGTCTGGACGCCCTACGGCTGGAAGATCATGAGGCAGATCGACGGCTACATCCGCGAGGAGTTCGACGCCACCGATCACGACGAGGTCTGCTTCCCCCTCCTTATCCCCGAGACCGAGTTCGCCAAGGAGAAGGACCACATCAAGGGATTCGACTCCGAGGTCTACTGGGTCACGCACGCGGGACTGGACGAGCTCGACGTCAGGCTGGTGGTCAGGCCCACCTCCGAGACCGCCATGTACCCCATGTTCTCCCTGTGGGTCAGGTCCCACCAGGACCTCCCCCTGAAGACGTACCAGATCGTCAACACCTTCAGGTACGAGACCAAGCAGACCCGTCCGTTCATCAGGGTCAGGGAGATCCACTTCTTCGAGTCCCACACCTGCCACGTCTCCGAGGAGGATGCGCAGTGCCAAATCGAGGAGGACATCCAGATCCTCGAGAGGATCGCCAAGAAGATCTGCCTGCCGTACACCCTGCTCATCAGGACCGAGTGGGACAAGTTCCCCGGCGCCCACTACACCGTCGGGATAGACACCTCCATGCCCAACGGGAGGACCCTGCAGATGGGGTCCATCCACCACTACCGCACCAACTTCTCCGTCCCGTACAACATCACCTACGAGGACGAGAACGGCGAGCACCAGTACGTCCACCAGACCACCTTCGGCATGAGCGAGAGGCTGGTCGGCGCCCTCATCGGCGTCCACGGGGACGACCAGGGCCTGGTCATGCCTCCGGGCATCGCACCCTTCCAGGTCGTCATCATCCCCATCCTCAAGAAGGACAACGAGGCCACCGTCATGGGCGCCTGCAAGGGCATCGCGGAGATCCTGTCCAAGCACGGCATCAGGACCAAGCTGGACGACAGGGACGACCGCCCCGGCAGCAAGTTCTTCGACTGGGAGATCAAGGGAGTGCCCCTGCGCCTGGAGATCGGCGGCCGCGACATCGAGAACGAGGTCGTGTCCTTCTCCAGGAGGGACACCGGCGAGAAGGGAACGATCGCTGTGGCCAACCTCGTGGACGGCATCAACCTGCTCCTGGACGACATCTCGGAGAACATGCTCGCGAGGGCCAACGAGGTCCAGAAGTCCCGCATCCAGGACGTCGAGTCCATGGACGCCCTGCCCGAGGACAAGATCCTCAGGCTCGGCTGGTGCGGATGCGAGGAGTGCGGCCACAAGTTCGAGGACTCCACCGGGTTCAAGATCCTCGGTACCCCGTACCACCCGGAGAAGTACTCCGGCAAGTGCATCGTCTGCGGCAAGCCCGTGGACAGGCCCGCCTACGCCGCCCACACGATGTGAGCGCAAACCTTTCAGGGGGCTCTGACCCCCTTCCCTTCTTCCATTCCATGTGCGACATCATCTCTGGCCTGGGTGCAATCAGGGCGATGTCGGTGGCAAATTTCATGTTGGACCCGGATCCGCTGAGATTCGGTCATTGAAAAAATCACGTTATCCTACGTATTTTTTCCAATGGCCGATTACGCAACATACCCTGCTGCAGAACTGGTTCCGAAACAATCGAAACCATTCTAAAGGGGAAGGATGACGGCCCCCTCGGGGGCCGTTTGGAGTTTGAGAATCGTCCCTTGTAGTAGAGCATCGCGTTGCAGATCGTGGCCGCGATGTTGGATCCGCCCTTGCGTCCCTTGGGGACGATGAAGGGCACGTCGCGCTCCATGATGATCTCCTTGGACTCGACGACGTTCACGAATCCGACGGGCGCCCCGATGATCAGGGCGGGCTTCAGCTCGCCGGAGTCTATGAGCTCTGCGAGCCTGACCAGCGCGGTGGGGGCGTTGCCGACGGCGAATATAACCGGGTGGTCCTTCGCGATCTCCGCTCCCCTCTCCATGCAGACGGTGGCCCTGGTGCAGCCCCTCTCCTTCGCCTCGGCAACGACGTCGTCGTCGCTGATGAAGCAGTGGACCTGCCCGCCGTACTCGCCGAGCTTCTTCTTGTTGATGCCGGCGGCCGCCATCTTGGTGTCGGTCACGATGTGCGCCCCGGACCTGATGGCCCTGACGCCGATGTTCGCCGCATCCTCGGAGAAGACCAGGTTGTCGGCGTAGTCGAAATCCGCGGAGGTGTGGATGCACCTCTTCACGATGGAGAACTGGGGCTCCGGCCAGGTGCGGCCGTTGAGCTCCGACGTGATGATCTCCATGCTCCTCTTCTCTATCTCTTCAGGTTTCACTATCTCTATAGCCATAACGAACACCTCAGATTCTGTATCCTCTGGGAGTGATCATGCGGCCGTTGGACACGTAGGTCTGCGAGTTGCCGATGATGACTATGCAGAACATGTCCACGTCCGCCTTGTCCAGATCCCCTAATGTGGTGATCTGGCTCGTCTCGTCCTCCCTCCCCGCGTTCCTTACGATCCCCACGGGGGTCTCGGGCTTGCGGTGCTTCAGGAGGATCTCGCGAGCGTCATTGAGGTAAGTCGTGCGGGACTTGCTCTTGGGGTTGTACAGGCAGACGATCATGTCCCCCATCCCCGCGCAGTCCACGCGCTTCATGATGAGCTCGATCGGCGTGAGCCAATCGGACAGACTGATGATGGCCAGGTCGTGCATCAGCGGGGCGCCCAGGACGGACGCGGCGGTGGATGCGGCGGTCATGCCGGGGACGGTGTCCACCTCGATGTCCGCGCCCATCTCGTCCACCATCTGGTAGATGATGCCGGCCATGCCGTAGATCCCGGAGTCCCCGGAGGAGATCATGGCGACGTCCTTGCCGGTCATGGCGTCCTCGATGGCCATCCTGCAGCGGTCGACCTCCTGCATCATCCCGGTGGCCTTGAACTCCTTGTCCGGGAATATGGGCCTCATCAGGTCGACGTAGGTCGTGTAGCCGGTGACGATGTCGGCGTTCTGGATGACCTCCGCGGCCTTGAAGGTCATGTGCTCCTTGCCGCCGGGTCCGAATCCCACAACGTGCAGCCTTCCCTTCATCGTAATCACTCCTTGGCCTGGCGGAACTCCGTCGTGAAGTGCTTGTCGTACAGCTTGGACAGATCGTACTCGTCGCCCAGGAAGTCCCCGACGACGGTGAGTGCGGTCTTGGTGATGCCGGCGGCCTTGACCTTGGCGGCGATGTCCGCGATGGTGCCGATGACGATCTTCTGGTCGGGCCAGGTGGCCTTGTAGACGACCGCGACGGGGGTGGTCTCCGGGTACCCTCCGGCCTTGAGCTGCTCTGTCATCTCGTCCAGGAATCCCACGGACAGGAAGATGACCATGGACGCCTGGTGCCTCGCCAGGTCCTCCAGCTTCTCGCCGGGGGGCATGGGGGTCCTCCCCTCCATCCTGGTCAGGATGACGGTCTGGCTCTTCCCGGGCAGGGTGTACTCCTTGTTGAGCACCGCGGCGGTCCCGAGGAACGAGCTGACTCCGGGGATGACCTCGTATTTTATGCCGAGGGCGTCCAGCCTGTCCATCTGCTCCCTGTGGGCACCGTAGATGGCGGGGTCGCCGGTGTGCACGCGGACGCACTTCTTGCCGTCCTTCTCGGCCTTCTCCATGACCTCGATGACCTCGTCCAGGTCCATCAGGGCGCTGTTGTAGATCTTGGCGCCCTCCTTGTGGCCCGAAAGGACATCGGGGTTCACCAGGGAGCCGGCGTAGATGATCACGTCGGCGGAGTCGATCAGCTTCTTTCCTTTGATTGTCAGGAGCTCGGGGTCGCCCGGGCCCGCACCTATGAACGATATCATTCCTTGCTCACCTTCTTCTTGATTATTACCGTGGTAAAGTATCCGTACTCCCTGTCGGCGACCATGGGGCCGATGTACTGCCCCTCCATCCCCACGTTGCTGATGACGGTGGCATTCACGAGGGGTATCTCCCTCTCCTCCATCATCGATGCTATCATCGGGACCGATTTGAACGCCTTCATCACGACGACGTTGTCGAAGCTGTCCAGCGCTGTGGCGAGGAGCTTGGAGTTCTCCTTCGCCACGGGCACGACGGCGAGGCCCTCGTTCCCGATCATCAGGGGGAGCCCGGCCAATGCCGCGCCGTGGCAGAACGAGGGGATCCCGGGGATGACCTCAGTCTCGTAACCCCTCGCCCTGATCTCGTCGTTGATGTACATGTAGGTGCTGTAGACGCCGACGTCCCCGAGGGTGACCATCGCTATGTCCTTGCCCTTGTCGAGGAGTTGGCACATCTGCGCCATGGCCTCGGCGCGGCACTTCTCCCTGACGGAGTCGTCGGGGTCCATGCTGAAGAGGAACTCCACGATCTCCTTGCCGGAGACGTCCACGCTGGGCTCTATTATGTCGAGAGCCACGCTGCCCTCGCCCAGCTTCTTGACCGGGTACCCGATAACCTCGCATCCGTCCAGGATCTCCTTGGCCTTGATCGTCAGGAGCCCGGGTTCACCGGGGCCGACGCCTATTCCGTACAGCTTGCCTGCCATAATCGCACCTTGCTGAAGGTGGGATGTATCTTCCGTATATAATAACATATACCCCTTGGGGGTATCTACGAGCAAATAAAATGGAAAATATGGCCCCTTCCATCCAATCCCCTCATCTTTATTACTCTAGATTCCAATCGTCTCCATCCCAAGGTGAACAGATGGAAGAGCAGCCCGCCGAATCGGATTCCTATGTCTTCGTCAACAACAAGAGGATGAGGCGGGGGCACACCACCGGGACCTGCGCTGCGGCGGCATCCAAGGCGGCCGCTGAGGCGCTCCTCACCGGGAAGGCCATCGAGAAGGTCAGGATCCACACCCCCAAGGGAATCACCCTGGACCTCCCCGTGGAGGACCTCACGGTATCAGGCAGCAGCGCGAAATGCGGGGTCAGGAAGGACGGGGGCGACGATATCGACGCCACGCACGGCACCCTCGTCTACTCCGAGGTCTCCCTCATCGGGCAGGGCATCGAGATCGACGGGGGGCAGGGCGTCGGGAGGGTCACCAGGAAGGGCCTGGACCAGCCCGTGGGCAACGCCGCCATCAACAGGGTCCCCCGCTCCATGATACGCGAGGCGCTCTCGGACGTCGCATCGGCGACGGGATACGGCGGGGGATTCTCGGTGCTCATCACCATCCCTGAGGGCGAGGAGCTCGCCAAGAAGACGTTCAACCCCCGCCTGGGAATAATGGGCGGAATATCCGTGCTGGGGACCAGCGGCATCGTCGAGCCCATGAGCGAGACGGCCCTGGTCAACACCATCAAGGCGGAGATGAACATGAGGGCCGCGGAGGGCCACAGGCTGCTGCTGGTCGTGCCGGGCAACTACGGGAAGGACTTCTCCGACAACATGCCCGGCCTCGATGCCGAATCCGCCGTCAAATGCAGCAACTTCGTCGGGGAGATGCTCGACTACGCATGCGAGCTCAAGGTCGACGTCCTGCTTGTCTCGAACCTCGGCAAGATCGTGAAGGTCGCCGGCGGGATCATGAACACCCACTCCAGGAACGCCGACTCCAGGATGGAGATCATCGCGGCCAACGCGGCGATGGTGGGCGCGGACATCTGCACCATACAGAGGATCATGGACTGCATATCCACGGATGACGCCCTGGACGTGCTGAACGAGTTCGACCTGATAGAGCCGACTTGCGAGCGCATGGCGGAGAGGATAGAGTTCTACATGAACCACCGTACCGGCGGGGCCATCCGCACCGCGGCCGTGGTGTTCTCGTCCGTGTACGGATTGCTGGCCAAGACCTCGCTGGCCGACCGGATGATCGAGGAGCTGGAGGAGGGCGCATGAGGATAGACGCGGTGGCGTTCTCCACCAACGGGTGCAGGACCGCCATGAGGCTCAGGGAGGCTCTCCCCGAGGAGGACATCCGCATCTACAGCAAGACGACCTCGGACAACCTCGGCGTGGAGGCCATAGAGGGCCCCACCAAGAGATGGACCGGGGACCGCTGGAACGAGTGCGACGCCCTGGTGTACATCGGCGCGATAGGGATCGCCGTCAGGTACATCGCCCCCTTCGTCAAATCGAAGGACACCGACCCCGCCGTGGTCTGCATGGACGAGCACGGCAAGTGGGCCATCGCCCTGCTGTCGGGGCACATCGGCGGGGCCAACGAGCTCACCGCCAGGATAGCGGAGAGGATGGGCGCCGAGCCCATCATCACAACGGCCACGGACCTCAACGGGAAGTTCTCCGTGGACACGTTCGCCACAGTCAACGGCCTGAGGATAATGGGCCTGAAGATCGCGAAGGACGTGGCGGCGAGGGTGCTCGACGGGAGGTTCGTCGGGTTCACCACCGACATCCCCGTCGAAGGGAGGCTGCCGGACGGCCTGACCGAGGCATCGGAAGGCAAGTTCGGGGTGTCCATCTCCGCGGACGTGTCCAAGAGGCCGTTCGGCACCACCATGAGGCTGGTGCCCATGGACGTGTCATTGGGGATCGGGTGCAAGAGGGATACCGACCCGGAGAAGCTGAGCGCCTTCGTCCGCAGGATACTGGATGAGGACGGCATCGCCCCGGAGAGGGTCTGCCGCATCGCCAGCATCGACCTCAAGAAGGACGAGAAGGCGATACTGTCCCTCGCGAAGGAGATGAGGGCGCCCGTGAGGTTCTTCACATCCGACGAATTGAATTCCATCCCCGGCGAGTTCTCCAGGTCCGGGTTCGTGCAGAGCGTCACATCGGTGGACTGCGTGTGCGAGAGGTCCTCCGTTGCATCGATGGACGCAGAGATAATCCGCAGGAAGACCGCCGAGGACGGCATGACGATCGCGATAGCGAAGCGCGAGCTGCGCCCGAGGTTCCTATGACGGCGGTGTTCATCTTCTCGGGGACCACCGAGGGCAGGGAGCTGGCGCAACTATTGGCGTCCAACGGCGTGGAGGTCCACGTCAGGGTCGCCACCGAGTACGGCGCCGAGGTCATGGAGCCCGACGCGAACATAGACGTCAAGGTTGGGAGCTGCGGAGGCGCCGAGGGCATCGCCCGCATCATCAGGGAGAACGGATACGCCCTCGTGGTGGATGCGACGCATCCCTACGCCACGAGGATATCGGAGCACATCCGCGAGGGATGCGAGGCATCCGGGGCGGAGTACATCAGGCTGAGCAGGAGCGCGTCGTTCGACGGCAGCTCCGACGTCATCGAGGTGGCATCCGTCAAGGACGCGGTGGACTACCTCATCGGGACCGAGGGGCCCATACTGGCGGCCACCGGTTCCAACGAGATCCTGGAGTACACCAGGATACCGGATTACAGGGACAGGGTCACAGCGAGGGTCCTATCGACCAGGCCGTCCATGCTGAAGTGCCTGGACGCGGGGTTCGAGGGGAAGAACCTGGTCTGCGCCCAGGGCCCCTTCAGCGAGGAGGCCAACCACGCACTCCTGGTTCAGATTGGAGCCAAATACATGGTCACGAAGGACTCGGGCACCGTCGGCGGATTCGAGGACAAGCTCAACGCCGCCAGGAGGACCGGCACCAAGATGATATTGGTGAGGAGGCCCGATGACTCGGGCCTCACGTTCGACGACACCGTGGACCTGCTGGGCGAGAGGCTCGGGATCACGATCAAGAGATGATATCATGGCAAGGAAAGTGACAGTTATCGGCATCGGGACCGGAGGCGACGGACTGACCGTGAGGGCGGCCAAGGCCATAGCCGCATCCGACCTGGTGATCGGCGCCAGGCGCATGCTGGACTCGGTCGACACCGGCACGGCGGAGACCCTCGAGGAGTACCGCTCCAAGGAGATCGTGGAGCACCTGGATTCCAACCCCGGGTTCTCCAGCGTATCGGTCCTCATGTCCGGCGACGTGGGATTCTACAGCGGCGCCAAGAAACTCCTGGAGGCTCTGAAGGGCGGGGATTACGAGGTCGCGGTGGAGCCCGGGATCTCCTCGCTCGTGTACCTAAGCGCCATGATGGGGACCTCCTGGCAGGACGCGTACCTCACCAGCGCCCACGGCAGGGACGCGAACCTCGTCGGCATCTCAAGATGCCACTCCAAGGTGTTCACCCTCCTGTCCGCGCAGGATACCGTGTATGCGATGTGCAGGCAGTTCGCCGACTACGGGATGGATGTCACCATCACCGTGGGCCAGGACTTCGGCCTGCCCACCGAGAGGCTCACCTCCGGGAAGCCCGCGGAGCTCCTGGGGAAGGAGTTCGGGGACCTGTGCGTCGCCATGATAGAGAACCCGCACCCCGACACCTCCAACCCCATAGGCATCCCCGACGAGGAGTTCGTCAGGGGCGACGCCCCCATGACCAAGAGCGAGGTCAGGGCGCTGTCCGTGGCCAAGCTGAAGCTGTCCGACGACTCCGTGGTCTACGACATCGGAGCAGGGACCGGGTCGGTCTCCATCGAGATGGCCCTGGTGGCCTACAACGGCATGGTGTACTCCGTGGAGAAGGAGGACGCCGCGGCGGACCTCATAGAGGTGAACAAGAAGAAGTTCAAGGCCCCCAACATCCAGGTGATCAGGGGCCTTGCCCCCGAGGCCATGCGGGACCTCCCGGCACCGACCCACGCCTTCATCGGAGGCTCCTCCGGGAACCTCAAGGAGATCGTCCAGTGCCTCCTGTCCAAGAACCCCGACATCAGGATCGTCATCAACTCCGTCACCATCGAGACCATGGCCGAGACCATGGACGTCGTCGGGGACCTCGGCCTGGCGGAGGAGGATGTCACTTGCATCAACGTGTCCAGGGCAAGGAAGCTGGGCAGGTACCACCTGATGACCGCCCAGAACCCCGTCTACATAGCGGTGGTGAGGGGCAGATGACCCACCCGCGCATACTCATAGCCGCACCGGCCAGCGGATCCGGGAAGACGCTGGTGACCTGCGGGATCCTGCAGGCGCTGGTCAACCGCGGCCTGAAGGTCGCCTCATTCAAGTGCGGCCCGGATTACATCGACCCCATGTTCCACAGCAGGGTCATCGGCACGAGATCGAAGAACCTCGATCCATTCTTCGTGGACACCGACACCCTCCGCTACCTGTTCGCCAGGACCGCCGAGCCCAACGACATCTCCGTCATCGAGGGCGTCATGGGATTCTACGACGGCAACTCCGTCACGTCCACCGAGGCCTCCTCGTGCGACGTGTCCCTGAGGCTCGACGCCCCGGTCATCCTGCTGGTCAACGCCAAGGGCGCCAGCATATCCTCGCTCGCCACCCTGAAGGGCTTCCTCGAGTTCTCCGAGAACAACATCAAAGGAGTGATCTTCAACCAGATGTCGCAGAGGGTCTTCGAGCAGCTGAAGCCCGAGGTCGAGGCCATGGGCATCGTCCCGCTGGGCTTCGTCCCCAAGGTCACCCACCTGGTCCTCGAGAGCAGGCACCTCGGCCTGGTCCTCCCCGGCGAGATAGAGGCCCTGAAGGAGAAGCTCAACGAGCTGGCGGGGGTCATAGAGCAGGGCATCGACCTGGATGCCCTCATCGAGCTGGCGGGGACCGCGCCCGACCTCGAGTACAGAGCGCCCGAGGTGAAGCCCATCGACGGGAAGGTCAGGATCGGGTTCGCCAGGGACGATACCTTCTGCTTCACCTACGAGGACAACATTGAGATCCTGGAGCGCTGCGGCGCGGAGATCGTGTACTTCTCGCCCATGTCGGACGAGCACCTCCCGGACGTCGACGGCATCATCCTCTCAGGGGGGTACCCCGAGCTCCACGGAGCGGAGCTGGAGTCCAACGTCTCCATGCTGGACGACATCTTCGAAGCGGTGGACGGCGGCATGCCCTGCATCGCCGAGTGCGGCGGGTTCATGTACCTCCACGACTGGATCGAGGACCCCGAGGGCAACATGCACCGCGGATGCAGCGTCATCGCCAGCACCGTCACGAACAAGGGGAAGCTGAACCGCTTCGGCTACGCTGTTTTCACCCCCGCCAAGGAGGGCGGCATGGTGCCCGTCGGAACCGAGGTCAAGGGTCACGAGTTCCACTATTGGGACAGCGCCGACTGCGGGGAGGACTGGATCGCCCTGAAGAGCGGCGGCAGGATGTACCAGTGCATGCACGACACCGGCACCATGCTGGTCGGGTTCCCCCACCTCTACTACTACTCCAACCCGGACTTCCCCAGGATGTTCCTCGAGAAGTGCCTGGAGTACAGGGCCAGGAAAGGGCGAAGCACTCGCGCGTCCGCGCGCCCGTAGAAATGCTTTTTACCCGCGTCAGGCTACTCCTTAGCAATGAATGGGATGAACAAGGCGATCGTCGGGATCGTCTTAGGGATAGCACTCGTCTACTCGATAGGCTCCTTCGTGCTGACGGCCATCGAGATTTGGAACACAGGGGACATCACCATCGTGATGTTCATGCCGCACCTCAAGGACGGAGCGTTCGATCTTGACTACAGGCTGGGCGAGCTCTCGGGCATCGCCTTGGGCTACTACGACAGGTTCGTGGACTACATCCTCGACGACCTGATCCACATAGAGGGCGACTCGAGGAAGTTCATCGTCCTCGCCATCGCCGCGGCCGGTTTCGCGATGTCCGTCATCGGCTTCGCGGTCAAGCCGACGTTCGACATCAAGGGCAGGACCAACCCCGCAGAGTACCTCTGGACCCACAGGCCCGAGGCCTTCGCCCGCGCCGTGCTGACGCCCTGGGGCTTCCTGACCGGCATGTGGTACATCAAGAAGCCGCTGGTCATAATCCCCATAATCCTGCTCCCGCTCTACGCGTGGTGGTCACTGCTGATGACCGCGCTTATAGTCATCCCGTTCCTGATCGTGAAGGCCGTCGTGTCCATGAAGATCAGCAGGGCGGCCAAGCTCGAGAAGAGGGAGTACGGGAAGTCCACCCAGTATGCGGTCTGCCCCGTCTGCAAGAGGAACTTCCGCAGGCCCAACGTGAAATGCCAGAAGTGCGGGCTGGTCCTGGACTACCCCGTCCCGAACATCTACGGATACAAGTACCACACCTGCAACAAGGGCCACGAGATCCCCTGCCAGAGCGGCAAGAGGGCCAATCTCCACACCGTCTGCCCCCACTGCAACGCGGACATCGAGACCAGGGAGGCCAAGCCCATCGCGGTTGCCATGGTCGGCGCCTGCGGGTCCGGCAAGACCACCATGATGCTGGCGATGGTGAAGACCGTCACCGCCTCCGGCAGGGCCAGGGACATCAGCGTCGACGCCTCCACCCACGGGATCTCCAGGAGCATGACCGATGCCAAGGACTACGCTCCCCCGACCTCCTCCGGCGAGCTCGACTCCGAGTGCATGTTCATCAGGTCGAGGACCCTCAGCGACAGGGAGATCCTCGTCAACGACATCTCCGGCCACGAGTTCGAGGCCAAGCAGGGGAAGTCCCTGTTCGAGGAGTACTTCACCTACTCCGACGGCATAGTGTTCGCCTTCGACCCCGTCATGCTGGCGAAGGGCCGCGGCCAGACCCCCATGGAGGTGTTCGAGTCATTCCACTACATGTTCACCCAGATCAACCAGGTGAGCCCCTCCCACGTCTCCAAGGTCCCGTTCGCCGTGGTCGCAACGCATTCGGACGTCTCCAAGATCAAGGACGGCGACGTGAGGCAGTACCTCCAGGACAACGGCCAGGAGGCATTCGTCAGGGTCCTGGAGTCGCTGTTCACCACCGTGAGCTACTTCTCGGTGTGCTCCGCAGGAGAGGAATGCTCCTCCGCGGCCAAGCCGTTCTGGTGGATCGCCGGGCTGGTGGACAGGGAGCTCGTGGAGGCCATTCCCATCGAGCGATGCGTGCGCGCGCCTAAATAGGACCAACTTAATTGGAGCCCATTCGAGGCGGTAGCTTTGAGCGCTCACAGATACGGCTCCAAGGACCACAGGGCATTGCGGCTGATCGCCGCCGCGGCGATACTCGCGATAGCGATCGCGGGATGCTCGATCGCATTGACCGATGAGGAGAGCGATGCCAGCACGGCCGGGAAATGGAACGTGGCCGGCAGCGCGCTGACCGACTGCACCCTGGAGGCCGACGCTCCGAGCAAGGCCGAGGAGCACACTGTCACGATCAAGGCCAACAAGAACTGCTTCGTCCCGCTTGCGAACGCGCAGGATCCCATCTCCATCGATACCGAGGGGACCACAGCGACGGGCGCGACCATCGTGGGCAACAGCTACACACCCAGCGAGGACAGGAGCACCGCTACCGTCAAGATCAAGGTCACCGCAGCCTCGGAGGGGCAGGTCGTGAAGATCAACTGCACCTGCCTCAAGGCATCGATCCTCAACTTCACCTCGAACATATCGGGCCCGCCCGCCGTCTCGCAGATGAAGGTGGCCCCCGGAGCCGATTGCAAGATCACGCTCGAGAGCGAGAAGGTGACGTACACCGGACACGACATCAAGACCGCCAAGCTCACCAAGGGCAACAACGCGGAGCCTGTGAACGTCACCACGAAAGACGACGGCTCCATCGAATTCACGGTCCCCGCGAAGTACCTCCTGCCCAACGAGGCCGCGGGCGTCCAGCTGAACTACACGCTGCATGTCTACAAGGTCACCGCCGGATCGCTTTACAACCTGACCTTCAAGACCAAAGGCACCTGCGAGTACAACACCGAGGTCGTGATCACGATAGAGGGCACCACCGGGTACCACGCACCTGCCAAGCCCTCCGGGATCGACGTGAAGGGCGGATCGGTGTACTCCTACTCCTACTCCAGGGAAGGCAACAACATCATCGGCACCGTCACGATCCCGAACATAACCACCGATGTCACCATCAACGGCGCCGCTGATGGCAACACATACAAGGTCACGTACATGGCCGACGCCCTCGACGTGGGCAAGGTCCCCGTCAGGTTCAAGCCCGAGTTCCACACCTACACCTACGGCAGCATCATGTACCTGCCCACGAAGCCGTCCGATCAGATCAACCACCTCGAGCTCACGTTCATCGAATGCATCGATGGCAAGGGGAACAAGATCGAATACATCCCGGCCTCCGAAAAGCACCTCGGGGACTTCACCGTCTCGATACTGGTCGAGGACAACATGGACTACGCCGACTACACCCCGCGCAACATCACTATCGCCCTGGGCATCATCGCCGCCGTCGTGCTCGCCATTGTGATGGTGGTGATGAGGAGATGATGTTCGAGAAGGTGCTGGCGAACGATCTCTACAGGAACATCATGTTCTCCATCATCGCGGTGGCGATCATGGGGGTCTCCTTCATCTGCTTCAGCGGCTACGGCCGTACCCTCATATGAGCCTCGATGCTCTCATCGGCCATCGGGGTCACCGTGCTCATCATCTACCTCAGCCTCAGGAGCACCATCGACGACCCCGACACCATCAGGTACCTGGTGGCCAACCAGTGGCTGACGCTCCTGCTCTTCTGCATCATGGCCCTGATCGTCGACCAGACCCTCGTCGGCATGCAGCACAGGATCGACTACAACAACTGCTCCGTGTGGATGATGATCCTCGCGGTGGTCATGACCGTCTCCAACGGCATATCGCTCGCCATCTACAGGAAGCCCGGCCTGCTGGACGTCGACATCGAGCCCACCAGGGCCAACGGAAGCTTCGACGACGCCGTGAAGACGCTGGTGAACAACATCTGCGCCGCCAACAACGAGCCGCCGAGGTACGACGTCTCAAGGAGGGGCTCAGCCGGATCGGGGAGATCGTCCGCGCCCAGGAAACCCCTCGTGCGCCTGAACAGGAAGGGCGGCAGCGGAGGCGACGGCGATGAGCGATCACGGATCCACCGGCCTCCGCGCATCGGACGGCCAGCCGAGGAAGGCCCCGAGGTTCGGCGGCCAGAAGAAGGAGTCCGACCGCAAGCGCAACGATTCCCAGGCTGACTCCATCGCACGCCAGGCCGTGAGGGTCTTCAACAGCCCGGACGCGAACGGCGTCAGCGGCGAGGACCTGGAGATAATCGTATCGTTCCTGCTGGACCGCGGCAAGCTCGGCGAACTCTCGGAAGTCATGTCCCATCTCACATCCGAATCCCACCGCGAGGTCCTCGCGGGATGCTGCTTCAGGGAGCTGTCCTACGACCTCAGGCAGGGTAAGGTGAAGGAGGCCGGCGACATGGCCTCCTCCGAGCTCGTCAGGAGCGCCCTCGCGACCGACCCCGACCTCCTGTCGCAGGAGCTCGGGAGCTACGTCTCAGAATGCGGGGACTACGATTCGCTGAAGGAGCGCCTGGCCAGCCTCGAATCCATGTTCCCGGTCTCCGAGGCCCCCTTCGGGGCATGCATCGTGTCCGGGTCGATGGACACGTTCGCCCGCGTCATGACGGACGATATCGCCGAAGCCGAGAGGCCGGAGCAGCTGAGGTCGGCCATACGGCGCTACACCGCGCCCCAGGACCAGGACGTCCCCGCCACCCTCCTGTCCGAGGAGTTCAGAAAGAAAGTCAACGAGATCGCGCTGGAGAAGGTCTCCGACATCGCCAAGTCCAAGCTCGATGGAGCCACCGACGTATCGGAGCTGTCAAGGGTGAACGAGGCCTTCGACATGTCCGACGTTCTGGAGATCACCCCGGAATTCAGGAACTGGATGAGGAACGAGGTGCGCGGGACCGCGAGGAGGATTGCATCCGATGCCGTGGCATCGGCGCCCGACTACAGGGGCCTCGTGGCGGTGTTCGACGACCTCAGGATGAACGACCAGACGGAGATCATCAACGACCCCGAGTTCAAGAGGATATTCGTAGACAGGGCCGAGGGATTCCTGAGCGCCTACACCGACGTCAGGCAGCTCAGGGACGAGAGGCGCAACGGGTTCACCGCCCCCATAGACGAGGAGCTGAGCTTCGCCGTCCGCTCCATCACCATCGACCTGATGACCCGCAGCATGTCCGAATGCGATGACATCCAGTCGCTCAACTCCGCCATGGGGGCCATCCGCAACGAGGGGCTGATGATGGAGCTCAGCAGGCTGTACTCCAAGAGGGCCGAGGGCATCATACGCTCCAGCTCCACGGTGGCGGAGGCCACCTCGGGATACGAGGGGCTCGTCGACAGGTACCTCGACCTGAGCTCCAGCTCGGCCGAGCTCTGCCAGGCGTACTGCGACACCGTCGTGTCCCTCGTGGCGAAGCTGGGGGAATGGGAGGTCGGGGCGGCGTCCAGGGACGCGTCCGCGGCATCCACGCTGGCCAGCACCCTCGTCCCGCGCATACCCGACATGCCGCCCGCGACCAGGTCCGCCTGGCTTTGGTTCTTCGAGTCCGAGGGCACCCCCAAGACCAACGAGACCAGGAGCGCGGTCGCAGAGCTGAAGCGCGCGGCATCCGAACGAGCGGTTGGATGCGCCGACACCGCATATGACGGTCGCGTCCATACGTTTTTTTAGTCGCGAGCCATTGGTCGTGGCATGGCACCGAAGAAACGCCTGAGGATGAGAGGGGTTAAGCACTCCTCGAAGAGGAAGGAGGACGAGCTCCTCGAGACGTCCAGAACCCTCGCCGACAATCCCGGGCTGCTCAGGCCGCAGTGCGCTGGCAACTGCAGGAAGTGCGTCTTCGACAAGACGTTCAAGAGCATCGACTCCCTGCAGAGGATCAGGAACAACCCGGATGCGCTCATCAAGGAGGCATCCAAGTTCGGCGGGGACGACATCTACCGCGCCTACGCCGGCACCATATCCCTGGCCGCAGCGGGCTCCGTCCCGATGCTGGGTACCGCCAACCTGGGAGGGGAGAAGGTCTCCTACGCCGTCAGGGGCACCGTCGGCGCGGACAAGCTGATCGGCTGCCAGTACTTCACCGACCCCAAGATCAGGATCCTCCTGTACAACCAGGTCATCAAGAAGAACAAGCTCCACCTGTACTCCTTCGGGGAGAACGTCGTCTGCTCCGACAAGCCCAACATGCCCGAGGACTACCTCTACGACGCATTCTGGGAGTCCCCCTACGAGTTCCCCGACGACGGGCTCGAGTGCGGCCACCAGACGTCCGCAGTCCTCGAGATCGAGATCAAGTCCCTGGGCCAGTGCATCAAGATATGCGACGGCTGCGCCAAGGACGTCTCCACCATACAGTACATCATCTCCAGGCTCGCCGCGGTCGACCCGATGGACGACATCGAGGTCAGGGTAAGGCACAAGTACCACGCCGAGGGCGAGAAGGACGTCATGAGGATCGAGGGCGACACCCTCAAGAAGTACATGGCCGGGGAGCTGAAGGACACTTCCCTCCTGTCCTCCGTCAAGCGCAGCAAGCTGGGCGACCTGAAGGGCGGCGAGACCGCCACGTACATCATCGGGACCTCCAACTACGGCTCCAACCTGGACGGGTTCATCGGGGCCCTCACCGGGGACGAGGGGGAGATCGCCACGCTGAAGAAGTTCCTCTCGGAGAACAACCGCGCCGTCGTCATCAAGACCAACAGGGTCAACGAAGCGCTCACCGTCCTCTGGGAAGCCGACTGGGCCGGGCTGATCGAGGCCCACACCGATGCCGCCACCGTCTCCAAGATGGGCGACAGGTCCAGGAACCAGCCCCACGACACCCTCGCCGAGGCGTACAGCATCTTCATCTCCGCCGATGTCGTGGCATCCCTGCCGGAGTTCCAGAGGCCGGGCCAGATCACATCCCTGGCCGACAAGCTCGCCAAGGCCTACAAGGCCGGAGGCGTCCCGATGCTGGACACCACCCTGCAGACCACATCCATAAGGGACAGCAAGATGCGCTCGGTCATCGGCGCGTTCACCATCGCCACGGGCTCCGGCTTCCAGGTGAAGCTGAGCCCCGACGAGAAGGACTTCGCAGGTTACCTCGCGCCGTTCGTGAAGACGCTGATCGCGGCAGAGGGCGAGAAGTACAGGGATGCGATGAACACCCTGCTCACTGCCTCGAGCTCGGGCGAGAAGGTCCGATCCTGATATCGGCCACGTAATGGGACACCGAGGGGGCGAAGGACTTCACCTCCCTCACCGAGACTATCTCGTAGTCGCAGCCGGCGGAGTCGAAGATCGACCTTATGCGGTCCATGTACTCGTTCACGTAGAACGTGTCATGGTAGTGAATCATCCCGCCGGGGCGAATCATGCGAAGCGCGGCAGGCAGGAAATCCGCCGTGGTCTGGACGTATCCCATCAGGATACGGTCTGCGAAGCACTTCCCGGCGATGTCGCGGTTGTCGCCCAGTATCGGGATCACCACATCCTCCACCCCGTTGTCCCTGATGTTCCGCACCAGGAACCTGTAGGAATCGGGGTTCTTCTCGCATGCGAACACCCTCCTGGCGCCGGAGAACTTGGCCAGGGGCAGGGTGAAGTAGCCTATGCCTGCGAACATGTCGACGACCGTCTCCCCCGTGCAGTCCAGCTCCCTCATGCGCATGCGCTCGGCGTTGTTGCCGGATGCGAACATCACCTTGGTGACGTCGAAGCCGTAGCGGATCCCGTTCTCCAGGCGGACCGACTCGGTATCGGTCCCGTAGATGACCTCCATGGTGGGGCGCCTGAACTCCCCGACCACGCCGGCTGTGTCGGCGCACACGGACTTGGCTCCCAGGACCCGGGCTACTGCCTCGCCTATGCGGGCGCGGTACGGCCATGACCCCTCGTCCAGGCGCACTATGACGACGTCCCCTACGAACTCCCAGCGCTCGGGGATCCTGCACGGGAGGTCCGACAGCTCGACGGCGATCCTCTCCTGGGGCGGCCTGCGGTCAAGTGTATGGGCCTCGCCCTCGCGCATCGCGTACCCCATCCCGCGGACCTCCTCCAGGTGCTCCGGCAGGATGGGGACCAATCTGTCCCCTCCGTCCCTGCCGATCTTGGCGTGGATGTCCACCATGCCGCGGTCCATGAGGCCCCTGATGACGGGGCCGGCCACGTCCGAGGGGATGACGGCGAACGTCACCCTCTTCATGGCCTGAACCTCACGGCCATCTTGAGTATGGGAGGGATGTTCCTAGGGTCCTTGAGGATCTCCTTGATGACCCCCGACGGGGAGTCCAGGTCTATGCCCTTGAGGTGGCAGGATATGCTCTCGCGCCTGGACAGCTGCGCCGCGTAGCAGATGTCCTCGTCGGACATGCGCACCAGCCTCTTCCTGAGGCTGTACCCGTGGCGGAGCTCCCTCCCCACGGCCTTCATGCACTCCCTATCGTAGCGGGACAGCCTCCTGGCTGAGAGGTCATCGGCCTCCAGGGCCTCGGAGAGGACGCTCTCCAGGATCGGCCCTGTCTTGAATGTTGGATACAGCCCGCCGCCTGATACCGGCTTGACCAGCCCGGCCGCATCCCCTGTGAGGATGCATCCGTCGCCGCTCATGGCCCTGCGGCCTCCCAAGGGGATCTTCCCGCTGTACTTGGCCAGGATGCGGGCGCCGGGGGAGACCCTGTCTATCAGCCTCATCAGATACTGGTAGGGCGGACCGTACTCCCAGGACGTGCAGAGCCCCACGCGCGTGAAATCCCCGCAGGGCATCTCCCAGGAGAAGAAACCGGGGGCGGTCTCCAGCCCCATGCGGATGGTCAGGGTGTCCGGACTCTCCCAAGTGCCGGCGACGTCCGCCTCTATGCCCCTGATGTACTCCCTCGGGAGGTTGCCCCCGAGGGATGCGGCCACCTTGGAGCTGTGGCCGTCCGCGCCCACGATGGCGCGGCTCCTGACCTCCCCTCCGGTGGTGTCGATGACGTTGCATCCGCTGAAAGTATGTGACTTGTATGCGGTCCTGTACCTGAACTCGGCGCCGGCGTCCATGGCCGCCTCGGCCATCCTCCTGTCCAGGTCGGTGCGGTCCACCACGCAGGCGAACGTGTTGTCCGGCTCCAGCAGGATCTCCGAACCGTCCGGGAAGAGGACCTTGGCACGGGTGAGCCTGGCATAGATGTCGGGACTGACGCCGGACATCGAGATGGTCCTCTCGGTGAGGAGGCCGGCGCACTGCATGGGCACCCCGGAGACGGGGTGCTCCTCGATGACCAGGACGTCATGGGAGCGCGCGAGGGCCCTGGCTGCCATGCTGCCAGCGGGCCCCCCGCCCACGATCGCTACGTCCAGCATGTTCGCTGCTTCTTGGACTTCTCGTAATCCGCGATGAACTTCGCGATGCCCTCGTCGGTCTTCGGGTGCTTGACCATCAGCTTGAGCGTGTCATAGGGGATGGTCGCGATGTCGCAGCCGGAGAGCGCGGCGTCCAGGACGTGGGAGGGCCCGCGGATGGATGCGGCGATGACCTCTGTCTCGATCTGGTAGTTCTCGAAGATCGCCATGATCTGGTCGACCAGGGACGTGCCAAACTGGCCGATGTCGTCCAGGCGGCCGATGAACGGGGATACGAAGGCGGCCCCGGCCTTGGCTGCCAGCAGGGCCTGCAGCGGGGAGAAGATCAGGGTCACGTTGACCTTAATGCCCTCGGAGGACAGGATCTTGGTGGCTTTCAGCGTCTCGACGCACATGGGCAGCTTGACGTTGATGTTGGGGTGGATGGCGGCGAGCTCGCGGCCCTCCTTGACCATCTCGTCGGCGGTCATGGACATGGCCTCGGCGGAGATGGGTCCGTCCACGACCTCGGCGATCTGCTGGACGCGGGTCCTGACGTCGACGCCCTCCTTCGCGATGAGCGAGGGGTTGGTGGTCACCCCGTCCAGGATGCCCCAGCTGTTGATCTCCTTGATCATGTCCAGATTCGCAGTGTCTATGAATATCTTCATGTTCAGCCCTTCCTTAGATGCTTTTCCTCGCCGCGTCGGCGATGTCGGACGCGGTCAGGCCGTACTTGGCCATGAGGTCGGCGGGTTTGCCGGACTCCCCGAAGGTGTCCTTGGTGCCGACGCGCTCCAGGGGAGCGCAGAGGCCGGAGCAGAGCGCTTCGGCGATGGCGGATCCGAGACCGCCTATGATGCTGTGCTCCTCGGCGGAGACGCAGCAGCCCGTCTTGGACACGGATGCGAGGATGGTGTCCGCATCCAGGGGCTTGATCGTTGATACGTTTATGACCTCGGCGGAGATGCCCTCGGCCTCGAGCTGCTCGGCGGCATCCATGCAGTAGCAGACCATCTGGCCGCAACCGCACAGGGTGACGTCGGAGCCCTCCTTGAGGACCTTCGCCTTGCCGATGACGAACTCATCCCCCTCCTCCGTGATGGTGGGGAACTCGGAGCGGCCCATCCTCATGTAGACGGGGCCGGGGTAGTCGGCGATGGCCTTGGTGGCGGCGTACGCCTCGTAGGCGTCCGCGGGGGAGATGACCGTCATGTTGGGCAGCGCGCGCATGATGGCCATGTCCTCCAGGGCCTGGTGCGATGCGCCGTCCTCGCCCACGCTGATCCCGCAGTGGGTGGCGACGACCTTCACGTTCATCTTGGGATAGGCCACGGCGAGCCTGATCTGCTCCCAGCACCTTCCGGAGGCGAAGACGCCGAAGGTGGATGCGAACACGGTCTTTCCGGATGCGGCGAGGCCGGAGGCGACGCCGATCATGTTCTGCTCCGCGATCCCGATCTCGACGAACCTCTCGGGGCATACCTTCTGGAATTCGGAGGTCTTGGTGGAGCCGGCCAGGTCCGCGTCCAGGACGACGATGTCCGGGCGCTCCTTCGCCAGGTCGGCCAGGGCCTTCCCGTAGTAGTTGCGCTGCGCGAGCTTCTGTCCGGTCACTGTATTACCTCCTTGAGCTCGGATACCGCCTTGGCGTACTCCTCGGCGTTGCAGGCCCTCCCGTGGAAGCCGGCGTTGTTCTCCATGAAGGAGACGCCCTTGCCCTTGACGGTGTCCATGATGATGGCCGTGGGGCGCGAGGATCCCTGGGCCCTGTCGAGGGCCTCGATTATCTGGCGCATGCTGTGGCCTTTGATTATTATGACATTCCATCCGAACGACTTCCACTTCTCGGGGAGGGGCTCCAGCCCGACCACGGACTCGGTGTTCCCGGAGATCTGGAGGTGGTTACGGTCCACGATGGCGACGAGCCTGCTGAGGCCCATCTGGCGGGCGAACATCGCGGCCTCCCAGTTCTGGCCGCTCTGCAGCTCGCCGTCGCCGAGGAGGCAGTAGGTCATGTAGCCCTTGCCGTCCATCTTGCCGGCGAGGGCTATGCCGCATGCCATGCTGAGGCCCTGGCCCAGGGAGCCGGTGGACATCTCCACACCGGGGACCTTCCCGCGGACCGGGTGCCCCTGCAGCGGGGATCCCATCTTCCTCAAGGACAGCAGGTCCTCGACGGGGAAGTACCCGGCCTCCGCCAGCGCGGCGTACAGCACGGGGGCCACGTGGCCCTTGGACAGCACGAACCTGTCCCTGTCCTCCCACTGGGGGTTGGACGGGTCGTGCCTCATGACGCGGAAGTACAGCGCGGCCATGAGGTCGGCCGCGGACAGGGAGCCGCCCGGATGACCGGACCCCGCCTCGTACGTCATCTCCACGACGTGGAGCCTGAGCTTGTTCGCTATGTTCTCGAGTTCCGCTGTGGAAAGCTCCCCGGCCATGAGGATCACTCGTTCTCGATCCTCGGCGCGAGGAGGTACTCCACCTTCGCGTTGTCGTCCGCCAGGCCGAACATGAGCTTGACGGGGTAATCGTTGTCCAGGCCGATCTTCACGACGGTCCCGCCTGGGATCGCCTTAATGATGTTGGAGAAGTAGTCGAGCGGGAACATGCTGGTCGCCTGGCCGGACACGTCCAGCTCCTTGACGGCGGATTTGTCGAGCCTGAGGCTGGAGGAGTCCGTGTCGCCCTCGCAGGAGAGGTCGAAGTACTCCGGGGTCGCCGTGAGCGTGATGTGGTCCGAGATGCTCTCCGCGGCGCGGATGCCCTTCTGGAGCTCGTCGACAGCGACGGAGATGTTGGAGCTGAGCTCGAGGTGCGGAACCTTGGGATCGCTGAGGCTAGATGTGTCCACGAGGTTCATGCGCCTGGTGATGTTGCCGACCTTGAATACGAGCCTGCCGGCGCTCTCGTCCTGCTCCATGCGGATTATGTCCCCGGAACCGGCGAGCTTGAGGACGCCCTTGACCTTGTCCAGGTCGAGGCCCATCTCGCAGTCGGAGGCGGAGTACGATTCGAATGCACCCTTCCCGATGTTCATCTCTATCATCGCGACGTGCGCGGCGTCGACCGCCTTCAGGGTCATGCCCTCTGCGGTGACGGTGAACTTGACCTCGTCGATGAGGGTGGAAATGATGTTGACCAGCCCCTTCAGGGTGTCGGATTTCAACTCTGCTACGAACATGGTCCCACCTCGGTACTCTCTCCAGGTGTGGTTGCACTTGGTGCAACGGTAGATCCTCGTCTCAGGCTCATCTGCGGCGCGGGTCTGCCTTATGGTGAAGGTCGCCTCTGTGTGCCCGCACTCGGGGCACAGGATGCGCGTCTTCGGGAGGGTCGCGATCTCCGCCTCGTCGGAGATGACCTTCATCTCCTTGTTCTTCGAACTCGTCCTGATAACAACGTTCTCGGTGCCGATATCCTGAGTGGCACCGCAGGAGTTGCAGACGTACTTGCCGTCCTTGGGAAACATCATCGAACCGCATGAACAGAACATGTTGTAGCCTCAGCCTACCCCAACGACTGACGGTATTTAACACATGCGCGCACCGTGCGCGCCATATAAGGGAAAAGTAGGGGGTTGGCCCCCCTGATTGGAAAGGATCGCTTCTTGGCCTTCTTCTTCTTGGCGGCCTTGGCGGCGCGGATGTTGGCCTTGACCTGGGCGGCGATCTCGTCTCCCTGCTCCAGGCCGTCGGTGATGTCAGATGCCCTGTAGACGATGACGGTCCAGCCGTCTTCCTCGAGCTTGGCCCTGGTGTCCGCGGGGACCGGATCGTCGGTCACATAGACCGCGACCTTGCCCTTGACGAAAGCTACTGGCACATGATATTCACCGTAGTCCCTCCTGCACCTCAGGCCCTTGTTCCAGGCGGCCCTCCTGACGAGCGCCTCGGGCGAGTTGTCAGTGTAGATGTCCTCCTCGGGCTCCCCGTCGTCCTCGTCCAGATCATCGTCTTCGATGGCAGCCGCGACAGCTCCGGCGGCAACAGCTGCTGCTGCGACGGATTCCTCGGCGGGCTCGATCTTGGCAGGTTCCTCGGCGGGTTCCAGCTTGGGCTGCTCTTCAGCAGGCTCAATCTTCGCGGGCTCTTCAGCGGGCTCGATCTTGGCAGGTTCCTCGGCGGGCTCGATCTTGGCAGGTTCCTCGGCGGGTTCCAGCTTGGGCTGCTCTTCAGCAGGCTCGATCTTTGCGGGCTCTTCAGCGGGCTCGATCTTGGCAGGTTCCTCGGCAGGCTTCTCCTCAACCCTCTTGCTGGCATTGCTAGCATCCTTGGAGGCGACCAGCTTGGACATGAAATCCTTCATGGACTCGTCTTTGGTCATCTCCTTCTTAGGCTCCTCCTTGGCGGGTTCCGCCTTAGCGGGTTCCGTCTTAGCGGGCTCCTCCTTCTTCTCGGGCTCGGGAGTAGGCTTGGGCTCCTCCTTGGCGGGTTCCGTCTTAGCGGGCTCCTCTGCCTTAGCGGGCTCCTCCTTCTTCTGCTCGGGCTTCTTGGCCTTCTTGGTGGCCTTGCTGTTCTTCGCCTTGGGCTTGTCCGCTTTCTTCTGGGAGACGGCATCCTCGACGACGACACGGGTCTTGGTTCCAGAAGCAACGGAGATGAAGGCGCCGATGTAGGCTGCGATCACGAGCCATATGCCCATGGCGACAAGGACCAGGACCTCGTAGAAGTAGTCGCCCTTGACGTATGTCATGATCACCGCGAACAGGATCACGGCGGCAAGCAGGGAATTGACGTACATCGCGCCCTTGACCTGGTCGGCCCAGTCCGAGAGAACGTTGCTGACGGTGGCGAAAAGCGCGAAGATTCCGAAGGCGCAGAAGGGGGCAACGCCGTTCGTTTCGATGAAGGGGATGCATATAGCGATGAGGCCTGCGATAGCGAGGAAAACCCCGCTGACGGTCAGCACCATGCTCCTCTTCTCCAGCACAAGGCCGATGGCGTAGACAATAGCCAGCGCGCCAGCGGCCGCGAATATGTACATCGCCGTCTTACAATCATCGTCGTCGAAGGGCTTGCCTGCAACAACGACCATGAGTCCGGAAACGATGAACAGGAGGGCGGCGATGATGCCGATTCCTCCAAAAGCTTTCTTCGATGATGACTCCATGATGTTAGTATCTCATGTGCCACATATAACGCTTTTCTTAATATCGGCTGGATTTTTCAGTCTGGCATATCCTAGGATCCATCCATCCAACTTTTGTGAATGCGATTGCTGGCTAAGACAGTGGGATGATTTCATTGGATGCTATATCCAAATAGTGCGCTAGGAATGCCTCCTTCCCCTAACCCTTTATATATGATGCGCGAATACTTGGCTTGCCTTTATAATATGGGGCGGCAGGCCCTGTATCATCATCACAGTCAAGGGAGGAACGTCCTCCTTTCACAAAGTCCTCCTCGGAGGCAATACGAAAAGGGAAGTGAAACGAAATGAAAATGAAATTCAAGTTCCTGGGCGGCGCAGACATGGTCGGCCGCATGGGAATGACCATGGAAGGGGACGGCATGACCGCCCTGGTCGAGTACGGCCTGAGCCCCACCAAGCCGCCGGAGTTCCCGCTCCCGGCCCCCCACATAGACTACGCGTTCCTGACGCACGCGCACCTCGACCACTGCGGGATGGTCCCCCAGGTGGTCGGCGCCAACAGGTGCGACCTGTTCTGCACCCCGCTCACCGCGGAGATCGCCGAGCTCATGATGTTCGACACCCTGAAGATCGCGAAGGCGGAGAACTACGTCCAGCCCTACACCGAGTCCGACATCAACAGGACCATGAAGGCCGTCGTCCCCATGACCTACGGGGACGAGATCCAGATCAACCACGTCGACGTCAAGATGTACGACGCCGGTCACATCCCCGGCGCGTCCATGTTCGCCTTCGAGAAGGACTGCACCACCATCTACTCCGGCGACATCCACACCGAGGCCCAGAGGCTCGTCGGCGGCGCCAAGCCCGTGGACTGCACCAACCTCTTCATCGAGGGCACCTACGGCGGCCGCAACCACCCCGACAGGAAGCAGACCGAGGCGGACTTCATCGCGAAGATCGAGGAGGTCATCGACCGCGGCGGTAAGGTCCTCATCCCCTGCTTCGCAGTGGGCAGGACCCAGGAGATCATGCTCCTGCTGAAGGACCTGGGGTACGACATGTGGTTCGACGGCATGGGCAGGAGCGTCCTCAGGCTGTTCCTCGACTACCCCGAGTACATCGCCGACGTCAAGGCCCTGAAGGCCGCCAAGCGCAGGTTCAACGAGGTCCGCGGGCCCACCAGGAAGAACGCCAAGGACGGCGAGATCATCGTCACCACCGGCGGAATGCTGGACGGAGGCCCCGTCCTGGGATACCTCGACCACATCAGGGACGACCCCAAGAGCGCCGTCCTCCTCGTCGGATACCAGGCCGAGGACACCAACGGGCGCATGCTCATGGAGGATGGCTGCATCAAGATCGACGGGGAGGTCAAGAAGGTCCAGTGCGAGCTGCAGAAGTACGACTTCTCCGCACACGCCGACCACGACCAGATCGTCAAGTTCATCAAGGGCTGCGATCCCGACAACGTGATCATCATGCACTCCGAGAGCCGCGAGGCGTTCCTCCCCGACCTGGAGGACTACAACGTCATCCTCCCCGAGACAGGGAAGGAGTTCGAGCTCGACGTCTGAACATGATGGGCGGGGGGCGACCCCCGACCACCATCTATTAAAGACAGCACGGAGGTTCGGAATCCCATGGCAATCAATCTGGACGACTACACCTGCGAGTTCTGCGGTCGTCCCTGCAAGAACCTTGTCTACGCCGCATTCGTCTGTGACGACCCGGAGTGCCTCGAGAAGGCCAGGATCGCCCGCGGCGGTCCCGGCGGCCACATGAAACGCAAGGCCGAGGGCAAGCCCATCATCCCCGAGGGCCTCGAAGAGGTCGCCGAGGAGCTCAAACGCAAAGAGATGCAGCGAACGGGACGGCGAGTGCCTCCGATGACCGAAATCGACGTTAAGGCATTCGTGAAAAAGAAGCCCGTCCTTTTCATATCCTTCGTGCTGACGGTATGCTCGTTCGCGATAAACCCGACCCTGGATGCCTTCGGGAACATCCGCTACAAGGTCCTCGGCATCCTGTTCATCTTCATGGCCGCCATGGCCGGCCTCAAGGCCTGCGGCGTGTTCGAGAGCGTGGCGAACGGCCTGGCCAACCGCACCAACAGCACGCGCAAGCTCGCGCTGGTCCTGGTGGCCCTCCCGTACTTCGTATCGATGGGCATCACCAACGACGTCGCGCTGCTGGTCTTCGTCCCGCTATCCATCACGATCCTCATGAGCATGGGGCTCGAGAGGATCATGATCCCCGTGCTGGCGCTGCAGACCCTAGCGGTCAACGTGGGATGCATGATCACCCCGTTCGGGAATCCTCACAACCTCTTCGTGTTCACGGAGTACGACCTCAGCGTCCTGGACGTCACGCTCGCCGTCCTGCCGTACATGGCCGTCGGGACGGTCCTGCTCGCGCTGGTCATGATGACCATCAAGGACGATCCCATCCCCCGCAAGCCGGATTACGTGAGAGGGGAGTACAGCAAGGTGCACCTCTGGGCCTCCTTCGCCATATTCGCCATGGGGGTCCTGACCGTCCTCGGCTTCCTGCCCTACTGGGCCTGCGTGGTCGTCGCTCTGGCGGTCGTCCTCGTCATCGCCTGGAGGGACCTGCTGGACGTCAACTACGGCCTCATCCTGACCTTCGTGTGCCTCTTCATCTTCACCAGCAACATCACCAGCTGGGAGACCCTCGCGAACGCCCTGGCGGACATCATCGCCATCGACCCGCTCACCGTGACCGCCCTGGTCAGCCAGGTCACCTGCAACCTGCCCGCGACCGTCCTCCTGAACGGATTCACGGACGACTGGTACGGGCTGCTGGTGGGCTCCGACGTCGGAGGGTTCGGCGGACCCATCGCCTCGATGGCCAGCCTGATAACGCTCGAGGCTTACTCCAATGCCAAACCGGGGACATCCCGCAAGTACCTCAGATACTTCCTCGGGCTCAGCATCCTCATGTTCGTGCTGCTCATCGCAACGCACGTGGTCCTGATGCAGTTCGGGATCGGCACTGCCTGAGCAGCTCGTCGACGGCATCAGAGAACGTCCTCTCGGGATACTTCACAAGGAGCGTGCCACGGCAGCCGAGCCTGCGGCCGAACTCCATGTCCTTCTCCTTATCGCCTATCATGAAGGACTTCCCTGGATCGAGGCCCATGTCCTTCACCGCTCTGAGACCCATCCCTATCTCCGGCTTCCTGCAGGAGCACCCCTCGTCGGGCGCGTGGGGGCAGAAGTATATCGCGTCGATGCGGCCCCCTCCGGCCTCGATCTGGCCGACCATCTTGTCATGGATCCTGGACAGGGTGGCCTCGTCGAACATCCCGCGGCCTATGCCGGACTGGTTGGTGATGATGACGGTCCTGAACCCGGCCTCGTTGAGCCTCCGGATCGCATCGGGAACGTCGGGATAGACGTTGAACAGATCCGGGTCGCTGCAGTGCGGTACGTCCTTCGCGATCGTGTCGTCGCGGTCGATGAAACACGCCTACTGGCCGAACATCTCCCTCTCGACGATGCCGCAGATTATGTGGTTCGCGCAGAGGTATGCTTCCTGGATGCGGGGCGTCTCCTTCGACGGGATTACCACGGCCACATCGGCCATGTCCTTCATGACACCGCCGTCGCCCGTGAACGTTATGAGCTTGGCCCCGAGCTCCCTGGCCCTCTCCATGGCGAGGACGACGTTCTTGGAGTTGCCCGAGGTGCTGAGGCCGACGACCACGTCGCCCTTCCTGCAGATGCCCTCGATCTGCCTCTTGAACACCAGGTCGTAGCTGTAGTCGTTGCCGATGGCGGTGACAGGGCATATGTTGCTCAGGCACACTCCTGCCAGCGCAGGGCGCTCGAGCATGTACCTCCCGGAGAACTCCGCGGCTATGTGCTGGGCATCCGCGGCGGAACCGCCGTTGCCCATGTAGATGACCTGCCCGCCGTTGCTGAGGGATTCCTTGATCATATCGGCCGCGGCCCTGATCTGGGCGGGATCGATCTTCGATATGGTCTCTGCGCTCCTGTTGAGCTCGGCGACTATGAACTCGGACATTTGGGTACCTCCAGGACACGACGCCCTCCGGCTCGAACATGTAGTCGGTGACCCTCGCACCCAGCTGGGTGAGGCTCTTGGCGACGCTGTACTTGCGGTTGTAATGGCAGATGAAATACATGAAACCCCCGCCCCCGGCTCCGGAGACCTTCCCTCCGATGGCGCCGTCCGCAATGGCGGCATCGTAGAGCCTGTCGATCATGGGGTTGGAGATCTTGTTGGAGAACTGCTTCTTGTACTTCCATGAGAGGTCCAGGAGCTCTCCGGCGAGCTGTATGTCCCCTTTCTCCAGGGCCCTGGTCATATCCACGGCGATCTCCTTCGACCTGTCGAGGGCCTCCTCGTTCTGGCCGCTGTTGAAGGAATCCACCTGGCTCTCGATGATCTTGGCCGATTCCCTGGGGGTCCCGGTGTAGCAGAGGAGGGTGCAGAGCTGGAGCTCGTTGAGAGTGTCCTCCGGGATCCTTACCTTCATTACGTCCACTCCATCGTTGTTGAACTTCATGAGGTTGAACCCGCCGAACACTGCTGCATACTGGTCCTGCTTCCCGCCTTTGAGGCCGATCTCCTCGCGCTCCAGCTTGTAGGCCAGCTCCGCCATCTCATGACCGGTCATCTTGATGCCCAGCCATTCGCAGGTGGCGGCTATGATGGAGACTATGACTGTGGAGGACCCTCCCAGCCCGGAGCCCGGAGGGGCCTCCGACTGGAGGAACATCTTGAATCCGTCGGTGATCTCGAAGTGGTTGGTGACCGCTTTGATGAGGTCCATGTTGCCGTCCAGCGGGAGCGGGCCGCCGTCCAAGGAGGCCTCGAACTTTCCATAGTCCGTGGAATAGACCGACATGGACCCGTCCCCTGTGGGTGTGATCGTGCAGTATGCGTACCGATTGATTGTGGTGTTGAATACAGCACCGCCCTTCTTCGAAGCGTAAGGGTCGACATCGGTCCCGCCGCCGGCAATCCCTATCCTCAGGGGTGCCCTAGCTCTGTAGTGAATCCCATCCATGTAATCACCGCAGCCCCGTCCGGCTGTGCATCCCTGTGCGGACAAGGCGGTATGGAGTTAATCGTACGTTGTCACCCTATATAAAGGCGCACGCGCGCATCCCCTGAAATGACCGAGGTACGGTGGGCCCCGATGCCGATCCGCACCCAGCCCTTCAGCCCGGGACGGCGCCCTGAGCCTCGCAGACTGGTGCCGGAAGGCGCATAGCGGGCATCCTTGAAGGATCCCACCTTCTCCACGAGCTGTGCATCCACCAGCTCGGCGATGACGCTGTCCGCGGTCCTGCGGCTGATGTCCGGCGCGATGTCGCATATCTCGGCCTTGCTGACCGGCTCCCTGGACGACTTGATGATGTTCAGGATCCTCGTGGACTTGTCCAGCTTCCTACCCATATCCAGAGGGTACGCATTGTCGAAGCGCCTCTCGCACAGGAGGACCGCCTCGCAGACGCACCTTACGAACGGGAAAGGATCGTTCGCCCCGTCCCCCCATCCGATGGACCCCTCGATGAGGGCCTCCTCGAAGTCCTCCTTGTCTATCATGCCCTCGATGGCGATGCAGCGGAGGCTCGGGAACCCGCGGGTGGCCAGCAATCCCTGCATGAGGGCCATGGCCGTGGGGACGGTGGATTCGCCGAAGGGGGCGATGTTGATCAGGTCGAGGACGGCCGCGGGAACCAGGAGCAGCGGGTTGACCTCGACGTCGTCCGCCATCCTGAACGACTCACCGAGCTGCGAGAGCGCCTCCAGATCATCGTCGCCGATCTCGGTCCCCTCCCCGGTCACCACCTTGTGGAGTGCCGGGAGGCCTGCATCGAAGAACAGCCTCTCCTCCGCCCCTAGCATGCCGAGCATGGCCTGGGCGTAGCCGGCCATATTGGCTCCGAAGAGGTACCTGGCCGCTTCTGCGGCCGACCTGGGCATGAGCTGCTCGGCCTTGGGCATCGCGGAGCGGTACTCGGAAAGGCGGATGGGGTCCAGGGCGCGCATGCGCTCTATGGCCACTATGGAATCGAAGATGTCTGCCGGTATCTCGGCTGTCAGGCCCGAGTACTCGAACAGATGCATCAGAGGTCCGCCAGGGTCTTCTTGATGCGCGCCATGCCCTCGCGGATGTTCTCCTCGGATGCGGCGTAGGAGATCCTGATGAATCCCTCGCCGCCGGGGCCGAAGGCGGTGCCGGGGGTGACCGCGACATGTCCCTGTTGGAGCAGGATCTCTGCCAGCTTCGCTGACTTGATGTCCCTGTTGTACTTGGGGAACACGTAGAAGGCCCCCTTGGGTGCGTTGCACTCGATGCCGGGGATCTCGGACAGGAGGTCCATGACTATCCCCCTGCGCCTGGAGAACTCCTTTATCATGGCATCGCGGGCGTCCTGGGGGCCCAGTATGGCCTCGACGGACGCCTGCTGCGCGAAGGACACCGCGCATGAGATGGAGTGGGACTGCAGCTTGTTCAGCGCCTTGATGTCATCGGCGGGGGCGATGGCCCATCCCATCCTCCAGCCGGTCATGGCGTAGGTCTTGGACAGGCCGGAGACGATGATGGTGTTCTCGAACATGCCGGGGAACGAGGCGATGGACGTGTGGGAGCCCTCGTAGATGATGCTCTCGTAGATCTCGTCGGACAGCACCTTGATGTTGTGCTTCATGGCGATGTCTGCGATCTGCCTCAGGACCTCCTTGGGCTGGACGGCGCCGGTGGGGTTGGACGGGGTATTGATGACGATCATCCTGGTCCTGGGGGTCACCGCGGCCTCGATGAGGGCGGGGTCAAGTACGAATCCGTCCTCGAACCTGGTGGGGACGTAGACCGGCACTCCTCCGGCGAGCCTCACGCAGGCCTCGTAGGATACCCAGGAGGGGTCGGCGAGGATGACCTCGTCGCCGGGGTCGATGTAGGCCAGGGCGGTCAGGAAGATGGCCTGCTTGCAGGGCGTGATCAGAACGTTGGAGGCATCGCAGGGGACGTTGTTCCTGGCCCTGGTGGTATCGGCCACAGCCTTGCGGAGCTCGGGTATCCCCAGGGAAGGCGTGTAATGGGTGAAGCCCCCGCGCAGCGACTCGCAGCAAGCATCCACGATGTTCCCGGGGGTCGAGAAGTCGGGCTCGCCCAGCGAGAACGAGATCACATCGACCCCTTCCGCCTTCATCTGGCTGACCATGTTCGAAATCGCGATTGTCCCGGACGGGGGGATCTCCTGAAGCCTCTTGGATACCATACTGCTGACGCCTCTTGTTGGTGAGGTCGCGCATCATATAATAGTATCATAATGATTTCGACTCGTGGAATCGGAATTCGAGATGTCCGTGCGCCAGTTCCTGGCAAGGCCCCCGTTCTCGCTGAGGGGCCTGTCCTCGGAAGATCTCGCCGTCTTCTGCGCCGCCCTGACCCACGACAGCTACTCCAATGAGGCCAGGGACGCCGGCCTGCCCCCGGTGCAGTGCTACGAGCGCCTCGAGTTCCTGGGCGATGCCATCGTCGAGTTCCTGGTCTGCGAGGCCGCCTACTCCGACGAGAGGAGAGGCACCGAGGGGTCTCTGACCGACTTCAAGATCGCATCCGTGAGGAACGAGCACATATCCGACATGGTCCTGGAGCGGGGCGTGGGGATAGATGGCGCCCTGAGGGTCGGCAACGGCCTCCTCGAGGGAGGAGCCAAGCAGATATCCCCCAAGATGAGGGCGGATTCCTTCGAGGCCCTCGTCGCCGCGCTCTACCTCACCAGCGGCATGGATGCGGCCAGGGACCTCGTCGAGCGGGTGCTGCTGCGACCGCCTGTTCCCTGCTCAGCGGACCGTACCTGTTGAGGAAGACCACAGCCAGGGCGATGCTGTGGAAGACCGCGGCGAGGACGTCTATGAGGGCGAAGGCCCAGGACAGCCAATCTATCGTCAGGCCCCCCAGCGCCAGGCAGCATATGGCCAGGATGCGGACCGCCAGCCACAGCGGGGAGCGCCTGTCCTCGTAATCCATCTCGCGTATCCTAACCAAGCAGTACTTCATCAGACCGCCCAGGATGATGAACAGCAGGGGACTGGTGAACTCCATCAGCAGACCCGCCGATCCCGTTATCACCACGGTGTAGCAGAGCAGGTCCATGGTTGCTAGGGTGAAGTCGTACCATGTCGTCCAGCAACCGCGGAGCCCCTTCACGGAGAACCAGATCATCATGATACCGATGAGGGCTGCCGACAGGAAATACACGGTTATGATGATCCTGTCGAAAGAGGACAGCTGGGGCGTGAACGCCCATTCGAGCACCAGTATGATGCTGGACAGCAGGATCCCCACGCCTAGGAACGGCAGCACGTAGCACACAATCCTGATAGCGTTGAGGGCCTCCATGGCATCTCCATAACGGAAGTACACAAAAAGATGATGCCCCGGGACGGGCCCGGGTAAAGGGTTTCAGTGGATTCTCAGTCCCCGGATCACATGTTCATCTGGGCCTTAACTTCGGAGTCGAAGAGGAAGCCGAGCATGAACAGGGAGATCAGGACGCCGCAGATACCATCGATGATTCCGATGATGGTGATGCACTCCAGGATGGAGAGGATCAGCATGATGATGAAGGCGATGACCAGAAGGACCCAAATGATCTTGTCCCCGGTGGACTGCTTTCCATCGTTGATCTTGCTGGCGATCCAGATGATGATGAGGGAGATGATGATGGTGACAATGGCGCTGACGATAACGGCTCCGAGGGAGACGCCGGCAGCGGCAGTGGCAGCAGCACCGAAGATTCCGCCGATGAGCATGACAACTCCGACGGTCCTGACATAGGTAGCGAGGACATCAATCTTGGCGGAGATAGCTCCACTCCTAACCTGCTTTCCGAACAGGAAGTAGATGATAGCTCCAATGAGAGATCCAATACCTGCGATGACGCAGTAGAGAGTTTTGTCGTTTCCGTCGAGGTCCTCACCGTCGATAGTGATGTTGATGAGGTCATCGACGAATCCAGCCGCGATCATGAAGATTGCGGAGATGATGGACAAAATTCCCACTATGATGAGAACCAGCCCAAGTTTCTGGGTGTCGTCAAAGAATGACATGTTTAACCAAATTGTGGTTGCCATATATAAATATTACTAATTAAACTTGACAACATTACGAGATGCTGGCACATATGAACTATGCTTTTCTGAGCATTGCAATTATTTGATATTGGCTACATGAGAAGCCAGGAAAAAAAGTCCCCCGCACCCTCCCTACCTTAATTAAACAAGAAGGCAATCTGAGCAATCGTGAGCAGCATCATCGACACCACGGCGGAGAGCATCCGCAGCATGGAGATCCGCGGTGCGGGACGCATAGCCCGCGCCGGCGCCGAGGCGCTGAGGGGTTTCGCCGAAACCTACGCGGGCAACGACCTGGCCTCGTTCAGGGCCGATCTGAAAGCCGCTGAGCAGACCCTTTTGGCTTCCAGGCCGACGGCCGTGTCCCTGTGGAACGGAGTGCAGTCCTCCCTGAAGGGGGCATACAAGACCGAATCCGTGGATGCCGCCAGGGAGCTCATACTAGCGAACTCCAGGCAGTTCTGCAAGAGGTCCCTGGAAGCCGGGGACATGATCGCCCGCATCGGCGCTAAGCGCATCTGCGACGGGGACACGGTGATGACGCACTGCAACAGCAGCATGGCGGTCGGTATCATCGAGGAGGCCCATAGGCAGGGGAAGGAGTTCAAGGTCTACGCCACCGAGTCCAGGCCCTGGAGGCAGGGAATCATAACCGTCACGCAACTTGCGGAGGCGGGGGTGGACACGACCCTGATCATAGACAGCGCCGTAAGGTCTGTGATGAAGAGGACGGACAAGGTCTTCGTCGGAGCGGACACCGTCACATCCCATGGGGCGCTCATCAACAAGATCGGCACTTCGCAGCTGGCGCTTGCGGCACACGAGGCCAGGGTGCAGTTCTACGCATGCGCCGAGACATACAAGTTCTCGCCCATGACCCTTTACGGGGACATGGTGACGATAGAGGAGCGGGACATATCCGAGGTCGTCAGGCCCGGGGAGATCCCCGCATCCGTGAAAGTCTTCAACCCGGTGTTCGACAGCACCCCGGCTGCGTACATCGATGCGATAATCACCGAGATGGGCATGATATCGCCCGGTTCGGTCTACGGGATAATGGTAGAGCAGTTCGGCTACAAGGAGGAATGAGATTGGCTGATTACACATATCTGCACCTCGGGGAGCCAGCAGACCCCGACAAATACGTCATCTGCGAGTACCGCGTGACCACCGACCTTCCGATGGAGAAGGCCGCCGACGCCATAGCAGCGGAGCAGTCCACGGGGACGTGGACCGGCATATCCACCCTCGACCAGGGCATAATCGACAGGCTCGGGGCCAGGGTCATCGAGATCGACGGGGACAGGATCACAGTGGAGTTCCCGACAGACGACTTCAGCATCGAGGTCGGATCCGTCCCGCAGATCCTCAGCGTCGTATCCGGCAACCTCTTCGGGCTGGGGGCGCTGAAGGCCGTGAGGCTGGAGGACGTCTTCTTCCCGAAGGCCATCCTCGAGCAGTACAAGGGCCCCAAATTCGGGATCGAGGGCCTCAGGAAGAACCTCAAGAGACCGGAGAAGCCCCTGGTCGGCACCATAGTGAAGCCCAAGATCGGCCTGGGCCCCAAAGACACCGCCAAATATGTCTACGAGGCAGGTTCCGGCGGGCTGACCAACTCCAAGGACGACGAGACGCTTGTGGACCAGCCCTTCTGCCCCATACAGGACAGGACCGCAGCGGTCGCCGAAGCGCTCGATAGGCTGGAGGAGGAGGGCCACATGATGATGCACGCGGTGAACGTGAGCACCAGAGGCGACAGGATCGTCGAGCTGGCCGAGAAGGTCCAGTCCTGGGGCGCCAGGGAGATCATGGTCGACGTCATAACCTGCGGCTTCGGAGCCGTCCAGGCACTGGCGGAGGACCCTTCGATCAAGGTCCCCATCCATGTCCACAGGACCATGCACGGGGCTTTCACCAAGGACCCGCTCCACGGGGTGGCCATGCTGCCCCTCACCAAGATGGTCCGCATGTGCGGCGGGGATGCCCTGCACATCGGGACCCTGGGCGCCGGCAAGATGCATGCGGATGCGCGCGAGGACCTGAACCTCCCGGCATGCCGCGGCAGCGATGTGCCCTACAAGCCCATGATGCCCGTCTGCTCCGGAGGCGTTTACCCCGGAGTGGTGGCCGCCATCGTGGCGAAGACTGGCAACGACGTCCAGATACAGGCTGGCGGCGGAGTGGCCGGCCACCCAGGAGGGGTCCGCGGAGGCGGCATGGCCATGAGCCAGGCCGTGGATGCGGCATTCCAGGGGATTCCCGCGCAGGAATACGCCAAGGACCACGCCGAGCTGGCGCTCGCTCTGGAGAAGTGGGGATCGAGATGAAGCTGAACGCCAAATTCATCGACATAGACTCGGCCGAGCCCGAAATCCTGCTGAACGGCCAGGATGCCGCGGCCATCGGCCTCAAGGAGAACGACCGCATCAACATCTCTGGAACGAGGAACGTGGTCGCGATCGTCAACATCTCCGACACCCTGGTTCCCAGGGGCGAGATCTTCATGCCCGACGGGCTGATGGCCCTCTGCGGCGTCTCGAACGGCGAGCAGGTAGACGTCACGTACAGCGAGAAGCCCGATTCCGTCAGGTCCATCCGCAGGAAGATGGACGGCGAGGTGCTCACCACCAGCGAGATCAGCTCCATCGTGAATGACATCTACGAAAGCAAGCTCTCCAAGATAGAGATCTCCGCGTGGCTCACCGCCCTCTACATCAACGGCATGAACATCGACGAGATCGCCGACTTCACCATGGCAATCGCCGAAACCGGCGAGATAATCAGGTTCAACAGGTCCCCCGTGTTCGACTTCCACAGCCTCGGCGGGATACCTGGCAACAAGATCACCCCCATCGTGGTCTCCATCGTCGCCGCCGCGGGCATCATGATCCCCAAGCTGTCATCCAGGGCGATCAGCAGCGCCTGCGGGACGTCGGACTTCGTTGAGACCTTCTGCGACGTCGAGATAGATGCGGAGAACCTGAAGAAGGTCGCCGAGGACGTCGGAGGGGTGTTCGCATGGGGCGGGGGCATGAACCTCGCGCCCGTGGACGACATCGTGATCAACATCGAGCACCCGCTGGGCATCAACCCCAAGGCCCAGATGATGGCATCCATCATGGCCAAGAAGGTCGCCGTCGGGGCCACCCATCTGGTCCTGGACATCCCCACCGGAAAGGGTACTAAAGTCCCCACCATAGAGGAGGCCAAGTCCTATGCCAGGGACTTCATGGACCTTGGCGAGAAGCTCGGGATAAGGGTCGAGTGCGCCATCACGTACGCCGACCAGCCGGTCGGGAACGCTGTCGGCCCCATCCTCGAGGCCAGGGAGTGCATCAGGATCCTCGAGGGCCAGGACCACCCCGCCAGCGTCATCGAGAAGGCCTGCGACATCGCCGGGATCATCCTCGACATGGCAGACATCCCCGGCGGATCCGTGAAGGCCAGGGACATCCTGAAATCCGGCGAGGCCCACAGGAAGTTCCTGGAGATCGTGGAAGCGCAGGGCGGCAATCCGGACCTCAAGTCCGAGGACCTAGTGCCTGGGAAGTACTCGCTGGACGTCATCTCCACCAAGAGCGGGTACATCCACAACATCCACAATAAGGACATCGTGTACATCGCGAAGACCGCGGGGGCGCCCAGCGACAAGGGCGCCGGCCTGATGATACACCTCAAGAAGGGCCAGAGGGTGGAAGAGGGGCAGCCCCTGTTCACCATCTACGCCGAGAACGAGACCAAGCTCAAGCGCGCCAGGGAGGCCGCCATGAGGTCCCCGCCGATGGACATCGAGGGGATGCTCATCAAGAGGGTCTCGTCGGCCGGTATCCGCCGATGCGCAGGCTGATCTTCACCGTGGATCTCGACCGCGACGCCAACCTGGCGGTCCAGGGCAGCGTCGCGGCCGGTTCGATGGATCGGGGCGACGGGACCGCCCCCAGATTCTCATCCGCCGAGCGGGGGCTGTCGGTCCTCCTGGACATCCTCGACGAGCTGGGGATGAGGGGAACGTTCTTCATCGAGGGCAGGACGGCAGAGACCATTGACTGCTCCTGCCTGCAGGGCCACTGCATCGGCCTCCACGGCTACGATCACGAGGACCTGACCGGAGAGTCCACCGGAATCCCGATGGGGCCCTCTGCGGTATCTGAGGCCCTCTCGAAGGGATTCGACGCGGTGTCCGATGCCGTCTCCCGCCCGGTATGCTTCCGGGCACCCTACATGGCCTGCGACGACGCCGTCCTCGGGGCCGTCAGCGGCCTCGGGATACGCCACGACTCATCATTCTATTCGGACGGCCCGATGGAGCCTTACGAGACAACGCACGGAATCACGGAGCACCCCGTCCCCAAGGGCAAGGATGCGGCGGGGAAGACGATAGCCGCGTACCTCTGGCCGATGCACGAGGGCAGGCGCCCCCCTGCGGATTACATAAGATTCGCCGACACGGCGGAGGGCGATTTCATCCTGGCCGACCACACTTGGCACATGGTCGAGGCCAGGGGCGGCATCCTGGATGCCGGGGCGGCATCGGAGAACGCGGCGAAGACCGCCGACGTTCTCCGCGGGATCCTGGACCTGGGCTTCGAGCCCGCGGTCCTCCTGCGATTCGGTGGGCGGTCTGGGCGCCGTCCAAGGCCTGCCCGCAGGTAGGGCAGAAAGCGAAGGGGTTGAGTGTGGAAATCTCGCTGTTACAGTATATGCATCTCATCGCGAAGGAATAGACGGCAACCCGATTTATACCCGCGGTAGCCACCATCCAGAGCATAAACAACGTGTATCTTGGTTGGATGAGATTCGAGCGACAACGCAGGTCGTAGACGCTACTGAGCTTATGTACAGGAGACATCCTAGACCCCGCTTTCGGAGCCCGTATCCGTGCCGCATTTCCACAGGAAACGGCGGGGTACCCCCAGATCGGGAACAGCTGTAGAATCGATGGAAAACGGGGCAAGGACCCCGCCCTTCCGGGCGGGGAATGAGTTTCACTTCATCGCGTTGAAGAAATCCAGGACTCCCACAGCGAGGAGGATGAGTCCGCCGACCCTGATGAGGATGTCGGAGATGCTCCCGGCGTCATCGATGAACAGGCCGATGATCAGGCAAACGCCGGTGATCACGAGCACGATGGCGATGATCTTGTTGATCGTCGAGTTGCCCATGTCGATGGCCTTCATTCCGAGCTTCTCGTGGATCGAGGTGATTGCGAATCCCAGCATGGGGAGGGCGCAGAGGATCAGGATGATTCCCACGAGGATCGTGTCGATGGGGGTCCAGGACAGGATGATGACGATGATACCGATTACTATCGTGATGAGACCGCCTTTGATGTCGGTGGATTCCAGGACGATCTGGAGGATTCCGAAGATGATCATGATCACTCCGGTGATCCAGAAGATGAAGTCGATGGAACCGTTACCGAATGCCAACATGACGATTCCGATGAGGATGTACATGAGGGCCAGCAGAAGGCTGTCTCCGGTGATGGCTTCCTTGATTGATTTTCCCATAAAAATCACTCGAACACGCAATTATTCGACTTCGCTATATAGTTAACCAATCGTCCAATACCTTCCGCACACCTGCCTGCCCGATATTCGAGAACACCATTGTTGTACCGCCGCCCCGCGGTTATCTATTTATGAGATACGGCCATCGCAACACCATGGCAGACCTGCATGACCGCTGGGTCGCGGAGAGGAGGAACGAGCACTACTACAAGCTCGCCAAGAAGCTGAACTACCGTTCCAGGGCCTCCTTCAAGCTGATCCAGATAGACAACCGCTTCGCCATCTTCAAGCCCGGCGACGCGGTGGTCGACCTGGGCGCGTGCCCGGGCGGATGGCTCCAGGTCGCGAAGGAGCGCACATGGCCGAACGGGAAGGTCATCGGAGTGGACCTGAGGTACATCAAGCCCCTGGAGGGCGTCGAGACCTTCGTCGGCGACATCACCGAGGACTCCACCATGATCGAGCTCCTCAGGAGGTTCGGCGGGAAGGCCGACGTCGTCCTATCTGACATGGCCCCCAACATCGCCGGCCACTACTCCATGGACCATGCCAGGTCCATCAACCTCTGCATGTACGCCGTGGACGTCTGCGACCGCATCCTCAAGAAGGAGGGGAAGCTGGTCATGAAGGTGTTCATGGGGGACATGTTCGACTCCCTCATCCAGGAACTGGAGAAGCGCTTCCAGTCTGTCAAGGTCCACTCCCCCGACGCGTCCAGGGACACCTCCTCCGAGGTCTACGTCATATGCCAGGGATTCTACGCCAAGACCAACGTCGGCCTCAAGAAGCCCGTGGAAGAGGAGAAGCAGCCCGAGTTCAAGGCCAAGGGCGGCGTGTTCCGAATCCGTCCATGGCTCCGCCCATCGGACGGGATGATCGGGAATAGTGAAGAAAGAAAGGGGCCGAGGCCCCTTTGAATGTTTGCGCTCAGCAAAGCTGGGCGTCGTACTCGCCGGCGCGGACGGCCTTCTGGAAGTCCTTCGCGCTCTTGCCGTCGATGGTGACCCCGGCTGCGACGCAGTTTCCGGCGACCTCCATGACCCTGGCCTTCATGTCGGCTCCGAGGAGGTCGTCGGCCTTCATGTCCGCGATCTTCTTGGCCTGCTCGATGGTCAGGTTGCCAACCTTCTCGGTCTTGGGGTTGTGCGCGCCTCCGGCGATGCCGAGCTCTCCCTTGATCAGGTCGAACATCGGGGGGGTTCCGATCTTGATGTCGAAAGACTTGTCGTCGTTGATCAGGATCTTGACGGGGACCTTCATTCCGCTGAAGGCCTTGGTCTTCTCGTTGATCGCCGTGACGACGGCGCCGATGTTGACCCCTTTGGGGCCGAGCGTGGAACCGAGGGGACCGGCGTTGGCCTTGCCCCCATCAACCAATATCTCAACAGTGTCTACCATTGTATCACTTCTCCTTTTCGATCACCCTGACACTGTCTCCTTTGACAGTGACGGGTATGGGGACCATAGCCTCGATGAGCTCAACGGTGATCTCCTCCTTGCTCTGGTCGATCTGCTGCACCCTTGCCTTCTCACCCTTGAACGGACCGTTGACGAGTTCGACGATGTCTCCCTCGACGATACCAATGACCGCGGAGACGGGTGTGAGGTAGGCGCTAATATCATCAATCGTGGTCTGCTTGCCCGGATCGTCGGATTCGACGAAGGACCTGGCCTTCTTGATGTCCCTGACCTTCTCGCGGACACGTTCCGTGTTCATGCCTTCGACGAACACGTAACCCCTGAGGCCCTGGGGGCTCAGGATGGCGTAGATGTCCTTGACCTTCTGGTCGGCTTTCGCCTTCGCGTACAGGTCCTGGACGACGCTCTTCTCCTGATCCATCTGGGTCTTGAGAATCATTATCGACTGCTGGGCGATGGCCTTGAAGCTCATTGAGTCGCTCTCGGGGCCATCGGAGAACACAACCTCGACGGAGACGTTGTCCCCGAACCTGGCGCCGCTGGGGCACTCGACCACGAGCTTGAGCTCCTTGGTCTTCTTCCCGGGGAACTTGATCGTCGCGCTGGGGTTGCTGGTGAAGTTGGACAGTATCTCTGCCCCGGAATCGTGGAGGGAGACCTCCCAGTCGGGGGCGTTGCTGGCATCCGGGCCGGCGAGCACGGAGAACGTCGCGCTCACGGAATCGGAATCGGCGGTGACCGTGAAGGGCCACTCGACCTTGCCTCCGGCGGACACCTTCATCGTCTGGTTGTCGCCGTTGATCTGTATCGCCATGGGATCCCTCTTCAGAAGTAGGTCGGGAGCACTGCCATGATCCACCAGATGGCGAAGCCGACGGCTCCGATCAGGATGATTCCGAGACCGGTGATGTACATGGTCTTGACGTACTCCTCCCTGCTGGGGGTGCGAGCCATCTTCAGTATCCTGCCGTACCTTCCTTTTCCGAATCCGCGGGCCTTGGTCTCGAACTCCTCCTGGAGCTCGTATGCCGCTGAGTCTTCCTCTGCCATCTTATCGTTCTCCACCGCATTGCGGTCTGCCGTCCTCGTTACCACTGAAAGGTAACTAACGCAGAATGTCCCCTTTAACTAAGTAATCATTATAAAGGTTTCGTCAAGGAGGGGGTACCGGAAGGGGCCCCAGGGCGGCTGGATGCCGGGGGGGGCGTCCCACCTCCGTCCCCATACCTATAACCGTTATATACGGGTGGCCGATTGACATTCATCCTCAAGGGGTGTGAACCATGGAAGAAGAGGTATTGTGCAACGTAGAGATCGTCAAGGAAAACAACGACTTCATCATCAAGATCCAGAGCGATCTCGGCGGATCCAGGGAATACAGGTCCAACAACTTCGAGGAAGTACTGGAGCAGCTCATGCAGGACCTCCAGGAAGAGTTCGAGTCCCTCTGAACCGGGTGGTACCATGGCAGACAGCATCAAACAGATCAACGACGTGCTGGATATGCTGGCGGAGGACACCTCCGTCCCCAGGAACATCAGGAAGGGCGCCACCGACGCCAAGGCCAGGCTCATGAACACCAAGGAGCCCATGGACGTCCGCGCCACCAGCGCCATCGTCATCCTCGACGACCTGGCCAACGACCCCAACATCCCCCTGCACGGCAGGACCCTCATCTGGAACATCATCAGCCAGCTCGAGGTCCTGAGCCAGCAGAAGCGATTCTTCCTTCTTTGCATTCGACCCCTCCCCGTTCGGGGAGGGGGAATCACATCGTTCCATCAGGACGACCCATCTGCCGTTCTTCTTCGATCCCTCCCTGCGGAGGATGCCCTTGGACCTGAGCGATGCCGCCACGGCCAATGCAGAGTTCGGCGAGATCCCGATATCCCCGCCGCCTCCTTCAGCGTCATTTCAGGATCGGAGCCAAGCAGCGAGACGAGGCGGAGCTCCTTGTCCGACAGCTTTGGAACCGTCCCTACCCTCCTAAGCTGTTAACCATTGTACGAGTTTGCGAGCCTTTGGCGGGTCCACTGGCGAAAAGGACGGGTAGTCCGAGGGTCCTTCGATGTTGATAATCAGGGAACCGTTGTTGACAGGATTGGCGCGCGGTCCGTTGACTCTCGGGGCACCGTATTGTAGAAAGGGCTCGATTCTGAACGGCATGGCACCCAAATTCGGCCAAACCTTACCTTCCAAGGCCCTGGTGGCCCGTATCTGCGGAAGATCGACGGCATCACAGTCGGAAATCAGCGGGGTGTGAGGATGGACATAGCGAAGAAATCATTCCTCGTCATTGTTTTGACTTGCAGCTTCATGTTTGCATGCCTCACCGCATCCATGGAGGTCGATGCCGCCAATAGCTCGTTCACGTATTACGACTATGATGGGACGTTGAGGAGTGACCTCACCATTACACTCAACCCAGCCTATATCCACGTGATCAACGAGCCGGATTGGAATGACGACGGCGTCCTGTTCACATACTGGACGACCGAGCCTGACGGGGAGGGACAGAGGTACTACCCCGGGCAGCTCTTCCAGGCCGATGGGTCGAATCATGCTTTCTATGCCAATTGTACGGAGGCCCCCCAGGGAACCTATACGGTCACGTACCATACGTATTCGTACGATGATGGCGGAGAGACCCTGAGCGGTACCGGTTCCGAGAACTATTATCCCACCTTGTCGGACCCCTTCTTCGACGATGATTGCTCGGTCAGGTTCCTGGGAACCGAGATCGGGATCGAGTACCCCGTCGGCGTCACCCATACCGTCGTGGAGAACAGATTCACGCTGTCCGGCATGGTTTTCGAGCATTGGAACCTGCTCCCCGAGGATACGAGCAGGGTTTACATCCCCGGGAATTCCATCACCATGAATGCGGATTGGGACCTCTATGCCATATGGGATGAGATCTCCATGAACATAGGCTCGGGCGGTACCGTGGATGATTACATCCAGGCCCTGGAGAAGGTATCTGCCAACGCATCCGGCAAGTCGTATGCCGGATCGGACAGCTCGTCCGCTGCGCTGGACGGTTCGACCGTTGGATCCTCATCCATCGCTTCGTATGAAGGTGTGGAGGACATACAGGGCGCCCTAATAACCCAGCTGAAGGCTCTCGTGCCTGCGGGGAAGCAGTTCTCGGACGACGATGTAGATGATTTTAAGGTCACGGATCCTGAGGACGCGAACTACGGATCCGTATTCATCGGCGATGAGGACGGATCGGTATACATCTGGACGCTGACCAAGACCTATCATCTGACATGTGACATCATAGTGGGAGAGGGTTGTATCCTGATCGTCGATTCCACCAGCGGCTCTCCGAAGATCATAAGGGATGTACAGACGGACCATTCCAAGGACGGTTACGTCTTCCTCGGATGGTATGATGTGATGGGAGTCAGGTACGGGAGCGATTCCACACTTCCCACACCAGTCGGTCAGTCCAAGGTCTATCTGAATGGCAATAATATGAACGTATACAGGATAAGGACCATGGATTCCGGAATTGGTTCTGGCGATGGAAGCGCTTATACATATTATGTCCCCCTGTTTCCAGTATTTGTATCCGACTCAAGTAAACTGCACAGCATATCATTCAATTCGAATGCCCCGGGTGGGAGTTCCCCTACTCTGAGGGAATCCACTGTTAGTTATGAAAAGACCGGCAAGATTGACTATCTGCCAAGTCCCAGCTGCACCGGATACACGTTCGACGGCTGGTATACGGAGGGTGCGGCCGGAGATGAGATCGAATTGAACGCGAACGTGGATACGTCGATAGCCACTCTGTATGCCCACTGGTCCGCGATAGAAGATGTGACGGTCACGTTCGATATCCAATCGGGCGAGACGGTATACATCTCCGGAGAGCTCGCCACCGAGGATATCGTACTGAATGAAGAGCCGGGCACGAGGCTGGGATCGTATGAGCACTTCGAGGACGTGAACACGATCACGAAAGAAGGATACACATTCTTGGGATGGGCCGATGTCTCTGCCGAATCCGCGATCTACGTTTACTCGGACACGGTGCTGACGGCCGATATGATGCTGAGAGCCCAATGGGCCGCAGATGATTCGTCATTGTTCACGGTCACGTTCCGCAATGGAACGGACGATACGGTGACATACACAACCTCCAGTTTGAAGATGGTCTCCGGAACCTCGCTGGCTCAGCTTCCCTCGCCAGTGCGTGCCGGCCACAACTTCTTCGGGTGGTATGAGTCCACAGATGCGGCAACGAAGACCGCCAGCATCTCCAGCATCAGTTCGGATATCGAGCTCTATGCGATTTGGCAGACGGTCCCTATCCTGTCCATCGTATTCGAGACCAACAACGGCGATATCGGTGCCTCCGTTAGCGAATATGTGAGATTCGTCACCGACGGAGATCCGATAGGGAAGGACAGCAGCCTGCCTACCCCGACACCGACCGTCAAGTCCACCGAACAGTCGATCTCTTGCCAGGATGGTTCCGAGCTGTTCATAATAGGCTCTGCATCCAGGGAGATCTTGTTAGATGGGGGCAATGATATCGTATGCTTCAACGTGACCACGCCTTACTTCACACCCGCAAGCCATCAGGGGCGCTCCTATCACTATCTGACGTTGATGGAATCTCCCGGATTGATATCTTCCTCTGCGCTGATCTCTCTTAATGGGGCGAGCCTTTATACATCATATGTGGAGATATCGAACGCTTACAACTGGACCGAGAAGAGGCTCGCAGGCAATGGCGGAGCGATATGCGCAGTGAATAATTCTCAGACGCATATCTCGGAATCTGTCATCGATTTGGTCGGGGCGACATACGGCGGTGCCGTGTACCAACACGGAGGAGAGCTGTATATCGCTAATTCGACGATCGGTCACGAAGGTTCTCAGCTGGATACATCGACCCTTTATGACGGATTGCAGTCGCAGCCGACCTTTCAGCGCACCTTGACATCCGAGGCTGAAAGTCAAGGGAAGAAACTCATAGGATGCCAGGGTGTCCAAGGTGCAGCAATCTGGGGTTATGGCGTTACCTGTATTCTGGATGGGGTCTCGATACTCGGTACCTCTAACATAACGACCTATGATACCCACCATGTAGGTTTGATCTGGTATACGGGAAATTTGACTGTATGCGGGCATGGTACCTATACGCAGAACTACACGACGAACGGATTATTCTATACAGGTAATCTAGATACTTCACACACATTCGTCAAAGACGGTGTGTTTGATACGTGCGTAGCCACATTCTGTGGTTCCGTCCTCTGTTCTTATGGAAGCGCCTTCGTCTCCGGAGGATCGTATGAAGGCCTATACGCCGTATCAACCAGCAATGTCTTGTATATCCGTGCCGGTGTGGGTGCACTCCTCGGAGGAAATTATACAGACAACATCGCGGGCGGTCATGGATCCGTAGTCACTGTGAGACAGAGTGGCACCTTGATTATCCAGAATGCTCATTTTGATTCATGCAGGGTCTATCGTCTGTCCACTGACACTGGCATCAACGGATACGGGGGTGCGGTTGCTGTGCGCGGTAATGGAAACGGCAACATCGTCTGCATCAACAGCTCGTTCGTCGACTGCATGGCTGCCAACGGGGGAGCGATATCCAGCGCCAATTCCGTCAATACTTCTAACATCCGCATAATGAACTGCTCCTTCGATCGGAACCGGGCCAGCAACAATGGTGGCGATGTCAACATGATATCAAAAGGGGAGATCAGATGCATCAACTCGGATTTCACGGGGAGCACAGCATCGAATAACGGAGGGTCGATCTACAATTCAGGCGGAACCACGATAATCACCAGTTGTTCGATCGAGGGCTGCCAATCCACGTATGGCGGCGGAATCTACTGCGGAGCGAGCCTGACCCTGACCGATTCTGTGCTGGAATCCAATACGGCCACCTACGGATCACAGGTCTACAAGAACGGTTCGTCGGCCCTGACCGTCGAGGGTTCGCAGCTCATAGGCGGCTCCCAGATAGAAGCGGGAACGATCTATCTCGGCCGTTCATCCGCAACGGTGGTGGACGGCATCGAACTCGCCAACGGAACGGTCTGGATCGGCCCTTACACGGCAGCCTCCGATATCACTGTCACAGTAGGCAAGATCTACGTGGGAGATACCATAGACGGGCATGAGACGTCTGCGACGGGGCTGACCCTGGGAGAAGGGATGCTGTACATGGGCTACAACTCCTCGGCGCAGCAGATCACCATGGACCTGAGTGGCGCCGGGGAGTTGTGGATCCAGAAGGCGGCCACCGGCAGCAAGCTCGAGCTCAATTCGACGTACTTCGCGCAGGTGACCACCGCCTACAACGATACCTATAACCTGACCGTAATTGACGGAGTGCTCCAGACTCCCGAGGTGCGCAAAGGGACCATAACCGCCGCGTTCACCGATGCTAGCCACATCCTGCTGACGATCACTGGTGCCGCATATTCGCCCTCCACGGTCGAGGACGTCGCCGCTTCCTCCGTCCTAGTCGTGCCATCCGGAGGCTGGGATCAGGTCGGATCCACCACGACGTACACCTGCACCGCCGAGATTGGATCGTCGGGGGCCGGTTTCACCGAGGTGAGGGCATCCGCATCCGACGGCTACTACAACGTGTACATAACAATCTCGGCCGCGTCGCTGTCGACCAGCATATCCTCGTTCTCGACGACCGGCCACGGGGATCCCGGCGAAGGGGAATCCTACTACCATACCGGAACCCAGTACACCGGCTCCTACGGCTTCGTGAAGATGTATCAATCTTCGGTCAATGCGACCCCGGCCGCCACCTTCCTGGAACTGCCCATTTTGGAGGATTCGGCCCCGACCAACAAGGCAACCTTCAGGGGGTACTCCATCAACGGGACCTCCTACCTCGTGTCGGGTGGTGCGGAGAACGTCCCGTACTCCCTGCCCGCGGGGGCTAAGGCGCAGATCGTCGCCCTCTGGCTCAACGGGAACGTCCTGGGGGACAACGGGATCTACTATGAGTACAACTCCGCGTCCAGGGCGCTGACCCTGTCGTACGATGCGGACAAGGCGACCACCCCGGAGCAGGCGAGCCCGATCATGACTGCGGGCAACGTCGCGAACCTGGTGACGGAGCTGGGGAGCAACAGGGCGGATGTCGTCTCGGTAGAGATAACCAACATCACCGTCCTGCCGGCGTCCGTGTTCAGCGGCTTCGAATCCCTGTCCACAGCGACCCTGCAGGCCACAGTCCTGACCAACATCGGGCCGTCGGTGTTCAAGGGATGCTCTTCGGATCTGATGGTGAACAACTACGAGATGGACCCGGAGTTCACGCCCATCCTGAACCTGTCAATCCTCGAGAACTCGCTGCTGGAAGCGTACAGGAGCACCAAGCTCATGATTCTCGCGGATATCGCCCTGACCTCTACGCAGACGGTCGGGGACGATACCATCCTGAACCTGAACGGGAAGGGCCTGGCGATCTCCACAGGGTACGTGTTCCATCTCGCATCCGGCAAGAGCCTCTGCATCATGGACTCCCTGCCGGCCGGCTCGGGTTCAATGACGGTCGGGAGCCAGGCGTACACCATAGGCGGCCTGTACAATGCAGTGGAGGATGCCAGCGGGAACAAGTCCGCATCAGTGAGCCTTTATTCGGAGACTGCGACCAGGTACGTCAAGACGGAGCAGATCGCCGCCGGTGGCAGCACAGTGCAACTGAAGGAGATCGCGGACGATGTGGACGAGAGGATGTTCATCGGCTGGTCCACAGCTGCCGCAGATTCGGAGCCGGACTACGCCGACCAGGGGATGTACACGCTGGGCGCATCCGGTTCCACGGCTGGCCTCTACGGGGTCTACAGGGAATCCGGGTACCAGGCGAGCTACCAGTCCTGAACCTTGCAAACGGTTTAAGTCCGGCTCCCCGTCATGCGGGGGCCGGACAGTTCTCCCTCCTGTGTTCAGATTCGTAGGATGCGATTGTCGCAATCCTTTGTAGAATCGGTTCCAGGACGGTCGCCGTTGATGCCTTCCGGCGCATCGGCGATTCATTTCGAAAGGGAGGAATACCACCCGCCCCGAACGGGGCGGGCGTAAACCGTTTCGTCTAAGGTTGTCGTCAGGCGGTGTATGTGGATTGGTAGGAGACGTCCCCGAACTCCGCCGTCAGGTAGAATCCGGTGGCCGTCCCGAACGTCGTCCCTCCCAGGACCATCGTGTAGTAGCCGTCTGCCCCGGAATGCCCGTCATCGCTCAGCGACAGGACGCATTGGTCCGGCATCGCTCCGGCGGTGCCGTTGGTCCAGCACACGAACATGTCCGTGGCAGATGGATCCAGGGCCTTAACCGTATAGAGCAGCTCGCCGTCGTGCAGAGCGCGCTGATAGGTCGCATCCCCTACCGTGTAGTGGATCTTATCGTTGGTGTTGATATGGACCCAATCGTAGTACGGCACTCCCGCCGAATCGGAGGATGTGGCTATCCTGCCCGTATCCAGCGGCGACGAATCCTCCGTGTAAAGGATCGTGCCGTGGGATATGGTAAGCCCGGATTGCGCCGTCAGCTTATGCCCGGACAGATCTATATGGATCGTCTTCGAATTCGATATCGAGTTGCTGTATTCGATATCGGCCGCCAGCTCTACCCTGGGTTCGGTATGGTTGGTGATGGCATTGGAGACGACGTTTACGTTGATCCCGGGGGTGTATCCATTGTTCCTCATCGTCGAACCGTTCGCGGAATAGCCCGTGAGACCCTTGAAGGCGTCCTCTCCGATGTTTGTCAACTCGCTGCCGGCGGTGAACTGCTCCAATGCGGTGCATCCGTCGAAGGCGTTGGCGCCGATCGTCGTCGTATCGCTGAGGGTGACCACCCTGAGGCTGGTGCATCCCTTGAAGGCGTTGGCGCCGATCGTCGACGAGCTGTTGTCGTTGACGGCCTTTGTCGCTGTGTTCAGCTCCACGATGGTGGTATGCTCCAGGAACGCGCTGTCGCCGATGGAGACCCCGTTGATGGTCAGCGTGATGGGGCCGGTTATGTCCGCCATCGAATAGGATGTCGGACTGGTGTGGGACAGCTTCAGGGTCGTCAGCTTGGCGCATCCCGTGAAGAAGCTGGAGCCCGTGGTGGGGACGCTGTCCAGATCGGCCACCAGGATGTTGATGCAGTTCTTGAAGGTATAATCCCCGAGGGTCTTGTACTGCGACAGCTTCGCAGATGTGATGGCCGAGCATCCCTCGAACATGCTGCTGCCGACCTCGGTGGTGGTCGAGGAGGCCCCGGACACGACCACGGTCGTGAGTCCCGTGCATCCCTTGAAGACGTCATTGCCCGCGGATGCCAATCCGGATATGCTCAGAGTGCTCAGGCCCGTGCATCCTTCGAATGCGGAATCGCCCAGGGCCGCCCCGCTGCCAATCGTGAGGTCGGAGATCGAGCCGCATCCTTCGAATGCGGACTCGTCTATCGTGGCGTTCGACCCCAGCGTGAGGGTCGTCAGCGAGCTCCCTGCGAATGCGCTCTGCCCGATGCGGAGGGACGTCTGCGAGGACAGGTCGAGGGTGGATAGGCTGCTCCCCTCGAAAGCGTAGGTGCCTATGTACGTCATCCCCGCCGGGAAGACCACATCGGTGAAGGACGATCCCTGCCACAGCTCTGATCCTCCCGAGCTGAGGTCCCCCATCGCGCCCGAACCCGAGATTATGACGATCCCGTTCACGAGCTTGTACTTCAGGTTGTCTGCGAAGACCCCTGCGGATTTCGTTCCGCAGTTGGCGGCTGGCTCGACGACAGCGTCGAGGGTGTAATAGCAGGGCCCGTCCGGAGAAGGTATGGTGCCGACCGGGTCGCCCTCCCCGCTCAGATACCAATGGCCGGCGACCGTGGGGAATGACGTGGAATCCACTGTGCAGGCCTTGCTGAATATCACGCTGGACAGGTCTGTGCATCCAGAGAACGCGTTGGCTCCGATCTCATCCAGCTCGGTCGAGAAGCTCACCACCTCCAGGGCGGTGATCCCGGCGAACGCGCTGTCAGGCACCTCCGCCAACCTCAATGTGAGCTTCTCGATTCTAGTGCTCTCGAACGAATGCTCTCCGATGGTTATGCCGGACTTGATGTTGATCTGCGTCAGTCCGGAGCCGCTGAAGGCGTATGATCCCACGGACTGGAGGCTCGAAGGGAGGTTGACGCTCTCGAGACCTGTAAGATCGGCGAACGAATAGCTGCCGATCGACGTCATGGCGGAAGGCATCGAGACCGATGTTATCGAGGCGCGCACGGAGTACCATCCGGGCCTGCTCGTCGTGGAGTACGTGTCATACATATCCCCCGTGCCGGTTATCAGCAGCTTCCCCCTCTGGTCCATGAACGTCCAGTAGAGGCTTTCCCCGCACTTGTTGGTGGTAGTGATTGGGACTGAAGAGTACATGATGCCGGTGAGCAGGGGGACGGTATGGGACCTGACCCTGACCCTTTCCGACGAATCCCCGTCGATCGAGTAGATGGAATAGTACCCGATGTCATCGTACAGGTACCCTTCCGCATCCACTTGCTTGTCCTCTATCTCACCGAACGATGTGTTGTACTTCATCTTGTACGGCATGGAGTAATTCTCGAAGACGATGCTCCTCCCCAGGATTATCTCGTAGAGGTACTCGCACCCCTCGAACGCGTGCGAGGGGATGGTGGACAGGGTCGCTCCCGTTTCCAGCGAGGATAGGCTGGTACAATCAGCGAACGCGTACTGGCCCAGGCTGGTGACCTTGTCCAGTTTGACCGCTTCTATGCTGGAGGTCTCGAATGCGTGCGCACCTATCGTCGTGATCCCTCCGCCGGCCCATGACAGCTCGATGGATGACAGCTGGGAACCGTGGAAGGAGTAATCGGCGATGGCGGTCGCCGTGCTGGGCAGGGTTATGGAGCCGGTCATCCCCGCAGGGCAGCAGATGACCTGTGTCTGATCCTTGTTCATCAGGATGCCGTTGTATGCGCTGTAGACCTGATTACCATATACTGTGGAAGCGTCCTTTGTCCATTCAGCTAACGTAGAAACCGAGAATCTTGTCAGATCGCTGCAATCGATGAACGAATCATATCCGATCTCAGTAACGGAATATGGGATGAATACCTGCGAAAGAGCTGTATTCTGGAACGCCGCATTACCGATCTTCGTGATGGTGCTGGGCAGGTTGACCGAGACCATATGAGTTTGGTTCTTGAATGCATTCGAGCCTATGGAGGTCACACCGTCATTTATGCTAACGACAAACACATCGACATCATACCACGGCGGAACGAATGACTCGTCATAATCCGGCATAGCCCCAGTACCTGTGATTGTAATGACCTTATCGGTTGACAGAGGATTGGTGTTAAGAACGGAATTACCCGTGGCAGTCACAGAATTCCACCAAAGTCCAGTGGGATTATTATTACGATCCAGTATCTGACTGAATACGTAGCTAGGATCCGTGACATATACGCCTGGATGATAATAGTCCCATCTATCATTGCCAACAGTCACTTGTTTATATGGGGAAACCAGCTCTCCGGTGATACCGGAATATATCACAAGTGCCTTCACATTACCGGTTTTCTTAGCTCTGAAATCATCAACATCATCGATACCGTTTATGATCAATGTTTTCAGATTATATTTAAATCCTTGAGAACTAGATCCTTCCATACCCTTATAGCTATCAAGGATCAGTGAATCCACATGTGTCGAGTAATAATAGTTTCCCGTATCTTTCGGCACCTTTTCGGCGTTCGTGACAGTTCCTGTGATGTGAGAATACACCCAATCAATCTCATCCGATTCAAATATGATGGCGTTCGGAACCTTCTGAGATCCCCCAGTTATGGACACGCCACCTGAACCAGCCTGTGCTCTTTCACTAACTATGGAAACGTTCTTTCCTGAAAGGATCTGTTTATTCAAGATGGTGAATTGACCGACGCTGTCCTTTTCATAAAGATCGCCATCGATTATCTTTAAGTTGGCATTATCGTCTGAAACTATCACCTTTTCAAGTTTCCACGTACCGCCTACAATGCTGCCATGGGGTTCGAAGTTCGAATGAAGGTAGTAAATTACGCATTCTCCTCTACAATCCAATTGACCCCGAGTGCCACTATAAACTCCCTCTACAGATTCAGGTATGTAAACTGTTTTGGCCTTGGTCTCTACGACGTTTTGTGGCAGTGTGACAGCACCGCCCTGGATCACAAGAAGCCTGTCCTTAGAACCCGATTTTCCGTTATCATCAGCAATGATATCAACATACTGTGGAATTCCAGCTAAGATCCTTATGGATCTATCAAATGCCTCTATAGCAAGAAATCCTCCAGGTCTGCCATTATAATCATAGTGTCCATCCCATTTGGGGGCCTGGTACACAGTCTTAGTATCCTGCTTGATCTTCGTTGTAAGGTAGATGTGACCTGTTTGCATCGAGGATATCGTTCTTGCTGTAGGTTCGGTCTCCCCCGTAAAAGTTCCGTTGGAATCATAATATCCCAATAATTCCCCATTGGAGTCATAGTATCCAAGTCCTGTATGCGCTCCGGCGTTATCCCTGAGTCCTGGATAGAAATCGTAAAGTCCGATCGCGGCTCCGCTCGAATTAACGAATGCTTCATTCACATTGAGGTCAGCAGCCCTATTGAAATCCATGACCACCGCGAAAAGTGCCGAGCAGTTCTTGAAGGCGTTGGCTCCCAATGAAGACAACCCGGTACCGAACTGTACCGCCCTGATGGCTGTACAGTTCATGAATGCCGATTCTCCGATTGAAGTGAGCCCGTTGGGTGTGGATACCGATTTGAGAGCGGAACACCCATAGAATGCCTGCTTGCCGATTGACTGCACCTTTTCGGTGATAATGATCTGCTCCAGATGCGTGTTCCCATAGAACGCGTAATCCGCTATCGCTTCAACATAGTAAGGCACGACAAACACGTCTATGTTCAGCAACCCTCTATTCGCTGGGGGATAGCATATGAGTGTTTGCTTGCCCACCGAACCGCTGTCTACAATATCTTTCAGGTAAAGTACACCATCCTCAGCCATATAGTGGGAATTGTTCGCACCCACTTTGATCGTCGCAAGGTTGGTGCATCCCTTGAACACACCGTCTCCTATGGATTCCACCCCGTCAGGGATGAAGATATTAGTGAAATTAGAGCTGCTGATACCCTTGAATGCGTATGATGAGATGGTCTTGATACCGTAAGGAAGCTTGACACCTACGATGGTGTCTACTTTCTCGGACCATGGGAATCCATCCTCATCATAAGCGTTCATAGGGCCTTCTCCTGAGATCGCTAGCACGTTATCGGATGAGATAGCGAATTTGAGCTTAGGTCCGCAATAGGAGTCCGCATCGGATTCGAGAACGAACATTGGGTACAAGGTAAGATCCTCATTCTCCGTTTCATACCTGTCCCCCGGCTGATAGGTGACTCCGTCACCGTCCTCCGAATCGCACCAGCAGAAGAACTTGTAACCGATGTAGGGGAGGAATTGGTCATCGAGAACGGCCGCATCATTCTCCAGGATGTTGAGGGATTCGGCTGAACCGCGCGTCTGGGTGTACGTCGAAGTGACCTCTATGGACTTAACCCACTTGTAGATCACATCCCCGTTCTCCCACACGGGATCGAGTTCTACATCGGCCGTCACCGTTATCACATCCCCGGCTTCATGGTTCACCACTCCGTCGTCATCCGAGTCCCATCCCTTGATCTTCCCGGATCCGGGATAGCCCAGCTGCTCGAGGGTCTTCACCGTATAGGATGAATCCACATCGGAATCGGTGTAGCCGTCGCCGATTTTGTATGTCACGGAATAACCTGTCGGATCCGCCTCGGACTCGAACGAGAACGAGAAGTCGAGGTCCCAGGCCTGGGAGGCCCCCGCCCATGCCGTCAGCAGGAACATGGAGACTATGAGGCAGGAGCCTGCCCTGGCCTTCGTGAGGGGTTTCATGCCGTCCCCTCCCAATAGCTCCGATCGGCGCGGATGCCGAGGATGGAAGCTGTCAACAACGGTTCCCCGACTGTCAACTCCGACCAGCCTGCGGGCCTCCCGCAGGGCTTTCCGTTCGAACTTCCCATTCCTGTGGCTTCCATTCCAATCACCTTCCCGGCGGCGTCCTCGACACCGCATAATATGACGGAGGTCATGCCCTCGACCTCCTGTAGACTACGAACGCGGCACCCGCCGTGATGCAGATGACCGCAGCTCCCAATACTATCAGCAGGGTCCCGTTCGAACCCGCGGAATCCTTGCCGAACACCACGGAGTACACGGACAGATGGGGCACCTCGGCCTCCACCATCCCCTGCGCGTAGGTGTATGCCATCTCCTCCGTCTCTCCGGAGTCGGAGATGTACACCACCCTCATGTCCTCGGCGGACTCCCCCTGGGGGATGTCGTACGCGAAGCGTATCTTCGCCACGCCGCCGAGCTCGTGCACCTCGTTCCCGTCCTGGTCCAGCAGCCTGACGATCACGGCTTTATCGCCGGTGGCCTGCCTCTGCGCCGGTGTCAGGGACTCGTCGTCCCCGTCCTCGATGACCAGGGTGAGCGTGGTGTAGTCGACGTTGCCCGCTATATGCGAAGAAACGCCGGCGGGGAGGACGAGCGAGCCTCCCTCGGATGCTATGGATAATGTGACCTGCGACTCACCTGCAAGGGCGAAGGCTTCGGAGTAGACGGTGGAGCCGTCCTGAATGTCAAGCTGCCTCACTCCGTCCAGAGCATCGATCTGCTCCGTGGCGTCCAGCATCCTCTTGCCGTCCACCTCGGTAGAGTCAATGGTCGTGATTATCTGATCCCCTTCAAGCGCGGTGGTGACCGTGCCGTCGGAGTTCGATGCCTCGGCCTCCACGGTGACCGATCCGTCGGAGTCGGTGCTCCTGTACGATGCCGTTCCGTCGGTGAGCACGATGTAGTGCTCCACCACCGTCTCGTAGGAGTAGACGCCTGCGGCGTCGGTTCCCTTGGTTGTCGTCTCCGTAGAGTAGGATCCGTCCGCCTGCGTCGAGGTGTGGATCTCCGTCCCGGCTGTGGAGCCGTCCCTGTACTGGTTCAGCTCGATGTAATCGTATTCGGAGGATCCGTCCGTGTAGTCCCTGGACTCGGACCTGATCTCGGTGTAATCCCTGCCGGAGGAGTATGTGGTCTCCTCGACGACGACCACGTTCTCGAACTCCGTCCCCTCGGAATCGGTCCCGACGGTGGTCTCCGATGTCCTCACGGTGCTGGAGCCGTCGGGGTTCTTCGTCCTGTCGATCACCTCGTATGTGGTGGAGCCGTCGTCGTTGTGGTACGTGTGCTCCTCGTGGGAGGGATCAGGGGTCGGGCCGGGGGGCGTGGGAGGCGTGGGGGGATCCGGGCCGGGTATGTACGTCCAGTGTCCGTAGACGTCCTTCGGGGATTCAGCCGATACGGTATCGCTGCTGGTGACCTGCTGCCCTCCGGAGTACTGGGTGAACCATCCGTCGAACTCGTAGTTCGACCTGGTGACGGACGGGAACGTGTACTGGGTGCCCTCCTGGATCACCCTCTCAGATGTCGCGGCCCCGATGTAGGGGTGGTACGTGATGGTGTATCCCCAGTGGGCGTAGAGCATGATGTCCTGTTCCACTGCATCCGCCTCCTGCGCCTGTGTGCCGTCGGCGTAGAACCATCCGAGGAAGAGCCTCGCGGACTCGTCCTGGAGGTCTGGGAGCATCCCCTCGAGGGTGGAGCCGGTGTCCACGAACGCGGGGGCGACGGTCTGCTCCGACGATGTGCTGTATTCCACCACGCACTTCTGCTCGTTGTCGTGGATGGCTACGAATGTGAATCTTATCGCTCCGGACTGCTCCTTGTCCGCCATGGCCGCGCGCAGCTCGTCCGATACGACGTAGTCGCTGAGAACGGAGATCGTCATTGCGCTGATCTCGCCCGCGGGGAAGAGCACCTCGTCGGCGCCGTTCATTATCTGCTGGAGGGATGCGGTCCCGTCCTGGAACTCGAGGGTGCAGGATCCGCTCCCTACCTGAATCTTCAGCCCGGAGTATGCGAAGATGTTGCTAGCATATTGATCGGCAGTGGCCGATATCTTGAGGGTGTAATCGGTCCCCTCGCCGGATGCCTTGGTCGGATCGATGACTATCTTGTAGCCCGTCAGGAGCTCCATCCCGGCGGTGATGCCGTAGACCGTTCCTGCGGATGATGCGGATGTGTCGTACTCCAGGGTGAACTCGTCGTACAGGAGGGTGGTCATCTCCTGGTCCTGGGGGTCCAGGACGGTGACGTCGACGGGGCCGGTATGGGGGTCCGCATCGGCGCTGTCTGCGACGGCGAGGCACGATGCCAGCATCAGGGATGCCATGGTCAATGATATAATGGCTGCGGAGGTCCTCATAAGGTTCCCTCCAGGTGGTATGACGCGATCGTCATGGTGGGCGTCCCGCCCATCACGCTGTAGACCGTCGCGGATCCGGCGGTCCCGCCCAGCGTGATCGACATGGTGCCGGTCCAGGTCCCGCTGGAGTTCGTCGTGAGCGACGTGCCGATGATGCTCAGTGAATAGTCCCCCGACGTGCCGGTGACCGAAGAGGTCGAGGCGTAGAAGTCGTACGTCCCCGTGTTGCCCGATCCGGTGGCTTCCAGGTGGATCTTCACGTAGTCGTAAGACGACAGATCCGTGTTCATTCCGGAGAATGCGAACTCCGGGTGCACCTCGGACGAGACCTGGGGATCCCTGAACTGCACCGTGACGGTATTGGAGCCGTCCTCTTTCAGGTCGTTCCAGTCCCCGGTCGTGATCGCGACGCTGGCCGGATCGATGGTTATGGTGCCCGGGGAGGTGGCCTGGTCCGAGAACGCCCCCTGATAGGCGTATCCAGCGCCTATGGTGACGGCGGCGAGCGATACGGCCGTCAGGATTATCGCCAATGTTGTGGTCCTTCTCATTCTTATCAATCTCCCCTTCTTCCTATCCCTTCACAGAGATGTTTTCCTGAGGGGTCGGAGGGGAAGCCCCGCCTCCCCTCAGTTTAATCGGTTTCTTGTGTTCGCGCCTCCGGGGCGGCCGTCACGGAGACGGTCATGGAGGGTATGGTCACGGTGTTGTACTCGGTGAGGTCGAACAGCTCGGCGATGTCCATGACCGCGTATACGTAGACATCCTTGCTCCCGCCCGCCACGTATCCTGTGAGCTCTATGCTGGAGCCCTCGCCGACGGCATCCGTCGGCGAGATGTGCAGGGAGACGCCTGCTATGGCGCCTTCCGCGAAGGATGCCGTTGCGGTCAGGTCGGATGCGGCGCCGTACTGGGTCACGGCGTACTTCCCGACGAAGAACGCCGCAACGGCGGACTCCACCGAATCGTCTTCGCTGTCGAGCGTGACGGTGTACGTCCCCAACAGGTCGTCGGACGACACGGTGTAGGTGTCGCCGGAGATGTCCGCGTGGGCGCTCTTCTCGGCCTGGTCCACGACCTCGGTCACGTCCAGCCTCTGGGTCCTGTCGAGGACGGTATCGTCCCCGTCGGAGGTGACCGTGGAGAACTCGGCGGAGACCGCGGTCGGCATGGCGAATGCATCGCCGTCCTTAGTGACCGTGATGTACTTGGATGCGACAGCATCCTCCGAGGCCTCGATGGTGTCCTCCGAGTACGATGCCTGGTATGCGTATCCGACACCTATGGCGGCGACCGCTATCGCTGCAACGGCCAATGCTGACAGGAACAGGATCGTGGTCTTCTCCATAGTTATCACTCCTGGTGTTCGAGGGCTACGACCTTGGGCTGCAGCGCGGGTATGGTGAGCTCGAGCTTGGAGGCGTCGCTGCCATCGGGATCGTCGATGATCCAGGTGATCATGAACAGGATCTGGATGTCCGCATCGTTGTCGGTCTCATCCAGTGCAACGTTGGCCAGAATGTATTCCCCTGCCGTGGCCTGAGCGGGCTCGAAGTCATTGATGGTGGTGATGGCGCCCTCTCCGGTAGCCAGCATGAATTCCAGGGTCGATGTCCAGGTGGTCTTATCCTGGTCAGTCTCTGACGGAGGCACCGGTGCTTCGACGAAAGCGAGCTTCACGTCAACGGCATCGGTGTCGGAGGGAGCCGTCACGGTGTAATCGCCGATGAGGAATGCCGCGCAGACAACCATATCTCCAGCCTTTTGATAATAGGGCGACTCTGAATCCGCAGCTTCCTCGTCAGTGACGATGTGGAAACTCTTCTGCTTCACATCGACGAGACCGGTCTCTGTAAGGTACAGGTGGTTCTCCGAGGAGTTCCAGGACCACTCATCCGTGGATGCGGTGTAATCCACTCCTGATGTGAACAGGAATGTCATTGCATCCGTGGAAAGGGCATCGAAGTCCGTGCCCTGTGTGCCTTTGGTCACGACAAGGTACTCGGAATCGGCTGTGCCGCTTCCCGTAGTGTTCTCATTGTAAGTCGCCTGATAGGCGAAACCCACCCCGACCGCTGCCACCGCCATGACGGCGACGACGGCAATCACGGAGAGGGTCAGAGTCTTTGACTGCATCAGGATCACCTCATGCAGAATGGGGTGCTGCACTGAGAGTTATGGTCACATCAGGAACTGTGAAGATGTATGCAACAGGTCCTGCGATATCGGACTGTCCCATGTTGGAAGCAGCAATGGTGATGGTTGCCTTCACGAAGACATCGAACTCATAACCAGAGGTTGTAACAGACTGGTTAGTAATCTTGGCGCTGCCCGAGTCTGCGTATGTAAGGTCCTTAATTGTGGCCAAATCGGAATTTGTCGCCTTTGTAGCCATGGCATACGTCAAGGTCATGGGAAGTGTGGTACTTCCGGTAGATGCCGTAAGAGTAATGTCGGAGGCCTGCGTCTCCGGAGATTCAAGCTTGAAGGACCCTGCATAGTAGTAAAGGGTCACAGTAAGGTTCGCTGATGCAACATTTGTCGTCGTCGCAGCAATTTCGTACTGAGTTATTTCCGTGCCACTCGCGTAGATCTTCGCATCTGTTGTGCCCTTCTCTCCATTGGTAACGAGCCACTGGTAATCATTGGCCCCTGCTACCTTGGATGTGCCTGCGTAGAGGTCGTAAGCGGTTGCTGTCGTCGGAATGGCGTTGACGTTATTCTGAGTGTTAGAAACTTCGATGAAATCGAAGTAATCGGATGTAGCCGTGACCACGCCGGTCTGCGAGTCGGTGTACGATGCCTGGTAAGCATAACCGACCCCCACAAGAGCGGTAGCGACCATGACCGCAACGGCAGCGATTGCCAGGATCTGTGTCTTTCCGTTCATTTTCATTCTCTCCTGTAACCATGCCCGTCTTGACCCGCGGACCCTGGTGTCTCTTTCGCGAGGATGCGAGAAACTCCGCATCCTTCCGACCCCTCCGGGAGCGAACCCGGATTCTCATCCGAATCCCCTTTCCTCATAATCCACCTGATCGCCTCGTAGCCTGCGATGGCTATGAGCGCCATGATGCCGATGAACAGCCCATGCTGCTTCAGCAGCATGGCCGCCTGCCCCATCCAATGGTTCACGCCGACCACCTTCCCGATGGCGTTGGAGTACGGCACGGTCTCCGGCGCTGCGGCGTTGTCCCCTTGGGTCGTGAACACCCTGTTCTCACGGTCCACAGCTATTATGCGGTGGGTGAACAGCAGGCCCAGCGACTTGAACGCGAGCACATCACCCACGGAGAGCCCGTCCAATCCGGCATCGTCCAGATGCTCGATCATGACGAGACTGTCCTTGGGTATGGTGGATATCGGGTAGTCGGTGGGCCCCCCGTCCATGGAGTCCGTCACGATCAGACGCACCTCCCTGTCCGACAGGTCCAAGGACGACCCGTTCAGGTCGTAGACGAGATACACGCTCGCAAGGACGAGGAGGAGCACCAGGCCTACCTTTATGTAGAACCCTCTGCCGACCTCTCTATCCCTGCCGAACATGATCTCACCTTCGCAACTATTAAAAACCGAACAAACGGCATATAAGGGGGCGAAAAGGATGAGCACCCTGTATCCGTTGATGGTTCGGAGAATCGATAGCATCCAACCTGCCGGACTTTGATGGAGGCTTCATCCGCGGGGATCAGTCTATCGGCTGCAAAGGATTGCCCAGGATCCGGACGATGGGAGCGGAGAACGGCCTCCGTTAGCGGTCGGTTTTTAACGGTTTCCGTAAAGCTAGAAATACGCCGCAACGACAATATGATGCCGAGCGGCAGCCCCGGACGGCCCCTGTCTCTCATCGCAGGGGCGCGCACGTCCGGTGCGAGGGAGTGCCGCTCGTATTGATGAGGAGGCCAACGCCTTGACCCGTGCGAAAACCATTGCCGTCCCGGCGGCCGCAACCGTGGCCGCCCTAGCAGCCTCAGCTCCAGCTTTAGCGCTGGGCAGGTCCCCTGATCCGATGGACGGCGAGTCGACCGATCATGTGATGGATCGCATCCCGTCGGCCGGCATCCCCCGGGGGACGTGATTCGATGGCATCGTACCAACCGATGGCCGCCGAGAGCCCCGCTGGGAAATCCCCGAGGGGGGGGGGAATCCGATTTCCCTCTCGGGACCCTCTCCGGAACCAATTATCCCAAGATCCCGAGATGCCCCAACCCCGACTGCCCTTAGGCCGCCACCGACGGGAAGCACGTCATATCCAGGGGCTCCAGGACCAACAAGTCCGGGGACGTCGTCCAGAGGTTCTACTGCGTATGCTGCGGCCGCAGCTTCACCGACAGGACAGGGACCAAATACGACGGCATCCGCACCCCGAAGGAGGTCTTCGATTCGATAGAATCGATGGCCTCCGAGGGGAGGACCGTAAGGGAGATCGGTCTCGAAGTGGGGATATCCAAGGACACCGTGTCCAGGTACGGCCGCAGGTCCGGCAACGGGCGCAGCACCAGGCCGGTCACGGAGGAATGGCGCCCGGGCAGCCCGGTCAGGGATAGGCCCCTTATCCCCGACAGGGATGTGGAATGCCTGTGCTACACGCTGCCGAGCATCCCCGAGGGGCAGTTGAGGACCGACGAGGACGGGATCTACGATATCATCCCCCGGATCATGAAGATCCTTGGCAGGTCCGGGCTGTCCGTGCCGGAGGTGAGGATACTATGCCTCCTGACGATCCACAGGAGCCTCAGGATGACCGACATCTCCACGATGTCAGGCATGTCGTCCGGGAATTCCGTGGTGGCCTGCGAATCCCTCGAGAAGATGGGGCTCGCGGAGATACGGTGCGGCAAGGACCTGGGCAGGGGCAAGCCGTACCGCGTGGTCTCCCTGAAGGGCGGCGTCAGGTCCCTGTTCGATGTGCTGGAGGAAAGGATGGCCGAGGAGCGGAGAATCCTCTCGGAGCTGGAAGATGCGCTCGGCGACGGCAACCGACGAACCGACAACTGATACACGTCTGTTGTATAGGTTATCGGTTCACACCTCGCGCAATGACAGGTCCGAAAGGAAGTGCAGCGGATCCCCCTTGCATACGGCGGCGGCCGTTCGATCCAGGAACAGTATCATGAAAACGATGGGCGCGTAGAGGCAGGCCTCTCCACTTGGCAGCATGAACGGGATGCTTTATTCTATGATGAGCCTGATTCTGCTTCAATATCCTCTACGTACATCGTTCACAGCTATCGTGAGCAACGGCGGGGTGACAGGGAATGGATGATTTCATTGCAGGAATGATAGCCGGGATAATCCCGTGTTTCATCGGGGCGTTGATCACCAGATATTTCGAAAGGAAACAGGATCGGAAGAAATGACCTGATTCCGTCGTAGGTTTCCGAAAAATGGACTGCATTCGATTCGATGCTGATCCTGAACCGCCTCGCCGCTTCCCGGAAGGCATATGGATGAGGAACGTGAGGTGGTGTTCGGCCGATGGCTCCATGGGCTTCCATGAAACCGAGGAAAAGACAGGTTTATGTATCTGTCATATGATTGAAGGTTCGAAGCCCGGAGCCCTCCCTTGAGGGAGGTAATAGGTTTCGCCGCTCGTGAGAGCAGCATGCCCAACTCCACAAGGAGCTGGGCGATCTCCAGGACCAGGGCGCACAGGGTGAACTGATTGCCCTGGTCCTTACCGTTCTCATCCAATTAGGAATCCTCCAGTAGGGCTCCCAGATGCCAAAACCGATCGAGGACTGATGTCCCGCGTTAGGATTTGGTCCTGGGCGCTTATCCAGCAGGGATACGTTCTTCAAGCTTCGCAATCGGACAACGGATTGTTGATGAACGCTGTTAAAGCGGTCGCAGCAATCTCTGCGACCACTTCCTTTCCCTCCGCATGATCTTCCCCTGAGGGAGCACATGCTAAGCAACGGGTCGGTGTCGAACAGCCTCTCGCCGATGAAGCCTGCGGACCGCTTCCGCTTGCTCTTCGGATATCAGTTGTTCTCCGGATGACGACCGAACCAGTCAGGAACCCGCTTTCGGTATAAAGACCATCGGCCGGAAAGACCGTTCAGGATCTTCTCGACTCCACTATCTCCAGGAAGTTCTGGAAGATCTCCACCCCGTGCTCCGTGTTCTCCACCTCGGGGTGGAACTGCACGCCGAAGATCGGGCGGTCGATGCACCTCACGGCCTCGTGGGGGCAGGTGGACGATGATGCGGTGACCTCGAACCCCTCCGGGATCCTCTTGACCTCGTCGTTGTGGGACGCCCAAACCTGGAACGAATCCGGCAGGCCCTTGAACAGGTCGCCGTGGCCGGAGACCTTCAGCTCCACCGGCCCGAACTCGGGCACGGTGCCGGGCCCCAGCTCCCCGCCGAAGTGCTGACACAGGAACTGCATCCCGGCGCAGACGCCCAGGATGGGAATGTCCGCCCTGTCGAGGTACACGCCGTTGTTCCCCATGGCGGATGCGTCGCAGGCGCCTCCCGGGGCGCCCCCGGAGAGGACCAGCCCGTCTGCATCGCTGATCTCGTCGAACGGAGTGGTGTTGGGGACGATCTTGGTCTCGACCTTCAGGTACCTGAGCACGCGCCACTCGCGGTGCGTCCACTGGCTGCCATTGTCGACCACGTATACCTTCATGGTATCTCGATGGCGTTCTTTGTAGTAAAACCCGATGGGAGTCGCTCCCACTCGATGGTCGCCGGGGGCTTGTTGGTGATGTCGTAGACCACCCTGTTGACGGAGTCCTTCATCTCGTTGGTGATGCGGACGGACATCCTGTCGAGCACCTGCAGCGGGATCCTGGAGTAGGTCGCCGTCATGCCGTCGATGGAGCTCACGGCGCGGATAGCGATGGTCCTCCCGTAGGCCCTCCTGTCGCCCTGCACGCCCACGGACTTGGACGGGAGCAGCACGGCGAAGTACTGCCAAGGGAGCTCCATCTCGCCGGCGGCCGCGGCCTTCCTGATCTCGTCCTCGACGATGTAGCAGGCCTCCCTGACGATGGCGACGTTCTCGGGGGTTACCTCCCCGAGGCACCTGACCGCGAGGGCCGGGCCGGGGAACGGCTGCCTCTCGGACGCCCCGACGCCGAGCATCCTGGCTATGTCGCGCACCTCGTCCTTGTACAGATCCCTGAGGGGCTCCACCAGCGTCATGCCCATCTCCTTGGGCAGGCCGCCGACGTTATGATGGGACTTTATGGTGTCCCTGACGTCGTCGCCGCTCTCTATCCAGTCGGGGGCTATGGTGCCCTGGACCAGGAACTCGGCTCCGAACTCCTTAGCCTTCCTCTCGAAGACCCTTATGAACTTCTCCCCGATCACCTTCCTCTTGCGCTCGGGCTCAGACACCCCTGCCAGAGCGGAGAAGAACTCCTCCGAGGCATCCACGATCTCGTAGTTCATGCCGGTGGCCTCGAACATGCCGCGGACCTCCTCGGTCTCGCCCTTCCTCATGAGGCCGTTGTCCACGTAGATGGCCAGTAGCCTGTCCCCCACGGCCCTGTGGGCCAATACGGCGGCGACCATGCTGTCCACACCGCCGGAGCAGGCGATGATGGCCTTCCCGGAGATCTTCTGCTTGAGGTCCTCTATGGTGTCCTCTATGAACTCCTCGGCACCCAGCATCGGCAACCACCTTCTCGGAATCCGCGATGACCTTGTCGGCCTGCTCCTTCCTGTAATCCTTGAGCTTCGCGGCCACCGAGGCATCCGTCACCGCTATGATCTCTGCGGCCAGGACGGCGGCGTTGTCGCCCCTGTCGAGGCCGACAGCGGCCACCGGGATCCCCGGGGGCATCTGGACGACCGACAGCAGGGCATCCATGTTGACTGCCCCGCTCACCGGCACGCCGATGACAGGCTTGACTGTGAAGGACGCCACGACCCCTGGGAGCGCCGCGGATAGCCCGGCGATGGCGATGAAAACGTCGGAATCGCTTCCCGTCACGAGCTCCTCGACCCTGTGTGGGGTGCGGTGCGCGGATGCGACCGCTATGTCGAATGGTATCCCGAACTTCTTCAGAATCGCCATGGCCTTCTCGGCCACGGGCATGTCACTCTTGCTTCCCATGATGATGGAGACCTTAGTCATCGCACGGACGACTGCGCGCATGCGTAATAAGGATTTGTAGAAGGAAAGAGGAAAGGGGTTGGGGTAAAGGGTTTGCCGAGAGCCGGGATCGGCTCTTCAGCACAACTGCCAGGAAGATCCCCACAGCGACCAGCGCGCCGATGATGATGGCGAGCAGGTTGACGATCGCATCGTAGAGGATGTCCCAGAGATCGACGTCGCAGAACGGCTCGACGCCGGCGTTGTTGAGGTAAATCCAGACTGCAGCCACTGCGAGTCCGATGACCAGCATGACACCGCCGAAGGCCCTGCTCTTGCCGGATCCGAATCCGGCTGCGAAAGCGCCCGCGACGATCATCACGATGGCGAACACCAGAACCACGAGGGTCAGAAAGGACATTGAGATGATATCCATGATGTTGCCTCCATTTTTTTAGACCCGCATGGCGGGCTACTTGTGCCCGTGTAGAATATGAGATTATAAAAAACGTCGCTTGGAACCAACTGTGTTCGGTAATTCGATCAGACCCCCTGGCTGAGATTCTGCACTCCTTGTAGATGTTCAGGATTCTGACCATCTGTACCGCCTCCGCGGCGTCGGTCATGCGGGCCCTGGCCCGCATGACAT
>SUTA01000028.1 GCA_015063135.1 Thermoplasmata archaeon
GCTGAGGATAACGAAGGTCGGGGACGAATGGAGACTCAACGAGGTCACCAGGAAACAAAGGGAGATCCTGTCAAAACTCGGCATCCCGCTGCTTTGACCTAGTTATCAACTCGATGCATAAGTGAGGTTAATGCAGTCCGCATTTCCAAGCTGAAAGACGGTCACTATTACATTAACTTCATCTACATCCCCGAGGACTACGATCCGAAGACCAGGACTCGGCTTACTTCCTCCATGTGAATATCGGTCTTCCTATACCAGGCGAGATACTGCTCCAATTTTGAGACCATGTTATCCTCGTCCATAGCATAGATGATGATGCTGCGATCCAGGACGGACACATGCTTCATCAGAGCTCTGATCTCCTTTCTATTGAGCGGATTTCCGGAATCCCTTTCCATAAGCAGCACTTTGGCGAAACTTATCGACACGAACCGGTTGAACTGATCGCGGTCCAGGATCCCGCTCATGACGTCTTGGTACCTCATTACCTCGCGAGTTAGGGCATATCTGTCTTCGGATTTCTCATCCACCGTGAGGTATACAATCCACCACAGCCTGCTGAGGCCGTTTCTGGAACGCTCACGTCTGGATGGATTCCAGTTCATAAGGTAGTGCTCTTCCAGGGTTTTGATCTGAGAGGCCTCGTCATCGCCGAGCGGCCACCTGTATCTCATATATGGGAGGTTTGCATGAACGAGGGCGGTCCAGAATCCCCCGCTTGCAGCTACGAACGGGGCAATAGATTTCTCGAGCGATTCGTAGAGCATTATGGCGTTCTCTAAATCCGTCGTATGAGGATTCTCGCAATCGTCCATTTTGAATTGGATCGCATCCATGACCAGCGTGCTGTTCTCAGGATAGTATTCCCTATCGATGAGGTATTGCCTAAGCCAATTTTCTTCGTACTGGTAAAGGCCGAGATTTAAGCTGGCCGTTTCATTCACAGTATTTACCATCTCTTCTGTGAGGTTGGGTATAATCATTGTGGCTCCCCCTTATTTGGCTTGATGAATGTAGCGCCCTCATCCAATAACCCCCCGATCAGGGCGCTCATGATGAGATATGGGTCATCCTTCGAGGGATCCACGCCGTAGCTGGACATGGCTTCAGATATAGCTTGATACCATTTCCTGTCCACATATTCCTCACCTCCCTCTGTGAAGTACTTTTGGATGACGGATACGAGTACAGGTGGGAAGTAAATCGCAGTGAATTCCACTTTTTGTGATTTGCTCATTCCGCAATACATAGTATACGTGTTGTATGGTATCGAGACTACTATGGAGTCGCCTTCGGCATCATAGTATGGTTCTCTAGTATCGGCAGGTCTGAATTTGCACAGGGAATCTACAGTTTGGGGCATTTCGCGCTTGACTGTGATCTGCAACTCAGAATCTATGGCAAGTATTCCGTATTTCGGGATAGTGATATCTGTGCTCTTGAGTTCTTCGACCAGATCTTCGTTGGAGAAATGCTCGATTGTCTCTTTGGCGTAAAGGATAGGTGTTATAGTTACCAATCCGGTGAAGTATGCTTTGACGAACTCCTCTCTGAACATTTCAGCGCAGGGACGCAGTTCATAGAAGTCAGTCTGGGGGCATTCTACCATCAGTCCGTAGCCTCCGCGCCCCTCTTCAACTAGCCTTTTCAGTCCTTCGTTATCTATCTGGAATTTACCGTAAACCCCGAAATATAAGGGGTTCTCAGATTTTAAATGGTCTATTTCCGTATAGAAACGGGCTCCGAGATAATATGACGAATCTGAATAGCATATCGGATAGAGCTGGCTCTCAATCTGCATGCTCTACCACCTCCAGGCGGAAATCACATATTGCAGGATAATTGACTACAATCAAGAGCTCATTCCTTCCAGACGGGTCAGCAATGATCGGACCTGCATGGAAGCCGTCTATTATAGGCACTTCGGATCCATCTTTGCGGACGACTCTCTTCAACGGGAGTTGTTCGGCACTCTTTCCGCCTCTCATCATCGCGCTTACCCTGATATAGTGCTCCGATGCGCTGTTGATGTTAAATATGAATCTGCATTTCAAATCCCCATCTTCGGCCCGGGAGCAAGCCTCATGAACATCTGTGATGCGGATGCGCGGGCTGATTTTGAATACTCTCGTCATGTCCCCATTTTCATCGGTGTTGAAATTGCGCTCTGCATCTCCGCGCTTGCGCTCACCCCTGTTCGTGGCCCCTGTAGGCTCGAATTCATCATCAGGCTCTTCCTCTGTGCCGGTCATTTCTTCGGAACCTGTCTTCGGCGGATCTTCGGATTCTTTCCTCTTTCTCACCTTTTTCTTCTTTCTGGGCTTGACTTCGGCAATGGGGCCCCAGTTGTATTCCTTCCTTGCAACGATGACATCATCGTTGGAATTCTGATGAAGGGGAATGTATTTGTCCAAGCCCTCGGCATCCGCGGTTTCATCGTAGCCAGCACCTTCGAATTCGGATACCGATTCTTTCACTGTTTTGCTTATCTGGTTGATAAGCCTGCTAATATCTTTCCTTTGGGAAGACGATAAGTTCTGGAGGTTGGATTTAACCCATTTATCATGATTGGTTGGCTCGCTCTTGGAGAGCATTCTGGAAGATTTTTGATCATCAATGATTAGCAAGCCGAGAGCGGTGGCGGATCTCAGATAATCCCTGTCAATGACCATTCCTGATCTTATGCTGGTTATTCCGCCGTTGAAATCTGTCCTTTTCAGGTAGAGGCTAAAGATTTCATTTCTATAGTATGGTTCGGAGCTCAGCATTGCGGTCTGCTCTATGATTTTCCTCAGATCAGATGTATCATCTGTGAATTTTTTCGAATATTTTTCCAGGCAACTCATCAGGTTATTGGAATCTACCTTTTTTTCACCCGCTATTACTTCCAATTGGTCCCTGGCTATCTGGACGAAAAAGTCTTTGATCACAGATAAGAGGATACGGTCATCCCAATCGTCGGAGACCATTGTATAGCCCATTATGTAGACATCTGTTCCGTATTCATTAACCGGGCGAGTATAGTTTTGCGTCTTGAGGATTCCAGGCACCGAATAGTTCCCTTTGAAGTTGCTGTCTCCACAGATTCCGAATGGAGCATATTTGAGGCGATCATCATCGTGGTGGGTAATCAGGTCGCTGCAGCCTATGCTGGCATTGTACCCATCTATGGCATTGGTGGAGAAGAACACCGTATGGAATTCTGATACAGAGAAGAATGATTCCTTGCCCCTCCCGAAGGATCCGCCGGAATTTTGGCCTTTGTCGGAGATTCCCTGTGCTATCGTCATGCTCTTCCAAGGGGTGTTCTCAAAATTGACACGGGATCCCTGAGCACCCTTAGTACCGAAATCGCTGGCACGCAATACCGTAATTTCCGGAGCATCTAGACGGTCGCGCATCTCTTTGAGCAAATCATACGCAGTTCTGTCATTGTTGTATCCGGAGGCTGTTCTTACACATCTATCAAGCACAGTTTTGAAACCACTTTTGTCTGGAAAATGATCGGATTTTATGTGATAAAGCTGGAATTCTATCCTTACTTTGCCACCTGCAGAGGCATCGGAAGAATTCTGGCAAAGTTCCCTTACAAACATTTTAACAGAATCATCAGGTGTATCGAATTTTAGCGAGTTGGCGCCGACTTCTCTGATGCTAGAATCTATAGGGAAATACCACTTCATCGAAGAAGTATCCACATATTCACTTTCCGGCATAAGAAAATGTATGGTTTCATAGTTCAAATAATGTGGTATTTTTCACAATTAACATCTAAATAGTTAGAATTTGAGTTGTGTTTAAGTTATTTTTTATAAGTTATTAGGTCAATACTAACAGACGGGTGGTGTTTTTTTATTGTTGAAGGTTATATCTGATTTCAAAGGAATCTAATAGAAATTATGCGATTATTATCCGAAACTATGAAAGAGATCGACCTCGAGAACATGTCGGGGCGGGACTTCGAGACTCTGTGCAAAGAGATATTCTCCAAGTACTACAAAGTGGAGGTCGAGCAGACGGCCCTGGTTGGGGACGGCGGAAAGGATCTGATCATTCGCACGCCTGTCCCGATATACGTGGAATGCAAGCATCATCGTGCGACCATCGGTCGCCCAGTGGTCCAGAAACTTCATTCGGCCATGATTACCGATTTCGTCAGAAAAGGAATGATCGTGACCACAGGAAAATTCTCCCCTCAGGCCATTGAGCACGTCCGCTCTAATAATCTGCCCATTGAACTCATGGATGGGGAGAAGCTGAGGGGGATTGCGGAATCCGTGGGAATTAAATTGTTCTTCGGTTTCGATGTGAACATCCCCCAGTATGTGGTGATCCCGCAACCAGAGGAGGCAATCGAGAAAGCATTCTGGAGCGCTCTAAAAGCTCATGTATCCTCTGGCCCCAAGACCGTGGAAGATTATGCGAGGATAACCCGCATCGATCATTCATTTGAATGCTTCTACAGGTATCGTTTTACACACAAGCAGGATTTTACCAATCAAAGCAAGGAGATATTAATTGCCAGTCTAAACGAGTCTGGGTACATATTCCTGGATATGAATTCTCTTGCCCTGGCGCCCGCAATACAGTCCAGTTATCTTGGTAATGCGTCGGTGGTCCCAATCCCCGAGTCTGATGTGGAGTTAGATGTGGAACCAGCAGATCATATACGTGTCGACATTGAAAATGCAGCTTACAGTGGGATAATAGAACGCTATAGCACCGAGAAAGAGTATGTGACTACAAACAATAGGACTGTGACAAAGAAGATAGTCCCCACCAGATCACACATACAACTTTCTGATCTTTGCATTGTGTATGTAAGGCACTCAGTCATCGCGGGAGACATTCAGGGAACTCTTGTGAAGGCCAGTTATGCATACAATGGCAAGAGTGAAAAGATTAACCTGTCAATGAACATATCTTGCCCAGATTGCCACAGGGTAGTGGATAAGGTCATCGTATGTGATGATTGCAAGAAGATGTATTGTACGAATAGTGCTCGTACCTGCAGTCTCTGCAAGAAGTTGATCTGTATGAGTTGCACCCTCAATTACAAGACCGGCTTTTTCTCAAAAGCTCCGATATGCAGGGATTGTGCCAAGGCTCATCCAGAATTGAAGATTAAGAAATAATGAGGCGGTGGAAAGTCAAACCAGATCTAATTTTGATTGATTAACATTTAGGCTTCAACATTATAGAACAGATGAGATGCGAGCATTCCTCTTTTTGACGAATTCCAGTTGCTCATTCATCCAATCCCGGTACCCATCCGAATCCTTCTGCATCGGGTCATCCTCGAACTCTTTCCAATTGCCCCAGATCCGCACTTCCTCATAATCTTCAGTAACACAGTCCTGCAGCAGGAAGAATTCCACGAACCCCTTTAAATCCACGAAATAATCATAGAACCATTGGTCCCGGCACATGCACTCCTCCAGCGGATTCTCCTCCCCTGCATAGTGCCTCCTTATGCATTCCAGCGTCAGGTCCCACCTGTCCGATATGCATCTCATCGACCCTCTTGTCTGATTCATCCCCCCGTTCCTCCTGGGGAAGATCATCATCCCGCCCATCGTGTACGTGGAATGCAGGAACGACTCCACGAACCCCCTGTAATCATCCACAGACGAAGCCACTTCCTCCAGCAGTTCCCTGTTCCTAACATACCGGAACGACGTCGCTATCGAATCGCTGGAGAACCTCCTGCCGTCCCATTCCATATGGGTGCCGGCATCCTTCAGCTCCATCCTGCGACCGCAGGGCAGCTCCCTGCTCCAGAGCTCGTAGTGGTACCTCCTGAGTGTCGGGCTCGCCGAGTCCGGGTCGCATCCTCCCAAACCCAATCCTTGCCTCCGCTCCCAGAAGCCGTCCCAGTACCCGGGGGAATCCGAAGTGAAGTCGAATGTGGTGTCTATCATCATCCATGGAGCCCCCGCACTGGAAACCGTTAAACGTCGTTATAACCAATCCCCCTCCCGATGGAGTTCTACGTCCTCATGATCATCCCCATCGCCGGGTTCATCGTCGCATCCCTCATCATGATGAGGATCGACAAGCTCAACAAACGCCAGCAGAAGAAGCGATGCGGAACCGGGTCCCGCATCCGGGGCATATGTACCATTCCACCTCATCCCCGTCCACGTTCCCGTTGGCCTTCATGTCCGCAGCCGTCATGGCGCGCCTGCACCCGGGGCAGGATGGATACAGCATCATCATGGACGCCCTCCACGTCCCCATGGCATAAGCCATGATCCCCGGCTGGGACCTTCTGCCAGCCGGCGCGGGCCAGAGCCGATCGTCATTTGCTATCGCTAAGGCGACCATCATGTACAGGGCGATGCCATGGGATGGATGATGTGCGAAGAACGGACGATACCGGGGGTCGATTCCGCAGGAGCGGTATGGAGGCTCATCAAGGTGCCCAAGTACGCCGAGGACGACAGGGTGGAGCTCTCCGATCATTTCTCCAGATCGGTGAACCTGAACTCCCAGTACGGGAAGAGGACCTTCATCCTCGACGTGACCAAGAGGAGGCTGGAGCTCAAGTACACGATGCAGACGAGATACGGGGCGGCGACGCCCTTGATAAGGCTGGACGTGAATACATCGCACATCAATCCGGCCGCGGACTACCACGTGGGCGATGACGATCCTTTCTCCGGCATCCACGATTCATGCATAGGCCGGAAGTTCGATCACGAACCCCATCTGCACGTCTACAGGCCCGGTTTCGGAGACAGGTGGGCGTATCCCGTCGCAGGGGTGTTCGACAACACCCGCAACATGAGCGATACCTTATTGGATTTCCTCGGCTATTGCAACATACAAGGGGTAGCGGAAATGCAGGAGGCGTTGTTTGACTACAGTCGACGAGGTCAGGGGCCTGGCGGACTCGTACTATGCCTGGCTCAGGAGCGGCACCGACGTGCGCGATGCCGGCGGCGGGACGGCGGTCATAACCACGCCCATTCTGGACCGCCATAACGACTGCTTCGAGCTCTACGTCAGCGGATCCGGGGGGTCGTACAGGATAAGCGACGGCGGCTACCTGGTCCAGGACCTCAGGATGTCGGGATGCGACGTGACCTCCGGGAAGAGGGGCGAGCAGTTCTCGTCGATACTGAGGAGCTTCGGGATATGTGCCGAGGACGGGGAGCTCTCCGTCGACGCTACGGATGAGGACTTCCCCAGGCGCGAGCACTGCCTGCTGCAGGCCATGATGGCGGTCGATGACCTCCATTACACGTCGAAGCCCAATGTTGCCGGCATGTTCATGGATGATGTGCTCCCGTGGATGGTCTCCGCCGGCATAAGCCACTCATCCAATCTCACGATCAGGGGCAGGACCCTGGACCACCACATCGACTTCCTCCTCCCGGACCGCGGCATCCGCTCGCCGAAGCGCATACTCCAGCTGATGGGGAGGCCCGATAAGTCACGGCTCGGGACGGTGCTCCTGATGAAGGAGGACCTGGACGACCCCGAGGTCTACGTCCTCATCAACGACCAGGGGTCTCCCGACGGGACGGTCGACAGGATCAGGGCCGCATGCGCGGACATGGGCATGGTCCCGTTCCTCTGGTCGGAGAGGGAATCCATCCCCGATGCGATCGCGCGAACGTTCCTGCCAATGCATGGGGCCTAGGCCAGCATCCGGTCGGGAGAGATACGGCATCCTTAGGTCCGTCCCATGGTCCCCGTCCCATGAGGGCGGATCATTCAACCCCTGCCATCGGTCGCAAGTGATAATATCCACCACCGCGCTTCGGGTCCCATAGAGGCCGGGAACATGGATGCCGACACCGTCGAGAGGAGCGTGCTGGAGAGGATCGTCCCAACTAAGGACGTGGTCCTGTCCATCAACGACCGCGCAGCGCGCCTGAAGAGCATAGTCGAGAACTACCTCCAGGAGCACGGCATCGCCGTAGACATGATGTTCACGGGGTCCTACTCCAAGGGCACCTTCCTGGCCGACCCCGACCTGGACCTGTTCCTGCTGTTCCCCGAGTCCGTCCCCAAGAAGGAGATGGAGCGCATCGGGTTGAGAGCGGGCGAGGACATCCTGCACGGGGAGAGGATCTTCTCCGAGCACCCGTACACCAGGGGCTACTTCGAGGGCATTGAGGTCGACCTCGTCCCATGCTACAACCTGGCGTCCACCGCGGACCTCAAGACCGCCGTGGACCGCACCCCGTTCCACACCTCCTACATCACCAGGAAGCTGGACCTCCCAGCCAGGGACCAGGTCAGGCTGCTGAAGAGGTTCATGAAGGGCATCGGCGCCTACGGCGCGGAGCAGGACTCCAGAGGGTTCTCGGGATACCTGTGCGAGCTGCTTGTAGTGAAGTACGGGAGCTTCAGGAAGGTCCTGGAGGCGGCGGCATCGGAATGGCGCACCGGCACCGTGATAACTATCGAGGGGGCCGGCGACAGGATCAGGTCGCCCCTGGTCGTCTACGACCCCGTGGACCCCCGCAGGAACGTGGCATCCGCAGTGCACAAGGACACGCTGGCACTGTTCATCTGGGCGTCCCGCTGCTACCTCGCGGAGCCCTCGGAGGACTTTTTCTTCCCGCCGGAGAGGAAGCCCATGAGCTACGCCGAGCTCAAGGCCGCCGTCGAGATGCACGGCACCAGGATCATCATCGTCAAGTTCGACAGGCCGGACGTCCTGGAGGACGTCCTGGCATCCCAGCTGTGGAAGACCCAGTACGCCATGGAGAGGAAGCTCGACGAGTTCGAGTTCAACGCCATCCGCGCCGTCCACTCGATGGACGACAGGGAGATGACCGTGGCCCTGGAGATGGAGAGGGACAGGGTGTCCAAGACGCACAAGCACCGCGGGCCCCCGGTATGGGTCGCCGACGCGTCGCTGAACTTCCTCGACCACTGGAACGGCGCCGCCTACGGCGAGCCGTTCATCGACGACGGGCTTTGGGTCATCACCGTGGACAGGATGTACACCGACGCCGCGCAGATGCTCGTGAACGAGTCGTCCAACGCCGGGATCGGCAGGGACATGGATCCCTCGACGATAAGGGTCATGAGGCACGAGGACGCCCTGGAATCGGGCGACAGGGCCATCCTGACCGACCTCCTGAGGCCGATGTTCCCCTGGGAGCACCGAAGCTTCCGTCGGGTTCAGCCTGTGGGCTAGCTTGGTATACTTGTGGCTTTGGGAGCCATCGACTCCGGTTCAAATCCGGGCAGGCCCGCCAGTTTGATATGATCACCAGCATGGTTTATTTGATTAGTTTCCGCATCTGGCTCTTGTCATCTATCGTCTTGTTCCTGAAAATCTGGAATTCAATTCCATTTTTTCAGAATATATAAATAACACGATGCCTATCGCAAATCATGATAGAGCGCACTGTCTACGGCCAGATACTCCACAGCATATCGCTCCGCCCGGTCACCCTGATCACGGGCGCGAGACAGGTGGGCAAGACCACCCTGTGCCTCAGGCTGAAGGGGGAGAGGGGGTACGGATACGTATCGCTGCGCGATAAGAACCAGAGGGCCCTCGCCAGGTCCGACCCGGAGATGTTCCTGAGCATCCACGGCCGCCCCCTCATAGTAGACGAGGTCCAGTACGCCCCCGGGCTGCTGGAATCCATAGAGGCGGAGGTGGACGGCCTGAAGGCCGAGGGGGAGGACGCCAGGGGCATGTACGTGCTGACCGGCAGCCAGGCCTACAAGCTGATGGAGGGCGTGACGGATTCGATGGCCGGCAGGATATCCGTGATAAGGATGTCCCCGCTGAGCCTGAGCGAGATATACCGCAGGGAGGACGTCCCCTTCGAGGTGGACATCCCCGAGCTCGCGAGGAGGGCATCCGAGGTGCCCATGGGGCCCCTGGACATGTACGACAGGATCCTCAGGGGCTCCTACCCGGAACCGGAGGTGGAGAAGGGGATGACGACGTCGGAGTTCTACTCCGACTACGTGGATACGTACATCGACAGGGACGTGTCCGAGATAGTCAACGTGAGGAACAAGGACAAGTTCCACTCCTTCATGCAGCTGATGGCCTCCCTGACGGCGCAGGAGCTGAACTACGAGGGCATCGCATCATCCGTCGGTATAGATGCCAAGACCGTGAAGTCGTGGGTATCCGTGCTGATAGCGGGCGATATCATACACCTGCTGCAGCCGTACAGCGACAGGTCGACCGCGAAGCACATCGTGAAGAGGCCGAAGATGTACTTCTGGGATACCGGCCTCGCCTGCCATCTGGCGAGGGTCCTGGACAGGGAGAGCCTCATAGCCGGCTATCTGAAGGGGCCGATGGTGGAGACGTTCGCCGTCGGCGAGATCCTGAAGACCTATCGCAACGCCAAGCTGGAATCGCCGTTCTACTATTACAGGGACAGCGATGGCAAGGAGATAGACCTGGTCATGGTGAGGGGCGGCAAGGTCTCGCTTATCGAATGCAAATCCGGCTCCGAGTTCGGTTGGGATGACATCAAGGCCGTCGATACGGGCATCCCCACGCAGTACCCGATAGCCAGCAGATGCATCATCTGCCCGGTGCCCACGCCGTATCCGGTGAATGATAGGGTGTACGCCATCCCGATAAGGTCGATACGAAGCCTCGTCGGCATCCTTCGGATCCAAGCGGTCGAAGAGGTCGCTTCGAATGGTGAAGCTCGCCGCCCGCTCGCAGGGAGCAGACGGCGCTAGCGCACCCCAGGTTATGCGCAGGCAGTCCGGGACGGCCTCGTAAGCGTGCAGTATTGCGGCTCCAGAGTCATCCTGACCGACCTCCTGAGGCCGATGTTCCCCTGGGAGCATCGAGGCTTCCGTCGGGTTTATAACGGGGTTACCCCGTAGGGTGTCCCAGTGGGCCTGTGGGCTAGCTTGGTATACTTGTGGCTTTGGGAGCCATCGACTCCGGTTCAAATCCGGGCAGGCCCACTTGATTTTATGCTTATTGACATACAAAATTCCGTGTTCTCGAACTGTCTGGCTATCTTATTAGGGTGTTTTTCAGCTGTTTTTACGGTTCGGGTCCATTGTGTGGGTCCAAGCCCCCCTGGGGAATGGACTCACAACATTCCAATGGCGGTGTATTCTCTAAGTACTTTGGTAGCCCAGATTCTAAAGTTGGTGGCCTTTTGTGAATTGACACGGTAGCCCACAGATATGATAACATCAAGATTAAACACCTCTACTTCACGACTTACCCGTCTTCCGCCTTCGTTTTGAACTTGTACAATTTTTGTACAAGTTGATAAACGAGATAATTCACCGTCAGAATAGACATTATTGATATGACGAGATATGGTTTGAGTGCTAACTCCGAAAAGTGCGGACAGAGCTTTCTGCGTGATCCAAATGTCCTCATCTTTGAGAATGACGCCAATCTCCGATCCATCGTCCAGTTTGTAGAGTATGGTGTCCAAAGGATTTTTCATGAGTGAACCTCCTCAAAAGTAAGGAGCCTGACGAGCTTCTTGTTGCGATCGGCGACGGCCCCGCCGATCTTGTTGCTGTTGACGTCGAGGTCGTCGAACAGCCCCTTGAGATCGCCCTCGCTCTCCGTGCCTATGGCCGACCCCTCGATCCCGTCGAAAACCTTCTCCAGGGTCTCGTTGAGGTTCTCGTCGGAGGGCGCTCTCTTCCTGACGTTCTCGAAGAGGTCGGATGGGGGGATGAAGAAGCCCTTGGTGTTGACCATGTCCGAGCGGATGGCCTCCGCTTCCTCGTCGGAGAGGTCGGCGTAGCGGAACGATTCGTTGCCCGCGGCGTGCTCGTCCGAATCGACGTAGTTGGACAGGTTCTCTGAGATGTACCTGTAGAACAGGATCCCGAGCACATACTGCTTGAAATCCCATCCGTCCACGCTGCCACAGAGGTCGTTGGCGATGTTTCATATGGTGCGGTGGAGTTCCGCGCGCTTAGCTTCTTTCCTCGAATCCGCCATCATTATCCCCTGAAGAATATGGGGGGCGATTGTTAAGGCCGATTAAATAACGTATCATGTTAGCAACTGTGTTCGGTAATTCCCGATCTTTTCCTGGCCGAGCGCGGATGCGAAGCATTAAGTACCGATACATCATCGTGACTCCAATACATAAAAATCAACGCTGGTGTTGATTTTTAATTCCGACGGT
>SUTA01000037.1 GCA_015063135.1 Thermoplasmata archaeon
ACCATCCGAGTTGGGTTTCAGTGAGGTCACCTCTTATTAGGGTGTTCGAACTGAGATTTAGCAAGGAAGGTTAAGTCGTAACAAGGTATCTGTAGGGGAACCTGCAGATGGATCACCTCCTACGAAGTTCCGGGGGCCTGGCCCCCGGAACTACACACATCATCGGCACAGCCGATACATTGCAAGGAAATCCTGACGGATTTCCCGGCGATTCCTTGGCAGCTTACCATGCACCAAACGCAGCATCGAACGTCATAATCCCATATGAAATTCTGAGAAACTATCATGATGGCGACGCTATGCGCCGCCCGTTGCTATCCGCGATGGGGAACGCTTGATCGCAGCTTGACGCTCATCACGTAATCGTCGCGGAAGTATCCGTTGCCGATGCTCTCCTTGTACCTGTAGCCGGTCATGCCCGCGCGCTTGTATGCATCGATGGCCCTCTCGTTCCTGTAGTAGACGTTGAGGTACACCTCGGTGCATCCGCTGGAGCGCGCCATGTCCTTCATCATCCGGATCGCCTCGCTTCCGAGCCCCTTCCCCCTGCAGTCCTTCACCAGGTACAGCTTGTTGATGTAGAACCTCCCGTCGTCCTGCAGGCGGTAGGAGTAGAGCCCTATGCGGGAGCCCTCGGAGAACACATAGCCGAACACATATCCCTTGGATATGGCCTCGACGATGGCATCGGGATTGGTCCATGCCCTGAATATGTACTCGGCCTCCTCCCAGGGCATCAGCGGGTCGAAGACCTCGTGCCATATGGGATAGAGGTATTCCGACAGCTCGGCCGCGCACTCGGGTCCCTTCTCGATGAACTCCATCGCGGTTGGAAGAGTGCCATACAATAAAAACTGTAGCTGAGAGGTCCGGAGCTCAATGCACATCCATATGCATAGCCGTACAGCGATAGGCGATACCGTAATATCCCGATTTCTGCATCCCTCATCCATGGTCCTTGTAGTCTACAGATCCCACACGGGCTCGACCAAGAAGTACGCCGAGGCCCTCGCCGCACGCGGGGGTCTAGAGTGCATCCCCGTCAGGAAGCTGAAGGACCAGGAAGGGGAGATCGTCTTCTTCGGATGGCTCCGCGGCTCGCAGGTCGTCGGGCTCTCCGGCATCGACGGGAGCAGGCTTAAGGCGGTCTGCGTGGTGGGACTGGACAACCGCTTCGACAAGGCATCCGTGGTGTCGAAGAACAAGATCAAGTGCCACGTGTACTACCTGCGCGGATGGTTCGAGCCCAGGAAGGTCAACCCCTTCGAGAGGCTGTTCATCTACGTAGTCGCCGCCGTCATGAAGCTCAAGGGGCTCAACCAGCACAACCAGCCCATCTTCGACGCCATGATGGAGGGTGGGAGCTTCTATGATGAATCCGCTCTGGACGATGTCGCCAAGTTCCTTAAGCTGCGATATCGGCAAAATCCATATCAACCCAGCAAGCCGATTCCATTCCCATGAATACCAAAATGGTAGCCATCGTCGCCATCGTGGCGGCCGTAGTCATCATAGGTGCTGCGGCGGTCATTCTGATGGGCGGCGGTGACAAGGGCAAAACCGACGACAACATCGTCGGGATGGGCTTCACGGTCGAGGATTCCTGCGAGGGCAATGTCGAGACGATAGGCTTCAAGATATCCTATTACAAGGACGGGGTGTACACCGCCACCATCACCGACGATGGGGAGACGGAGACCATAACCCTGGCCGAGAGCAAGATCGTCTTCAGCAAGACAGCTTTCGGCCAGAACGAGGGATCCGACAAGGTCACCATCAACGGCAAGCAGATGGACGCCACCAAGTACAGCCAGAACAACACCACTACCTGAGTCGGCTCCGACGGCACCGTCTACCAGATCTCCGCTTCCGTGATCATATTCGGGCAGGAGATCTCCGAGACCGTCACCATCAAGGGTGACTATCCCACATCCGAGAAGCTGTACTACGTGTACTACGCATTCATGAAGGCCCTACACGACACGCCCGAGGAGGCGACCTCGGAGATCGACATGACCCTAGAATCCGGTGCCGCGGGCAACTCCTTCAAGATGTCGCTCGAGCCGGACCATGACCTGGGCGGCATGCAGATGTATGTCAACACCCCCAGCGGCTATTCCTCCGAGTACTTCGGGGACTCGGAGATTGCTAACATCAAGTCCGAGTACCTCAAGGAGGCGATCAAGACAGAGGCCATCGAAACGTTCGAGGGCACGAAGACCGTCAACGTCTATGAGGTCGCGTACGAGACCTACATCTTTGCTGATTCCCCCTCGGGAACCGTCTACAGGGCTGTTCTCTTCGAGAACATCTACGACACCACCAGCTGCACAGGCATGGACGAGACGGCGAACTGCATGCTCGCATTCGCCTTCGCCACCGGCCGCATGGGCTGAAACCATTCCACGGAGGGGGCGACCCCTCCGCATTCATGATTTGAGAAATTGGTAGTCCCGTCCGGGTTCGAACCGGAGTCGCTGGCTCCAAAGGCCGGAATGATTGACCACTACACTACGGGACTATGAGATGGGCCAAGTTGTGCCGTTATAATTCATTTTTGGACGATCTCGCCGAGGAGGTAGGTGGCTCTGTTCTCGGTTACCCTCACGGTGGCGAAATCGCCGATCGAAACCGGCTCCCTGACGACCACGGGGCGGTAGTTGCCGGTGCGCATGACCATGCCCTCCTTCCCTTCCTCCGTGCAAAGTGCCAGATACTCCCTTCCGACCATCGCCGAGTTCACATCGAGCTCGGTCTCGTTCTTGAGGGCCGTCATCTCCTTGGAGCGCTCGTTGGCGATCCGGCCGTGGACCTGCGGCATGCTCCAGGCGTCGGTTCCGGGCCTGGGCGAGAAGCGGGTGATGTTCACCGTGTCCGCCCTGAGCCTCCTCACGAGGTCCATGGTGGCCATGTGGTCCTCATCGGTCTCCCCGGGGAACCCGCAGATCACGTCGGTCGCGATGCTCATGTCGGGGCAGGCGGACCTCAGGTCGTCCACCAGCTCCATGAACCCCTCCACGGTGTACTTGCGCCTCATGCCCCTCAGGACGGCGTCGCTGCCGCTCTGCACGGGGATGTGGAGGAAGCGGTACATGCGCTCGTCGTCGAACGTGGAAACCAGCCCTTCCCAGCAGTGCTTCAGGGCATCGGGGTTCATCATGCCGATGCGGATGCGGTACTCCCCGGGAGTCTCAAGGCATCTCCTGACCAGAGAGGGCAGGTCGGTGCCGGTGTCGGCGCCGTAGCTGGCGGTATCCTGGGCGGTCAGGAGGACCTCTCTGGATCCTGAGGACACGAAGTCCCTGAAGGAGCCGGCTAGTTCCGATTCGTCGTAGCTGGAGAGCTCGCCCCTGGCGAGCTTGGTGATGCAGTAGGAGCACCTCCCCCTGCACCCCTGCGCTATCGGCAGGATGGCCGTGCGCTCGACGGTCGCCGGCACCGGGGGGCCGGCGATGCCGTACCTATCGGCGACCAGCTTGGCGAACATGTGGTAATCCGAAGGTACCAGGATCAGAGAGTCGGGGAGGCGTATCTCGATCCTCTGGGGCTGCGCCTTGGCCATGCACCCGGTGACGATGACCTCCTTCCCGGCCTTCTTGAGCTCGGATATCCTGGCCAGCATCCTCTTCTCTGTGCTCTCCACGACGGTGCACGTGTTCAGGATTACTATGTCGGCCGCATCCGCTGAATCAGCTTCAGAATAACCGAGGGATGCCATGTCCGCGGAGAGCCTGCGGCCCTCCCCGAAGTTCATGGTGCATCCGTAGGATTCGACGAAGTACCTCATCGGCGCGTCGCGGCCTCGGTGGTGGGGACCGCGAATGCGGTCTTGGCGGAGATCTTGGTGATCTTCGCGTGGATCTTTGATCCCTTGACGGTGCCGGGGACCACCACGAGGTAGTCGTAGAACTTCCCGATCCCGTCGCCCTTCTTGCCGACGTCGGTGATGGACAGCTCGACGATGTCGCCCTCGCGGAGGGTGTTGGCGCTGTCCACCCTGGCGGATTTCCTGACCATGATGGGCCTGCGGGCGCCGCATGCCTCGCACTCGAGCATGAGGGTGCGGCCGTCCTTGGTCATCTTGGTGTCGGGGAGCCCGCACTCGGAGCAGATGACGTAGGTCTCGGTGTACATCTGGATCTTGTCGTCGATCTGCTGGGGGTTGATTTTGGCCTTGAAGACCGCCCTGCGACCCTCGACGTTGCCGGGGGTACCGAGCTCCTTCAGGAGGAACTGCAGCAGGTGCTGGGGGTCCCTCCTCAGCTTGTCGGTGACGTCGATGAAGTTCCTGAAGACGGTGATCTTGCCCTCCTGGAGGATATCCAGCTCGGGAATCTCGAACCTCTCGTGGTTCTCGGTCACCTCGGGGCATGCAATCTTCGCTCTCTTGAGGAGCGCCATGTAATCATCGTCTGCGGACATTGTTAACACCTAATTACGCGTCAAAATAACCCTATTTATATAAGTTCCGAGAGGGGGCGGTTAACGGTTGTTAGTTAGGTTTAAGACTTTGACGTGATAGGGTATGAGCGGTGAAAATTATGGATGCCCGCAAAGACATTACCGATATGAGCTTCGAGGAGTTCTTCTCCGAACAGAAGGTGAAGAAGGAGAAGGAATCGGCGCGGGTAGAGGCCGCCAAGGCCAAGAAGGAGGCATCCATGGGCGAGCACCAGCCGGGCTTCCAGGGCTCCGGTCCCAAGCTCAACTTCATCGACGGGAAGGTAATGGTCTACATCCCCAGGTACACCGCCTCCGAGAACAGCCGCTTCGAGGTTGCCGTGGAGGTCGGGGAGGACGTCGTCACCCTGGGCAGGCTGGATTCCGTCAAGCAGAAATCCAACAGGGTATCCAGGCCGGACACCAAGGACATCACCGGTGCCGGAGTGAAGCCCTTCGGAGGATTCGCGATCACCATCGACGGCGAGAAGGTCTTCGAGCAGAAGCCCTGCGACATGCTCTACTTCAACAATATGGGCAGCGCCATGAGGAAGCCCTTCGGCGAGGTCTACGCCATCTGCGAGCCCGGGTCCCGCCTCAAGATCTCCAGGGCGGAGGTCATCGACGAGAACGAGAGGAACGGGCTCATGGTCGTGCACGCCAACGTCCAGGCCACCGGCGGCATCTGGGTGGACGATTCCAACCAGCCCGCCGAGGAGGAGGCCGAGGAGCCAGCGGCGGCACCGGAGGAGCCCGCCAAGGACGCGCCGAAAGCCAAGCCCGCCAAGAAGAAGCCGGCCAAGAAAGCCAAGGGGGAGATCGCTCTCCCGGCGGGCCTCCAGGATGCCGACGCAGTGTTCGACGGCGAGGTGCTGGCACTTTACGATTCCATGCCCGTCCCGATCTTCACGGTCGAGGGCGCGGAGCTCTCCGAATGCGAGGTGAGGGTGGAGCGCGCGGGAGTCGCCGTCCTGGCCCCCGTCCCCGCCACGGAGCGCATCAACAGCAGGTCCGACGACCTGTGGGGGCCGATAGACGTGACCCTCGCCAAGTCCGGGAAGGCGCTGGCCTCCAAGAGGGTCTTCGTGATCCCCGGCTTCTCCTGCGAGTACGCCGGCAAGGGAGACCTCACAGAGGACACGGCAATATCCTACTCGGTGTTCGGCCAGGAGGGCGGATGCGACGCCTTCGACGGCGACACCCAGTTCGAGCACGAGGGGTTCGGGTTCTCCGTCAGGTGGGCCGTCCCCGCGGTCACCTATGACATCGGCTCCGGCCCGGTCAGGGTCGGCGACGGGGAGATCAACGCCTCCGACATCAAGTCTGAGAAGATGGTCATCGACGCCAAGGGAGCCAGGAAGAAGGGCGTATTCTTCGGCGGCGAGACCGGCAAGAAGCGCGAGCTGGCCTCCAACTGGGAGGGCGACACCGTGGAGCTGGACATGTCCGAGATCATCGACGAGATCTACTCCAACCCCTCCGCGAAGTACTGCATGTACATCACTGTCAACTCGTTCCCCAACAGGAGGTTCCTGGTGGTCAAGAACCCCGAGAGGATCTCCGTGTCCTTCGCCGACGGCGTGATCGGCATCGATGCCGACCCCAGCGTGGCCGAGTGCGTCTGCAGGCTCTACGCCATCGACAGGACCCAGACCGATGTCCCCGTGCCCCCCGGTCACACCGACGTCCCCGTCCCCGGGGACATCATCGAGGCCGAGGTCGTCGAGACCAGCGAAGGCAAGGTCCGCGTCGCGATCCCCGTCGCGGTCAGGCAGCTGCCCTTCGTCCTGAAGGATGAGACGAACAGCGTCTGGCTCTATGTCTCCAAGTCCAAGCGCATCCCTCTGCCCGACAACCTCTTCGCCGACGGCAAGCCGGACGAGAAGGCCATAAAGGCATGGTACGAGCGCATCGTGCGCATGAACCCCGAGATGAAGTCCATGCCGCTCCCCACCGTGATCGCCGCGTTCAAGGCGTTCTCGCAGCGAGCGGAACGGCTCCCCATCCCGGGCAATAGGTTATATACCACTTCGGGCTAGCCACCCAAACATTAATGGTTCCTATTAAAGGAATCAAGCGTTCACGTTCGAAAACGAAAAACGAAGAAAACGAGGTGAAAAATTGGGAAATGGTCTTTACACCGCAAGGAAAATGAAGAATGACCGCCAGAAGTTCCGCTGGCTCGACCGTGGGTACAAGAAGAGGGTCCTGAAGCTGAGGGAGAAATCTGATCCCCTCGAGGGATCCGCTCAGGCCCGCGGCATCGTCCTGGAGAAGGTCGGAATCGAGGCTAAGCAGCCCAACTCCGCCATCAGGAAGTGCGTCAAGGTCCAGCTGATCAAGAACGGCCGCCAGGTCACCGCATTCGCCGTCGGAGACGGTGCGATCAACTTCATCGACGAGCACGACGAGGTCATGGTCGAGGGTATCGGCGGAAGGATGGGAAGGTCCTACGGAGATATCCCCGGGGTCCGTTACAAGGTCATCAAAGTCAACAACGTCTCCCTGAACGAGATGGTCAGGGGCAGGACCGACAAGCCCGTGAGATGATTACTATGTCCGAGGAAGTTTCTAACAAGGCGCTCATGTTCGGCAAGTACGACACCACTGAGGTCATCGTCAACGACGGCGGCCTGGCTAAGTACATCGACCTGACGCCCACCAACGTCCCCCACTCCGGAGGCAAGCACGCCAACAGGTGGTTCGGGAAGTCCAAGCTGAGCATCGTCGAGAGGCTCATCAACAACATCATGAGGACCGAGAAGTACACCGGAAAGAAGATGAAGGCGTACAAGGCGGTCGCTGACGCTTTCGCGATCGTCGAGGCGAAGACCAAGAAGAACCCCATCCAGGTTCTGGTCGACGGCCTCGAGAACGCCGCCCCCCGCGAGGAGGTCACCAGGCTCCAGTTCGGAGGAATCTCCGTCCCCAAGGCCGTGGACATCTCCCCCCAGAGGAGGCTCGACATCGCCCTGCGCAACCTGAGCACCGGCGTCGTCCAGGCTTCCATGAAGAACAAGAAGGCCATCCATGAGTGCCTTGCAGACGAGATCATGCTCGCCGCCAAAGGTGACATGACCTCCTACTCGGTCGCTAAGAAAGAGGAGATCGAGAGGGTCGCTCAGTCCGCCAGATGATCTAAGGTGAGTGGACATGGGACGCAGAGAAGACAACGCGAAGAAAGCAGTCGAGCTGATGAAGGACCAGAAGCTCATCAGGAACCTGGGAACCGCAGCGCACATCGACCACGGGAAGACCACCTTCTCCGACAACCTGATCGCAGGTGCCGGAATGATGTCCTCCGAGCTGGCCGGCGAGCAGCGTGTCCTGGACTACGATGAGCAGGAGGCCGCCAGGGGAATCACCATCAACGCCGCATCCGCGGCCATGGTCGTTCCGTACAAGGCAGCCGGGTCCAAAGAGGTCCAGCACTACCTGGTCAACCTCATCGACACTCCCGGTCACGTCGACTTCGGCGGAGACGTCACCAGGGCCATGAGGGCTCTGGACGGTGTGTACATCCTGTGCTGCGCGGTCGAGGGTATCATGCCCCAGACCGAGACCGTCATCAGGCAGGCGCTCAAGGAGCGCGTCAGGCCCATGCTGTTCATCAACAAGGTGGACAGGGCCATCGTCGAGCAGCAGCTCACCCCCCAGATGATGATCGAGAAGTTCACGCACATCATCACCGAGTTCAATAAGAAGATCATGGACATCCTGCCCGCCCCCCTCAACAAGCAGTGGCAGGTCAGCCTCCAGGACGGTACCGTCGCCCTGGGTTCCGCCTACAACAACTGGGCGGTCTCCATCCCCTACCTCCAGAGGCCCGAGCTCAAAGCCAAGAACTTCAACCTCAACTCCGTGTTCGAGTACTGCGCCCGCGAGGGCGGACAGGCCGAGCTCGCCAAGCTGATCCCCCTGGCCGATGTCGCTCTGGAGATGGCGATCAACAACATCCAGAACCCCGTCGACTCCCAGAAGATCCGTATCCCCACCATCTGGAAGGGAGACCTGGAGTCCAAGATCGGCAAGGACATGCTCAACTGCGACCCCAACGGAGAGGTCGCCATGATGGTTACCAAGATCATCATGGACAAGCAGGCCGGAGAGATCGCCATCGGAAGGCTGTTCTCCGGTACCGTCAAGAAGGGACAGACCCTCTACATCTCCGGTATCTCTGCGCCCCAGCGCGTCCAGACCGTCGCCCTGATGGTCGGAGCCGACAGGACCCCCATCGAGGAGTGTAAGGCCGGAAACATCGTCGCGCTGACCGGACTCAAGGACGCCATCGCGGGAAGCACCGTGTCCAGCCTCAAGGACATGGAGCCCTTCGAGAGGATGACCCACTACTCCGAGCCCGTCATCACCAAGGCCATCGAGGCCAAGAACATGGCCGACCTGCCCAAGCTGGTCGAGGTCCTGAGGACCATCGCCAAGGCCGACCCCTCGCTGAGCATCGAGATCAACAACGAGACCGGCGAGCACCTGATGTCTGGAATGGGAGAGCTGCACCTGGAGATCACCGAGTACAGGATCATCAACGAGCAGGGCGTCGACATCGTCGCGTCCCCTCCGATCGTCGTGTACCAGGAGTCCGTCAAGGGAAGCAACCCCACCGAGTTTGAGGGAAAATCCCCCAACAAGCACAACAAGTTCTACTTCATCGTCAGCCCCCTCGAGGACTCCGTCAAGGAGGCCATCCGCAAGGGAGATATCGACGTCGAAGCCAAGATTAAGGACCCCAAGGCCCTCGCCAAGCAGCTGATGGACCTCGGAATGAGCGACATCGAGGCAAAAGGTGTCGTCGGGTTCAAGAACAACAACGTCTTGATCGACTGTACCAAGGGTATCCAGTACCTCCACGAGACCATGGAGCTCGTGAAGCAGTCCTTCGAGGAGGCCATGATGAGGGGACCCCTCGCCAACGAGAAGGTCGCCGGACTCAAGGTCTGCCTGATGGACGCCAAGCTGCACGAGGATACCATCCACAGGGGACCCGCCCAGATCATCCCCGCGGTCAGGGACGGTATCTATGGAGCCATGTGCCAGGCCGGCAGGATCCTGCTCGAGCCCATGCAGAAACTGTTCATCAGCGTTCCCCCGGACTACATGGGAGGCGCCGTGAACCTGATCAACCAGCGCCGCGGAACCATCCTCGAGATGGGACAGGAGGGCGCTGACTCCACCGTGACCGCAGAAGTTCCCGTCGCGGACATGTTTGGATTCTCATCTGATGTCCGTGGCTCCACCCAGGGACGTGCCATCTGGTCTATCGAGAACGCCGGCTTCAAGCAGCTGATGCCCGACCTCCAGGACAAGGTCGTCAGGGAGATCAGGACTCGCAAGGGACTGAACCCCGAGCCCTACGACGACAAGTACTACTCTGGACTGTGAAACCCTTTTATATGAAACCCCATTACAACGTAGAATCAAATTCACAGGAGTGAACGAAAATGGCAGAGAAAGAGCACATGAATCTGGTCATCATCGGCCACGTCGACCACGGAAAGTCCACCCTCACCGGAAGGATCCTCCTCGAGACTGGCGCGATCGAGCCCCACATCATCGAGAAATACAAGAAAGAGGCAGAGGAGAAAGGAAAGGGATCCTTCTACTTCGCCTGGGTCATGGACGGACTCAAGGAGGAGAGGGAGAGGGGAGTTACCATCGATGTCGCCCACAAGAGGTTCAACACCGACAAGTACTACTTCACCGTCATCGACGCCCCCGGACACCGTGACTTCGTCAAGAACATGATCACTGGTACCTCCCAGGCCGATGCCGCTATCATCACCTGCTCCGCTATCGAGGGACCCCAGGCTCAGACCAAGGAGCACGTTTTCCTTGCTACCACCCTCGGTGTCAAGCAGATCATCGTCGCCATCAACAAGATGGACGCCGTCAAGTACGACGAGGCCAAGTACAAAGAGGCCGTCGATGGAATGAAGAAGCTGTTCATGATGATCGGAAACAAGGCCGAGAACATCCCGTTCATCCCCGTTTCCGCCTACGAGGGAGACAACATCAAGGTGCCCTCCCCCAACACCCCCTGGTACAAGGGACCCACCCTCATCCAGGCCCTCGACGCCCTGACCGTCCCCGCCAAGGAGACCGACAAGGCCCTCAGGCTGCCCATCCAGGATGTCTACACCATCACCGGAATCGGAACCGTCCCCGTCGGCCGTGTCGAGACCGGTATCCTGAAGCCCAAGCAGAAGGTCGTCTTCATGCCCTCCAACGTCACTGGAGAGGTCAAATCCATCGAGATGCACCACGAGCAGCTGCCCCAGGCCGTCCCCGGAGACAACGTCGGATTCAACGTCGGCGGAGTCGCCAAGAACCAGGTCAAGAGGGGAGATGTCGCCGGACCCGTTGACAACCCGCCGTCCGTCGCCAAGACCTTCACCGCTCAGATCATCGTCCTGAACCACCCCTCCGTCATGACCGTCGGATACACTCCCGTGTTCCACGTTCACACCGCTCAGGTCGCCTGCCAGCTCATCGAGATCAAGCAGGCCCAGCGCCAGGGAAAGCCCCTCGAGGACCTCAGCCACCTGAAGAACGGAGACAACGCCGTCGTTGTCTTCAAGCCCATGAAGCCCCTCGTCATCGAGCCCGCTAAGGAGTTCGGACCTCTCGGCAGGTTCGCCATCCGTGACATGGGACAGACCGTGGCTGCAGGTGTCTGCATCTCCGTCGAGAAGGCCTGAAGAAGGTTCAGCCTATGTCGCAGCGTGCAAGAATCTCTCTCAGCGGCACCGACCCTGCGAAGGTCGACAGTGTCTGCGCCCAGATCAAAGGGATCTCCCAGAGGACTGGCGTCGACATCCGCGGACCCGTCCCGCTTCCTACGAAGAAGCTGAGGGTCCCCTGCAGGAAGAGCCCCGACGGAGAGGGAAGCGAGACCTGGGACCGCTGGGAGATGCGCATCCACAAGAGGCTCATCGACCTCGACGCGGACGAGCGCGCCCTCAGGCAGCTCATGAGGATTCAGGTTCCCGATGGCGTGAACATCGAGATCGTCCTCCGCAGCAACTGAAACCCTAACAATACAGGGGGCTTCGGCCCCCTACACCCTCTTTTTTCTTCTTTCCATCCATTCTTTCCCTTTCCGTGGCCGATGGGCTTTTCTCGTCAAGGGCTATCGTTATCACGGTGACGATCCGGAACTTGTTCCCGAGGTTTTGTTTTATATCCTGACTTTGACACAGCTGCGCGATAGCGTCAGCTGACAAAAACGGGAATCAATGGAATTTGACAGCGGCTCACGGCTCCGCTGCGCGGGGTCAAAGGTTACTCGTTTTACCCTGCCTGCGCGTGT
>SUTA01000036.1 GCA_015063135.1 Thermoplasmata archaeon
TCCATATGCGAGGAGCTGGGTTCGTTCCCACTTACGGTTTTGGTTAGGGAAGGGGAGCAGAAGAGACGCATATTCAGCAATTTCGTGCCCCTGATCAGGCTCCTGAGGAGCAGAATCAGGGGCAAATCGGGAGGAATCCCAAGGAATCAGGCGTCGTTGGACGCCTTCTGATACCGATTTCCCGTAAGTGGGAACGAGGATGACGCCTGCAGATAACGTGCAATTCCAGCGGAAGCTAGGTCAGCAATCAGGCGTAAGTGGCGAACTCAGGTCAAAAATAATTGACTTGAGATATGCCGATTCACTTATGGATGTCTGTGATTGTCTTCCGCCAACGAACTAATGATCAAAAATCATATTATGCTAGCATAGCCAAAGGCTTCAGGTCATCATTCTCCTAATCAAATGGATTGGGGATAATCCTAGTGATTGAGAATCGGATCGTCTTCCTCCATTTATCAGTATTTTCAAGTTATCCCATGTCCATTTATACATGTTATCCGTGGCCAAGCATCCATGGGGGCGTCTGGAATCGGTGCCATGACCAGCCAGAAGAAAATATGGTATTCCCTCCTCACGCGCAATAGTGAGTTCGGCTGTTACTCCTCTAGCACTATCGGTATTCCTGCCACACAGGATTATAACAACATCGCATTGTCTGATCCGTTTACGCGCGTATTGCTTCCAGTTGCTATCTATGGCCTCTTTAATTGACATATCGACGATATCGAATGGAGAGTCAGCCAATTTTGATTGTCCCACCAATGTCTCTTTTATATCCAAATCATGATCGTAATCAAAACTGATGAATGTTTTTGATTTCTTCATATTTTTCCCTCCTTTAGCAACCTGTAGATGTATTTACCATACGATGTCAACTCGCATGATTTGCTGTTCATGGCTGCAAAATACAGATGGTCCTCTCCTTTCGGCCTCACCAGATTAACTGATGCCAGTTTTTGCATTATCTTGAAAATACGGACATTTTTCTCGTCTGCATATGGTTCTTTCAGCCCTACCGTGTAGCCCGGACTATTAGTGAATTCGAACGAAGGATCTAGGGCGTATTCGCTGTTTGCATCCTTGAATAGATATTGGATCTCCCTCAATGTACCGACGTCCATATGTGGCTCCGTATTCCGTATTACGACGAATGAGCTGACATTGGTCTTAAATACCGGCCTCTGATCCCAAGGTCCCAGGGACCTGTCGATATACGCATATATACTACCAGCGGTTACGTTCCCAAACAAGTCAGATGCCCCTCCATCAAGTGCTTCGATGAGCAGCTCGGTAAAAATCCCGTGCTTTCCACACTCCAGAGATAATTCACCAGATCTGGAAGAAGTGATCACTGTCATTCCGTCGGGGAGTCTGGAAATATTAGTATCCAACGGAGACGAGCCCATCAATCCGGAATGGCATGCGTCGATGATGATCACCTTATTCTTAGCCTTTGATTTTATGGCCAATTCCAAAATATCATTCATGTCCACTCCGCGATTATCAACATCGCATTCTACCGTCACCAAATAACCCTGACCACTGACGGAGTACCCATGACCAGAATAATAAAAGAGGGCGATTTCTGGATCTGAATCGAATAGTTTCTTGCAATTGGCCCTCAACTCATCGGCAGTCACATCTTTTAATAATTCAACATCGAAATCTGGAGAGTCGTCACTGTGCCTACTGAGTATTGTTGCTATAGAATCTGCATCATTGATGCAACAATTAAGGGATGTGACCTTCGAGTAATGGTCATTTCCAACTATCAAAGCTTTACGTCTCGAAAACATCTCATATGTATGAGTTAGTTATTCTATATAATAATTACTTTTCTAGTTATACATGTCTTAACCGATTCCGCCATTCAAACATCGAGTATTCGCTCTATCCTGGCTGATAATTAAAATCTATCTCAAAATCTTCCAGCGCCGCCCATGAAGGGAATAATTTACTTCCAGCTTCTCTTCAGAACTTACCGCCAAAATCTTGCGCTACGTCAAAGCACAACAAAAAATTGAATTATTTCAAACCAGCCAATCAACAACAATTCATCAGTCCTTATTGAATTTGCCCTTGCAATACACCTTCCCGATCACCGGCTCCAGCTCCTCGGCCATGCGGTTCGCCAGGATGATGTCGCACCCGTCCCTGAACCTGTCCAGGTCCTCCTCCACGGGGAACTCCTTGTACTCCCCCCTGACGGTGGGCTCGTACACTATCACACGATATCCGTCGCCCCTGAGCCACTTCATGATGTCCAGTATGGAGGATTCCCTGAAGTTGTCGGATCCGGACTTTATCACCAAATGGAAGACTCCGACGGTGCCCTTGGGGCAGACCCTCCTCCCGATCTTGTCGGCGACAAACTCCATCCCGATGACATGCCAGACTCACATCGATGTCGAACCTTCCGCCCTTATGCAGTTGGCGTATCTGCCGATGTCCGCGCCCATCCAGCCCGATAAAGCCACGCATTGCTCCAAGGAGTCGCAGCCCAGGCGATGCCGGTTCCGCCGCAGCCATCTGGCACATCTAGGGAGACGAGGATGCAGCCACAGATGAGGACTGGGCAGTACAAAAAATAGCAATCGCGTATGCTGTATTGGAGAACACATCTGCTTACTACTACAAACCTCATGCAGAGCACAAGCGATCAATGTGAGGAGTAAACGATAATCATCCATCTCTATCAAATCGTCCAAGAGATCGTATTTCTGGATGAAATCAGGAAGAACAACCACCATGTAGAATCTCGCGACATCCGAACATAGGACATCGCTATAAGGCTTATGAGGAACCTTATATCCACGATAGAACGCAGTCACCAAACCTATCTTCTCATCCCTCGTTGCGTTTTTCAACTCTTCTGACCGGAGGATACTGTCGAATAAATCCCTGCGTTCCCGTGATGTCATAGAATAGGGATCGCAACCAGGAACGAGAGGCTCTGGATGTTCGTAATAGTGGTAATCGAGTTTCATAAGATTGCTACATTGGTTGTGGTCGCATCCGATCATCTCGAACAGTGAGTGCAAATCCGAAAACAGATCTTGATCCCTTGAGACTAAGTCCTGGATAGCGTTCCTTATCGACTGGAGATTCTTCCAGATGTGGCAAATCAATTCATCGTTATAGCTGTCGAGAGGATTCTCTGAAAGATAGAGGAGCGCTTGGCGATACATCTGCAATTCGGATTGGTGACGCCCGTTACGATAAAGATCGATGGAAATGAGCTGCTCAACATCCTCCGAGGTCTATGCTGGCCCGAGCACAGGGATATGTTTCATGCGCAGAATTTTGCGGACCTATCCCGAACGTTCTTGAACAGCCTTGTGGATCTCCTCGACCAGCTGTCCGTACCTGTGATCCACGTACTGCCAGATCTCACTGCTATTGAGGTAGAAATCACCATTGTCGGAATTGCTTCCGCTGAATACCTGGACGTAGAAATCGACACCATCTGGTTCGCCGAGAAGGGAACGCTGTTGCGGGGGGATGTAATCCACGAATTTGCAATATGCGAAACTTCCCGGTATGAAACCATCCGAAGTAGATGCATAATTGGTTTCAAGCGGATGGGCGCAGATGAAAGACCTCAGAAATCTAAATATCTCGAAATCATTCGTATCCTTACCTTCGGACCTCTTGCCATAGAGCCTGATCGTACGGATGAAACGGGTGTTGGTGCGAATGATGTAGCCGTTGTCACCTTTTGTTCCGATACACGCAGATTCTGCAACGGCTTCGAGACAATCCAGGATGGAATAGGCGAAACCCACGAGCATCGTGAATTGCTTACCGTCGCGTATACCGGAGTCTATCTGCGCGTGGAGATATTCCATCTGTTCACCGGCTTGCCAATACAAAGCGATGAGTGCTAAGGAGACTTTTTCGGCCTGAGATTCTGACAATCCTTCGATCTCCTTCAAATAGAGTTCGTAATCCTCGGCACCTCTGTTTATTTCGTATAGTGATTTCTGAAGCGGAATCATCGGTTTTCACCCCCTATTATGATTTCAAACTGTGAACAAAAGATGGCTGAGAAATAACCTGCTATGCTCGCTCCGAGATGGTGTCCAGCGTCGAACGACATTCCTCTGATGATGGAACCTCAAAAAAATATGCGCACGATGGTGCAGTCGTTGTCACAGGCGGCGTTGCGTACCACAGCGTCCACTTAGAGATGATCGGCGATCATGTCCGAGAAATTGTCAATCATTGTGCTTAAAGAAAATTCACTCTACATATACTGAATTCACAACAGGATTGAATATATATTGATATCATGATGCAGACGCCGAATGAGTACAGAAAACGGGACTTTCATAGGAAATCTGATGATCCTCCATGGTAAAGCGGGATTCTATCACGATTTATCCATGCTTTTTGATTCTCAAATAATAACTCTAGTCAATTCTCCAATAAATGGAGAAAACACACCATCTTATGTAGAAAGAGTAAAAATTTTAAAGGATAAGATGGACCTCATGGGCTACTCCATCAATAAATGTGCAAATAAATATCAAACCAATACCGAATACGATTTCGATTTGACGTTCGATATCTTATTAGAGGCATCCAATGAAGTACAATTTGATAAGGGATACGAAAATACCAGTTTGATAGAGATGGATTATTGGGATCTGGTTATCCAAAATATCCAAAGAAAGTATGAGGAAAATGATATTGACAGGTATTATCTTAGCAAAGAAGATCCGTATCTACTACTGAGGGTTGCGGTAGAGAATCCTGGAATACAGGATGCGGAGATATATTGGGATATAACAAGAACGATTGAAGCAGGATACATCAGCCAAGTGGATCTTTTTCACCCGATAGAACCCAGATACAAAACAATCCTGGTGACAGAAGGGAAATCGGACCAGACAGTGATACAAAAATCAATACAAGCTTATAGGCCACATTTACTGAAATTTTTCACATTCATAAATAGGGAGAACGGTTATTCGATGAATGGGACCGGAAACATGAAAAAATTCTATAACGATCTGGTCAGTATTGGGATTACAAATAATATATTGTTCTTATTTGACAATGATACAGCAGGCAGGGTGGCATATAACGAATTGGTCAAGAAGGAGGTTCCACCCAATTTTAAAATAGCCATACTGCCCAACCTAGACTGCTTGAAAGACTCAATTATAATAGGTCCAGAGGGTCAGTCCACATACGATGTGAATGAGTATGCATCAAGCATTGAGTGCTTCTTGGACTTCAGCAAGATAAGCAGTCCAATTACTTTCAGATGGATTTCATACGATGATAAGAAAAAAAGATACCAAGGACGTATTGAAAATAAGAAAGAGTTAAATGATACTATAGATTCGATCGGCACTAAACCTTATGACAATTCCAAAATCATGATTCTATTAAACCGTTTATTTGAAGTTATCAAAGAATAAAAAGGGTACTCAGAAGTGAAATTATGATTGAGGCTGTTCTTTTAGATCTCGACGGGACCGTATACAAAGGTGACAAACTGATAGAAGGTGCCGACCTTGCAATAGAGAACATGCGCAATCAAGGGGTACGTGTATTCTTCTGCACCAACAATTCATCCAAATTGCCCTCATCAATAGCCAGGAAACTAAACAGGATGGGAATAGAATGCACGGAGGAGGATGTGATATCATCCGGATCTATGGCCATAAAATACGTCCTCGAGAAGGGTTCGAATGAGGTTTACATATCTGGGACAGAAGAGCTCAGAAGGGGGTTCGTAGATGCGGGTATCGATGTATGCGATGAGAATGAAGCAAGAACTTTGGTCATTGGGATGGACCCTGAATTCAATTATGATAAAATAACCAAAGGGATGCGCGCGGCATTCAATGCGAGAACGATCATAATCTGTAATGAGGATCGTTGGTTCGAGAAGGAGGATGGGTTGTATCCAGGAAATTGTGCGATGACATCTTCGATACTCCACTGCTCTGGAAGGAAACCGGACCTGATGATAGGGAAACCCGGATCTTTCATGGCAGAATATATCGGAGAGAAATATGGTTTCTCCAAGGAGAATATCATGGTGATAGGGGATTCCGTTGATAGCGACATAGCGATGGCAAAAAAATTTGGATGCAAATATCTGCTAATCGGTCAAACAAAAGAAGAAAACTGTGTAAAAAGTTTATTTGAGACCATTAATTACGATTGGACGATAATCTGATCTCAGATTTGGAAATGTACGGGGGGAGTAAGGAATTCCAGCTCTACTTCCTTGGACATCTTGCTGAAAATCTCGGCCATCCCCTGATTGGTAGCATCTATGATGGCTTTCTTGGTCATCAGGATTCTTGGGCCATCCATATAGTTTTCCAGGACATCATAAGAATATCCATCGAACCCTGCCAGGATTATGTGCTTAACACCGAATTGGATCATCAATCTCGACACCATCAGGCCAGAATTATCCTTTACGAATTCGTTATCGTTAAGAAGATCCTTGTACCGGACTTGGAGATATGCCAGATTATCCGGAATATTGGATGTTATGATGCATTTGATCTTATCCTTCTCCGAAAGCTCCCTGAAGCGGACATTATTACTGACGAAGATGAAATCCGGATCCAGGTATGGATAGGAGAAGTTAACGCTGATGGTGATGACATCATCACGATCGGACCGCTGCTTTATCCTTTCCTTCTCAACATCGGAGCTCTTCCCGGGACCGATGAGGAGGACGGATTTACCGGAAACAATAGATTTGAAGTCTTCGCGATGCTGTTCGCGGACCTCGCTCACATTCATATATTCGGTGTAAAGTTGCTCTATGTACTCTTTATCATACTCGACTTTTTTGACCGGATCCATGCGGGCGAAGATATCATCCATCATGTCGACCGTCATCGTATACTTATCGGAAAGGTATCCTGCATAATTTGGATGGGCGTTATGGACAGCGGATAGGTAGTTGGGGAGGCTGTAGCCCCAGGGATTCTGCTGATAGAAGCCATTGATTACTTCATCCATTATAGTAAGAATGGGCTTGAGATTGTATCCTTGGGAGTACTCATTATTCATATGGTCGATGATTATCTCCGTGTTTAGATTGCCTGCCCCGCGACCCATTCCATAAACAGTCGAGTCTATGATCAGGTCCCTGCCACTGCGCATATCCAACAACGCGAGGGCATTTGAGTATGCAAGCTGGAGATTGTTGTGTGAATGAAAACCAATAAAGATGTCCTTATCCAGATTCTTCTCGGTAAGAGCGAAGAATCTCATCAGGTCACGTTTTTTCATCATACCGAAGCTGTCGACAATGTAGAATGCATAGGGTTTCACACGGTTGACCTTTGAAATGAGGTCTAGGAACTCGAGATCGGAATAAGCCATGGTGACCATGGCCTGGATGAATACTTTATAGCCTTTTTCTTTCAAAGCACTGCACATGTCTAATGCTGGAATAACGTTCTTTTTATGGAACGCTACGCGAATCCCATCGATCAGACTGTCATTGTGGACTGGAATCTTGTCAACGTCATATTCCCCGTAATTGATCATCGCTACGAATAAGGGGTCTGCTTTCTTTGTAGGTACAACTGCAGATACTTCTTCAACAGATGAGAATTTGCTCTTGTCCTTATCGGACTGAACCTTGTTAGATATGAAGCCGCATTCGATTATGTCTATTTCAGCCTCAGTTAGACCGTCAATCACTTTACGTATATTGGCTTCTCCGAAAGCCCATTGATTGCAATAGCCTCCGTCACGTAGTGTGCAATCCAATATGCGGATGTTCCTCATGATTGCTCGGTACGGTCATTCCAATTTAAATTCTATTTTGTTTGGATGAGATTTAGACAACAGAATGAACTGTATCTAAATCCTAGGGTGTGATATTAATAAAAAAGATTGGTTTAGACAATTGGATTTTGTGGCTATTGAAAAACGATAATAACTACATACATAGATTATTAAAGGCAAATATTTATTCCCCGATAATGAGAGTTATTGGTGTCATTCCAGCAAGGTACGCATCTAGCAGATTTCCGGGAAAACCGCTTGCAGACATATGTGGAAAGCCAATGGTGTGGTGGGTATACAACAATATGTCTAGCCTAGATTGCCTTGATGATTTAATTGTCGCAACCGATGATGAGAAAATTGTCGATGTTTGTAAACAGTATAACATGAAGGTGATGCTAACCTCCACCAATCATGAAACCGGCACTGACAGAGTTGTGGAAGTATCTGAAAAAATAGATGGTGACCTCTATGTGGTGATAATGGGCGATGAACCATTGATCAAGGCTGAGGATGTTTCGCAGCTAGTGGATTTGTCAAAAAATTCAATGTGCGATGCATGCATGCTGACAACCAAATTCGTCGATCCAGTAGATGCCGTCAACACAACAACAATAAAACTTGCTTTGAATGATGACAATGACGTAATTTTCATGTCGAGATTGCCAATTCCTTATCCAAAATCTGCAATAGGCTATGAATTATACAAAAATATGGGGGCCTATGCGTTCACTAAAAATGCGCTAAACATATTCAAGAATACAAACAAAGGAAGAATTGAACGCGCAGAAGACTTAGAAATGCTTAGACTGATTGAAAAACATTGTATTGTTAAAGCATTAATCGTATCAAGTGATTCGATGTCCGTTGATACCAAAAAGGATCTCGAAAGAATAAGAAGGTTAATATCAGAAAAAATGAGCCGCTCGTGTGAGTGATAATAAAAACCATATTGGTGTTGGATTACATCCTAAGGGGGGCATATATCATAACAATTGGAGTTTGAAAATAATGGACCGCGATTTGTTAAATTATTGATTGTTGAGGATAATGCCGATCCAAGGGCTGTCAAACTGATGAAAATGGACCAAATTTAATGATTATTGACAGGTTTTGATGACCACTCCATAGTATGTGCGATAATCTGCAGAACAATGGCTTTTTTTATATTATAAACAGAGAATTATTATGCATATCAGCGTTCAGGTCACCCAGATTATGTTCAATAGAAAACTCACCACATAGATGCAATAGCACGATACACGTTACAATCATTTGGTTGGAATTGACTATTTTATGGCACATATCCTTTATTCCGAGTCGACACGATATTAGAATCCCATACTAAGATTGTCCTTAACGAGAAAACTTTTATCATACCCATTATTGACCTTTACGAGTGTTCCTTAATCAATAATCATAACGATAAATTGAGTATTTTGTTTTAGAACCTGACTTTGACACACCTGCGCGATAGCGTCAGCTGACAAAAACGGGAATCGGACATAATTTGACAGTAGCCTATGATCCCGCTGCGCGGGGTCTCAAGCTGCTGATTTCACCTTACCTGTGCGTGTTTTCACATCGGAAAACCTCCGGAATCACCCCGAAAGCCCTGAGAATCGCTTGATTTAACGGGTTGAAATTGGACAGAATGAACTCAGTACCTTCCATCCCCTTCCTCCTGACCGTAAGTGTCAATTTTTGCATGGCGTCAGATATGAATTTCGTCGCCTTGCCATCGGCTGGCTTGGCCAGAAGACGTGTCATCGCAATCAGCGCCTGAGCGAGAAAACCTATCAGAAGAACGCCGTACACGCCGTCATCGGTCCAGGCCCGGATGGGCCTGATACCGATGTCGGATTTCATCGATGAGAACAGCTTCTCCACACAGTCCTTGTCGCGGTACATCCTCCTGATCGCATACGGATTGAGGTCCAGATTGCTGGTCAGGCAGAAGAATCCCTCGCGCCCGTCGATGGTCCTTTCGAGGATGTATTCCCTTGCTTCCTGTTCCGTCATGTGCGTGAGCTTCGTCTGAAGATAGATCCTCGTCTCGATCAGATCGTTGCCGATCTGATACCTCTTCTTCAGCTTCTTCCCCTTGTCTATATCGTTCTGCAGGCTGACCGCTTCGCGGTACAGCTTGTTGGCCTTCTTCCTTCTGGCGGCCATGTTCAGATCGTACAGCTCCTCGCTGAAGAAGTAGTAGTTGACCCTTGACGGGAACCTCTTCTTCAGACAGTACTCCCCTTTCTCCTCATCAACGCATTCCCATGTATCTTTGGAGAACGATCCGAACAGCTTGTCATCCGATTTGTTCAGCTTCTTCCTGGTCAGGAAGTTGTTCCCATCGTCCACAATCTGGTCCAGGATGTCCTTGCAGTTCGCCCCTGCATCGAATATCATCGTCGTATCCTTTCTCAGATCGCCCTTCACCTGCTCGTACGAATGCACCATATGCTTCGAATCATGGGTGTTCCCCGGCATGACCGTGAGGCCGATGGGGATGCACAGCGGCTTCGCAGCTTGCGCCACACCGACGGTCATCTGGCACTCCTCGGGATGCCCATCTTTCGAATGACCTCTCATCGCCAGTTCAGGCTTGTAACCGAAATACACCAGCGATGTCCAATCGAATATCACGTCGGATATCTGCTGACCGTATTCCTTCAGAACCCTCTGCCTGAAAGCGGAAACGATCCTCTCCCTGTTCTGTCCGAGTCTTTCCACCGCACGGTACAGGGTCTTCACATTGAACTCGTCAAATCCGAAACGTTCCCTGATGACCGGCTCCATGATGAATTCATGCGCCTTGAAGATGCTGAAGTTGTCGCCCAGTTTGTAAGCTACCATCAGCTCTGCCAGTTTGGAGAGGTCTATGCCCTTGGCCTTCAGCTTCGATATCTCCCTGTCGAGACCGTATTTCCTGAAGAAAGCCTCCGACAGCAGCACGTTCCCGACGGCAACTGATTTATTGCCGTTAGGCTTGATACGCCACGTTCCTGTGGCTTTATGTTTGCTAGACATGAAAAAGCGTACAGGAACACCTGTACTTTTCCATTGCCCAGCATGCTCAAGGATCGCACATCACTTTGCTCGATGTGTCAAAATCAGGTATTAAGGCTGAACAAGTGGCAAAATCCGTCAAACATCCCTGTGAAACTAAAGGATTTGAGGAGATATTTATGAGTTCGGGAGGGTATTTTTCTCACCAACTCGCTGGCCGTAAAGAGCCTATGTAATTACATCCCGACAAGATCCCTGGCGGATGAGACGATCCAGGTCCAATTCAAATGCCCAGACTACATCCAGAAACTCGCCACTAAAACCTAAATCTGCGGATTGTAGTACTACAGTGATGTAACCATACGGATCTGACGTTTTTCTTTATATGTTGGGTAAAGAGCCAGCACATTCCGGGAAGGTATTAAATATGTAACCTTACATATAGG
>SUTA01000013.1 GCA_015063135.1 Thermoplasmata archaeon
TGACCTTCGACAGCAACGGCGGTACACCCTCTATCATCCCGAGCAGGACAGTAGCCGAAGGCGATCCGATAGGGGATCTGCCGACTGTCACCAGATCCGGTTATAATTTCCTGGGATGGCATGACGGGACTGGATACGTCACCAAGAACACCAGGATGGGTACATCTGACATGAATCTCACGGCCAGGTGGGAGTCGAGTCCCGGTCCTGGGCCCGGACCCGGCCCGGTATACAAGACGTTCACACTGAACTACGATGCCAATGGCGGTAGCGGAGCGCCCGCTGCGCAGACGTATTCCGGCACCGAGACATCCCATATGTTCACGGTGTCGGACACTGAACCTGCATGGGAGGGACGTGCCTTCCAGGGATGGTCTACTTCCCAATCGGGTAGCGCAACCTATCACGGTGGCGACAGGATAACCGTCACCGGCACCACCACGCTGTATGCGATATGGTCGCAATCGGGTGAACATACGCTATACTTCGATGCAAACGGAGGGACGTGCGATGAGACATCCAGAAAACTGAAGGAAGGGGAGCCGTACGGGGCCCTGCCGGAAGCGCAGCGCGATGATTACACATTCCAGGGATGGTTCACATCCCCTTCGGGAGGATCCGAGGTGTCTTCGGCGACCAAGATGGGCAATGCCGACGTCACCGTCTATGCACAATGGAAATTCTCCGGAGAGGAGAAAGAGAAGCATGAGGAAAGGACACTCCCGGACGGTACCGTCGTGGAGAAGGATACCATCGATAGGATATATTCCGACGGAAGGACGGAGCATATAGAGGATACCGTCACTACCCACCCGGATTCGTCGACGGAGCACACGTACATGAGGATCCTCGCAGAGAAGGATGGGAGCTTTATCATGAAGGAGGACCGCAGCGTCAGCATCGATTCTTCCGGAAAAGTCACCGGTATTTCCTACGATGTCACGGATTATCACGATGACGGAACGGTCACGATAAGCTACGACCCTTCGGGCTCGCTCGATTCTGTCATCCAATCCGAGATCATCGGCGAGGACGCTATGGGCACAGCTCTTGACCGTCTGAGAGAAGGCGGAGAGTATCTTAGCTCCTACGGTGTGGAATACGACAGCACCGTCGCGGCCGAGATATACTCGGAACTGAGGATCGGATCGGGGGCGCTTTCGCTGCTGGCCGAAGAAGAATATGGGCTGTACATCATCGCGGAGATCGGATCCATGCTTCTTGATGATGATGTGATATCATCCGCCGCATCGGCCATGGAGGATGTGACCATCACCATGGAGAAGGGCACTGAGGACAACCTCACGCCAGCACAGATGCGTATCGTAGGCGACGGCTTTGCGGTCGTTGTGAAGATGTTCCGCGGTTCTGTGCAGGTGCATGACATCGGCGGTACCGCGACGATCTCCCTCGAACCGGGATTGAAGGAAAACGTTTTCATCTATTACATTCAGGAGGACGGTTCGTATGAACTGACGGAATCGTCCTATGATATCGAAACAGGGGAAGTGAGGTTCACAGTGACGCACTTCTCCGTCTATTTCGCCACTTCCGAAGCCATCGAGGAAGATGACGGCAAGGGATTGTCCCAATATTGGTGGATCATCCCCATCATCGTGGCAGCGGCGATAGCGTTGGTTATCGTTGCAAAATATGGGAGGAGTAGCTGATAGAATGTCCTCTAAAAACAGAAAAGAAACAGGTACGAATAAGAGAACTGCGGGCAGGTCAACGGGAGAGCGTGCCCGTCAGGGCCGTCAAAGATATGCCGTGTTCATAGCCGTCGCTGTGGCCATGATGTTCGTCGTCACGGCCTTCACGGTTGCAGAACAGAATGTAGACGTAGCCGATGCATCCGAGGCCGAGGGGTTGAACTACGTATTGGATGGCACGGTGATGACCATCACCATCGCGAACGGCGGTACGATGCCTAACTATACGACGAGCACTTTATCTTCAAGACCCTGGAACGGAGTCATCACGACCTTCACAGAGGTCATAATGCCGATCGGTCTTACGTCCGTAGGCAGCTATGCATTCTACGGCGCCACCTCGATGGTGAAGATAACATTGACGTCCAGCGTGACGGCGATCGGCGTTTCCGCGTTCCAGGATTCCGGACTGGTGTCCATTACCATCCCTAGGAACGTCTCGTCCATAGGCGACGATGCTTTCAAAGGCTGCACGAATCTGACGGCGATAGACGTCAACGCGAACAATCCGACATACATGAGCGAGGACGGAGTGCTCTTCACAAAGGCCACGGCGGACAGAACGCTTCTTGTTTATCCGAATAAGCATCACGGGACTTTCTACTTGGAATCGGACGGGGTATCCTCCAAGGAATATGTGATACCCTACGGTACAATCAAGATCTACAAGGAAGCGTTCCGCGGCAACCAATACTTGGAGTTCGTCGTGATCACGGAGGCCGTCCAACAGATACAGCAGTACGCCTTCGCCGAGACCAAGCTATGCGCGGTGCAGTTCCCAAGATCCGTCACCAACATGGGAGTCGGAGCCTTCATGAACTGTACCGAGCTCATGGGTGTCGGCTTCGCAGAGGTCTCCACCGATCCGAGCAACCCTTACGGGCTGTCGGTCATACCAGCCAAATGCTTCGCGGGATGCACGAAATTGATGTCAATAATAACGGCCAGGAACGGGGGAGCCATCTCCTACACCGCGTCAGGCGACGATGCTTCCTTCCCGGTCACGGATTGGACGAAATGGTACGAACATAATGGTTACAGACAAGGTAAGACTGCTTACTCGGCGCTGACTGGTGCACCTACTCTGGACGCGGATTCCATGATCTTCGATAGGATTACGTTCACCTACAAAGACGGGTCCGCTAGCAAATCAGAAGGAGGAACAGCAGTGGGAGACAGGTTCGACTTCTATATCGATACACAAACCAGCTTCCCAGGGATATCCATCTCCAGGGGGTATCCTGGGGGAGACAGGAATAATTATGATGAATCGATGACCACTAAGGTCATGTTGATCCAGGATGGCGTAACCGTCTGTGGCGTAGCTAGTTCTAAAAGCCTGGTGGACCAATTGTATCTACTTGAATATTATGTCATTCCGGATTCTGCTACATCACAGAATTATCTATATGAAACACCAAATCTCGTCAAACTGGTTTACATCCCTAAGACCTGTACGCTCACATATAGTGTCAATCCCTGGAAAACTACAATGAGGGGCCTGATCATATCTGATGAAAATCCGTATCTTGAGGAGGTCGATGGTGTCATTCAACGTACAAGCGACCATCGCGCAGTTAATTTCTTCCCTTCGACCACCACCATTGTGGAAAATGGACTCTATAACAGTGGTGATGGTTCAGCCCAAAATCAAGGACAATACGGATTAATCCAAATCTCTCCTGACGCGGAAAGGATCCTAAGTAGATTTCAATGGTTTGTTGAGACATTAGTGAGACAGTCGGTGGCTTCACTGGAAAAAGATTCCGGTGGGACGATGAATCTGCAATATCTTTCATCATGGAACCAATCTCGTATGAAAGGTACGATCGATTATCTACTCCTTGATGTGAATGGTACTAGAAGTAGCGGATATCATGCATTTTACCCTTACAATGCAACTGAAAGTACTGCGGCAACAATGACCTTGTCCGCGGGCGTACTCTATTGCAGAGAAAACCCGTACGGCACGAATCTGGTGAAGACGGACAGCGTGACAGGCGCCAAATACGCGCTCATCCCGCTGACGACTGCTCCGGATGCTGAGGGGGAGCGCACCGCTACAGGGATGTACACGCTGCTTGTCATGGGCTCTAAGGAGATGATGGGTACCGGCAGCGATCTCACTGCGTTGACCGGTGCCACCTCATCGGCAAGACCAGACTGGTGCACATACATCGATAACGGTACTGTGAAGCACATCGTCATCCAGAACTGCTTCACCACCATTGGCGCATATACATTCGCATCATCGTCGTACAGCGCCAACAACACTGTGGGGATCACCCTTCCGTCCAACGTGACCTCTGTAGGCGCTTATGCCTTCCAGAATCTCCATATCCAAAGGATATTCCTGCCGAGCGGCCTGACATCGCTCGACCTCTCATGCTTCGACATGTGCAAGGACCTGGCATACATCCACGTATCCGACAGCAACACTGCATTCACCAGCGTGGATGGGATCCTGATGACATTGGAAGCGGAGACGGATGAGGGAACGGGAACGACGACATATACCAACACCGGTAACGCTGTCTGCATTCCCGCATCCATAGGAACCGAATTCACCATGCCGGACGAGGTCGTGACGATTTCTTCGGGGGCTGCGAAAAACTCAAAAATGAAGTCGATAGACCTGAACAACACCACTGCGGTCCAATCCTATGCATTCTATGGCTCTGTCTTCACGGATCTGAACACGGGTAAAGTCATCACCATCGGGGAATACGCTTTCGCCGGTTCGTCCGATCTCAGATCGGTGCAGCTGTCGAGAGCATTGACGACCATCTCAGCCAATGCTTTCTCGGATACGGATGTCGAGATGTTCTCCCTGGAATCCATTACCGGCGTGTACGAGGAGATCACCATCGCGCCCGGATCCATCCCGACGCCCACGGTAGGATGGTACGAGAACGGCGCCCTTAAAATCGATGACATCGCGTTCAAAAGAGGTAATTTCTATACGAAAGGAGAGGTGACAGAGGGTTTCTCCAAGCTCGGCGACAATGGGCTGTATTACAGGCAGGTGGAATCCGGAGATCAGAACATCCTCATCATCAGACATTCCGATACAACCAAGGACGGAACGATGCCTAATTTCGATACCACTTCCGAAGGCAGGTCGCCCTTCCAGACATCCACAACGAGTGTCATCCTCCCGGCGACGCTCCGGACCGTCGGCAACTATGCCTTCTACAACCTGGGAAATCTCAGCTCGATCACAATTCCAACGAAGGTCGTCTCCATAGGCGAAGGTGCCTTCCAGGGAACCGCCCTTTCATCCGTGACCATTCCGAACAGCGTGACCGCTCTGGGCGATGGGGCCTTCTACGGATTATCAACGCTAAAATCGGCCACCATCGGTTCCGGCATAGCTACGATATCCGAAAGCGCGTTCGCCTCTACGGGCCTTACAACAATGGCCATCCCCTCCACCGTCACCGCGATCGGTGAATCGGCATTCGCGTCCACGGAATCACTGACCAGTGTCGATCTGGGCACCTCTTTGAAGACCATAGGGGCTTGCGCATTCTCCGGATCGGGCCTGACGGGATCGATCTCGATACCCCAGTCCGTAACGAGCATCGGAGAGGAGGCATTCAAAAGGTCCACATCATCATCCACCGGGGGCATCACAGCCCTGAACATCGGCGGCAAGGTCGCGACGATCGGGAATAGGGCCTTCTCCGGACATGGTGCGCTGGCAACGGTCATGATACTTGGGTCCGACACCCTCGATATCGGGGCCAATGCGTTCTCCACCTACGATTCAGAGACTCCTGTGTCGTATACAGATATCCTGTACAAGAGGAATTCCGAAGGAGCGGCATCGGTATTGGGTACCGGAACCGCGAGGGGATTCGCCTATACAGCGGGAGAGACGGGAACGTGCATCCAAGTGGGAGCCAACATCAAGGCCGTATACGCCTCGCCTACGCTCTTCATCACAGGATCTGGAGAATTCTATGAATCCAGTTCGGAATCATGGGCCGAAGGCGCGCTGGACGCATGGAAAGGTTACGTACCTACCAACATGTATCTAGTCGGGGATCTGACCGTGGCGTCGGACATCTTCGATTCCACCAACGCCGCCAACATCATATCAAATCTGAAAGAAATGACCGTCACGTCCTCTGCGACCACGTTCTCGCAGGGTCTGTTATCGCCATATCAGATAACGGATCTGAGGATCCCTGCCGGCCTGGACTGCTCCATCGCTTTCGTATCGGCGGATTCCACCGTTATGATGGATACCCTGAAGAACCTCAGATTGTCCGGTTCCGGAGCGGCGAACTACACAGCTGAAAATTATACCAAGACGCCTTGGCAGCTGTCGGCAGGATTCCAGAAGGTGATTCTTGAGGAGGATGTGGATTCTATCGGAGCGTACATGTTCAAAGGCATGGATGTGTCATACCTCGACCTCTCGAACATTACTAGCATCGGTTCCAATGCATTCAACGGTTCCGGATTCACCTCCCTGAATCTGAAAGGCGGATATCTGGCGGCGACCGCCAGCACTTCCGTCGAATCTGTATATCTGGGCGATGGCGCGTTCGACGGCAATGCCATCAAGACGGTGGAAGTGACTGATGCAAGCGGAACATTCACCCTGAACGCAGGTACGGACTGTTCGTTCGTCCAATCAGGAAGATATCTGGTGATCATATCCGATACGATAGCATATCCTGTATGGTACGATGATTCCGGAAGATGGGTCACCACCTTCATGGATGGAGGATCGTATGCCGTCGGATCCCTTGAAGATGTGAAAGAGAACACCTACACAGCATCATTGACAACTACGATGTGATCGCTTGGACCAACAACCTACTCAAACCGATGGGTGCGGAGCACCCATCCGTCTTAAAGACGGCCGCGGGAACAGGAAGGTCTCCCTTTCCATCATCCTGGCGGCCGTCGCCCTTGCTTCGCTCCTGCTGATCTGCATGGTGCATCTCAACGGATGGTCCCTGGATTTCACCGACAGGGACATGCGCCTTATCGTGACCGACTCCATGGACGGGGAGCCCACGGATTATGAGATCCCCACGATAGAGAAGGATTCCATGGTCATGGTCAGGCTCATCGACGATGACGAGAAGCTGACATTGAAAGAAGGCGATGTCATCCAATTCCGTTCCCATGGTATCCTCAACCACCACAGGGTGATATCCAACGACATCGAGAATGCGTATGCCACCACCAAAGGCGATAACGCCCAGTTCTCCGAGAAGGTGAGCTACAAGGACATACGCGGCATAGTCGTGGGTAAGGACCATCTGCTCGGAATGATCGTTGCATTCGTGAAGACTAATTGGATGGTACTGATCATCGCCATCGTTGCGATTCTGGTCATATCGGAGATCTGGTCCAGATATCTAAGGGCTGATAGAGAGGGATGACAGACAGGAGAGATAGATGCGGGGCCTCCCGTCATCCCTCGGAAGGAGGATGACTACGATGAAGGAAAAAAGAGAGAAGGAGGAATTCACCCCTACAATCGGGATCCCCATAGGGGGCCCCCTTGATTCGAGGAAGAACGTCGACCTGGAGCCAAGGCCCTTCACGGACCTGCCCGAGGAAGTGCAGGCGATGCTCATGTCCAAGAAGACCGACAACAAGGAGAGATCCACTTCGGATATCCTGTCGCAGAGGCATATGCTCGCTCTGATCCTGTACATCGAAAGGATGCAACCGGTGCTGAAGTGCGACATCTACAATGACATATCGAGGGGTGCGGGGATGGCCGAGAAGATCAACGACCTGCACAGGCTGGGGCTGATCGAGGTGTATCAGACCGCTAGGTACAACTCGAACATAATCGTCCTGACCGACAAAGGCCGCCGTACGGCCGAGAACATAAGGCAGATGGTCGGGACCATCCGGGCGGGGATCGGATCCCGGAAGGATCTTGGGATGCCAGGACGGAGGCGGTGTTTTTGACACCCTTCATCTTGTGCCTCCGCGGAAGCCTCACAGCCATTCGGAGAGGTCCTCTGACACCACATCGCCAACGCGGGATACGATCTCCGCGGCCTGGCCCCTGGGTATGTTCATCTCCGATGCGAGGGCGAGCAGCTCCTTCTCGCCCGGCAGGGGGTTCCCGAGGCAGGTCATGTGATGCTCCCTCATGTTCGGCGTCCTCGTCAGGTCGTACGCTGGGGACAGGACGTACCTGCCCTCATCCGGCAGGTACAGGTAGGAGAAATTGCCCGGGTGGTCGTCGAAGTTCTTCGCCAGCACGTTGAAGCAGGACAGGCGGAACGCCTTCACGACCTCCGCCTGGGAGCGGGTGACGTACCTGGTCGCCTGGAGAAAGGACAGGTAGTCCAGCAGGGGCAGGTCCGTAGGTACTTCAAGGAGGCCTGACAGAGATATCATGTGGATCCCCTTCCCCGCGTCCCTGTCGAACCTCTTGGAGGCGAAGTATCCGTCGCACATCTCCGAATCCAGCAGGCGGTGCTCTGGCACGTCGATGCTGCATCTCGCCGCGGCTTCGCTGTATTCAAACTCCATCCTGCCGATGGACCCCGGGTCGTGGCGCTCGCGGAACTTGACGATCCATTCCTCCCCGCCGATGGCGGCGTTCACCTTGGGCCTGGCGCCGCCGGTGGATCCCGCCCTCCTGAAGATGTCGTCCATGTCGGCCGGTCCTTCCTCCATGATGGATATGCACTCCACGCACAGCTCATCGGGGTCCGACAGCGGGGGCATATCCCAGTCGCATCCCGTGGGCTCGTAGCGCAGCGCCCCCTTGGCGTCCCTGCCGGTGTAGGACAGCCTCTCCAGCGGACCCAGGCCCCTGTAGTCTATGCCCCTCCTCGCGAGGGCCTTCACCGCGGTCAGCATCCCCCATCCGCCTGGGAGGGAATCGGCGAACACGCTCGGCAGACCGTCGAAGTAGTTCGCCCTGCCCTTGAAGAGGCGGTCATCCAGCGGCAGGGAGCGGGGGGATAAGGAGAACCCGTCCCTCAGCCACTCCCTGCTGTAGGCGAAATAGACGACGCCGGAGCCCTGCCTGAGGCGGCCGACCTCGTCCTCGCCGAGCATCACGCGGAGGTCCATGTCATCCCCTCAGGTCATCCGCGGTAAGGGCCGGAGCGGAGAAGAGGTCATCCAGCTGGTCGTCGCATCCTACCGCAATCGAGAGCATCCACAGGCTCTCCAGGGAGATCATGCCGGTGCGCTCGAAGCGCTTCACGGTCCCGTACGGGACACCGCTCCTGTCGGACAGCTGCAGCTGGGTCAGGCCGGCCTTCTTGCGGTATGCCTTGAATCTCGATGCCAGCCCGACCATCCTCTGGTCCAGGGATTCCTCCTGGAAGATGTCGCTCAGCTCAAGAAACGGCTTCATAATAACGGATAATATTTTATCTATTTATAGTTGATTTTTCATTAATAGATAATATATTATCTATAAATTTGGCGACTTAGAAGTCCGATAAGCACAGGGACACCATCCTGAAGTACGGGAGGGTCCAGAAGAGGGTCAACCAGGCCGACAAGATGGCCGACGAGCTGAAGCAGAAGGACATAGCAATCGCCAGTCTGAAGACCCAAGTGCAGAGCTTTGAGAAGAAGATTAACAACAGGGACATCGACAACCTGGAATCCGAGAGGGACCATTATCTGAGCATGCTCGATGAGAAGGATGTCGAGATCGCCAGGCTGAAGGAGGTGCTGGCACTGTATGAGAGCGGTGCCAAGGAGACGTCGATCAAGACTTTCCTCACGGGCTTCACGGGCATACACTGCAATATGCTCGGCGAGGGCCGCTACAGGGTGTATTTCAGCCCTGGGAAGAGGACCCTGAGGTTCGTCCCAGACGATGCGGGGGACGTAGTCTGCCCGGACGGGAACGTGTCCATCCCCGCGATCGGGAGGTTCACGCATTTTGAGAAGATCAGGGCGCTCCAGGCGGTCTCAGAGGACCAGGATGTCATCATAAGCCTCGCGTGATGCCTGCTCGACAGGCGTGCGGACGGGATCATTGCGGTCTTTGTCATCGCAGCTGTAGCGTCCTACACGGCCAGTTCCAAGAGGTCGTCAATCGTTTTCCGGAGCAGGGGGCGCGAGCCCCCATCCATCACCAACGGATCCAGGAGTCGCCCGATATCGTGCGCGCGCCCGTCGGTCGCGCAGGCAGGCAATGGGGATCACCAGCACGCCATCGTCTCTGCGGTATCCATACTCCGTTCCGGTTATGACGATCTTGAGGGAGGGCAGCTCCAAAGGCATCTGCTTCTCATCCTCATTGTATTGCTGGATCAGCCTCTCCATCTCCACAAGGTGCTTGGCCCCTTCATCTATCTCGTCCTGACCGAGTTTGATCTCGCATATCGCGTACCTTCCATCCTCCATATGGAGAACTGCATCCGCTTCCAGACCATAGCGGTCATGATAATACGACACGTGGCCTCCGGACCTGGACAGGTATACCGTCAAATCCCTCATGCATAAAGACTCGAAGAGGAAACCGAGGGTCTTGAAGTCGGTGTTGAAGTATTTCGGACCGACACCCAATGCCGCCACGGCAATCGATGGATCGGCCAGGTTCCTTTTCCTCCCTGACCTTATGGCCGTTTTAGAACGTATGGCCGGGCACCATGCCTCCACATCCGAGATCAGATGCAATTTCTCCAGGGCCTGTACGTAATCATAGTAGCTGCTCTCCGAGAATGCGGCATTCGCATTGACATCCGCGATTATGGTTCTGTTGTCTGCCAGCTGGCATATGTTGCGTGAATATGAGCGCAGGAGCAGTCTCGTCAGCATCGGACTGCGTTTCTTATCATCCACGTTGGATATGTCGACCTCGCACGTCTGCCGGAATAGATCCTTTGCAATCAGAAGGCTTCTCCCGGGATCATCCTGGGTCAACGAGTATGGCCAGCCTCCGCGGCAGATGGCATGGATTATACCATCCACATCCAGCTCGGAACGGCATCCTTCGAATCCCTCCGGATCTTCGAACAGCTCAGAGAGGGACACCGTTCCGTTGGATTCCCCGCTCTCGTACAGGCTCATGGGATACATGCTCATCCTGCTGATTCTGAGTGTTCCCGTGTGGGCGGTATCCGCATTCTTGGAAGTGGAGCCCGTCAGGATGTACTGTCCGGGGATCTGCAGGTCATCGACTGACTTCCTTATCGCGCCCCAGATTTTTGGCGCATCCTGCCATTCATCAAACAGTCTCGGACGCTCCCCCTCCAATAATTTGGACGGCATAGTCCTTGCGACCGATAGGTACTGCTCCCTCCGGTCCTCATCCTGGAACTCTATGAAGCTCGCGGATTGCTGCTTCGCCGTAGTGGTCTTTCCGCAGCCTTTGGGGCCGGTGATTAGCACAGCGCCGAAGACCTGCAATTTTTCCCTCAGGATGTCATCCGCGATACGCCTTCTGTATTCCATTTTACCCACACTATAATTAGTACAGACTTTTGTGGTATTTTAATCTATACTTTTGCGGTATTTTGGCAAAGACTTTTGTGGTATTTTGGCAAAGACTTTTGTGGTAATATATGGCCCTATAGTTTCCAGGATTCGAAGCATCATCGGCGCTGGCAGCCTTCTAAAGACCCTCTCAGTCGCTTCCGAGAGGGCCTCAAGCAGATCATGCATGGCGGTTGGTCGCGCGCACATCTTATATATACGCGCCCGAAATAGGGAGAATCCACGGTGCGCACATGATTGTAAACGCAGAACTGTACGTCAGGGACATGCCCGGCCAGCTGGTCGGATCCCTGGACCCCATCTCCCTTGTGGACGGGAACATCCTGGGAGTGGTCCACAACCGCGACAAGATAGTCAACCACAGGATCTGCATCAACATCACCTTCGAGGTCGAGGACAGGGACCAGCTCTGCAGGCTGAAGGACATCTGGCAGTCCAAGGACATCGTCATCTCCTCGCTCAACTCGGTGCACCAGACGTACACGATGGACTACCTGCTCATCGGGAGGTTCGACTCGACATTCATCGAGCACCTCATCGGCGAGGCCTCCAAGACCATCCAGATGGACGCGTCCGATGTGAGGTACACGTCCAAGAACGACAGGAACTCCACACGCACCGCCATGATCTCGGTGAAGGCGCACAGCACCGAGGACATCGACAGGCTGGACTCCTTCCTGAGCTCCAGGTGCGGCGAAGCCGGCATCACCTATGTCAGGGGGCTCTGACATGAGGCTGTTCATCTGCGGGTTCGGCACCGTCGGGCAGGGATTCGCCGAGGTCCTGGAATCCAGGAAGGCGTTCTTCGAGCAGAGGTACGGCACCCAGCCCGTCATAGTCGGGATCATGGATTCCAAGACCTACGCCGTCGACGAGAAGGGGCTGGACCCCCTTGCGATGGTGGAGAGGAAGGGGACCACCCGCAAAGTGGGCGACAGGGAGTACACAGACTCCGTGAAGGTCCTGGACTCCGTCGACTACGACCTCCTCGTGGAGGTCAGCCCCACCGACATCAAGACCGGCGGTGTGGGATTGATCAACATCACCCACGCCCTGGAGACCGGCAAGGACGTCATCACGGTCAACAAGGGGCCCCTGGCGCTGAAGTTCCAGGAGCTCATCGCACTGGCCAAGGCCAACAGGTGCAAGTTCAGGTTCGAGGGCTCCGTGGGAGGGGCCATGCCGATCATCAACCTGTGCAGGGAGAACCTCATGGGCGAGGAGATCCAGTCCGTCAGGGGCATCCTGAACGGGACATGCAACTTCATCCTCAGCAAGATGGACAAGGGGCAGCCCTTCGAGCAGGCGCTCAGGGAGGCCCAGGAGATGGGGTACGCCGAGACCGACCCCACCAACGACATCGAGGGCTACGACACCGCATGCAAGGTCGTGATCCTGGCGAACTCCGTCTTCGGCAGGAACGTCACATTCAGCGATGTGAAGATCACGGGCATCACGTCGATCACCGAGGAGGCCATCTCCATGGCAGCCTCGCGCAACATGGTGATCAGGCTCATAGGGGAGGTCTCCGAGACCGCCCTGGAGGTCAGCCCCAGGCTGATACCCAAGGGCCATCCGCTCGCCCTCACCGGCACGCTGAACATAGCCCAGATCACGACCGACCTGGCCGGTCCCGTGACCGTGTCCGGGCGCGGCGCTGGCCGCAAGGAGACCGCTTCGGCGATCCTGAGCGACCTAATCTCAATCATGGATGAGAGGCTATGAGAGACCAGTCCCGCATCATCGTCTACGACACCACCCTCAGGGACGGGGCGCAGACCGAGGGCATCACGTTCTCCGCCGAGGACAAGCTCGAGATCCTCAGGCGCCTGCAGTCGTTGGGCGTCGACCTCATCGAGGGCGGATGGCCCGGGTCCAACCCCACCGACGATTCCTTCTTCGAGTCCGCCGGCCTGGAGGACAACCTGGTGGCCTTCGGCAGCACCCGCAGGAGCGGATGCTCCCCTGACGAGGACCAGAACCTGGTCGCTATCGCGGATTCCCCCGCGCCCTGGTGCTGCATCTTCGGGAAGGCATGGGACTTCCAGGTAACCGATGTCCTCTCCATAAGCCTGGACGAGAACCTCGCGATGGTGGAGGGCAGCATCCAGTTCCTGGTGTCGAAGGGGAAGAAGGTCGTATTCGACGCGGAGCACTTCTTCGACGGGCTGAGGTACAACAGGGCCTATGCCCTGGATGTCATCAGGGCCGCGGAGAGGGGGGGTGCGGAATGGATCGTCCTGTGCGACACCAACGGCGGCTCCATGCCGTCCGAGATAACTGATGGAGTGGAGGACGCGCACCTCACCGTGGAGGCTCCGTTGGGCATCCACTGCCACAACGATTCCGACCTCGCCACCGCCAACACCCTAGCGGCGGTGGAGGCCGGATGCACCATGGTGCAGGGCACAGTCAACGGCCTGGGCGAGCGCACCGGCAACGCGAACCTGTGCGCGGTCGTCCCCGACCTCATGCTCAAGCTGGGCTACGACACCGGCATCGACCTCCAGAAGCTCACATCCGTCTCCCGCTTCGTCGGAGACGTCTCCAACAGCATGCCCTCCGACCGCATGCCGTACGTCGGAGAGAACGCGTTCGCACACAAGGGCGGGGTGCACGCCGCAGGGGTCTCCAAGGACACCCGCGCCTACGAGCACATCGACCCCTCCGAGGTCGGCAACTCCAGGAAGGTCCTCGTATCGGACATGGCCGGCAGGGCGAGCATCGTCGAGAAGATCAGGTACCTGGGCATGGACGTCGGCGACGACGAGGCGGAGATCGCCGGCATCGTCAAGGAGATGGAGTCCGACGGCTACCAGTTCGACGGCGCGGACGCGAGCTTCGAGCTCCTGGTCAGGCGCCACAGGGGCGAGTTCCGCCCGACGTTCAAGGTGACGGAGTTCAGGATCCTCATGTCGTCCTCAGGCGTGCTGGAGGCGAGCATAAAGGTCTCCGACAGGGACGGCAACGTGGAGCACACCGCCGCCGACGGGAACGGTCCGGTCAATGCCCTGGACAACGCCCTCAGGAAGGCGCTTTGCAGGTTCTATCCCTCATTGGCCGGCATCAGGCTGACGGATTACAAGGTCCGCGTGCTGGACGAGGCGTCGGCAACGGCGGCGCGCGTCAGGGTCCTGATAAGGACCGCGGACGGCAAGCGCAGCTGGACCACCGTGGGGGTCTCGGACAACGTGGTCGGCGCATCCCTGGATGCGCTGGTCGATTCTTTCGAATACTATCTCATGAAGACAGAGGAATGCAAATGAGCAGAGTCATCGTAACGCTGGTCGGCAAGGACCATGTGGGCATCATCGCCACCGTCTGCAACTACTTCGCGGACAACGGCATCAACATCCTGGACATCAAGCAGACCACCGTGCAGGAATTCATCAACATGATCATGATCGTCGACGTCACCGGGTTCAAGGGGGACTTCAAGGCCCTCAGCGACGGCCTCGCCCAGGTCGGGGAGAAGGTCGGCTGCATCATCAAGGCCCAGAACGAAGAGATCTTCGAGATGATGTACAGGATCTGATAGCATGGTCGAGCTGAAGGAGGTCTTCGAGACCTACGACATGGTGTCCCACGAGAACCTCGATGTGAGGACCATCACCATGGGCATCAGCCTGCTGGACTGCATCGACCCCGACCTGGATGCGCTGTGCGAGAAGGTCTACAGGAAGATCACCGAGTCGGCCAAGGACCTGGTCAAGGTCGGCGACGACATCGGCCTGGAGTTTGGGGTCCCGGTGATCAACAAGAGGATCTCCATCACGCCCGCCGCACTCATCGGCGGCGCCGCATGCAAGTCCCCCGAGGACTTCGTCAGGATCGCCGAGACCCTGGACCGCGCCGCCAAGGAGGTGGGCGTGAACTTCATCGGAGGGTACTCGGCACTGGTCCAGAAGGGCATGACCCCCGCGGACAGGAACCTCATCCTGTCCATCCCCCAGGCCATGAAGAGGACCGAGAGGGTGTGCTCCTCCATCAGCCTCGGATCCACCAAGATCGGGATCAATATGGATGCCGTCAGGCTCATGGGCGACATCATCGTGGAGACCGCCGAGATCACCAAGGAGGACGACTCCATCGGCTGCGCCAAGCTCGTGGTGTTCTGCAACCCGCCGGACGACAACCCGTTCATGGCTGGTGCCTTCCACGGAGTGACGGAGGCCGACAGGATCATCAACGTCGGGGTCTCCGGGCCCGGCGTCATGAGGAACGCTTTGTCCAAGGTCAGGGGCGAGGACTTCGAGGTCCTCTGCGAGACCATCAAGAAGACGTCCTTCAAGATCACCCGCGTAGGGCAGCTGTTCGCGAAGGAGGCCACCAGGAGGCTGGGCGTGCCGTTCGGCATCGTGGACCTCTCCCTGGCCCCCACCCCCGCGGTAGGGGACAGCATAGCGGACATCATCCAGGAGATGGGGATGGAGCGCGCGGGCGCTCCCGGCACGACGGCCGCATTGGCGATCCTCAACGACCAGGTGAAGAAGGGCGGAGTGATGGCATCGTCCTATGTGGGTGGCCTCAGCGGCGCTTTCATCCCTGTCACGGAGGACAGCTCCATGGCGGAAGCCGCGGCCATGGGCGCGCTCACCCTCGAGAAGCTCGAGGCGATGACCTGCGTCTGCTCCGTCGGCCTGGACATGATCGCGATCCCCGGCTCCACCCCGGCGACGACCATCTCCGGCATCATCGCGGACGAGATGGCCATTGGGATGGTCAACCAGAAGACCACCGCTGTCAGGCTGATCCCGGTGATCGGCAAGGGCGTCGGCGACTTCGCAGAGTTCGGCGGCCTGCTGGGCGAGGCGAAGATTATGCCGGTCAACACCTACGGCTGCGCCGACTTCGTGAATCGCACCGGCCGCATACCTGCACCGATCCACAGCTTCAAGAATTGATCTTACCGGGTTCCGCCCGGATTCTTTTTTCTCCGCGACAGCAGAGGCTTTACAGAAACGATTGCCGGTAGAATTTAGAAAGATAGTAAGGGGGTTGCGGCACCAAGGTGCCGAAAGAGTTCATCAAAGATGCGTAAGGTGGGGGCAAGGGGATTTGAACCCCTGTCAGCGGGTTTCCACTACGGGAGGAGCGACCTCCCGTGAAATCAATGAGTCATCGCTCCAGTTATTCATCAACTGTCAGCAAACCCATTTTCAATCACTCTCATAACTGGAGCCCACCAGTCTGCCAGGTTAGCCTATACCCCCTGGGAGTGTGATCGAGCAGCGATCACTTCTTACGCATCTTTGCTGCTCTCTTTCTTCTTCTCATTTTCTTCTTGCGCCATTTCCAACGCTGGTTGCCGCGTTTCTTCCAGGCGCGTGAGCCTCTCTTCATGGTTTACCCTTCCTGGACTCTTCATCGCCTTCGCGACGGGTCATCCGTTGGCGGGCCCGCGGGGATTCGAACCCCGGGCGTCTGGCTTAGAAGGCCAGCGCTATATCCTGGCTAAGCCACGAGCCCACACTGAGACCACCATCGGCTACTATCATTTAAAGGTTTGTTCGCGCAAAAACGGGGGAAAACGGGCAGCCAGACATCCGCCTGGCCGCCCCTTCGATGGTTTCGGAACTTGATGCCGAGGAGGTCGAGGATGGAGCCGTACCCGAGGAACATGGCGGTGGCTTCCGCGATGCAGATGACTCCGAACGCGGCCAGGACGGGCCACATGTTCATCAGCTTCCCGATGCCCCCGACGAGGGCCTCGGCGAAGTGGAGCAGCATATAGACGAAGGATCCGGCGATGAATGCAACGATGACCCTCGGCCATCCTTGGGACAGGGGGGTCAGGTCGACTCCGGCGATCTCGGCGCCGTTCAGGCCCCCGAGGTAGACGTAGATGAGGACCATTATCATGACCGCGATTATCACTGCGAAGTGCACGTCGCGGAACGGGCGGATCACTAAGGTGAACGCCGCGAGAACCACCAGCAGTATGGTGAAGTTGCCCCATTGGTTGTAGCGGGTGGCCGCGACGATGGCCATGAGCACCCCGAAGATGACCCCGAGGACCATGAAGCCCTTGTACGCCCCGGACTCCTTGTCCTTGACGTAGTATGAGGCGATGACCAGGGCCAGGAGGCCTCCCAGCAGGAGAATGAGCTGGGGGACGTTCCCATCCACCCAGGACATGATGTCATCGGTTTCCATGGAATCCGTATCTTGGTTTTATTATATAGACAACACGGGCTGGATACGCACACCCTCGATTAGTGCCAGAATCAATTAACGAGGCTAAGGGAACCATATTATCCGCGCACATTCGCTCCGTCCCCATGCATTGGGATAGGGATGGCCTGACGTACGATGAGGCCGAGAGGATCCTCTCGGAGAACGACGGGATGCCGATAGGAGACGTGCTACGCTGCTGCGGTGACGGCGACCCCTCCGCAGGCCTCCTCTCCGACCAGTGCCACACGTCCGTGAGGCTCCAGCGCGGCAACATGCCGCCGACTCTTTGGCGGGGCTGCATCCTGGGCCAGTACATGGACGTCATGTCCGCGCTGGATTCCGCGAATCCCGCCATAAGGCTGCGGAGGCACTGCGAGTACACCAACGTGTTCCCCCGGGCTGCCGTCCTGGAGGCCATCGGCAACGCCCTCATCCACTGCGATGCCGCACAGAGGCGCTGCATCGAGGTGTCGATGGGCGAGAGGGCGCTGACCGTAACCTCCCCGGGCTGCTCCATGGTACGCGGCGAGGGGAGGATGCTCCCGCGCAACCAGGCCCTGGCGGTGGCCATGGTGTCCCTGGGGTGGGCGTCCATGAGATCCACGGGCATGATGACGATCATGGATTCATACCGCCGGACATGGAGCGTTCCCCGGGCCGAGGACTCGGTGGACAGCTTCGTGGTGACCCTTCCGGCCCTCAACGAGGATTCCAAGAATCCCTCGGCAGTCGCCCAGAGGATATACGAGCTGCTCTCGGCGACCCCCGGGCTGACGGTCGAGGGCATTTGCAGGATGCTCCTCATATCCCCGGTGGCAGCCACCGTGGCCCTGGAGCGCATGGAGGCCGGCGGGGAGGTTTTCTCCCTCGGATCCAGCGGCAGTTGGATGTACTATATATCTGGGTGAAATATTTCTGGCTACCTAATTATTTCTTAATCATAGGTAGTAAATAGACTATTCTAGCTCGGGCATATTAGCAATATAATTGTAGGATACTATCAATTTAGTGTATCCTAAATAAAAATTTTGTTGGATTTATCTGCCAAAGTATTATAAACCACATGTTGGAATACTACTCCATCCTAAAATCGTGAGTCGTCAAGATTTCACGATTATGAGGAAAAAAAAGGTGAAAATCAATGCACATAATGGAAGGGTTCCTTGACCCGATTTGGTGCGCGGTCTGGTTTGTGATCGCTATCCCGATCGTCGCGCTCGGAGCCAAAAAAGTTATCGAGTTGATGAGGGACCACCCTGAGCACAAAATGACCATTGCGCTCTCCGGTGCGTTTATTTTCCTCCTCTCCTCGCTCAAGATCCCGTCCGTCACCGGGTCTTCATCCCACCCGACCGGAACCGGATTCGCTGTCGTCATGTACGGAATCGCCACCTGCGCGTTCCTTTCCACCATCGTCCTGATCTTCCAGGCCATCCTGCTCGCCCACGGCGGACTCACCACCCTCGGAGCCAACATCTGCTCCATGGGTATCATCGGACCCGCCGTCGGTCTCGGAGTATGGCTCCTGATGATCAAGGCCGGACTCAAGATCCCTGTTGCATTGTTCTGCGCCACCCTTGTCGCGGACCTGTTCACATACGTCGTGACATCCTTCCAGATGTCCCTCAACTTCGGATTCGAGTACTTCGTCGACTACCTGACCAACTACGCTGTCACCCAGATCCCGCTGGCCATCGTCGAGGGTATCCTGTTCTTCATGTTCGGAATGTACCTCATCAACAACAAGCCCGAGATCTTCGACATCGCCCAGGGCGTCGCTGACGCTAAGAAGGAGGGAGCCTGATGGAGAACAAGTACATCTACATCATCGGATTCGGAATCATCGCGGCGCTCGTCATCGGAACGCTTGCCTACGGAGCGGCCAACGGATTCGACTTCGGCGGTTCCGACGACTCCGGCGGCGAGATCGCCCCCGGAGAAGACGGCGACGAGTACGAGCCCTGGTGGAACGGAATCTTCGGGGACTACGAGCTCCCCGGAGAGACCGAGTCACTGCTGTTCGCGGTCCAGGCCGCGATCGGCGCCATCATCATCGGCTATTTCATCGGCCGTAGCCAGAATAGAGGCGCTTGATGCAAACAGGGGGGCAGGTCCCCCCATTTTTTCATTCAAAACGATTTCACGATGTTTGATTTAAGGTGCGAGGATGTCGGAAGAATCTCAGATGGACACGTTGGCATACAGCTCGAGGATGCTCTCGTGGGCTCCCTTAGGAAAGCTGTTGTTGGTCATCGTGGTGCTGGTAGTCAATATCCTCACCCGTTCAATGGTCGTGCCGATCATAACCCTGGCCATAGGGCTGATACTCATGGCCTATTCCACCAATTTCAAGATCCCGCTGTTCATCGGCCTCGCCATCGCCGAGGGGATCCTCATCCTGGTCATCGGCGCGGGGCTGATCTCGGTCACCGGAAGCGACTCGAGCCCGGTAATATGGGAGACCAACATCCTCTGGTTCAAGATCCACATGACCGTGGACAGCTTCAACACCGCATGGAACGTCTTCCTCCGCTCCATAGCCGGAATCACCGTCATGATCTCTTTCGCCACCTCGACCCCCATCCCGCACCTTTCCCAGGCCCTGAGGCAGCTTCACATGCCCCGCGAGGTCTGCGAGCTCATCGTCCTGATCTACAGGTACGGGTTCCTGCTCCTGGAGAGGATGGAGTCCATGTGGAACGCCGCCCACTGCAGGATGGGTTTCAACGGCTTCACCAACAAGATCAAGACCGCCGCGGCCATCGCCGTCGGCATATTCACATCATCGTCCAACCTGGCCGACAAGGCCCAGATCGCGCTGAGCTGCAGGAACTACCAGGGCGTGTTCCCCGTTTACAACGCCCCCCCCAAGGTGGGAGTCAAGTGGGTGGTTCTGGTCATCGCGATCGGGGTTATAATCTACTACATCGGCATCAACACGCTGGGCGTGGTCAACATGGCCGAGATATTCTTCGGCAAGGACGTGGTAGGATGAGCGATTACATCTTCGAGACCGAGGACCTCACCTACAAGTACAACTCCAGGCAGGAGAAGCCCTCCCTGGACAATGTCAGCATCAGGGTCAAGAGAGGCGTCAGGACTGCCATCCTGGGCGCCAACGGGGCCGGAAAGTCCACCCTGTTCTACCATTTCAACGGCATATTCAAACCCGGCTCCGGGACGGTCAAGTACAATGGATCGCCCCTGGACTACGACAGGGACGCCCTGACCGAGCTCAGGAAGAACATCTCAGTCGTCGTGCAGAATCCCGACGAGCAGATCTTCTCCGCGACAGTGGAGGAGGACATCGCCTTCGGCCCGATGAACTGCGGCATGGAGCGCCCCGATGTGGAGAGGGCGATACAGGACTCCCTGTTCAAGGTGAACATGGAGGAGTACCGCTACCGCCCCACCATACAGCTGTCCTACGGTCAGAGGAAGAGGATCGCCTTCGCGGGCGCCCTGGCCATCAGGCCGGACGTCCTGATCCTGGACGAGCCCACAGCAGGGCTGGACCCCCAGATGTCACAGGACGTCATAGAGCTGGTCGACGAGATGGTGGAGGCCGGGACCACGGTCATCATCTCCACCCACGATGTCGACCTCGCGTACGCCTGGGCGGAGGAGATCCATGTGCTCAGGCATGGCAAGCTGGTGTTCTCCGGGGCCCCGGAGGACTTCTTCGCGGACCTGGAGCAGGTGTTCCTGACCGGGCTCACCGTCCCCCACACCTACTCGGTCAACTTCATGACGCAGAGCATCAAGGGCGAGCCCCTGGCGCCGTACCCCAGGACTAACAGCCAGATCCTGTGCAAGATGCGCAACGACGGGGCCACCGTCGGACACATCAGGCTGATCCCCGTGAGAGAGGGTTCGGACATGGCCGAGGAGGAGGGCGCCGTGGGGATCTACGGATCAGGTGCGCGCCGCCTGTTCGCATCGAAGGAGAGGGTCGCCGACTACCATTTCAACGCCATAGAGTGCTGCCTCATGGAGGCCATCAACGGCAGGCCGTCCACGCTGTACTGCGATGAGCATATGATGCCGTTCGTCAAGGGCCGCATAGCGTCCCTCGACGGGTTCGGGAGCCATGTGGAGGTGGTCGAATGATCAAGGGCCTCACCAACGTCGTCGAGGTCGACGATGTCACGTTCACATACGAGGGTGCGTCCCGCCCGTCCCTTGACCACGTCACCGTCAACATCAAGAAGGGCGTCAAGACCGTCATCCTGGGCGCCAACGGGGCCGGCAAGTCCACCCTGTTCTACCAGTTCAACGCGGTCGAGAGGCCTGATTCAGGCCAGGTGAGGGTCCTGGGCCAGCCCGCGAAGTACCGCGGCAAGAGGCTCAAGGAGATACGCTCCCAGATAGCCGTGGTCCTCCAGAACCCCGACGACCAGGTGTTCAGCTCCACCGTCGAGGACGATGTGGCCTATGGCCCCAGGAACATGAAGCTGCCCCCGGAGGAGATCAAGGAGAGGGTCGACCGGGCCCTGTTCGAGACCGGCCTCACCGAGCTCAGGGAGAAGAACACCCTGCAGCTCTCCTACGGGCAGAGGAAGAGGCTCGCGCTGGCGGGCGCCCTGGCCATGAGGCCCGAGGTGCTCGTCATGGACGAGCCCACCGCCGGGCTCGACCCGCAGATGGCGCTGGAGCTCATGGAGCTCGCGGAGCAGCTGCACAACAGCGGCACCACCATCGTCATCTCCACCCACGATGTCGACCTCGCCTACGCTTGGGCGGACGAGATCCACGTGCTCAGGAAGGCAGAGGTCATCTACTCCGGCCCTTCCGAGGGATTCTACTGCGATAACATCAAGGTCCACTCAACAGGGGTCATGCCGCCGTCCATGTTCGTGATGAACAGGAACCTGGCGGACATCCGCGGCGAGGATTCAGCCCCGTACCCCCGCACCGAGACCCAGCTCCTGTCCAAGATGGTCTCCGGACCCAAGGGCAGGCTGCATGTGGTCCCCGTCACGGACAAGGTGGACCATTACATGCTGGATCCCGTGTTCGAGCACACCGACGATGTCAAGGTCGGGGTGTTCGGCACCGTCTCCCGCAGGCTGCTGTACGCCAGCAAGATGCCCGCGGACTTCGTGTTCAACGGGTTCGAATCCTGCGTCGGCAGGTGCCTCAGGGGCAAGGATGCCGTTCTGCTCTGCGATGCGGACTGTATCAACCTCATCGAGCAGAAGGTCGCCGGCCTGAGGGAGTTCGGCACGGACCTCGAGTACAAGGTCTACCCGTGATCGCGGGAATCGCTTCGAGGGGAGGGTGGGCCCCCCCCTCGGGCCAAACCCTTCTTAATCATTCGATTGACTGCATAGTTTTATATGTAATACACTTGTACTACATTCTATGGCAGTTTCGGTCAGATTCAATGATTCTGAGCTTGGATTGATCAGAGAATACGCATCCCTTTACAATATGAGCCTTTCAGATGTCATCCGCAAGGCCACCATGGAGATGATCGAGGATTCGATGGATGTGGAGATCTTGGAGGCTGCCATGGAACGCATCTCCAAGGATGGCACCAAGATGTACACCTTCGAAGAGGCCGGGAAGGAACTCGGATTCCTATGACATACAGGGTCATAATCTCCCAGGATGCCATCGACACGTTGAAGAGAATAGATCGTCCGATGGCCGCCCGCATATATTCATGGATCGGCAAGAATCTTGAAGGGTGCAGCAATCCCCGGAGAACGGGGAAGCCGCTTCATGGAAACCATGCCGGCGAATGGAGGTACCGTGTCGGCGATTACAGGATTCTGGCCAAGATTGAGGACGAGGTTGTTACCATATACATCATCGAGGTTGGCCACAGGTCCAATGTATATGACTGAACCCCGGGCGATCCTCACGATAACCCTCATAGGGACCACGCTCATGTTCTTCGAGGACGTTATCGACGGCGGCCCTGATGGCCGCCGTCATGGCGGCCGCGGGTGCGATCATTACGCTGATGATATGTGAGAAGCCGGCCGACCAGCGAGCGGCGGCCGAAAAGAAAGAGGGGTTTGACCGGGCGGGTCACCCCGCCCGGAGCGATCATGCTTTCTTCGCAGGCGCTTTCTTGGAGGGCGCCTTCTTCGCGGTCTTGGCCGCGGGTTTGGCGACGGATTTCCTGGTGCCAGCCTTGGGGCCCCTCTTCGCTTTGACGGGGGCGTCGGTGTCCTTGCGGAAGCAGAGGAACCAGTCGTAGCAGATCTGGTCGTCCTTCTTCTCCTCGACCCTGTCCTTGGCGGTGCCGCAGGATCCCGGGGCGGGGAGGATGACGTCCATGCCGGGTCTCCAGTCGGCGGGGGTCGCGACGTTCTCCTTGTCGGCCTTCTGCAGGGCGAGGATGACCCTCTTGATCTCATCGAAGTTCCTGCCGAGGGACGGCGGGTAGTAGATCATGGCCCTGATGATGCCCTTGGGGTCGATGAAGAACACGGACCTGACGGCCTGGGTGTCGGAGACGGAGGACTGTACCATCCCGTATTTCCTTGAGACATCCATCTTGATGTCCTCGATCAGGGGGAATTTGACCTCGATGTTCTTCATCTTCTTCCATTTGATGTCCTGGATCTTCCTGAGCCAGGCGATGTGAGCGTAGATGGAGTCGACGGAGAGTCCGACGAGCTGGACGTTAAGGGCCTCGAACTCCTCGGCCATGCTGCCGAATGTCATGAACTCGGTGGTGCACACGGGAGTGAAGTCGGCGGGGTGGGAGAACAGGATGATCCATTTGCCCTCGAAGTCCGAGGGGAAGTTGATTTGCCCCTGGGTGGTGTTTGCTTTGAAAGACGGGGCGGGCTCACCGATCATGGGCATCCTCGGAGCGCAATCCTCGCAGCATCCGCATCCAGGGCCGGTACATTCATCACAGCAGTTGCAATCTTTCTCTTTATCAGCCATAAACTATGACCTCCTAATACGTAATGCGTTAGCTGATTTATAAATGGGCGCATTTACTGGAACAATATAAGGAGTTACACATCCAACCATGATGAGTGTAAGTTACGATACGGCTGTGGAAATGATCGATGCCGCGGCATCCGCACTCGGTATCGCGGACGGTTCTACGGACGAGTACGACGGCATGGGGCCGTATCAGGTCCTGGTATCCACCATAATATCCCAGAAGATATCCGAGGCCTGCACCCGCAGGATATGCTCGGAGCTATTCTCCGCGTATCCCTCCGCGGTGGACGTGTACCGTGCCGACCCCGCGGAGATCGAGAGGATCATATGGTCATCGAGGTACCACGGCCAGAAGACGCGCGCCATCGTATCTGCGACGAAGGCCATCGTCGAGGGGTACGGAGGGGAAGTCCCGGATGATCTGGAGGGGCTGCTGGCCCTTCCGGGGGTCGGACGCAAGACCGCCGCCTGCGTCATGAAGTACGGCTTCGGGAGGGAGAGCGTCATCGTGGACTCGCACATCGGCAGGGTCTGCCGCCGCACAGGGATCTTCGACGGTAGGAGCGCCGATGCGGTCCAGAGGGACATAGAGGAGAGCATCCCGGAGGGGATGTGGGGGAGGCTCGACAGGGCGTTCATCACGTTGGGGAGGGAGTGCTGTCGCCCCAAGAACCCGGATTGCAACGACTGTCCGATTTCAGAGATGTGCCAGAAGAATCCGTGAGAAGGTGATGGCGGGGCGGGGCCCCGCCGTTTTGAGAGGTTTCAGGCCAGGACGTCCTGCATGCTGTAGACGATGCCCTTCTTCTGCTTGGCGACCCATCCGGCGGCCATGACGGCGCCCGCGACGAAGATCTCCCTGGAGTGGGCCTGGTGGCGGATCTCGATCCTCTCGGAGTTCCCGATGAACATGACGGTGTGGTCGCCGACGATGTCCCCGCCCCTGATGGCATGGATGCCGATCTCCTTGCCACGGGGGCAGATGCCCTCGCGGCCGCAGACCTTCTCCTTGCCGCCCATGGCGTCGCTGAGGATCTCGTATGCGGTCATCGCCGTGCCGCTGGGGGCGTCCTTCTTCTGGTTGTGGTGGGCCTCGATTATCTCGACGTCGTAGTCGTTGCCGAGGTACTCCGCGGCCTGCCTGATGAGCTTGAAGAACACGCCGACCCCGATGGAGTAGTTGGTGGAGATGACCGCCGCGACGTTGTTCTTGATGACGGCGTCGGTGATCATGGTCTTCTGCTCGGCGGAGAGGCCGGTGGTGCCGATGATGAGGTTGACGCCGGCCGATGCGGCCGCGGGGGCGTTGACGGCGGTGGCGGCGGCCACGGTGAAGTCTATGAGGACCTCGGTCTTCGAGTCCTTCAGCGTCTGGACCAGGTCCTTGGGGTCGGTGACCTTGACGCCGATGGGGCCGGCGCCTACGATCTCGCCGATATCCTTGCCGATGTTGACCAGGTCGAAGGCGGCGGAGAGCTCCAGGCCCTCGGTGGCCAGGATGCGCTTGACGATGAGCTGGCCCATCCTTCCGCAGGCCCCTACGAGGCTGACCCTTGTGGTCATGCGACCACCCCAGTGAACGTGAATGAGATCATTGTATCCGCTGGGATATCGCCGATGTGTATAATATTAATCATCCCGAGAGGCGCCAGGGGATCAAAAGGAAAAGGGGGCGGCCGCTCGTGCGGCCGCCTTGGGGGATCATTCCTCTTCGGCGGTCTCGGAGCCGTTGACGAAGAGGTCCTTGGAGGAGAGGATCATCCAGGCCACGAGGATTCCGATGATCAGGCCGAAGATGGACCAGAAGCAGAGGAACGCGGCGATGAAGCACGCGACGACCGCGACGAGCCAGCTCTTCCTCGTGTAGATCATGATCAAGGATACGAGAGCGCATGCTCCGCTGCCGAGGGCGAGGGCGGAGGCGTATGTTATGTAGTTCTTGATGTCGGCCTCGGTGAAGGAGTATCCGTGGCTGGAGATCCAGTTCTGGAACTCATCGCTGGACCAGATCGTGGAGGCGAGCGAGGAGGCATCGATCAGGCTCCAGGCCGCGGCGATGATCACCGGTATGGCGTAGATGCCGATGATGAAGACGAGCCACATCCTGCGGCCCTCGTTGACGGCCAGGGAGAACTGCTTCCTCTTTTCCTCGAATTCCTGTTCGGCTTCGGAGCCTTTGACTATCATCCCGCATTGCGGGCAGAATTGCATTCCGGGGTCGAGCGAGCGCCCGCACTCGGAACAGAATTTGGATTCATCCATGCTCCGTTTAACTGCATTACTCATAATTAACGATGTTGTGCTCCCTGTAATGGGCGAGAGCGAGCAGGTTCGCATCGGATGTCAGCGGCGGAACCCCGCACTCGGGCGTTATGACGCCGTAGCCAGCATCGGCGGCCCTCCTCGCATCGCTGATGACGTCCTCCGGACCCCTCAGCATCAGGGTCTCGACCGCGGGGACCCCTCCTGCCAGGACTGCCCTGCCGCCCACCTCCCTCGCGATGTACTCGGGATCGCCGAACGAGCAAACGGACAGCGCCGTCTCCCCCAGGGAGGCCAGCCTCCTGAGCACGTGGCCGGTCTGCCCGCAGCAATGTGCCAGCGAGAACGACTCCCTGATGCAGGAGAACACCTTGCCATCGAACGGGGCCACGAAGTCGTCGAATGTCGACGGCGGCATGATATCCTCCGAGCCGCCGGTGATCATCATGACGTTGTCGCATACCTCGGACAGCATCCGGGCATACTCGCACTGGTACGGCAGCACCGCCTCGGTCCACCTCTTGACCGCGTCGGGCTCGGTGATGGAGGCGATCATCATCTCTTCCATGCCTATCAGATGCCCCACGACCCCCATGGGGCCGAAGATCCCGGCGGTCAGGAACAGCTCCGGGTGGTCCCTGGACAGGCGCCTCCCGGCCTCCACGTGCATGGAGCACCTGCCGGACAGGAACTCGTCCATCGGCGGCAGCTCGGGGCGTTCGGACAGGTCCGCGACCCTCCACGGCGACCCGGAGACCATGGGCTGCATCCTCCCGTTCCCAGGGAGGACGGTCGCCCCCAGGCCCTCGGCCTCCGCGGTGATGTCGAACGGTATCCTCACGGTGTCGAAGCCGTACTGGCGTGACATCTGGAGTGCCAGCTCGATCATTTTGTCGATGTCGAAGTTGGCCTCGGGCCACCTGCATCCGCAGGCATCCATCTGGGAAACGGTCCCGGATTGGGTGAAGACCGCCGGAGGGGACCCGGCATCCAACCCGTCCATCGCATCGACGATCTCCGATTTCATGGCCATCAAACCGGAAGCGGAGTGGAAAAGATAATGTGGAGGGGAGGGCCCCCTCCTGTTTCAAGCGATCTTGGTTCCGGCGGTGGGGCCGGCGGACTCGTCCCATACCTCGCAGACGTCGAACGTCCAGACTGCGAAGCAGGGCAGGTTCATGGCGGCCATGGCCGCTTTCATGTTCTCGAAGACGGGGCCGGAGTCCGCACGCTCGGGGTGGGAGAGCACGAGCTCGTAGGATTTGGGCCCGGCGGTCACGGAGATGGCGGCCTTCCCGTTCTCGGCGAGGTTCTGCTTTGCCCTCTTCATGAGGATCTCCCCTACGCCGGCCTTCCCGTCGGGGCCCAGGAAGATGCTGCCGCACACGATGGCGTGGGGCCTTCCGGTTTTGGAGGCGGTTACGAGGATTTTCACGGATGCCTTGTCGGCGATCAGGTCTGCGACTTCTTTCGGTACTGCAACCATATCATTCACCTGTGTTTTTTCTCCTAAGTCGTTTAAACGGGCCCGCTTACACTGGCGCTACCATGTGCTAGCGATTCGCCCATGTCTATCTCGACCAGGGTCCTGAACTGGTTCTCCGCCCCCCATCTCGCCAATTCGCGGAGTACGGGTATGAGGCTCATGCCCCTGTCCGTGAGGGAGTAGGACACCTTCAGGGCGCCTTGGTCGTCGACGGTCCTGCTGACGATCGCGTCCGCCTCGAGCTCCTTGAGCTGCTTCGACAGCATCCTCGAGGAAACCTCCCCGATCCTGTTCAGCAGCTCGTTGAACCTCATGCTCCCGTTCTGGGCGAGCAGGCAGATTATCGTCGGCTTCCACCGTCCCTCTATCACCGACATGGCGGCATCGAGGGCGCAGTTGAAGCGGGGTTCCTGGACCATGGATATGGGAAGGGGACGCTAAGTATAATTATGTTACTAAGTAACATTGTGTAATCAATATTTTTATCGAGATTGGATGCGAGGGTCCAATCATGACCGCCGCGGACAAGAGGCGCAGGCGGCGGTCCTTTCCGAAGGACGGGCCCCGGGCCGCATGCATTCTCCGACGGTGCTCGACAGGATGGGGAGTCAGATCATAATCTGCTCCCGTCCGCAGAAAGCATCAGCCGCCAGGCATCTTCTGACCAGCGCGTAATCGGGATACTGGTTCCGACCATGCGGCGGATGCGGCTCCAGTTGCCATCTCCATCCATTTATAGATTGTTGGCATACCACACCAGCGTGAAACTGCGTTGGATCATCCCGTTCGCTGTCGTAGCTCTCGCGATTCTAGTAGCCCCGCAGAGCAGCGCCGATGATGGCGATGACGATGACCCGGAGGTATGGGAGTTCGAGATAGACGGGATATCCTACGTGGTGAAGGAAGAGGGCATCGTCGCGGCCAACCAATGCTTCAGCACGGAGACGGACATCGTCATCCCCCCGGTGGTCGAGTACGAGGGCGTGTCCTACGAGGTCGTTACCATCGCGGTCAACTTCATATGCAACGAGTCCGAGCGCATTTCGGTCCCGAGCACGGTGACGGAGATAGAGGCCGGCGCCTTCAACAGCCCCACGCTGAGGGAGATCGATGTGGACCAGGACAATCTGGCCTACTGCTCCGATGACGGCATCCTCTACGACGAGGCCATGGCCTTGCTGATAAAGTACCCGTCGGCGAAGGATCTTCCGGCATTCGTCATCCCCGCATCCGTCAGCGCCCTGGCGAACAATTGCTTCGAGGATTCCAAATCCCTGGCCAGCGTCTGGCTCCCCAACACGATCTACCTAATACCGAACTACGCCTTCGCGGGTTGCAGCGAATTGGCCCATGTGAACGCCACCACAGACGGCAACACCCTCCCTCCTTCCGTACGCATGATCGGGAGAAGCGCATTCAGTGATTGCGCATCTCTGACCCAGTTGGATATGCCGGAGGAACTGGTGTACATAGAGGAAGAGGCGTTCACCGGCTCAGGGCTCAGGACATTCACGGTCAACCTGTTCCTCAAGTACATCGGCGCCGGGGCGTTCGCATACTGCACGAATCTGGAGCGCTTCTATGATGGCAACGGGAAATACGAGGCCAGGCGCGGGATGCTCTTCTCGATCGATGGTTCGGATGTCAAGCTCCACACGTATCCCTGCAACAAATCGGACGAGGTCTTCGAGTTGTATGATGGCACGACATCCCTGGAAAGCATGGCGTTCAGCGGAGCGAAGAACCTCAAGGAGATAAAGCTGCCCTCGACCATGGCCGTCATCTCCCCCGCCGCCTTCTTCAATTGCAATTCGTTGGAGAGGGTGGTGCTGTCCGAGAGCATCCTCGAGATCGGCAGCAGCGCATTCCACAATTGCCGTAATCTCAAGGACGTGGTGATGGGAGAGGGCCTGGTGAGGATCGATGACTGGGCTTTCGCGTTCTGCGGGATGGAGCATCTGACGGTGCCGGCCTCCGTGAGATACGTCGGGAACCAGGTATTCACGGGATGCGCATCCCTGACATCGATGGACTTCATGTCGGACTACCTGAGGGTGATGGGAGACGTATTCAACGACTGCACATCGATGTCGGAGATCACTTTCTATGGGACGAATGTGACGTTCGACAGGTATACCTTCTCGTGGATGAACAACGAGGACCTGGCCATCGTATACATCACCAAGGACGTCCAACTGCCGGAATTCATGTATGATTCTCATTCCAATCTGGACATCAGGGTGATCGGCGAGCGCCCGTATCCGATGGAGAATCTGATAGGGGTCGTCATCTGCCTCATCATCCTGATCTTCATCATACGTTTCTTCAGGCACGTGCGAGCGGGAGGCCTCCGCCATGGGATCCTCGATGCATCCGAGCCGTCTGTCCATTTCCGTTGCACCCTATTGCCCCAATCGGAGTGCCAGATGCATGGGGCGGAGTCCGATCGCACTTCTGAACCGATATCCATGGACGACCCAGACCTTACCATGGGATGCGTGTTCATCGGCTCCAGGGTCCGATCCCGCTTCTAAATCCGCCGATAATCCTGTATTATCTTTCTTATATGCAAAGGCGGGAAAATCAGCAATTGAGAGAGGGTGAGCCGATGCAGATCAAAAACGATATCGGATTCTCCAAACCGTGTCTCCTTCTCGTCCTCGCTGCCCTGGCGATCGCCTCGGCCGTGATCATATTATCGGACAGCAAGCCGGACCACATAGGCCCCGTAGTCATCCCAGAGGGCGAGTACGAGACGATAGTGATCGGTACGACCATAGGCGGCTATGAGTTCGACCTCAAATCGATAACGGAGCATTTCCTCAGGGAGAAGGAGGGTATCAGACTATTTCCACAGTGGTGCAGACGCTGGGGTAGTACTTCCCTTCGACATCAAGGAAGTAATCCTTCACCTTGTCCGGTATCTCTCCAAGATCGTATCCTGTGGCGGTGGTCTCCCCGAATATGAAACCATCGGGATTCTTCTGATACTCTGTTGTGGTGTCCACTATCACGCCTGCGCATGCATGGTCCGGCATCAGCTGCAACGACAGTCTGCAATCGAGGTCCAGGATATCTCTGCACTGATGTGCGATGGCAACGAACAGCAACATGGTGTCCTCGCAGTCCCCGCATCTGTCGAAGATGGTCTCAAGCGGAAATTTCCAATACTCATCATATCCTGTGAGGTCGAAATCGCTCCTGTACTCAATGTTCTGGGTGAACACCAGTATGTAGTTGAGGAAATCGTATGCCTCTATCTCGCTGTGGTTCTCCTTATAGGAATCTATCAGCGAGTTCACAATCTCCTCCATGTATCCGGCCATATGAGGGTCCGTATAGCTAAGGGTCACGAATGTCTTGTCACGTTCGTGTTCCGGTCTTTCCGAGGTCCTCTCGTGAGGGGTATAGTAGCCTTTGGCATACTGTACATCCGAGTAGTCGATGTCCAATCTCAGAGTGTATGATCCGCCGTCATACTCCCAGGAGAATTCGCGTGTCACGAGGTTGTCGACAAATGCATGGAACACCTTTGTCGCGGTCCCGTCCTTCGATGCGTAGATCCTGTATTGTCCGCCTTCCTTGAAGACATGATCTCCTTCAGAGGATTCAGTCGACCCCGTATCGGTATTGGTGATGATGAAGCTGTCCGCATCCACACCGAGGACGCTTTGGAGATTCAGCTGTTCTCCCATATCCGGCTCGACGTCCCAGCCCAATCCGTTGATGGCGTAGAGGATGGTATCCGTAGTGAGCATGATCCTTAGTTTAGGTTCTTTGCTGATAAGGGCCCATTTGGCGTCATACCATCCGCCGAATCCATCATCAGAGTATTCAGCTTCCAGTTCGGCATAGTCTAACGTCGCATAGGTGCCCTTGTTGCCTTTAACATCAACTCCGCTGCCGGTAACGGTTGTCAGCGTACATCCTGTCTGTATTTCATCATGACCGCTTTCTATGTACGTATAGGTGTATACGGCGTTTCCTTTCCCTTCACCGCTGATTTCGTGAACCATCCTGTAGACTGTCTTCCCGTCATGGACCCAATATGTTCTGGTCTCTTTGGCGCCCACGGTCTCTCTAAGGATGTCGCATTCCTTGTCCCCTGCGACAGTGGGGATGGTCTCATGACCTGTCTTTTCCATCGTTTCGAACTCAGATGCCCAGTACAGTTCAACCTTCGGTATCGGCATCTTCTTTCCCAATTCTGTATAGATGCGGATGGATGAGCCGGCTTCCTCCATCTGGTATCTGGAGCCGTCCCTGTCGTGGTATCCGAAGGAGATCTTGCATTTGCCTGATTCCGTGAAGGATTCCATTCCGGCACCACTCATTCCGTCCAGATCGTATTTGGTCCAGTTTCCTGAAAGATCGCGGGCATCGTCATCATTCTGATTCAGCATGATGAACGCGGCGGCTATCGCGCATACGGCTGCAACAATCCCTACGATCAACAAAATTCTGATGTTGGACGGCATTGAAATCATAGAATTGGATGCTTTGGTAGGTAAAAATAACTTCCAGTTGCATTCAGAATAATGTATCCGGAAGGCGGTCCCTGGAAGAAGTATGGAAGTAAAGAAGGGGTGTGTCCGAGGGTCCGACCCCCGGACAGTTAGGGTTTCAGGCGTTCTTCTTCCTGTAATAGAAGTAGGCTCCGCCTGCGATCAGGATCACCGCAATGACCGCGATGACGGAAGCGATGATGAGGGTGTTGTCGTCAGACATGTCTCCGGCAGATCCCCCGTAGAGTTTGGCCTCCCCCGTATCAGGATCGGCAGCGACATACCTGCTGGTATCATCGCTCTTGAAGAACGCTGCGGGATCCTTGTCATGACTATACTGTTTGAATTGCGAAGTGAATACCCTGTCGCCATTCTTCAACGAGAGCCAGATCTCTGTAGTATCGTCAATCGGTCCGCACTCTATCACTGAGTCTGAATCGATGCGTAGGTTGGAGTCGGAGAAGACCTCTGTCCAGGAGCCGAGCTTGTTGTCCTTGATGATGATGGAGTTCTCGATCTTGAGTGCAATGTCATCGTCGTCCGTGACCATTATGCCCCCGCCGTTGGAAGCGGCGGTGTTGCCAATGATGTTGCAGTTCTTGAGATTAAGTCTGGAATCATCGTCGACGTAGATGGCGCCCCCCTGGCAGTCGTCATTGGCTGCCCGGTTATTTTTGAAGTCTGCACCGTCGATATAAACCTCAGATTCCGTGAGGAATATGGCGCCGCCATCGGCACCCGCATCGTTTTCCTGGAATGAGCTGGAGTTTATGAAAACGACGCAGTCCTTGACGTAGATCGCACCGCCGCAGTCTCCCTGGAACCTACCGTTCTTAATGAACTTGCAGGTAGTTATCGTGTTTTCGGATCTATCTTCGAAGTAGATCGCTCCGCCTTCATCGTCGCAATAGTTGTTTTCAAAGTGGCAATCCACGGCTACTAGCTTCGATGATCCTAATATCTCGATCGCGCCTCCGTGCCCGTCCGCGGTATTGTCTTCGAAACGGACGCCGTTCAGTTTGACTGTCGCCCCGCTGTCCGCGTATATCGCACCAGCGTTGTCATACGAGTCGCAACTGTTGAATGCACCTCCCTGCATCTCGAATAGACCTCCATCCACGAAGATCGCGGCCCCGTCATCGCTCGAACCGCAGTTGTTGACGACAACATTTATGAATTGCAGCGATCCGTCTCCCTCTATGTAGGCGCAGCCGCCGTCATCATCGAATCCTGTGTCAATAGTTCCGTTCTGGACGGTCACAGATGACATATCCCCGATGTGGAAGAAGCGCCCTTCGTGCACGGAGTCCTTGAAATGGTTTCCTATGATTGTGTGTCCGTTGAGTTCTATGGTTATTACCCTATTCTCAATTTCCGGTTCATCGGAATCCTCGTCAAGTTCGATGTCGCTTTCTAGTGATATCCAGCCTACCTCGCCGTTCTCCATCGCATCCTTAAGCTCGCCCCAGGTGTTCACTTTAACGTCATATCCTTCTGCACCCAGAGAATTTCCGATACAAAGGGCGAATGTTGCGAATGAAAGAGCGAGCACTATGAGGACAGCCATCGCCTTGATGCCAGGCGAGTGTCTCAATCCTGTTTCTACCAGTGAAATGTTGGTCATTCCGTACACTCCTACACTCTGTAAGGTTTGACCGAAATGTCGGTATATACTCTTGTCGTTAGATTATCGACCATTCTGTATTGCTGGCTACCAGATACGGGACACTGAAACGGACAAAAGTTGAGCAACGATTCCGGCATCGCGCTATCAGAGATTCCTGAACCTTATGAGATCGAGCATCTCCTTCGAAGGGATCCTCTCGACGAAAACAAAGCAAAAGGAGGCAAAGAATTGGGAAGGAATCCTTTCGGAGACTACGTAGGCAGCTACATGGATTCGGTCCGTGAAGTGTATTCACAGGAGACCCTGAAGAACCGTGCCCGTAGGTATAAGAGAATGGAAGGGAAGATCCAACCCCTGGTAAAGGAGGGGAAGGTCAAATCGATGTCTCCCAAGAACTGGACCGAGAACGATGTGCGCGAGTACATACTCTACTGCAAGACCCTGGTGAGCACTGCGGACATGGTGCATGAGATCAACGCTCTGCGTCAGCTGCTGCTGTTCATCGACAACCCTGCGGTGGATCTGTGCCTTGCGCACAATCCGATGCTCAAGCCCAAGTTCAAGGGAACGAGGAGGAAGGACAGCATGTCCGACGATATGTACGACCTGATACTCAACAGGTCGAGGATCATCGACACCGGCGACTTCCATCTCGTCAGGGCGTATGCCCTGGTATTGATGGCCATCACCACCGGCACCAGGAACAAGGAGATCCGTCTTGCAGATGTCGAAGACGTCGACACGACTCTTTGGACATTCGACATAATTCATGTCAAGGGCGAGGCGACCTACGGGATGCCGAGGACCGTTCCTCTGCACCCGGACGTCCGCGAAATCCTCACTCTGTACCTGATCCTGCGTAAGAAGTGGCTGGTGGACAATGGCGTCAACCCACATGCGCTCTTTCCCTCGAAAGAGAGCGAGGACGGCTATCTTTCCGGCAACGCGATCCGCAAGATCAAGGAGACGGTGGAGAAGGATCTCAATGTGAAATTCGACCTCCGCATGTGCCGCAGGACATTCGGCCAGAGATATCTGGACAGCGACGTCGATATCGAATCGGTGTCGGTCCTCATGGGACATGCGAGCACCAAGACCACGGAGGGATTCTACAGCAGGAAGAGGCTCAACAAGGCGATGGATAATGCAAGGAACTCATGGTTGTCCAAGGGTGGAAAGTAACCTTGTCCGCTCATGGACAATCTGGATAAGTGAAGAAGGTGGACAGGGCGAGATTCGAACTCGCGGCCTCTACCATGCCAAGGTAACGATCTTCCAACTGATCTACCTGCCCAGCAAATCGCTTGATAGATTCATTGTTCTTATACCTTTGCCCTCGGGCTAAGGTCAGAAGTCACGGGTCAGAGTGGACTGGAACCTGTGGATCTCGCCGGGGATCTGGGTGGGGTACTTTCCGTTGACGCATGCGAGGCAGAGATCGTTGGCGTTGAACCCGATGGCCTCTACGAGCCCCTCGATGCTGATGTACCCGAGGCTGTCGGCGCCGATGATCTCGCGGATCTCCTCGACGGAGTGCTTCGTGGCGATGAACTGGTCCCTGCTCTTCATGTCGACGCCGTAGTAGCAGGGCGCGATGATCGGGGGGCTCCCGACGCGGACGTGGACCTCCTTGGCCCCGGCCTTCCTGAGCATGGCCACGAGCTTCTTCAGGGTGGTCCCGCGCACGATGCTGTCGTCGATGATCAGGATCCTCTTGCCGGCGACGGTGCTCTTGATGGGGATCATCTTCATGGACACCGCGTTCTCCCTCTCCTTCTGGTCGGGCATGATGAAAGTCCTGCCGGCGAAGCGGTTCTTCATGAAACCCTCCTCGTAGGGGACGCCCGCTACCTGTGCGTATCCGATCGCATGGGCGCGGCCGGAGTCTGGGACGGGCATGACCAGGTCCACGTCGGCGGGGCACTCCCTGGCGAGGATCTCTCCGATCCTCTTCCTGACGTGGTAGACCTCCCTGCCGTCGAGGACGGAGTCGGGCCTGGCGAAGTACACCCACTCGAACATGCAGAACGCCTTGGAGTGCTGCGCCGGAGCGGGATAGATCTTGAACGTGTCCTTGGTGATCTCACAGATCTCGCCGGGCTCTATGTCCCTGACGAACTCGCCCTGGAGGGCGTCGATGGCGGCGCTCTCGGACACGGCGATGTATCCTCCGTCGAGCCTGCCTAGGCACAGCGGCCTGAACCCGTAGGGGTCCCTGACTGCGAACAGCCTGTCGTTGATCAGGATGGTCAGCGCGTACGAGCCGTCCAGCTCTCCCATGGTGGCGCGCAGCGCCTTTATGGGGTCGTTGTACTGGTTCATGAACTTGCCCAGGAGCTTGATGATGAGCTCGCTGTCGGAGTCGGTGAGGAAGGTCCAGCCCTCCTTGCCGTATTTCTCCTTGAGGTTGGGGAAATTGGTGATGTCCCCGTTGTGCGCGACCGCCACGGGTCCGAAGTTGGTGGTGACGGTCAGCGGCTGCGCATTGACAACTGATTTGGCGCCAGTGGTCGAGTATCTCACATGGCCCACGCCGGAATGACCGACGAGGGCCTGGAGATCCTCCTTGTTGAGGGCTACGTTGACCAGTCCGTTGCCCTTCTCGGTGTTTATGGATGCGCCGTCGAAAACAGATATCCCGGCGCTCTCCTGCCCGCGGTGCTGGATTATCATGAGGGCCGTATACACATCAGGCGCGACGTCGTAATCGGCGATGATACCGACGACACCGCAGCTGTGCTTCGGCCCGGCCATGAAACCGCCTTACTCGCGGAGCTTAGCCCAAGCGTAGGACCTGATCTTGGCGGTCTTCCCATATCCGCAGGACGCGCAAACTCCCTTCCTAACGTGGTAGGAGCGCTTTCCGCATCTGCGGCAGGGTATGTGGGTCTTGTACTTGTTGTGTTTTCCCTGTGCGGGTGTTCCCTTTCCCATGGTCATCTCTCCTTTATCGTGATATCCAGGTCCGCGGGGACCTAGGGGCCCGCTCTATCTTACTAATAAGATAAATCGGGCGCTACGGGTTGCACCATACGTGATTTGGTATATAACTTGATAGGTTCCGGAGGCACCGTTTCCTGGCATTCGGGCGAACCCTCCGATGGTGGGGGCGTCCAGCCTGTCCATATCGTAGAAGATTATCGCTTCCCTCACGCCGTCCGCACCGCAGCCTATCCCCATGAAGTGGTCCAGCATGGACATCCTCCAGAGGAGGTCCAGGACGGAGACCGCCATGCACCCGAAGTACGAGTTGGCCATGTCGTCCTCGTAGCCGTTCTCGTCCATCAGCGAGAACACGCTGCCCATGAAGCTGTCCCGCCCGTTGAGGGTGCGGATGTAGCTCATCAGCACGTCCCTGCCCTCGCCCTCTGGGAACTTCAGGCGGATCTCGGAGGCATCTGCGAAGGCCTTGTGGTGCAGCTCCCCCTCGTCGTCCATGACCATCCACTCGATCTTCCCGTCCACGGCCATGAACATGTTCCAGTTCCACTGCGGGTCGCAGTACACGGGCACGCTGAGCGGGTCCTCCGAGGACATGGACTCCATGGCCAGGTCCATCCCCGCCTCCTCCAGCGCCTCCATGTCGGGGCGGGAGTCCGGGGACAGGCCGGAGAGGGTCATCACAGGCTCTATCTGGGACATGTCAAGGATCCTGGTGAGGTAGGCAGGGTTGGCGAACATGGAGATGTTCTCCGCGAGGCTCATCCTCAGCAGGGACGGGTCCTGATAGACGCCGGCCTCGCGGCAGTTCGCCATGAACTCCCTGTAGACGGCGGAAGACTCCGTCATGAGCTTGGATATCCTGTCGGACGCGGCGGAGACCAGCTCCTTCGCCTCGGCGACAGCGTCGTTCCCCCGGCCGGTCCATGCGCCCCTGCATGAGAGGTCCAGCTCCACTTGGAGCCTCTCGCCCGCGTAGAGGTGGTACGGGAACTGTCTGCAGTAGGCGGTGCGGTGGTCGTATACCTTGCACCTCCTGCAGTCGAGGAACACGCACGAGCCCCTGCCCTTCTTCAGTGCCAGGGCGGTGTACGGCTCCGGGCCGCCGGAGCGGACCAGGAACTGCGGGTAGTTGGATTTGAAGAACTTCCTCTCATCGGGGAGCACCTCCGGCTGGCAGAGGCAGCACATGCCGCACTGCTCCGGGCATTCCACTCTCCTGCCGGTGACTTCGGAATAATCCACCTCGTAATCCACAGATGTCCCTCCCAAGGGCTTCACCGCAGAACTCCCCGCCGTCTATTTGAACCTCGCCCTTCACCAGGACTTGCCTCGGGAACACCGCGGGGAAACCGCCGTACTCCGTGTGGCCGCACTTGCTGTGCATCCTCTTCGGGTCGATAGGCGCGGACATCCTCATGTCGAATATCGCGAGATCCGCGTCCATGCCGGCGGCGATCCTCCCCTTGGGGATTGAGAACGCGTCGCAGGGGGCCTCGGCCCCCATGCGGACCGCCTGTGACAGCGGGATCAGCTCGCGGCGGACCATATCCATGACTATGGGCATCGAGGTCTCCACCCCGGGCATGCCGCCGGGTGCTGAATCGAAGTCCTGGCACTTCTCGTCCTCGGTGTGCGGGGCGTGGTCTGTGCCGATCATGTCCATGTCCCCGGCGAGGAACCTCCTGTGCAGGGCGTCGCGGCATTCCGCGTTCCTGATGGGCGGGTTCACCTTGTAGAACGCCCCGGGGTTCCTGTCGACGTCGAAGGTTATGTGGTGGAGGGTGGTCTCCACGGTGAACCCGGCGGCCTTGGCCATGTCCAGGCCCTCCGGGGTGGTGATGTGGCAGATGTTTATCCTCTGCCCCTTGAAATTGGATGCCAGCCTGCGTATGGCGTTCAGCTCGGCCTCCGCCGGGCGGTTGCGCAGGTGGTCGCGCGTGCACTTGGCCGGCTCCCTCCTTATCAGGGAGTCGTCCTCCGCGTGGACGCTGACGCGCTTGCCGGTGGCCAGGGCTGCCCTGACGGCGGGCACGAGCTCCGCATCATCGTTCAGCAGTATGTTCCCGGTGGTGGAGCCCATGAAGAGCTTGAACCCGGGGACCAGGGGCGCTAGCATGCCGGCGTTGAGGCTGGGGGTCACCGCGGCGAAGAGCCCGTAGTCGGTGTGCGCTCTGCCCTTCACAGCCCTCTTCTTGGCCATGAGGGTGTCGTAGTCGGATACGGGGGGCTTGGTGTTGGGCATGTCGAGCACGCAGGTGACGCCGGCATGCACCGCGGCGAGGGTGCCGGTGGAGAAATCCTCCTTCTGGGTCATCCCCGGGTCGCGCAGGTGCACGTGCGGGTCGGTGAATCCCGGGAGGATCGTCATGCTGGACCCGAGGTCAATTCTCTCGTCCCCTCCGCGGACCATCCTGCCCGCGGCGACGATCTTGCCCTCGGCTATCCCGATCTCCGTGTACTGCAACTCGCCGTTGAAGTAGGCCCTCCCGCAGATGACCTTCTCGATGTCCATCGGATATCCCTGCCCTCTATCAGCCCGTAGGGCGCGGTCTCCGCGTAGATCTCCCCGGAGAACCTTTGGATCAGGGCCTCGGGGTGCTTCCAGCTCCCAGGCGGCAGGCCCGCCTTCCAGCAGGTCTCTTCCAGGAACTCCTCCGCGCTCCAGCCGTAATCGGCGGCGACCTGCGGCAGCAGGAGGCCCCTGTGGAAGCCCAGCGTCAGCATCAGGCCGTGCTTCCCGACCTCCACCTGGGACGGTATGTCGCCGGTGATGGTCTCGGGAGGGGTCAGCAGCGTGACCTCCACGGTTATGCGGCCCAGCTCCTTCTCCTGCAGGTCCGGGAACCTGGGGTCGTGGCATGCGGACGTCGCGGCCTCCGACAGGGCCTCGCGCAGCGGAAGCGCCGGGTACGGGTACCCTATGCATCCCCTGAGCCCCCCGTCGGGATGGGTCAGCAAGGTGACGAACGCCCCCCGCAGATCCTCGAACGCGTCGCCGACGTCGATGGCGGGCGTGCCGCGGACCTCGCGCTCAACGCATGAGCGGGCGAACCTCACGGCGAGTATGCCGTCTACCTCGCTCGTCATCGGATTTCTCGACCACTACCTGGACCTTCTGCATCCTGGTCGCGGCGGTGCAGTTGTCGTTCTTGGCGCAGGCGGTCCTCTTGAGGTTGTCCTCCACGTCCGCGGCGTCCTCCTTGAACCTGTCGGGTATGGGCGCCCTGGCGATCATGGCGGAGATGCCGGCGAGGAGCTCCATGCCCATGGCCATGAAATGCCTCTGGACCTCGGGGTCCATGAACATGCTGTAGGCCTCCTTGGCGAGCTCCTCGACCTTCTCCTTGGTGCGACCCGCCTCGTCGTGGGCCTCGTGCGCGGCCTTCCTGCCGCAGTCGGCGATGTCCACGGCCTCGTCCCTGCTTTTCTCCATCATCTCCTCGATGAGGGCCCTGTTGTTGCTGACGAACTCGTTGAACTCTTCTTCGGTGAATCCCATGTTCGCACTCTCCTGAAGCTTATAATCAATTCATCTCCCTTGAACTCTGCCCCTGCGATCTCCTTGGTGACCATGGAGTCGGGGAGCTGTATGTTCCTCTTCTGGCTGCCCACGTGGACCATGAGCGTGGCCGTATCGATCCTGAAAAGCTCTATATTGTCCCCGCTGACGAAAGGCATCTTCATCATTAGGTAATCCATCTCGCCATGGGTCTCGAACCTCATGGGGCTGGCATCGGAGAACACATCCGTGGGGTCGGTGTCCCCGTAGATCTGGCGGGCCATCTCCTCGAGGGCCTCCCTGCCCCTGAGCTCCTTGCGCATCATCCCGCACTGCATGATCTTCATGGGATCGAAGGCATGGTGGATGCTCTCCATGTTCTCCCTCTGCTCCTCCAGCTTCTCCGTCAGGAACCCTCCTGCCGCCTCCTCGGGTATGACCCTGTTGACGATGAGGGCGTCCACGTTCTTGTTGAACAGCGAGAGGTAGGTGTAGGCGCGCATGGTCTCCCTGATGACCATCTTCTCCGGGTTGAGCACCAGGCGGACAGTGGTCTTCTTGGGGTCCTCCAGGATCCCCTTCACCTGCTCCATGTGGCGCTTGATGGTCTCGATGCTCTGCATGACGTCCTTGCTCGGCAGGGGCACGTCCATGACCTTCCCGACGGTCACCCTCGCGATGCTCACTATCTTCTTGAGCATCCCGAAGGCCCTGTTGATGTACCAGTTGGTCACGTCAGGGAAGCTCATGAGTCTGAGCGTCTCGCCGGTGGGCGCGGTGTCCATGACGACCACGTCGTAACGGTTGTCCTTGTTGAATGTGTTCACGTAGAACAGGGCGGAGATCATCTCCATCCCGGGCATGATGGCCATCTCCTCGGCGGAGATGTCGCCCATGCCCTGCGAGAGCATGAACGCTGAGATGTACTGCTGGATGTCCGCCCATTGGGTCTTCATCTCGTGGATGATGTCGATCTCCAGGACGTCCAGGTTCTCCTTCACGTGCTGGATCTCGGTGCCCAGCTCCATGTCCAGGGAGTCCCCCAGGGAGTGGGCCGAGTCTGTGCTCATTAGGATGGTGCGATATCCGAGCTCGGATAGCCTGTACGCCGTTGCGGCAGACGTCGAGGTCTTCCCGACGCCGCCCTTGCCGGTGTAGATGATGAGCCGCATATCCTGAGTGATGGCTTACGCGATATAAACAAACCAGTATCGAGGAGAAGGGATATGGTGCCGGGAATGGGGTTCGAACCCATGACCTTCGGATTTCCCTGATAGAGGCCTATTGACCAGAACCCTATGAGTCCGACGCTCCACCAGGCTGAGCCACCCCGGCCTTTGGTAAGCGGATGATTGGGTTCTCATTTATAAGCCTATTGGACGGCAGCGGGCTTCCGCCGATGCCAGACGAAAGTATGGGAGAAGAAGGGGAATGGCCCCCGAAGGGGCCGTTAGTTTCACTCGGAGGACTCCTCTGCGGGAGCCTCTTCCTCTGCCTCGGCCTCAGCGGGGGCCTCGACGGCCTCCTCCTCAGCGGGGGCGGCGGGCATGTCGGGGATGATGGACTCGGGGTCGCCCTCTCCGAATGCGAGGACCTCGGACTTGCGGATCTCGATCCTCTTGATGGGGATGACGACGCGGCAGGCCCTGGCCAGCTCTTTGGGCAGGTCTCCGGAGATGATGTCCTTGACGATCTCGGACAGGGTCTTCTCCTCTCCGATCTTGACCAGGGTCTCGCCGATGACCCTCCTCATGCCCTCCTCCTGGGAGGTCTGGATCCTCTTCTCGGCGATGCTCATGGTCTTGATCCTGTAGGTGAATCCGTCCTTGGTGACGACGTCGACGACGTGGTCGGTCTTGGTCTTCCTCCTGCGGGTCAGCCTCCTGACGTAGTCGCTGGTGAGGTCGTGCCCGATGAAAGCGGTCTTGGCGTCGGTGCCCTCGACCTCGGTGACCTTGAATTTCAGCTTGATGTGCATCTTGGAGAAGTCGCCGGTCAGGTCCTGGACGGTGACCTCGACGGTCCTTCCGATGACGAACTCGGGGTCCGCAGCGGGGGTCTCTCCAATCTCACTCTCGTTGAACATGCGGGGGGCGTGGATCTTGTACCACTCCTTTGCCTTCCACTTGTCCTTCACCTTGCGGCCTGCTGCCGCCTTAGTCTTCTTTGCAGGTGCCATGATAGTCACTCCTGTAAACTGTTCCTCACGATTCGCAGGGGGTATTAATACCTTCCCCGAGTCGGACCATAATACAAAATTGTATTAACCCTGTTTAAACACACATAGCCAGATGTTTTTGGCTTATCCTGTTAAGGATAATATATTCCTAATTGTATTGGTACCGCTTATTATTAAAGGTTTGCCGTTTTCGGGCGTCGCCGGAGATATTCGGGCATCGGTCCTCCAACCCTCTCTTGACGGTCCGGTTCTCCTCCATGTAGATGGATATGAGCACATCGGCTCGCCCCTGAATGTGCCGATCTGCTCCACCGTGCACTCTATGTCCTTCCCCGCCCTTATGAGATTGGCGATTATCTGGTTCTTGGGCCTCGGTATGTGCCCGATCTTCCTGTTCTTATTGTCGACGATCACGACGGCATCCTCGTCGTATTCGTTGTCGACCTCCAGGTATGCTCTCAGCGACATCTTCACGTAGATGTCGGCCAGGATATCGTCCAGATCCGGAGTGTACCTGAGGCCTGCGATGTGGGTCTCGGTGAGGAAGATAAAATCCCTCACCAGGGTGAACTGGATATCCTGGTCCAGAGAGCTCATGCCATAAGGAGGGCCGTGTAGGTATAACAACCATGCGGAGTTAGGAAAGTTAGGATAGAAGGGGAAGGTGAGGGGGTCGCCCCCCTCTGTTGGAGTTTTATCAGAGGTTCACGGGAGTGATGTGGACTCCCAGTGCCAGCTCCTCCTTGCTCATGCCCATGGCCAGTCCGTAGAGCTGGGACAGGTGGAGAACGGGGAAGCTGTATCCCAGGTCCTTCTGGACACCGTCGAACTGGAGGTGGCAGAACGGGCAGACATCGATGATCATCTCGGCGTCTCCAGCCTTCATGTTCTCGAGGTTGGTCTGGGTGAACTTCTTGGCGACATCGCCGAACGCGGCCTTCAGGCCTCCTCCGGCACCGCAGCACAGCATCTTCTGCTTCCTGGGCATGCTCTTGCAGCCGGTGGCCTCGACGAGCTCGTCCAGGATCTTGGGGTCCTCGGGATCGTCCAGTCCCTTGATGTTGCTGGGCTTGAGGAAGTGGCATCCGTAGAACACGGCGCACTTGTACTCGAGGGGGTTGGTGATCTTGGCCTTGATGGCGTCGATGCCGACCTCGTTGTACAGGACCTCGGCGAAGTGGTGGACCTTGGTGGTTCCCTTGTACTCCATTCCGATCTCGGCGAGGATCTTGTTGACCTCGGCCAGGAGCTCCTTGTCGTTGGCGAGCTCGTGGGCGGCGTCGAAGAGGGATCCGTAGCATCCGTTGCAGATGGTCACGATCTCGAGGCCCTCCTTCTCGGCGAGAGCGAGGTTCCTGGCGGCGGCGGCCAGCCAGGTCTTCCTGTTGAATGCCCTGATGACTCCGGGAGCGGGGCAGCAGCTTGCGTCTTTCAGGTCGACCAGCTCGATGCCGAGCTTGGCGCAGACCTCTCTCGTGGACTTCTCGATACCGGGGTACCTGAGGGGCGCGATGCAACCGAGGAAAAATGCGTATTTTGCCATTGTAATCACTCCTGAGTAATCTTGTCGAAACCGGTGAGGGTCAGGATCTTGTCGAGGTCCGCCTTGGCCTTCTCGTTGGACAGGACGGTGGGCGGGAGCTCGGGCAGTCCGATCTCCTTCCTGAGGGCGGAGATCTTGTCGTCCACCTTGACGGCGTGGCCGAACTTGGCCAGGTTGGTGGCGGTTCCCTTGTGCTGGGGCCTGATGTATCCCTCGTCGACGGCGATGTTCCTGAGGGCGATGACGATGTCGACGATCGGGACCTGGCGGGGGCACCTCTCGACGCAGGTGTAGCAGGTGCTGCACTCCCAGAGCTCGTCGGACGAGATGATCTCGTTCTTCAGTCCGAGCTGGGCCATCCTCATGAGCTTCCTTACCCTGTAGGAGGTCTGCCTCCCGGAGGGGCAGCCCGCGGTGCAGGTTCCGCACTGGAAGCACATTTTGACTTCCTCGCCACCGGCGGCGGCGATCTCCTTGTAGAAATCGGGGTTGGGCGTTACCATAGTAATCGTGTCCGAGGACGAGGTTTCTCCTATATAATGGAATATGATTTCGGCTGAGTGCTATTATCCTAAAGGGTAAAGCCCCGGTCGGGATAATCGTAAAATTTGTCCGCGGACACGCGAAAACAGTCAGAATTAAGCCCGTTAATCTTTAGGCTGGCCTTAATATCGGATGTCCCTGGACTTCGCCGCCTTCATGACCTTGGCGATGTTGCGGGTCTCCTCGCGGTAGATCGCGGTGACCGCGTGGCGCAGCATGCCGGGGTCGATGGCGCTCTTCAGCCTGAGGTTCTTCCTTATCAGCATCAGCTCGTCGATGAAGAAGCTCTTGTTCGAGCCAAGGAGGTCGGTCAGGGAGAAGGTCTCGGCGTCTATCGTGTACTTCCTGTCCTCGGAGTCCATGTACATGAACGCAACCCTCTGGGCGCCGTAGCGGTAGCGGATGAACGAGGGGCCGTTGTCCACGAGGACCATCCCCATGTACCCTATCTCGTCCATGACGAACTCCTCGGCGTCGAACAGGTACAGCGGGTCGTCGATGATCGCGAGGTCCGCCCTGCCCTCCCTCATCATCCGGATGTTGTACTCGTCATCGGAGACGATGATGTGCGAACCGGGTATCCTCGCGGAGGAGATGGCGGACATCATGAGGTCCTCGGTCACCGGGCTGCAGCAGACCGTGAATCCGTGCTCAATGTCGCCGCGGTAAGTCATGGAATCCGCGATGCTGGCTATCCTCTCGCCCTCCTCCGTCAGGGAAGACCCGGACGGGGTAGCCTTGAGCACCGGGGCGCCGGCGGCGTCCTCAATGTTGCCGATGTACTTGTGGAGGACCGGGACCGAGATCCCGAGGCTCCTGGCGGCTGCCGTCTGGCTGCCGGTGTCCCTGACGGCCGCCAGGGCCTCCAGCTGACGGTGCGTCACGGTCTTCCCGTTGACCACGAGCGATGTCTGGGTGAGGATCTCCATGGGACGTGGAGTGTTACCCTAAAAGATAAAGCTATGCGGGGAACCCGTGATATATGACCGAGGAGATGCGGTCCGCATGATATATCCCCGCCCGATCCGCAAGGGAGACATCCTGGGAGTCACCGCCCCGTCATCCGGGGTGACCGACCCGCTGGACCAGGTCCGCATGCAGCACGGGGTCGATGCGCTTGTGGGCAGGGGCTACGCCGTCCTGCAGACCCCGAACGTCTTCACCAACGACGACCAGGGCAGGAGCTCCCCCGCACAGCAGAAGGTGGACGAGTTCTGCGGCCTCCTGGAGAACCCGGACGTCTCCTGCATCTTCTCGGCCAAGGGAGGGGACTGGCAGTACGAGATGCTGCCCCTCATGGACTGGGCCCTCTGGGAGTCCAACCCGAAATGGTTCCAGGGGTACTCCGACAACACTGTACTGGGCTTCAAGGCCACTGCGGAGCACGACATCGCGACGGTCTACGCGGGCAACTTCGGGGACTTCGGGATGGACCCCTGGCACACTAGTATATCCGACGATGTCGAGGTGCTCGAGGGTACCCGCGACAGGGTGTCCTCGTACGAGTTCCACGAGGACGGTTTCCACGACAGGGTCACCGGCCTGGAGACCATATCGGACGATTCCCGCACGTGGTGGAAGACGTCCTACTGCGACGAGAGGTTCTCCGGCCGGCTCCTGGGCGGGTGCATGGACGTGCTTGAGTGGTTCTGCCTCAAGGGCACCGCCGATCCTTCCCGCTTTATCGAGTCCTACGGGGGCGAGGGGATCGTCTGGTTCATGGAGACCTACTCCATGGACGCCGCCCGCATAGGGAGGATGTTCGCCGCGATGCGGGAGAAGGGATGGCTGGAGGACGCCTCAGGCTTCGTCTTCGGCAGGCCCCTGATGTTCGAGGGGGGCTTCTCCTTCGACGAGGGCTCGTACATCGATGCGGTCATGGACTGCATCGCGGACCTGGAGGTCCCGGCGGTATTCGACGCCGACGTGGGCCACAAGGCCCCCAGGATGCCGATCGTCAACGGGGCCAGGGCGGACGTGAGCGTCAGCAGCGGAGCCTGCGAGCTCAGGTACTCGTTCAAGCGATGCGGATTCCGTCGTAAAAACGGCCCGATGGGATGAAATGCCATCCAATTCGCTCACTTTCTTATAAGATGATGCGCATGGCCCACCGATGTTCTGGATAGCGGCGTGCCTCATAGTCGGGTCGGTGATGCTGTATTTCGCATCGGACTGGCTCGTCACAGGGGCCAAGGGGCTGGCGCGCCGCCTGGGGGTGTCTCCGTTCGTCATCGGGCTCACCATCGTGGCCTTCGGGTCCTCCGCTCCGGAATGCATCACATCCATCGTCAGCACGTCCGACCCGCCCCTGATCATAGGGAACGTGGTCGGCAGCAACATAGCCAACATCGGCCTTGCCATCGGATTGGCGGCCCTAGCGGGCCCCATGGCGGCCAAGTACGAGAGCATGAGGGTCGAGATGATCGCGATGATCGCCTCCGCGGTCGGCCTGTGCGCCATCTCCTTCATCGGGGACATAGGACGCATCGCCGGGATCGGGATGATCATCCTCCTGTTCGTGTTCCTCTACGTAGTCTTCACGAGGAAGAAGTCCGACGATGCCGGCAAGGAGATGTACGAGTCCGAGGCCGTCGAGAGTCCCAATTCGGACAGGCACGGGGCCCCGTTCCTCGTGGTAATGGTCGTCGTAGGCCTCGTCCTGCTCTACTTCGGCGCCAGGTTCTTCATCGATGGCGCCAAGGACCTCGCCACCCTGATGGGGGTATCCGACCTGGTCGTCGGGCTGATAGTCGTCGCCATCGGGACGTCGCTCCCTGAGATATGCATAAGCTTCATGGCTTCCCGCAGGGGCGAGGCAGACCTGGCCGTGGCGAACATCGTCGGGAGCAACATCTTCAACATACTGTTCGTGCTGGGCATCGGAGCCGCCCTCGTGGACATCCCCATATCGGAATCCCTGCTGATCTTCCACCTGCCGGTGATGCTCCTGTTCAGCGTGGTCATGTTCGCATTCGTGAGGGCAAGGGGCAAGATAGACAGGCCTACCGGGGCCCTCTTCGTGGCCATGTACGCCGCGTACGTCGGGATAATGGCGATGATCCCGGACCTGATGCTCCGATCGCTCCTGCCTGGATTTCGGCTTCCCGACGCCCTTGACGGTGACCTTCATCTCGGCGATGAGCTCGTTGTGCAGCGAATCCATCAGGAGGGCGGTCTCCTCCTCCTTGACGGTGATGACGACGTCCTCGGCGTTGGCGCTGTCCATGGCGGCCTGGATGAACTTCGTGCCCTCGTCCCTGGCGAACTGCAGCCCCTCCTTGAACGACTCGAGGTAGAACCTCCCGAGCCTGGAGTAGATGGTGCACGCCGGGTCCGCGCCGTCCGCTCTGGCTGTGGGCTGGAACATGTCGTCCGCCTTCCACTGGTAGTAGTGGCGGTGCAGCAGGGCGCTGGACACCGGCTGGATGATGAACTCGATGGCCTCCTCGACCTTCCCGATGATGGCGCCGACCGCGTTGCCCACATCGTAGTTCTCGGGGATGATGAGCGTGGTGCCGAGCCTCCTCGCCACCTCCGGCAGCATGTCGTAGGTCGGCCCGCCGATTCCGATGATCGGCTTGGTGATGGTGATGTCGAACCTGTAGTCGCGCCCCTCGCGCTTGTTGACCGTCTGGTCCATGAGGTCCAGTCCGAAGCCCGTGAGGTTCAGGACGCCGGAGTCCTCGTAGATGACCTTCCTGAGGATCTCCTTGCAGATCTTGTCGGTGACCATGCCGTCCACCCTATCGATGAAGCCCTGGCGGTCGAGGCCGATCTTCCTCGCCACGATGTCTATGGCGAGCTTGGAAGCCTCCGCGTCGTAGGCTGTGAACACGCCGCGGGCGTGCATGATGTCGGTGGGGGTCATCCCCACCCTCTGGACCAGCCCCAGCTCCTCCATCCTCGGGATGTCGAAGGCGGCGGGGTTCTCCTGCAGGGCGTACTTCGCCTCAGGGAGGGAGCGGGGCTCCTTCGAGATGAACTCCAGGAACATGGCGTCCGTCGCGTTGAGCATGCCGGGTTTGGGGTCCTTGAGTTTGATGAAGTATTCGGTGTCCATGATGATGTTGCGCTCGTACTTCGCCTCGGGGAAATCGGCCACGGGGCGGTCCAGGATGCCCCTGAGCCTCTCGCGAAGCCCCGGGTACTTGGAGGCCGCGACGCAGATGGGCATCACCTTCAGGGAGGACATGTACAGCTTCTCGCCGTTCAGGATTACCCTGCTATCGCCTCCCAGGCCGGCCGTGGTGATCTCGGCGGCCATGACCCTGGTGCGGTACCCGCCGATGATGGCCCCATCGGGATCGAGATGCGGCCTGCCGTCCCTGATGACCCCGATGTCGGTGGTGGTGCCTCCTATGTCGACGACGATGGAGTCCAGGCAGCCGGCCAGCTTGTTGGCGCCGTTGATGCTCGAAGCGGGCCCGGACAGGATGGTCTCGATGGGCCTCTCCCTGGCCATGGCATCGCTCATGATGGAGCCGTCGCCCCTGACGACCATCAGGGGGGTGTCGATGCGGAACTCCTTGAGGACGGCGGAGACCGATTTCAGCAGCTCGTCTATGACCGGGATGAGGCGGGCGTTCATTACGCTGGTGATGGCCCTCTCGTTGAATCCCAGGCCGGACGAGAGCTCGTAGCCGCACACAGCAGGGATTCCGAGGATCTCCTTGGCCATCTGCTTGACGCGCTGCTCGTGCTTGGGGTTCCTGACGCTCATGAAGCCGGTGACCGCCAGGCAGTCGATCTTCCCGTCCACGGATTCCAGGAATGCGCGGACGGCGTCCTCGTCGAGCGGTTCCTCCTCCTTGCCGAAGGCCGTGAAGTAGCCCTTTACGCTGACCATCTCGTCCACCCGGACATCGATGCCGAGCTCGTCGCCGATGCAGACGAGGCCGACCCTGCAGCCCTTGCCTTCGACGATGGAGTTGGTGGCGAGGGTGGAGGACATGGAGACGGTGGACACCCGGTCCAGGAGGCTCCTGTCGAAGTCGGCGATGGCGTTGCGGATGCCGATGGAGAGGTCGTTCCTGGTCGTGAGGGCCTTGTTCCTCGCGAGGAGCTCCCCGGACTCCAGGTCCATGATCACGGCATCGGTGTACGTGCCGCCCGTATCGAATCCCAAGCCGATCCTGCTTACAGCCATCTTATCCCTTCCCGGATTCGAGCGGATGACGATATAGTCTTCTATGACGGGATGGGAAGTGGGAATCCATCGATCCCCCCGGGGCTAAGGAGAAATCCCCGGCCCCTTACGGGGGGACCGCGATATACTGGTTTGTTGAGAGGTTTGCGTTCCGCGGGGGCGGATCTCAGAAAGCCTTCTCGAACCTCATCTCGAGGGGCTGACCGCAGATCATGCACCTGCTGAACGGGTTGAGATCGTCGTTCTCTGCACCGCAATAGCTGCACTTGCATCCCATGATTTCGAAATCGCGGAGAGGGTATTTATGGGGTCGTTAAGCTGTTCGCTTTATCTGTTTATCAAGTTCGGAACCGTGTACCCTCCGGGGGGTAGCCAGCATCCGAAAATGTCGCCAACGGCCTCTGCGGCATGAGCCGATTTAAATCCAGAGAACCATACCCCCTCGATATCAATGGCCGGAGGGACGTTCAAGACAGTGGAGGCCGCCAGGAAGGCGGATCTCAAGGAGGTGCGCAGGCGCCTCGATGCCGACGACACTCCGAAGAACCGCGCCGGGTACGGCTGCGCCCTCTATGCCACCGACAAGAGGCGCAACATCGCCGAGTCGATCCCGTACCTCGAGACCGGCGTCTCCATCGGCGACACGGTCAGCAGGCTGTTCATGGCCGATGCCTGCCTCCAGGGCAAGGGCGTTCCCAAGGATCCCCCGAGGGCGAGGGACATGTTCCTCGATCTGGCACTCGAGGGCAACGCCGACGCCCAGTTCGCATACGGCAACATCTTCTACCTCGGCACGGACGTCGAGAAGGACTACGACAAGGCCTACGAGTTCATATCCATGGCTGCGTCCCAGAACGAGCCCCGCGCACTGAACACCATCGGGCTGTTCTACCTGGGAGGGCTGGTGGTCCCCAGGGACATCGACAAGGCGGAGAGGTACTTCCGCAGGGCCGAGGAGAGGGGCAACCAGAACGCCACCCGCAATCTCAAGCTCCTGCAGAAGCACGGCCGCGACTACGACTATTCCAGGGCCGTCCTGCGATCGCCCGCCTATTAGGTTTTTGTTCTATGAGTGAGTACCCCCGATATAGGCCGGCCCCCGGGGTCGGGAGGGTCGGGCCCGTGGACAACAGGATAATCATAATCGCGGCATCCGTCGCGTTCGTCGCATTGGTGGCAGGGGGTAGCTACTATTTCTGCCATGACGACAACATCTACCTGAAGTCGCTGGATGACAAGGACGGCTGCGCATCGGCCTTCTCGATCCTCAACACGGACAGCCCCGGCGTCGCCGAACCCATGAAGCAGGGTGCGGTCGTCTTCACCAATACCACCATGGTGAGCCACTCCACGGATGAATTGCAGTGGCAAGGGAGCCCTCATTACGACGACCAGAGGGAATGCATCGTGTCGGAATGCCTTTTCGAAGGAGAGGGCTACGTTTTCAATATGGACCTCAAGAAGGCCGGCAAAGTGGCCGACCTGTATGTCTCCGGCGGTTCGATGGTGATCCGTCTGGAGGGCGTGGAGAGGGGCTTCTCCCTCGACCTCACGATGAGCTCCGACAAGCTGTCCGATGCGCTTGTCGGCGATTGGAAGGTGGGATCCGCCTACGAGGGATGGTTCACCAACGGCGATATCGAGTACGGCCCGTCCGAAACAAACGTCAATCTGAGCATCAGGAAGGCGACCGGCCTGCTCTACCGGCTGACCTACAACGGCGACGTGTCCTACTGCGCCTGGAACTTCGGTACAGCCTATGCCAGCAACTACGACCGGTCAGGAGCGATCGGATACATCCGCCCGGACGGCCAGGATCTAGTGATGACATCCGTAATGGATGGGGGGATTGGCTCCGTGATAAGATTCGAGAGCACCGATCGGGACCATCAGGCGCCGTCAGGGCCGGTGCCGGATGCCGCCGCGGGCGAGGTCCCCGCTGCCGGGACGTCCTGGGATGCGGTGAAGGCCTACGAGATAGAGGGCGTCACCGAGACGGATATCTTGGACAGGGGCTATAATTTCACGATGCTGAGAGTCGAGGGGGATCTGATATTCTACAGGGTGGCCTCCTCGATCGATGACTTCCACTTCGTCGCCGTCAGGGCGGCCCAGGGCTTCTGGCTGTCCGCCGCCGACGAGGAGACTGACTTCAAGAGCATGGCCTACTTCGAACCGGGCGTCCTCTATGCGTCGTATTACGAGGGCGGCTCCAAGGGTGCCCTGTACAGCATCATTTTCGGGGACGCCGAGGCCGTCAAGCCGATGGACCGGTCCCTGGTCGGGAAGCCCTATAACGGCTCCCAGCACTCGGTGGAGTTCATGGATGAGAAGGTGCTGGACGGCCCCGGGACCTCTGATGTCTCGCTGTCGTTCATCCGCCAGTACGGCAATGTGGCGATGGCAGAGACCGAGGCCGGCCTCGTGGATGCCAAGTGGAGCGTGGCGATCCAGGTCTCCAAGCCCGAGGGATACCTGTTCATGGTGGAGGCCTCCGCCGAGAGGTTCGGGGAGGAGTTCCATGGGTACTACATCGGATTGATAGCAGCGGACCTGAGCAAGATCTCGTTGTCTGGCGCACTGGTCCGCGATGATGGGGACGCGGCCGCGTTCACCCAGGAGCTGTACCCGTCGCTGAAGCGATCAATCAACGCGTCGAGGAGGATACCATGGGATTCCAGGAGTTCAAGGTCAGGATGCTGAACTTTTACGAGGTGTTCCCGGTGGCCATAGCGATGGTCATGGGCGCCCTGATGGTCATCCGCGGGTCTTGGCAGCTCTACGGCGCCATAGTCAACGGCGGCACCATCCCCAACATGGCGGCCTTCGTCATCATGGCCGTGGCCGGGGCGTTCATCATCATATGGGGAAGGAGGGACCTGGTCAGGACCGTGGGCCTGTACGCCATCACGCTGGGCCTGACGCGCGTGCTGATGAGGTACGACGTCATAGTCAACCCCTCCTCGAACATCCTCGTGGTCATAGTCAACTGGGTCCTCTTCTTCCTGGCCCTTAACCTGATCTACACGGGCGTGTCCTTCGCGAGGGGCATGGTCATCAGGCGCGCATCGATGATGGCCACGGCATTCGCATTCATCGGATTGAACGTCATCATGATGGCGATCCCGCTGGGAGCCCTGGGGATCCAGTCGCTGGACAACACCACGAGGTTCATCGAGGTCGTGATGTACATCGTGCTCATCCTCATGCTGGACGCCGAGAGCATACGCTACGGCACGTCGGACGGCAGGCACGCGAGGCATCTCGACCGCGTCCGCGCCAGCTACAGGGCGGAGCCCTGGGCGTTCATCACGCCCGATGAGGCGGAGAACCTGCTCAGCGGAAAGGGGCCGATGTGGAGGGAGATCGATGACGGGATCGTCGAGCGCGAGATGGTCCTCAGGGTGTCCGGCAGGGACATCGAGACCACCATCGTCGTGCAGAAGTGGTGCGGGGAGGACTTCCTCAGATTCAACGTCACCCCGAACTCCGAGACCATCGTCTTCGCCAACAAGCTGGCGGTCGATAGGATCGTCAGGGACGGGGACAGGATACGCTTCTACGGCCGCGACGGCACCGACTTCGTCTATTCGGTGAAGGAGGCGCTGATATGATAGCCGCGAGCGGGCGCAAGCTCATCGGCCTCTACCCGAGGATCATCCTCTGCTGCATGTCGGTGCTGCTGCTGTGCGATGTGGGGGTGTCGATCTACCAGGCCGTGGAGGTCGGGTTCGTGAACGCCTGGGTGTACATCACCGATGTCGCGCTCTTCATCCCCGCGGTGTGCATGCTCATGTGGCAGGACAAGCCTGTGAGATACACCCTCATGATATTCCCGGTGACCATGGGCCTCATCGGTCTGTTGAACTCCATCGAGGCGCTGTCGGACGACCTATCGTCCCTCTCGATCATGGGCCTCATCATATTCGCATCGCTGATGTTCATCTTCAGCGGCATCCACGCGTTCATGGGCGACCGTCACAGCGCATCCGTCCTCTTCTATATCTCAGTGGGGCTCGGCGCGCTCTACCTGCTCCCGACAGCAATATCGCTGATCCTGGGAGCGGATTTGAGCGAGGTCCCGCTTTCGCTGGAGGGTGACCTCATGACGGTGCTGTCCTTCTTCCTGTTCGCGATCTTCCTGCTGCAGCCCGGAGTCCGCGACGAGACCATGAAGAGGAAGATGAAGATCGGCATGGCGGGAGTCGAGGCCATGCTCTCGGTCTCCTCCGATGCCTTCGTTTCCAGGGACGACGTCCCGGCCATGCTCGGAGAGGACATGGGGTCATGGACGTACGAGGACGACGGCCCCGTGGAGTGCTACCGCAAGACCATCATGTACGATGACAAGAGGGAGTTCATCATCACCTCCAGGAGATGGAGGGGCGGCAGCGAGATCTCGATATCCGTCGACCAGCGCATGGTCACCAGCTCCTACGGCAAGGCGTTCGTCCTCAAGGGCAGCTCCCGCGAGGAGGTCGACGGCGAGGAGTTCATCCGCATCTACGGCGCGGACGGCACGTTCATGAGGATCCGCCTCGGGGGCCCCGTCCACAGGAGGAGCATCCGCACGCTCATCCACAAGAAGGAGAACGAGGAGGTAAGCAACCTCCTCCTCGACACGGAAGAGAAGATCATAGGGCAGCGAACGTCGCCGCCCCATGATGCGGAGTTTCACAATCAGGCCGAGCGCAGCTCGGCGGCGATGCCCCTGATCCTCTCGATCAGAGCATCGATCCCCTTGGCGTCCAGGTTGGGGTTCAGCAGGGTGAACTTCAGCATGGTGCGCCCGCCCATGGAGGTCTGGCCTATGACGATGCCGTCGCTCATGAGGCGGCGCCTGACCTTCTTGTTGACCTCGTCCCCGCCCTGGACGGCGAAGACGACGGAGGAGATCTCCGGCTCCACCGGGGCGATGAACTCGGGGTCCTTGGAGATCCTGCCGTAGAAGTATGCGGCGTTGTCGATCATGATGTCGATCATCCTGGAGAAGCCCTCGGCCCCCCTGGTCTGGAACGCCATGTACACCTTCAGCGCGTCGAAGCGGCGGGTGGTCTGCATGGATTTCCCGACGAGGTTGATGTAGCCCTCCTCCTCGTCCTCCTCGCGGTTGAGGTAGTCGGCGTGGAGCTCGAAGCACTCGAGCAGCGCGGGGTCCCTGACGAGGATCGCGGAGCAGGAGATGGGGAGCAGGAACATCTTGTGGAAGTCGACGGTGACGGAGTCGCACAGCGACACGCCTCCGAGCCTGTCCCTGTAGGTGCGGCTCATGATGACGCCCGACCCATAGGCGGCGTCGCCGTGCAGGTACATGCCGAAGCGGTCGCAGATCCTCCTCATGCCGGCGGCATCGTCGATGGAGCCGAAGTCGGTGGTCCCGAGGGTGGCGACAGCGCAGAACGGGATGAGCCCGGCTGCGACGTCCTCCTCGAGCATCTTCTCGAACGCCTTCAGGTCGACTTTGCACCTGCTGTCCACGGGGATCTTCCTCACGGCGCCGTAGCCCATCCCGAGGATGTGGCTGGCCTTGTCCATGGAGAAGTGGGAGATCTCCGATGTGTAGAGGCGGAGCTTCCTGTGCTCCGGGGGCAGGCCGTTCATCTTGACGTCCCAGCCCAGCTTCTCGGAGCAGAACCAGTCGCGCGCGGCGATGACCGCAGAGATGTTGGACTGCGAGCCTCCGGACGTGAAGCATCCGTCGCCGGTCTCGGGGAGCCCGTACAGCTTCAGGAGCCCCTTGATCATGCACACCTCGAGCTCCGTCGCCGCGGGGCCCTGGTCCCAGCTGTCCATGCTGTCGTTGAAGCACGCGATGATCAGCTCGGCCGCGATGGTCTCGGTGAGCGCCGGGGAGTGGAGGTGGGGCATGTAGTCGATGGACCAGGTGCGGAGCAGGTTCGGCAGGATGTCCCTTGCTGTATCGCCGAGGACGTCCTCGAACCTCCTGCCCTCCTCGGGCAGGAAGCCCAGTGCCTGTATCCTCTCCCTGAGCACGTACGGATCGATCCCGGAGAACGCGCTCCCGTCGGGTATGGATCTGAGGACGGAATCCAGAGTCTCGCCGAGCATTTCGGAGAGCCTGTCCTGGGATTCCTTGGAATCTGAGAGAATGAACGGTTCATTGGCGCACATCGGCATCGACCTCCTTCACGGCCTTCGCGAAGATATCCATCGCCTGGTTTATCTCATCGTCGGTGATGTTGAGGGCGCAGAGGCACCTCATGACGGAGCCGTCGCGGCCGCCCTTCTCCATGATGAGCCCGTTTTCCAGGCAGATGTGCTGGATGCGGGCCGCGAACTCGCCGCTGGGGGCGGGATGGCCCATGAGGTCGGGCTCCTTCCTGGGGTCGACGAACTCGATGCCCAGCATGAGCCCCTTCCCGCGGACGTCTCCGATGATCCTGACCTGCTTCTGGAGGTCCAGGAGGCGCTGCTTCATGAGCTCCCCCTTGCGGGTGACCTCGGCAAGGAACTCGGGCTTGCTGATCCTCCTCATGACGACGGTGCCGGCTGCCATGGCCAGCTGGTTGCCGCGGAACGTCCCCGCGTGGGCGCCGGTGCCCCATACGTCCAGCTTCTCGTCGTAGACGACGACGGCCAGGGGCTGGGACCCTCCGATGGCCTTGGAGATGAGGATCACGTCTGGGATGATCCCGGCGTGCTCGAACGCGAACATCTTGCCTGAGCGGCCCATCCCGCACTGGATCTCGTCGCAGATCATGGGGATGTCGAGCTCCTTGGTTATCCTGCGGACCTCCCTGAGGAATTCGATGGGCGCGGGGATCGCGCCGCCCTCCCCCTGGATGGCCTCGAGGATGATGGCCGCGGGCTTGGTCATGCCGTTCTCGGGGTCCTTGAGGAACCTCTCGAGGTACGCTACGCACGCCTTGGTGCCGGCCTCGCCGCCGAGCCCCATGGGGCAGCGGTAGGAGTAGGGGTAGGGCATGAACTGGACGCCGGGCATGATGTTCATGACCCTGAGCTTGGCGTTGTTGTTGCCGGTGAGGGCCATGGAGCCGTGGCTCATGCCGTGGTAGCCGCCGGAGAACGCGATAACGGTGCTCCTCCCGGTGGCCGTTTTGCATAATTTGATCGCAGCGTCCGTGGCATCGGTGCCGGCGGGCGAGCAGAACTGGACTTTGGCGTGGGACGCCATCTCGGGAGGGAGTATCGAGAACAGGGTCTCGGTGAACTCGTCCTTGACGGGGGTGGTGAGGTCCAGCGTATGGAGGGGTGCCCCGGACTGGATGAGGTCGACCATGGCCCGGTTGATCTCGTCGTCGTTGTGCCCCAGGGCCAGAGTGCCTGCGCCGTTAAGGAAATCGATATAGCGATTGCCCTCTACATCCTCGAGCCAAGCTCCCTTGGCCTTCGCTAAAGCGATAGGGAACTTGCGCGGATAGCTCCTCGCGGAAGACTCTTTATCGCCCTGACGGGTGATGTAGTATTCGTTGGTATTCTGGTCCATTGAGCGCGGGACGGGACCCCTTGCTTAAATTAGTTTTTGCCCCGAAATCCCCGTTTGTATCATATGGGATATCGGGGGTCCCCATATGTCTCTCACGGGACATTTTCCGGAGGCCGGATTCCCCGGGGCGATAGCCCCCATCGCCCCGGTACGCATCGCGATCACCCGGGCTCACGCCCCTTCGGGCCGATTCGGGCTACTTATTTACAAACTTGACGATGTACGCCCCTAGGGGTTGAACATGTCTGAGATTCTGAAACATCGGTTCGAAACAGGCCTGAGCGCGGAGAAAAGAACACGCCACTCGGAGATCTGGATAAGGTTAATGGCGTGGAGAGGGGGATTCGAACCCTCGGGTCGCATAGCGACATAGGATTAGCAGTCCTACGCCTTACCAGGCTGGGCCATCTCCACTTGCTTCTGCCAATCGGCTAATCGTATTTTAACGTTCCCCAGAGGACGGCCCAGTCCGCCCTCCTTATTCATTATATGTTCGGAAATGCAATCCGCCCTTCTGGAAAGGGGGACATGGGGATGAAATCCAAGGTCTATTTCACAAGCGAGCTGACGCCCGAGAGCGTAGTGAAGATGTACAAGGCGCTGGGGAAGGAGCTGGAGGGCAAGGTAGCCGTCAAGGTCCACTCCGGCGAGAAGGGGAACTTCAACTTCCTCGGCCCGGAATTCTGGAGGCCCATGATCGACGAGGTCGGCGGGAGGGTGGTCGAGACCAACACCGCCTACGGCGACAGGTTCGTGGGAGTGCGCGACCACACCGACTCCCACAGGAAGCTCCTGGAGGAGCACGGCTGGAGCAGGTACTTCGACGTGGACCTCATGGACGAGGAGGGCCCGGACCATGTGTTCGAGCTCCCGGACGGGCACATCCTGAAGAAGAACCTCGTCGGGAAGCACATCCTCAACTACGATTCGATGCTGGTGCTCGCGCACTTCAAGGGCCATCCCAACGGAGGCTACGGCGGAGCGCTCAAGCAGCTCGCCATCGGATGCGCGTCCAGCGCCGGCAAGGCCTTGATCCACTCCGCAGGGAGGTCAGACGACCGCATCGCCGCATGGGACATGCATGGGGACAACACGCAGTTCCCGGAGTGCATGGCAGATGCCGCGACCACCATCGTGAGGCATTTCTGCGGCAACATGGCCTTCATCAACGTGATGAAGAACCTCTCGATAGACTGCGATTGCGTCGCTGCCCCAGAGAAGCCCTGCATGAAGGACATCGGGATGCTGTCGTCCCTGGATCCCGTCGCCATCGACCAGGCCTGCATCGACCTGGTGATGAACTCGGACGATCCGGGGAAGGAGCATTTCATGGCCAGGGTCAACGAGCTAAACGGGATCCACACGATCGAGGCGGCCGCGGAGCACGGGATCGGGTCCCGCGAGTACGAGCTCATAAGGCTCCGAGCATCGAAAACTGGGGCTTCTGCCCCGTTTCTTCCCGTTTTCCAGTCGCCATGGTTGTAGGTCCAGGCGAGGCTTTTTATATGGGCTATAGTTAGAGGGAATTGAACGATGCGAGGCGGCCCTTCGGGACCGAATGTTGCACCGTGAGGCCATTATCGAAAATGGGGCCCGTCAAAAGGCTTATATATTTCACCGATATCGTGGCTCTTGCGCGGGTCAACGTGGCCTGCCAAATATGGAGAATCATGATCCCCGACCCAGGGAAGCTGGGCGTGATCTCATGCATTCTGACGTTCGATGCTACGAATGTTCCGTTTAGACGGACCATTCGGCATGTGCTAACAACACAGCCTATTCATA
>SUTA01000002.1 GCA_015063135.1 Thermoplasmata archaeon
ATGTCATGCGGGCCAGGGCCCGCATGACCGACGCCGCGGAGGCGGTACAGATGGTCAGAATCCTGAACATCTACAAGGAGTGCAGAATCTCAGCCAGGGGGTCTGATCGAATTACCGAACACAGTTCCCAGGGTGGAAAACGGTTATATCGGTCGTTGAGAGTCTCGGTGCATGGACCTCCGTCTGAGGACGTACCTGCTATTGGCGATATCCGTGCCTACACTGATGTCAATAATGGCCATCAGGATGTCCCTGGACTTCAATTTCGACGAGGTCAAGTACTATATCCTGATATGGTACGCCTGCCTCGTGCCGATCTACCTCCTCCTCTACGGGTTCCTGTTCGGGGAGGGGTACAGGCTGTTCAAGAGGGACCCGGCCAAGACGGAGATACCCGAGCTCCGCTTCGTATCCTCCAGGATATGCTTCTTCGCCATGGCGTCATGCATCCTGGTTCTCTACGCCGCATCGCTCTGGCTGGTCGGGAGGGACGAGTACGTCTACCCGCTCTACCTCATAGCCCCGGTGATGCTGCTCTCGCTGGTATGCGTGCTCTTCAGGAAGAAGCGCCGCATCGGGGACCATCTGCCCTCCACGCAGATCGCCGCCGTGATCTTCGTGAGCATGATAGCCTTGGTCCCATCCTATCTCATCCAGAACCACGAGGAGCGCGCCGACGAGGTCGAGGTCCAGGTGGTCTTCGACGTCGTCAACCTCCAGGCGCCCATGGTGGAGGGGCACTACAACCTGAACTTCATCAACGAGTTGTTCTACGTCGAGGTGTTCGATACGGGGTTCGCCACGTTCGGCTACGAGTCCGACAGGATCCGCTCCGGGGTATGGATGTCCTATGAGAATCCGTACTTCCTCGAGTTCACCCTCGCCGGTTACAAGTCGTGCGATACGTACATTATAATAGTCGATACCGACGGCTCGGCGGTGGTCTTCAACCAGGAGACCGAGTTGGAAACCAAGGCGCTGTACGACAGGCTGGCCGCCATCCACGGTGACGACCCGGCCGACGAACCGGACGAGCACCCCGACGAATTGGCCACCCTGCGAGCCCCTGGCTGCGCCACTCCGCCCACCGATACCGTTTTCTATCTTCCATGCGGATTCCGGCGGCATGGCAAAACTCACCCCCGAGATCAAGGAGCTGATGAAGGGCCAGCGCATCTTCGCGTTCGCCACCGCATCCAAGGACGGCGTCCCCAACGTCGTGCCCGTCGGCATGCTCTTCGTCGCCGAGGACGACAACATATGGCTCGTGGACAACTTCCTGAACAAGACGCTCGCCAATCTGAGGGAGAACCCCAGAGCGTCGTTCTACATCTGGTACCCCGACTGCGGCGAGTCCTATCAGGTTAAGTGCAGCGCCGAGATCCTCTCCTCCGGGCCCGACTACGAGAAGGCCAGGGCCTTCGCCCACTCCATCAAGGAGACCTACCCGGCCAAGAACCTCGTCAGGCTGACCGTGGAGGACGTCTACTACGTCACCCCAGGCGACCACGCCGGGAAGAAGATCTGAGAAAACCCTAAAAAGTTTTGAGACGGGGGGCGACCCCCGTCAATCATCGTTGTCGTCGTCCTTCGGCTTGAGCATCTGGGGGGCCGCCCCCATGAGCGCGGTGAAGGGCACGAGGAGCATGCACCACCAGGTATTGCACATCAGCGAGAGCGCGACTCCCACGAAGACGCCCACGATGGCGCCGAGGATCATGCCGTGCATGGCCCTAGTCTCCATCACTGCACCTCCCTTCCGGTGGCCTCCTCGGCCGCGGAGACCATCTTGTCGACGATCTCCCTGCTCCCCCCGACGTAGTTGGAGGCGTCCATGGTGGCTGCGATCTCCTCGGGAGTGAGCACGCCCTTCAGGTCCTCCCTCTGCAGGAGGACGTCCCTCAGGTGCATGTTCTTCTCGACGGCGATCATCGAGGACTCCCTGATAATCTCGTGGGCGTCCTGCCTGCCGACCCCCTTCTCGGTGAGCTTCATCATGAGGGGCTCGGCCATGACCAGGCCCTGGGATGACTCGATGTTCTGGAGCATCTTGTCCCTGTGGACCTCCAGGCCCTCGAAGATCCAGTTCATCTTCTTCAGGATCTCGTCGGTCAGGATGAACACGTGGGGCAGGGTGAACCTCTCTGTGGAGGAGTTGGACAGGTCCCTCTCGTGCCAGAGGACCTGGCTCTCGAAGGTGGGGGTGACGAACGCCCTGACGACCCTGGCAAGCCCGCAGGCGTTCTCGGAGTTCATGGGGTTCCTCTTCTGGGCCATGGTGGAGCTCCCGACCTGCTTCTTGGCGTCGAAGTACTCGGAGGCCTCGCCGATCTCGGACCTCTGGAGGTTCCTGACCTCGGTGCCGTACCTCTCTATGGAGGTGGCGATGTTGGCCATGAGGCAGATTACCTCGGTGTACCTGTCGCGGCCGACCACCTGGGTGGCGGCTGGCTCGTAGGTCAGACCGAGGTCGTCCATGACGGCCCTCTGGATCTGGAAGAAGTTCTTGCCGAGCGCGGCGCCGGTCCCGACCGCCCCGGCCATCTTGCCGGCGCAGGCCCTGGGCATGCACTCGATGATCCTCTGCCTGTGCCTGAGCATCTCCGCGATGTACCCGGCGATCTTGAAGCCGAAGGTTATCGGGATGGCGAACTGGGCGTGCGTCCTGCCTATCTCGAGGGTGTCCCTCTCCCTCTTGGCGACGACGGCCAGCGTGTAGATGAAGTTCTCCACGTCCTCCAGGATTATCTCCATGGCCGCCTTGATCTGCAGGGCGGTGGCGGTGTCGACGATGTCGTTGGATGTGGCGCCCAGGTGGACATACTTGCCGGCGTCCCCCTGGCACTTCTCGGTCATGGCCTTGACCATCGCCATCAGGTCGTGGCGGGTCTCGGACTCAATCTCCTTGATCCTGTCGATGCTGACGACCTCCAGGCTGGCGACGCGGGTGATCTCCGCGGCATCCGCCTCGGATATGGTTCCGAGGGAGGCGTGCGCCCTGGCCAGGGCGGCTTCGACGTACATCTGGTTCTGGATGCGGCTCTCCTCGGAGAAGACCTGCTTCATCTCGGGGCGGCCGTACCTGTAATCCAAGGGACAGGAGTTGCTCATTTGAATCGTGGCGACGATTGCATATCTCGTTTAAAAGGGTAGCCATGAGGGGGAAGGGGTTTGGGGCCCCCTATTGGGGGCCCTGGAAAGGTTTCAGTGCGTGGTGACCGCGTCGCAGTCCTGCAGGGCGTAGGTGACTTCCAACTCCATGATGTGGCTGTCATCATCCGGGATGTGGTTGAGGACGGTGCACTGGTAGAGGACGTCGTCCTGGCCGTAGTAGAAGTCGTAGACGGCTTCGAAGCCCGGTCCGATGGCCACGCTGTACTTCTGGGAGGTGACCTGGCGCTCTCCGTAGGCGGTCATGATGGTGGGCGACTTCTTCTCGCCGGGGATGATTCCGTCGCCGTAGGTCTCGACGAGGAACTGGTAGGCTTCGCTGAAGGAGTAGAACTGCATCGCTCCGGCCTTGGAGACGGTGGTCTCCTCGCCCTTGAACTTGTACTGGTCGCCGGTGATGCTCTCGAGCTCCATGGCCTTCCTGGACTCGCCGGTCTGCTGCATGTGGTAGGCGTACTTGTAGCCGCCCATGAGGGTCTCGGTGATCTTGATGGAGAGCTCTCCGGTGACGAGGGTGGTGCTCTCCTCGGTGGGTGCGAGCATCTTCACATCGTACTTGTAGAAGGAGTCGTTGGAGATCTCCTGGTCCTCGATGCCCTTGGTGACGTCGAGGTTGGTGTCGGCGAGGGTGGCGTTCTTGTCATCCCCGGCCATCTTCAACATGACGCCCGATTCCTTGATGATATAGACCTCTCCGGTCTCCTCATCATCGGTAACCTCATACACGTAGCACTCGTAGTCGGTGCCCTTGTACCTCATGGTCTGTTCGCCGGTGAGGGTGCCCTCTCCGTCGAAGTAGAGCCACTCGAGGAAGTCGTTCGCCTGGCCGCTCTCCTCGTAGTTGAGGGTTACGGTCACGCTGTTTTTAAGCTCGATCTCGTCCCCGACCGCGATGTCCCTGAGGGTCTCGTAGTGGTCGGCGGAGTCCTTGTCCTTGTTCAGGACGAAGACGTAAACGCAGGCGCCGGCCACGATGAGGATGGCCACGACTGCAATCGCGATTATGGCTTTGGAATCCATGGCTCCGAATCGAAGTTGGATTATAAAGGTCTTACTTGACGATGTTCAAATGGGATACGTCGCGATATATGCCCAGATGCCGGAAGTCGTGATGCAAACACTTATATGCGAGTCCTATATGTGCTTTAATTAAAGTGGACCGTGCTTACTCATGGTCGCGTCGAATACGAATTGAGTGTGAAAATTTATGGATAATGATTTGGAGGCAACTCAGCAGCAGATTTCTCAGGAAGAGGAGCAGATCCAGGCGACCGAAGAGGCAGTCGGGGAGACCGTCGAGACGGAGGCCGTCGAATCTACCGAGGAGCTGGAAGACAAGGCCGCGACCAACGAGGACGCGGAGGAGCACAGGAAGCGCAGGGACGAGCTGAACAACCAGACCAAGGAGTGGAAAGCGAAGAGGGATGCCCTCAACGCCCAGGTTAGGGAACTCGTCGACGAGGCCGGAAAGTGCAGGGAGGAGCGCGACCAGCTCAACCAGAAAGTCAGGGAGACGAAGGAGCTCAGGGACGAGTGGAACCAGAAGGTCACCGCCCTCAAGGAGCAGCTCGCCCCCTACAGGACTGAGAAGAGCGAGGAGAAGGACCAGGTCCCCCTCAAGCAGCTGAAGAAGCAACTCCAGGATCTCGAGTACACTCAGCAGACCAAATCCCTCAGCTCCGAGAAGGAGAAGGAGGTCGTCAAGCAGATCGGCATCCTCGCCAAGCAGATCCAGGAGAGGGAGAAGGCCTACGAGCAGAACGATGAGATCAAGACCCTCGTCGCCCAGCTCAGGGAGGCCAAGGCCCAGGCCGAGACGTACCACCACCAGGTTTCCGAGTACGCCGAGGCTGCTCAGGCCGCCCACGACAGGATGATCGGCTACTACGAGCAGGCCGATAAGCTCAGGAAGGAGGCCGACGCTGCACAGGCGAAGTTCATCGAGTGCAAGCAGGCTGCCGACGAGGAGCACAAGAAGCACATCGAGCAGATCAAGTCCCTCCACGAGATGGACAAGGGCGCTGCCGACAACAGGGGAGGCAAGAAGAACTCCGTCCGCAAGAAGAAGACGGACGCCGACGGCAAGAAGGAGGCCAAGGAGATCTTCGAGCGCTTCAAGGCTGGAGAGAAGCTCTCCACCGAGGACCTCATGGCCCTCCAGAAGTCCGGATACCTTTGAGACTTTCAAGGGGGCCTTAAGGCCCCCACTTAAACTTTTTAGCTTTCACGTTTACTTTTCATTTTCATCGCTTTATTGACAAAATCATTATATACTCATCCAACTAATCGTAGGGTTGCAGGGAACGGCCAGGCTGTAGAGTGCATCCCATCCCTTCTTATTTCTGGCCGTCCCCCAAGTCTCCTGATTTTCTCCCCTGATTGTATCACTTTCCCCGTGCGTGCGCATGATAGGTTATTATAGACGCGCGCGATTATACGCGTGATTTGCAATGGTCATGGAAGGATTGGGAAAATCCCTCAGGAACGTGCTCGGCCGCATCGGTGGCGCATCATCGGTCGACGACGAGCTCATCAAGGACATCTGCAAGGATCTCCAGCGCGCCCTGCTCGAAGCCGATGTGAACGTCCAGCTGGTCCTGGATCTTACCAACAGGGTCAAGGACCGCGCCACCAACGAGCCCCCCGCCGCAGGCAGGAGCCTCAAGGACCACATCACGCAGATCATCTACCAGGAGCTCGTCAGGCTCGTCGACAATGGCGAGGGGCTGGAGCTCAAGCCCCAGACCATCATGATGGTCGGATTGTACGGTCAGGGTAAGACCACGACCACCGGCAAGCTGGCGCTGTACTTCTCGAAGAAGGGATTCTCGGTCGGCCTGATCGGAGCCGACGTCTACAGGCCCGCCGCCCTGGACCAGCTAAAGCAGCTCGGCGAGAAGGTCGGCGTCGAAGTCTACGGGGAGCCCGGGGAGTCCGACGCGGCTGGTATCGCCAAGAGGGGTATGGAGCACTTCAAGGACAAGAAGATCGTCATCATCGATACCTCCGGACGCCACGCGCTCGAGGACGACCTCATCCAGGAGATCAAGGACATCGCCGCGGTCACCAAGCCCGAGGAGAGGATCCTCGTGCTCGACTCGCAGGTCGGTCAGCAGGCCGGACCGCAGGCCCAGGCCTTCCACGAGGCCGTCGGGGTCACCGGCGTCATCCTCACCAAGATGGACGGTACGGCGAAGGGAGGAGGCGCGATCTCGGCCATCTCCAAGACCAACGCCAGGATCGTCTTCCTGGGAACCGGGGAGCACATCCGCGACCTGGAGCCCTTCGACGCCAAGAAGTTCATATCGAGGCTCCTCGGAATGGGGGACCTCTCGTCCCTGGTTCAGCTCGCATCCGAGGAGATCGACGACCAGGAGGCAGCCGAACGCGTCGGACGCGCCATAATGAGCGGCAAGTTCACGCTCAACGACATGTACTACCAGATGGCCGCCGTCGGCAAGATGGGCACCCTGGACAAGATCATGAGCATGATCCCCGGCATGAGCAACATGGAGGACAAGATCGACTTCGAGGCCTCCCAGAAGAGGCTCGAGGTCTTCAGGACCATCATGGACTCCATGACCAACGAGGAGAAGGAGGACCCCAGCATAATCAAGTCCCGTCGCATCGAGAGGATCGCCGACGGGTCTGGTGTCACCCCCCACGACGTCAGGGAGCTGCTCAAGCAGTACAACCAGAGCAAGAAGATGATGACGTCCATCGGCAAGAACCGCAAGATGAGGAAGCAGTTCCTCAAGCAGATGGGCGGAATCGACCTGGACAGCCTCCAGGACCTCCAGTGATCTGATGCGCTACTTCGTGATCACCGGCCACAGGGCCTACACCACGGGCAACTTCAAGCTCGACGATATAGCCGGCGGCGCCGGCAGGCTGGACATACTCGTCCGCTGCGTCAACTCCGCGTTCTTCCTCAGCCACAACCTCAGGAAGGACGTCGAGGCATACCTCGTCCTGGAGGGCGGGGAGGACGCGCCCAAGACGGTGATATTCAGGGGCGAGGAGCTCAGGTACCTCAACCCCGACGAGAGGAGCACGGCGTCGCTGATCAGGAACGCCCTCATGAAGCAGGTCGGGAAGGACCAGGAGGTCAGGGCCTCCCCCGGGGTTTATGTGACCCGGATGTCCTTCGCCGACGTCATATCCAAGCTTGCCGGCCTCGGGAGCTTCGTCTACCTCAAGGAGGACGGCATAGACTGCAGGGAATACGAGTTCCCGCAGAATCCAATCTTCGTCCTGGGGGATAACCAGGACCTTACCGAGGCGGAGGAGGAACTCCTCGTCTCGCACGATCCGGACAGGATCAACATCGGGCCAAGGAGCCTGCATGCGGACCACTGCATGATCATCGTGCACAACGAGGCGGACCGCAGGGAAGCGGAGGAGCGATAATATGGCAGAGTTCACGGAGAAGATACCCCAGCACAGGCACTGCGCCGGATGCGGGAAGGCGTTCGTCGGAGATGGAAGGTTCTGCAGCGAAGGCTGCCAGGCCGAATCCGCCAAAGAGGTCAAGGGCAAGCTGAAGAAGCTCGTCCTCATCTGGGTGGCCATCGTCGTGGTAACGGTCGTCCTCGTGGTGGCAGTCGGGTTATGAAGGTAGCCGCAGTAGCAGGCACTTTCAACGTCATCCACGATGGCCACAGGGCGCTGCTCCGCGAGGCGTTCTCCCGCGGGGACAGGGTGCTCGTCGGCATAACGTCCGACGCCATGGCGGCCGAGGGCAGGGCGGAGTACGTCCCGCTTTCCATCAGGGAACCCGCCCTCAGGAGGGAGCTTGACGGGATGGGCGAGTACGACATCTACGTCATCGACGATCTTTACGGCCCCCCAGAGATGGATTCGGTCGACGTCCTCGTGGTCTCGGAGGAGACCAGGGGCAATGCCGAGCTGATCAACGAGAGCAGGATATCCAGGGGCGTACCGCCGTTGGAGATAGATTGCATCCCGCTCCTCATGGGCGATTCCGGGAAGATCTCGGCATCCGATATCCTCCGCGGCGATTACGGCTCGTCGGGGAGGAGGGACGTCCTCGACGTCGCGGTGGGTTCAGCCAACAGGGTCAAGGTCGAGGCCGTCAGGTCCGTTCTTGCGAGGATCTACGGCGATGTCCGCGTCACGCCCATGGACGTCCCCTCAGGGGTCCCCCCGCAGCCTTTCGAATCCGATGTGCGCCGGGGGTCCGAGAACCGCGCCAGGGCGGCACTCCCCGGCCATGACATGGCCGTCGGCATAGAGGCCGGCGTCTTCGAGATGGAGGGCGGCCTCTACGACATACAGCATTGCACGATAATTGACCGCGATGGGAAGCTCACGCACGGCCAAGGCTCCGGGTTCAGGTACCCCGATGCGGTGGCCGACCTCGTCAGGAAGGGAATGACCGTGGGCGAGGCCATGCGCGAGGTCTACGGCGAATCTAACATCGGCAAGGGGAGGGGCGCCATCGGCCTACTGAGCAAAGGCCTCCTGGACCGCAAGACCCTCACCGAGCAGGCGGTCATCGCGGCCATGATACCGCGCATCTGGGATGAGCGATATGTTCTTCAGGCACAGGATAACGGATATGTCGGGGCTCTCGGACGAGTCCAAGCTGAGCGGGAGGGCAGAGAACCGCATCGTCCCGCTGGACGAGAACGAGCTCCGCGGGGCGCTGATCTACTTGAACAACCGCTCGCTTCCGGCCAACATCGTCGCCATGCGCACCGGCGTGTGCGGCGGCGCGGTACCCCAGGGAGGGGACGTCATCGAGCTCACGAACCTCACCGGCATTACCGGGGTCGGGAAGGACGACAGGGGGTTCTACATACGCGTCAGGCCGTGCACGACCCTCGACGAGATCGACGCCCAGCTGCTGTCTGGGCTGACGGATGACACCCCGGAGCTCTCGGATGGGGCGCTGTCGGAGTTCAGGGCCACCGGCCCGTACTTCTATCCCGTGGACCCCACCGAGACCGGCAGCTCCATAGGCGGGAACATCGCCACCAACGCATCCGGGCCATTGACTTTCCGCTACGGCCCAACCAGGGACTGGGTGAGGGCGATCAAGATAATGTTCGCGGACGGCGGTTATACCTGGATCAACAGGGGCGCCGTTCACGCAGACGGCATGAGGATGTCCTTCTGCGCCGGCAGGAGCTTCTACTCGTTCATGGTCCCCTCCTACGATTCCAGGACCGGCGTCAAGAACGCGGCCGGACCGCTCATCTCCGAGAACATGGACCTCATAGACCTCTTCATCGGGTCCGAGGGCATATTCGGGGTCATCTGCGAAGCCGAGATATACCTCGCCCCGCGCAAGCGCAACCTGGCGCTCGTAGCCTTCTTCCCCGGCGACGCTGAGGCTCTGGCCGCAGCGAAGGGGCTCAAGGCGGGATGCGGCTTCCTCGAGTTCCTGGAGTACATGGACGGCAGGTCCCTCGAGCTCCTGCGCAGGGTCACCGCCGGCGACCCCGCGTTCCTCGGCCTGCCCGCCTTCCCGGAGGGCGCCGGATCATCGCTGTTCTTCGACATCCCCGCCGATTCCCCCCTCGACGGAATTATCGCGATCCTCGGGGAGCACGGCTGCTCCCCGTCGCATGTCTGGTGCGCCTCGGAGCCTTCCGACGCCGCAAGGCTCAGGAGGATGCGCCATTCCATACCCCGCACCATATTCGAGTACGTGGCATCGCTCAAGGGAGAGATGCCGGCGATCCACAAGATGGGCACCGACATGTCCGTCCCCGATGCAGCCGCCGACGAGATGATGGCGTTCTACGCGAGGAGGCTAAAGGAGGAGGGGCTGGAGTACGTCATGTTCGGCCACATCGGGGACAACCACCCGCATGTGGAGATCATCCTGAAGTCCGTGGAGGACTTCGAGAAGTCCAAGAGGCTCTACGACGAGTTCGCTGCCAAGGCCGTCGAGCTCGGCGGGTCCCCGAGCGCGGAGCACGGGATCGGGAAGATCAAGACCCACTACATCACGATGCTCTACGGCGACCGGGCCGCGGAGGAGCTCAGGAAGGTCAAGTCCGTTCTGGACCCCAACATGATCCTATGCCCCGGCAACATCATCGGGGGTGCGAGATGAGGTTCCTCGTCGCGGTCAAGCAGGTCCCCGACACCGGCAGGATGTCGATAGATGCGGACGGCAATCTTGTCAGGAGCGGCTCTGCCGGGATGCTCGACCCGTACTGCGAGTCCGCCCTGCTGAGCGCCCTGTCCCTCCGCACCGAGGGCGATACGGTGGAGGTGTTCACCATGGGCCCTCCCCAGGCTTCCACGACTCTCAGGAGGTGCCTGGAGATCGGGGCCGACGCTGCATACCTGATCTCCGACAGGGCCCTCGCCGGGTCCGACACATGGGCCACGTCCAGGGCCTTGGAGGCGTTCCTCTCCCGCTACGGCTGCGATGCTGCCCTGGTCATATTCGGGAGGCAGACCATAGACGGGGGGACCGGCCAGGTGCCGTTCCAGACCGCGAGGCTCCTGGACGTCCAGCAGTTCGCATATGTGGATTCCGTCAGGAGGGAGGGAGAGGGTTTCGTAGCGGTGCAATCGTACGACGGCCTCACGCGCACAGCCAAGGTGCCCTTAGGCTCCGTCGTCTCCTTCGGGGGCATCGACCTCAGGGGGGCCATCCCGACCCTCCAGGGCCATCTGGATGCCCAGCGGAAGGAGATCGTCGAGGTCGACCGCGTGAAGCTCGGCCTCGGGCTGTATTCCGTGGGGATCAAGGGCTCCCCTACGAGGATCGTAAGGACCCAGCCCAACGCCCCCGAGAGGAAGAACAGGATGGTCATGATCAACAACCCGGCCACCGCCGCCGACCTGCTCAGGCAGGAGATGGAGGGATTGAGATGAGCGGCTGCTCCGGAGGTTCCTGCTCCACATGCGGCGGAGGGGAGCCGGATCCCGACAGGCTGCCGCCCGGCATGCTCAAGAGGTACGACCTCAACCAGTCCACCGCCGACGGGACGCTCGTCTGGGCCGAGGTGAAGGACGGCGAGATATGCAGGCCGTCGCTCGAGATGGTATCATACGCTTCGGAGAAAGGTGAGGGGCGCGTATTCGCCGTTGTGTTCGGCGGCCCTGAGCTCAAATCCTGCTACCCCGCTCTCTTCGGCCATGGGGCCAACACAATCTATCATGTCCGCGGCGAAGGCACGGAGAGGTACGACCCCGAGGCCTATTCCGAGTGCCTCGCAGAGATCTCCGAGCGCGTCGTCCCGGCATCGATACTGATCGCCGCCACCGACCGCGGCAGGGAGGTCGCGCCGCGCCTCGCAGCGGCCCTAGAGACCGGCCTGACCGCGGACTGCACCCAGATCGAGTTCGACGGCAGGAGGATGGTCATGACCCGCCCCGCGTTCAGCGGGAACCTCATGGCCGAGATAGAATGCACCAAGTTCCCGCAGATGGCCACCGTCAGGCCGGGCGCGCTCCCGCTCGGGAAGCCCGTCGAGCGCACCGGCACAGCGATCTACTGGCAGTACTCGAAGGGCCCGGTCAAGGACATCGTTAGCGATGACGTCCCGGAGGCCGTGGATATCGACATCTCAGAAGCCAGGGTCCTGATATCCCTCGGCGGAGGCATCCGCGATGCCGAGACCGTGGAGATGGCCTACGAGGTGGCCGAGAGGATGGGCGCCCAGGTGTCCTGCTCCAGGGCCCTCGCCGACAGGGGCCTCATGCCGAGGACGCGCCAGGTCGGACTGTCCGGTCGCACCGTAGCCCCGGACCTGTACATCGCCATGGGCGTATCCGGCAGCGTGCAGCATATGGCCGGATGCAGGAACTCTAAGAGGATCATAGCCGTGAACACAGACAGGGACGCCCCCATCCACGGCTATGCGGACCTCAGCCTGATATGCGATGCCAAGCAGGTCCTGAGCAAGCTGCTCGAGCGATCGGGACTTCGCGAGCTTGACTGCCATGTCCAGGACCTTCTGGACGTGGCCGGCGACCTTGACGTTGCGCCAGACGAACTCCACGGTGCCGTCCTTTCCGACGATGAACGTGGACCTGATGGTGCCGACAGTCTCCTTGCCGTAGGACACCTTGGTGCCCCAGGCTCCGACCTGCTCCATTAGCGTGTGCTCGGGATCGCTGAGCAGCTTGACCTTCAGCTGGTGCTTGTCAGCGAAGTTCCTGTGGGATTTCACGGAATCCTTGCTGACCCCGATGACCGGGATGTTGCGCATCATGAAGTTGGGGAAGGCGTCGGTGAAGTCCTTGGCCTCCGTGGTGCAGCCGGCGGTGTTGTCCTTCGGGTAGAAGTAGATGACGTACCTGATGCCCTCGAGCTGCCTGCTGTCGAACTCCTCTCCGTTCTCGTCCTGAAGGACGAATGCCGGGAACCTATCTCCTTTGTCCATGCTATCTCCTCGGAAAAGCGTGTCCTTGCGCTCGGACAGGATGGTCGCGAGGTCCAGCTCCATGAATATGATGGGATGGGTGATCTCGTATCCCACTACGACCGATGGCGCGACCTCGCCGAATATGCCGATCCTCCTGCCGCCGGAGACCACGTAGGCGCCCCTGCCGGCCACGAAGGTCGGGAGGTCGCAGGCCTCCAGCGTGTAATCGACGCCGAGCTCCCTGAGCACGGATTCGGTGATAGATTTGATCGAGGTGAAGGATGTCGCCGCGGCGGTCTCCATGGCGCACAGGTGGGGGACGACCTTGGTGTCCCTGATGACGTTGCCGACCTCGAAGATCCTCTGGGGGAGTCCCCTGTGCTTGTTGTGCCTGAGGATGCGCACGAGGCTGGGCATGAGGTAGGCGCGGAGGCAGGTGTGGTCCTCGGTGATCGGGTTGAGGACGCGGACGGTGTCGACCTCCGGGAGCCCGGAGAGCTCGAACTCGTCCCTCTGGTTGCTGAGCGTGAGGGTGGTGACCTCCGTGAACCCGAGGCCCAGGAGGACATCCCTGATGCCGTCGCTGAACGTGGTGATCTGGTCCAGGCCTCCCGCGGTCTGCTCCAGCTTGTAGGGGCCTCCGAAGCGGTCGAAGCCGTAGCCGGTGGCGACGTCCTCGAAGATGTCCACCTTGTGCATGATGTCGAGCCTGGTGCAGGGGTACCTGACGCGGATGGTGTCGCCGTTCGCGGTGGCGTCCATGCCCATCCTCCTGAGGCAGTCGACGGCGCCCTGGGGCCCGAGGCTGATGCCGAGGAACCTGTCGCACTCCTTCGAGGAGATGGAGATCTCGGTGGGGGAGAGGTCCGGGGATGTGAAGTTGATGGGGCCGTCGTGCATCCTGACGGTCATGATCCTCCCGCCGCGCTCCGCCAGGGAGGTGGCTACGATGTCCAGGGCGCCCTTCACGGCCTTCCTGTCGTAACCGGTGACGTCGATGAACAGGTTCTTGGTAGAGGTGGTGACCGTGGTCAGCGCCCCGTTGATGATCGGTGGGAACGAGAGGACCTCGCCGTTGGCGTCGAGGATGATGGGGTACCTGTCGAACCCCTCGAGCAGATGGGCGTAGTCGCGGCCCTTCTCGTGCTTGGCGAGGATCTCCTCCATGTCCATCTCCTCGGTCTTGGCGAGGGGGACGAATCTGATGGAGTGGGGGTCCACGGCCTTGTACGTGAACGGGGGGGTGACCTTGTCCAGGTCGTGGATGCCTATCGCGAGCTTGCTCCTCTTCCTGCCTATCGTGATGTGGAGCTTCTCCTGCATCTCCATGATGGACCTGAGCATGTTGTCGTCGATGTCTACTCCTAGGACCACGCCGCACAGGAAGTACGGGCGGACGTCCTTGACGGACCCGTCGATGTACACGTCGGCGTCGTAGGAGCCGACATCGTAGGTCTTCATGCCGGGCTCGATGTCCAAAAAGGCCCTCATGCCCCTGGCGACGCCCTCGACGCTGTAGAGGTCGGGGCGGTCCGGGAAGAATTCCACGGACATCTCGTCGGTGCCCTCCTCGGTGTCGCCCATATCGGCGCCGATCATCGGGATGCGCTCTACAAGCGTCTCCTGCGGGACGTCCCCTAGCATCGTGCGGAGGTCGCTGTACTTGAAGTTTATGACAGGCATGCTGTCGGAGATTCCCGACCCCTTATATAAGGATAATATCGGCGCCCGAGCGCCGCGTGCGCGGAGCCGAGCTGGCCTGCGGCCTGGGCGGCGAGAGTGGAGAGCTCTCCGGCGAGAACCGTGGCACAGACGATCTCCGCCAGCTTGCGGGCCTTACCCTCGCCGAGGCAGTCTATCATGGCCAGAGCCTCCCTCTGGCAGGGCAGGCGGGTGCCCCCTCCGACGGTCCCGACCTCCACCGTGGGCATGCGGACGCATATGTACAGGTCCCCATCGAGGTCCTCGCATGTTGTCATGGCCATGCTGCCTCCGACGACCTGCGCGGGGTCCTGCCCGGTGGCTATGAAGACGGCCGCGACCATGTTGGCGGCATGGGCGTTGGCGCCCAGCGTGCCGGCCATGCTCGATCCGACCAGGTTCTTCCTGTAGTTGGTCTCGACGATCGCGGATGCGGTGGCGTGGAGCTTCCCCTCGACGATGTCCTTGGGTATCCTCGCCTCGGCGACGGCGGTCTTGCCCCTGCCGTTGATCATGTTCATGGCGGCGGGCTTCTTGTCGGAGCACATGTTCCCGGACACCGAGACCATCACGGCACCGGTCTCCTTCTCCAGCAGCCTGCAAACGGCCTCCGATGCGATGGTGGCCATGTTCATGCCCATGGCATCGCCGGTCTCGAAGAGGAACCGCAGGTGCAGGCTCCTGCCGTTGGGGTACTTGTCTATGCGGTGGAGCTTCCCGTGGCTGGTGGTGGACGCTACGGCCGCCTGAATCTCGTCGGGGTGGGAATCTATCCACTGGCACACCTTCTCGGAGTGCTCTATCCCCTCGACCCTGAGCACGGGTGCGCGGGTCATGTAATCGCCGTACACGGCGGTCCTCGCACCGCCGCCGGCGTTGATCACCGACATGCCGCGGGAGATGGATGCGACGAGGGCGCCCTCGGTCGTGGCCAGCGGGACGAGGTACTCCCCGTCCGCGTAGGAGCCCTTTATCCTGACGGGGCCGGCGTATCCCAGGGGGATCTGGACGGTGCCGATCATGTTCTCGATGTTCTTGGAGGCTCCCTCCGGGTCGATAGCGTACCTGGAAACCGTGTCCAGGGACACCCCGGTGAACTTCTCCGCCGCCTCGCGGCGGTCCTCGACATCTTCGCGCGAATACCCGCGGTTCTTCAGACCGGCCTTCTCCGCCATGGTTCCGGGTAGGACCGCCGGATATTATAAGGTGTTCGGACGCTGGCCCGCGCGCTGCTGGACGATAGGGTATATAAGCCGAATCGACTCTTTCCGATTCGGATGTCGAAAGGACGCCGTATTGACCTCAGCAACCGCATCGAGTCGGCTAATGCGACAGTCGACGGCATAGTATCCAGATTCCACCCTGACGAGGAGGAGCGCATCCGCAGGATGAATCAGGAGAGCGAGGTCCGTATCCTGAGGTTCTTCCCCTACATCGTAGCGCTGAGCGTCATCGCGTGGGTGGCCATCCTCATCGTCAACAACGATTACTCCCTCGGCTACATGATCATGGACCTGTGCCTGGTGTTCGTGTTCGTCTTCACCGTGCTTGGCATGATCCTGTTCCCGCTGTCCACGCCTGGGCCGTTCCCCAAGCTCATGGTCGTCTTGATCGCCATAATACTGGCCCTGTTGCAGTGGATATCCGGCCAGGCCCTCGGGGTCTCCGTCTACATCGAGACCGCGGACAAGATCCTGGGCGCGCTCGGGATCCATCTGGACAACCTCCTCCTGGACATCTTCACCATTGTGGCCGTCTTCTGGGTCACCCTCTTCACGTCCTACGGGGTCCTGTCCGTCACGGTCAGCTACCTGAGGACCGACCTGTCCAAGGTGTTCCTGTCCATGCAGAAGAACGCCATGAGGGGGACCAGGGGCAGGGCCGAGAGGTTCTTCCAGGTGCCCGACATCATAGACGTCAAGGAGATCGTCCTGGAGCCGGAGATAGAAACCCACACCTTCGACCTGAAGCTTATGATCGACATGGCTTGGTCCAACATTCTCCTGGGCATCACCCTCTCGTCGTACCTCTTCATCAACCCGCTGTTCCTGGAGACCATAGACGTCAAGCTGCTCGTGTCCATCATGATCCTGCTGTCCATGTTCGTTCCGATCCTCGTGGTCATCTGGCTCTCCGTCAGGACCGTCGGCGCGAAGGCCATATCCGACGCCCCCAGGCCGTTCTACCTGTGGACCGGCGCCAAGAGGAAGCTCGTGTACTCGTTCTTCGCCCTGGGTGCCTTCGCGGTCATGCTGTGGCTCTCGCTCTATTACGGCCACTCCCTGCTCACGATCATCGAGAACTACGTCAGCTTCGTGATCCCCCTGGTGATGCTGAGCCTGATGTTCTCGTTCGCTTTCGTGAACAACTACAGCGATCCCCTCAAGGTCTCCGTTTTCAGGAGATTCATCGAGGGGAAGGAAAAGCTAAGCGGTTTCCTCCATTAAAAGTGGCCTCTTGCGATATCATTCTTCAGTTGCGAGAAAAAGCTTTCGCTGATGCGAAGGTTTTTCGAGCATGTCGCAGCAGAACCTTCACTGAACGGGCCAATCGGAATGCCATTTTCCCTACCCCGCGGTCACAGCCGCAAAACCTCTTCGCGGTCACGTCCCATCGGACCTCCCAATCGTTCCGGTTCAGTGACAGGTCGTTGCCTGTCCCTATGGACGGACTCCGCTCGCGGAGTCCCGATTGAGCGTTGTGTCAGGCTTGTGCCACAGGCCGTAATCTGTATGCTTGCTTCTTGGTAAGCATAGCCCAGATTATGCATGTGAGTTTCCTCATCGCTGCGGTCACGGCCTTCCAATGCGGCATGACATCAGCCTTTTTCCTATAGAACTGGGACAAGTCACTGTCCTTGCACCACATGTTCTGCTGCATCACAACATTAGCCAAGTATTTCCTCACGAGAGGATCACCTTCCTTGGTGATCACACCGATCTTGACCTTCTTCCCTGCAGATTCTTTGTGCGGGACGGCCAGTCCGAAGAACGAGACGAGCGATTCCGGTGTTTCGAATCTGTATATCCCGTCGATTGCAGTCACTATCGTGACCGCCGTCAATGCGGATACGCCCTTGATCGTCATCAATAACCTGGCATCCTCGGACATCCTTGCATATCTCCCGATCTCGGAATCGGCATATTCGATCTGCTAGATTGCAGAACACATCATGTTAACCATGACTGTAAGGGCCGGATCCTTCATATCCAGAAGATACTGGCTGTACTTCCGTCCCTTGACATCCTTGTATCTGGGATGTTCAGGGATATTGTGAAGGTTCATGTACTCCATGATACGGAGATACATCTCATCGCGGATGTTCGTACACTCGTTATGGATCCTGACCAGACCTTTCATCCTCATCACATCGTCCTTCGAAAGATGGGAGCGTCTGATGAATTTTCTCCCGGTCCAGATGTCCTTGCATACAAGCGCCAGCTTGTATGCGTCTATCCGATCGGTCTTGAAATTGCTGTTAGCAATTTCTTTCATGCATCCGTGTCCTGTGTGTGCAACATCGACAGCGTAGCCCCTGTCCCAAAGATAATGGAACACGAAATGAGCTCTTCCGAGGTTCTCGAAAACGATTCTACAATCTTCCGGAGGATACTGCTCGATGAAATCGTCGAGTCCTTTTTCGTTGGTCGGAGAATCGATGATCTCTCCGATTACCTTTTCATTGTCATCCAAAACACAAACTGTGAAGATGCGTTTATGTACATCAATTCCTATGAATTTCATGGCCTCTTGCCTCTTTTGTTTCTTTCACTTCAAACGAAGCAAGAGGCCACTTTTAATGAAATCGTTTGGGGAAGGAAGAGGAACGATCGGCTGCTCTCCTTCTTCGGCTCGGCGCCCTTCTTCTTCTCCTTGCGGCGCTTCAGCAGCATCGTGATGCCCAGGGAGATAAGGAGCATGATGATCGGGATGATCGCCTTGGTGACGTCGCCGAGGAGCCAATAGGCGAAGATGAGCCCGATGACGCCGAAGACGCCGCAGAGCCTGAGCACCATCGTGCCCCCCAGAATCACCATGAATCCGATGAGCACGGCCCACATGAGCAGGTTGGCCAGCATCTCGGAGGACAGCATGAGGAAGGTGTTGTCGCCGACCATGTCCACGATCCACGGGTTGATGTAGACGCTGCAGATGGCGGGGACTATGAGCGCCAGGATAAGGGTCATCACGACCCCTCCCGCGAATGAAGTCACTATTCCCATGCCAGTGGCGATGCCGTACGCGTATATACGGGTTCCACCGGCGCATCTGGGAACTGCATCCAGCTTGAGGATTGCCTCAACAGTTTAGGTGCACTGTTTACAATGTTGCAAGTTCATTGACACCTCAATAAATCCATGGGTCAATCATATTATACTCGCGACCCCATGGCCAGCCGAGGCATGATTATGGAACTGAAAGGATCCAAAACAGAGCAGAACCTGATGGCCGCCTTCGCCGGCGAGTCCCAGGCCCGCAACAAGTACACCTACTACGCTTCCCAGGCCAAGAAAGAGGGCTACGAGCAGATTGCAGACATCTTCATGGAGACCGCCGAGAACGAGAAGGAGCATGCCAAGATCTGGTTCAAGCAGCTCCACGGCGGAGTCGTCCCCAAGACCGTCGAGAACCTCAAGGACGCAGCCGAGGGAGAGAACTACGAGAACACCGTCATGTACGTCGAGTTCGCGAAGACCGCCAAAGAGGAGGGCTTCGTCGAGATCGCCAAGCTCTTCGAGATGGTCGGCAAGATCGAGAAGGAGCACGAGGAGAGGTACAGGGCGCTCCTGAAGAACATCGAGGACGGAGTCGTCTTCAAGAAGGACAAGGTCGTCATGTGGAAGTGCCGCAACTGCGGGTACATCCACGTCGCCGAGGAGGCCCCCAAGGTCTGCCCCGTCTGCAAGCACGCCCAGTCCTTCTTCGAGGTCAGGGCCACCAACTGGTGATCAAACCGCCTCCCGTTCGGACGGGAGGCTTTTATCTTTCCATTTTATTCATTGTTCTGAAAAAGGCAACCGAGATGAAACAGGTCGCATTGACGGTCGGACAGACCTTCGTATTCGAATTGGACTCGAACCCGGCAACCGGATACTCCTGGATGGTCATGAGCTCGGACGGGCTCACCGTCTCCGAGGAGTTCAGGGAGGCCGAGGACGGCACCGGGAAGCAGCTTTTCATGATCCACGCGGACCATCCCGGGGAGTACGTCTTCGAGCTGCAGTACCGCAAGCCCGACGACGACATGGCCGTCGACGGGATGATAGCCGAAGTGACCGTCACCTCAGCCTGATGGTCTCCAGGTTCTGCGGGGCCTTGGTCTCGATCCCGTACTTCTTGTAGATGGAGGACGCCAGGTCGGTGCACTTGCGGTCCTCCCCGTGCCCTATGATGATCCTGTCGGGCTTGGGCTCCAGGGAGCTGATGTAGCGCATGAGCTGCTTGCGGTCCGAGTGACCGGAGAATCCGTCCACGGTCTGCCTCTGCATCCTGATGTTGAGGTTGATCGTCTGGCCGCGCATGTTCATGCTGATCTCGGACCTGCCCCTCTGGATGGACCTCCCAATACTGCCCTCGCTCTGGTAACCCACGAAGAGCAGCCAGTTGTTGGGGTCGTCGGCCCACTCGCGGAAGTACTCCATGACCGGTCCTCCGGACATCATACCGCTGGTCGCGAGCACGATGCACGGGTCGGGCGAGTGGCAGATCTCCTCCCTCATCGCCGCGGTCTCCACCCTCTTGAAGATTGGGGACAGGAACGGGTTCTCGTTCTGCTGGAAGATCTGGGTCCTCAGCTGGCTGTTGAGGTACTCGGGGTATGCCGTGTGGATCGCGGTGGCCTCCCAGATCATGCCGTCTAGGTAGACGGGGCACTGGGGGATCCTCTTGGTCCTCATGAGCTCCTCGATGACGAGCATGACCTCCTGGGACCTGCCCACGGCGAAGACGGGGATCAGGACCTTGCCGCCGTGCTCGGTTGCGCTCTGGAGCAGGCTCCCCATCTCCTCCGACGCGTCGGCGCGGGAGGGCTGGATGTCCTTGCTCCCGCCGTAGGTGGACTCCAGGACGAGGGTCTCCAGCCGGGGGAACCTGTTGGTGGCAGGGTTGAACAGCCAGGTCTTCTCGAACTTCGTATCGCCGGAGAATGCGACGTTGTGCAGCCCCTCTCCGATGTGGAAGTGGGCGATGGCCGAGCCGAGGATGTGGCCGGCGTTGTGGAACGTGAGCCTGACGTCGGGCGCGATGTCCGTCGTCTCGTTGTACCTGAGCGGGATCGTGTGCAGGATCTCCTGCCTGACGTGCTGCGCCTCGTAGGGGGTCTTCTTGTTCTCCCCGAAGCCGAGCTTGATGTTGTCCAGCTGCAGGAGCGCCATGAGATCCCTGGTGGGGGGCGTGCAGTAGACGGGGCCCTTGTAACCGTACTTGAAGAGGGCGGGGAGCGTCCCGCAGTGGTCGAGGTGGGCGTGGGTGATGACGACGGCGTCGATGTCCGTCAGGGGCTGCACCTCGGGGATCGCGAAGTAGGGCGTGGCGTCAGAGCCGGGGTCCAGACCGCAGTCGATGAGGATCTTGCTCTCCCTGGTGGTCAGGAGCGAGGCTGACCTGCCGACCTGCCTGAAACCGCCCATGGCGGTCACCCTCACCCACTGCTCCCCCTCCAGCTTGGGCCTGGCGATCCTCCTGGCGACGTAGGTGAGCATCTCCTGCCTCTCCTCGTGGTTCGCCCTGAGGTATCCCCTGACATCGGACACCGTCTTGGACTGGATGGGCGGTGCGCGGATGACCTTGACGTTCCAGCCGGACTCCTTCCTGAGGTCGGCCAGCAACTGTCCCTCCTTCCCGACGACCTCGTTGGGGTTGACGGCCTCTATGATGGCCTCCCCGGTTTCGTCGATGAAGTTGATGTCGTAGATCTCAGCGGCCTCGGGTATCATTGCCCTGATCTTCTCCTCGACCTTGGCGGCGTCCTCGAGGCCGGCGGGGTCGGGCCTGATGTCCACCCTGCGGTGTATGCTCTGAGCGAGCATGCGGGCAATCGAGTCGTTCTCGGAGAACTTGTCGTAATCGCTGGTGTAGACCACCACAAGGGGCCCCTCGAATTTGATCGAGGTGATCTTCATGTCCTTGGGCACGCGCCTGGTGACCTCTTCCGTTAGGGATTCGAACAGCTTGTCTACGTTCATCTGTATCCAGTCCGGGATTGTTCATTGTCAGTAGAAAAATGGGTTTGGGAAGGGGTTTCGATGGATTCTCAGTTGGGGAAGTTGATTCCCAGCCTCTCGCAGCGGTCCTTGATCTCATCGAGGTCGATGGACTCATAGCCGTCGGGGCCGATGTAGGACACGAGGAAACCGTCGCCGGTGCAGTTGTCCCTCTTCCTGGCGGAGTTGAGGGCGGTGATGGCGACATCTATCGCCTCGTCCTTGCCCATCTCGGGCTTGTAGGCGGCCTCGAGGGCGCCCAGGGCGAAGAGGGAGCCGGATCCGACGGAGGTGTAGTTGTCCTCGATGTATCCTCCGGCGCCGTCGATACTGAAGACGTGGCCGCCGGTCTTGTCGTACCCGCCGACGATCAGCCCGAGGTAGAAGCCGTTGCGCATGACGCCGCCGATGTACGTGGCAGCCGCGGAGACGGACATGGGTGAGCCCTTCTTCATCTGGTAGATCGAGATCTCGCTCTGCATGTAGCGGACCATGAGCTGGGCGTCTCCGACGACCCCCGCGATGGTCATGCCGATGTTGTCGGACAGCTTGTAGACCTTCTGGACGTGGCTGTGGGCGATGAGGTTGCCCATCGTGGCCCTCTGGTCGGAGGCCAGGATGACCCCGTCCTTGATCTTCATGCCAATCGTCGTTGTTCCGGTTTTAAGCGCATCCTCGGTCATGTGAATCTCCCTAGTGAGTGAGAAAAGTGCTCGACTCCTCGTCGTGCTGTTCCAACTAATAGCGCCATATTATAAAAAGTTGCCCGAAAGGCGCGCGCGTCGCAAGGATTCCTCGTATACGCGGCGGATGTCGGCCTCGGAGAGATCCACGGGGTGGCGGGACAGCTTGGACCCCCTGTTCCTGATGGCTGAGCCCGTGAGCCAGGGGATGTCGTCGCGGCCGAAGCCTAGGTCGGACAACGGCCTGTCCAGGCCCAGCTCGCGGGAGATCGACAGCATGGCGGAGTCCAGGCCCTCGCCGGGCATCCCGAGCAGCGCGGCGGCCTCGCGGAACACTTCCGGGTGACCGATGCGGTAAATGGCCGGGGAGACGGCCGCGAGGCCCTCCCCGTGGGGTATGTCCCTCAGGCCCGAGAGGGGATGCTCGATGGCATGGCCCGCGGTGGTGCCAGCTATGTAGATGGCGATACCCACGGCGGTGGATGCCATGGCGACCCTGGACAGCGAGTCCGGGTCCCCGCGGTTAGCGGGGATCAACGCTTCTGACAGGCATTCGAGGCCCCTCCTGCATATCTCGTCCGTCCGCGGCGTGGAGGCCGAGCTCATGAATGACTCCACCAGGTGGCAGAGGGTGTCGTAGGTCACTGAGGCCAGGACCCTCGGGGGCATGGTCTCCATCAGCCCGGGGTCGACGAAGGCCCTGACAGGCACTACCGATGGGCTGGTGACACCGGCCTTGTCGTGGGTGACCTCGTCGGTCAGAACGCATATGCCGTTGACCTCGCTCCCAGTGCCGCATGTGGTCGCCACGGCGACGACCGGGAGTGCCTTCACGTCCGGGGAGGACGCCCTCCCGCCGGTATAATCCCGGATGGAGCCGCCGGAAGCCGCGACCAGGGCCATGGCCTTGCCCGCATCCAGCTGGCTGCCGCCGCCCACAGCGACCACGCAGTCGCATCCCGCCGACACCGCCGCGGCGGCACCCTCGTCTATGGAGGCGAGCTTCGGGTTGCTGCCCGCCCCGTCGAACCTCACATAATCGATCCCTGCCGCGTCGAGGGCTGCCGCGACGGCCTCCCTCGCGGCCCTGGTGCCGCTCCCTGAGCTGCAAACCAGCAATGGCCTCCGGCCGGGGACCGCGGATGCCACGCCGGATGCGCATCCGCGCCCGAACACAACGGAATCTGGGAGGAGGTCCATCATCGCAGGTCCCCCTTGGCCAGGCCGTAGCTGTCATGGACCCATTCGGCCTTTAGGCCCAGGCCGAAGACCCTCTTGAAATCCGATTTGTGCTTCTCCAGGCGCCAGATCTCCATTCCGGGGTCCGTATCGCTCCAGATCCTCACCGAGATGTCCTTCTCCCCGGCCTCCAGCTCCACCCTGGAGACGGCCGAGGTCCTGTGGCCGTCCAGGACGTCCGCGACCCTGAGCATCTCGGCACATCTTATCACGTCCCTCAGGTCCTCCTTCGGGACCTTGGAGTACACCGAGTCCTTGGCGGAAGGGAGCTTCTTGTGGTGAAGCCGCACCATGAGGCCCATGATCCGGGTCTCGGTCAAAGTGAATCCCGGCATGTTGGTCCATTCGATGATGGACTGCGAGATGACGTGGTGGTTCTCGTAGCTCACGAACTCGCCTATGTCGTGCAGCACGCAGGCGTATCCCAGGAGGTCGCGCATGTCGTCCCTGGGCTCGATGATCCCCAGGGCGGCCATCTGGTCGTAGATGCTGAGGGCCTTGTCCCTGACGTTCTCGGCATGGAGGCGGTCGTAGCGGCAGCGCTCGGCCAGCGCGATGACGGAGGACTCGCGGGCGCCCATCCACTGGATGCCCTTCCTCATGACGTAATCCGTCTGCATGCCCTGTTTTAGCCCCTGCCTGGAGATCTCGATCCTGTCCGTCCCCAAGAGCCTCATCATGGTCTCGGCGATCGCTCCCCCGGGGATTATGATGTCCGAGCGGTTCTTGCCCATGCCCGGGACCTCGAGCCTCGCCTCGGCGTCGAGGGCCCTGAGCCTCTTCATGAGCTCGGTCAGCTCGTCGAGCGTCATGTACGATGCGTCCCCGTCGCCCCTGCGGGCGGCGCACATCTCGGCCAGGTTGATCATCGTACCGGAGGAGCCGACGAACCTGGCGAATCCCAGCGCCCTCAGGGTCTTGACGGCATGGTACGACGATGCCTCGACGCTCCTGCAGATGTTCCTGTAGTCCTTGTCGGACACCTTCTTCGTGCAGTCCACCCCGAGGCCGTAGGCGTAGCGCACCGTGCCCATGGCGAGGCTGTCCCTGAAGTACGTGTCCTTGCCCTCGGCGAGGACCACCTCGGTGCTCCCGCCGCCTATGTCCATGACCGCCGACCTCTCGGCCGGCCCCTCTGGCCCGAAGACGCCCAGGGCGATCAGCCTGGCCTCCTCCGGCCCGGATATCACCTGCACGTCGGCGTGCCTGTGGAGGACGTTCATGAGCACATCGGAGTTGGATGCCTCCCTCGCGGCACAGGTGGCGTACGCGACGATCGTCTCCGCCCCGAGGCTCCTGGCCACGCTGACGAACCTGGAGACCACCATCGCGCTCTTCATTATGGTGGAATCGTCTATCCTGCCCGTTGAGTACAGGCTCTTGCCGAGCCTGACGGCCTCCTTGTCCTCGAAGACCGGGGAGCCCGCGGACCCGCGGTAGAACCTCACCACGAGCACGTGTATGGAGTTCGTGCCCACATCGATGAAGCCGACGGTCTCGCTGGCGCCCATGCCAGATCCCCTTGTTCTCCAGGAACCACTTCTGGGAGCGGAGCTTCTCCTCGCCCCTGGCCCTCTTCACGGGGATGTAGCTTCCGTCCGGCTGCAGCACCCTGGCCTTGACGTTGTCGGCCAGGTGCGTCTTGAGTATGTACTCCCTGATGGCCATCATCATGTCAGGGTCCCTCACAGGGAACAGGGTCTCGACCCTGGCCAGGAGGTTCCTGGGCATCATGTCCGACGACCCCATGTACATCTCCGGCGAGCCGCCGTTCTCGAAATAGTAAATCCTGGCATGCTCGAGGAACCTGTCCACGATGCTGGTGACCCTGATGTTCTCGGAGACCCCGGGGATCCCGGGCCTGAGGCAACAGAGCCCCCTGATGTTCAGGTCGACCCTGACGCCGGCGTTCGATGCCTTGTAGAGCGATGCGATGATGTCCGAATCGATCAGCCCGTTCGCCTTGAGGGCGATGTACCCTGAGCCGGTCTCCTTGCAGACGGCGATCTCCCTCTCGATCTTCTCGATGATGGCGGTCTTGAGGGTCAGCGGAGCGACCAGCAGGTGCTTGTACATCCTGGGGCCGAAGAACCCGGTGAGGGCGTTGAAGAGCTCGCCCACGTCCTCCCCCATCTCCTGGTCGGCGGTGAGGAACGAGATGTCCCCGTACTGCTTGGCGGTCGAGGGGTTGTAGTTCCCGGAGCTCATGTGGGTGTACCTGACCAGCCTGTTGCCCTCCAGACGGACGACCTGCAGGAGCTTGGAGTGCACCTTGAGGTCCACGGGGCCGAAGACCACGTGCACGCCGATCTTCTCCATCTCCCTGGCCCAGAGGATGTTGTTCGACTCGTCGAACTTCGCCCTGAGCTCCATGAGCACGGAGACGTTCTTGCCGTTCTCCTTGGCGCGCATGAGCGCCTTGACGATGGACGGGTCCTTGCCTATCCTGTAGAGGCATATCTTGATGGACTGGACGTTCGGGTCGTCGGCTGCCTGGTTCACGAACCTGACGATGGTGCCGAAGGTCTCGTAGGGGTGGTAGAGTATCCAGTCCCTGGACCTGATGGCCTCGAAGATGTCCATGCCCTCGGCCAGCTCCGGCGGGGTGTAGGGCTCGAAGGGCTTGTCCTTGAGCTTGGGGTGGTTGAGGCCGACTATCTGCCAGAGGTCCTCCGTGAGGATCTCCTGGGCGCGGTGGATCTGCAGGGGGGTCAGCCCCAGGTTCCTGCCGAACACCTTGACCATGTCGTCGGGCATCTCGGCCTCGACGACCATCCTGACCGGGAAGCCGATGTCCCTGTCGTCCAGGGACTCCTCCACGGCGGTCATGAAGTCGCACGCCTCGTCTATCGTCACCTTGACGTCCGCGTTGCGGGTGACCCTGAAGGTGTACGCGCCCTCGACCGACAGGCCGGGGAACAGCGACGAGATGTGGTTCTCGATGATATCCTCGATGAAGACGTAGGCCTCTTCCCTCTTGGACTGGGTGGGGACCTTGACGAACCTCGGGAGCACGCCCGTGGGCACCTTGACCCTGGCGTACATGTTGCCGTCGTCGTCCCTGCTCTGGAGCTTGACGGCGATGTTGAGGACGTTGTTGGAGATGAACGGGAACGGGTGGGACACGTCGAGCGCCAGAGGGGTGAGCAGCGCGTGCACCCTCTCCCTGTAGAACTCGGCCACCCATGCGCTCTGGTCTGGGTTGAGCTCGGATACGCGCATGATGCGTATCCCCTTGTCCGAGAGCTCGGCCCTGAGGGACATCCAGCACAGCTCGTACTGGGCGATGAGGTCCCTTACCTCCTCGGTGACCTCCTCCATGAGGCTGTTGTAATCCACGCCGGAGTAGTCCGGGCCGGGGATCGGGTTCTTCTTCATGATGCCGGGGACGCGGATCATGAAGAACTCGTCCATGTTCGAATGGCATATGGCCAGGAACTTGACGCGCTCCAGCAGGGGGTTGGATTTCTCGAACGCCTGGTCCAGGCACCTGCGGTTGAACCCCAGCCAGGAGATCTCCCTGTTGATGTAGTACTTCTCGTCGTAGAGGTCCACGGGCTCGTCGGCTGCGGCCTTCTTACTCCTCGCCATCGTCCTCTCTCCTGACCCTGACTGAATCGCGGTGGGCGTACAGCCCCTCGGCTTCGGCGATGGTCTCGATGGTGGGGGCGATGGACGCCAGGCCCTCGCGGGTCAGCATCTGGACGGTGGAGGTCTTCATGAAGTGCGCCACATTAAGGCCGGAGGCCGTGGAGGCGTGGCCCGCGGTGGGGAGCACGTGGTTGGTGCCGGAAGCGTAGTCGCCGGCGGCGACCGGGGTGTACGGCCCGACGAATATGGAGCCGGCGTTCCTGACCTTGCCCAGGACGTCCAGCGGGTCGCGGACCTGGATGGACAGGTGCTCGGGGGCGATGCCGTTCATGATCTCGATGGCGAGGTCAAGGCTGTCGGCCACGATGTAGCCGGAGTTGTCCATGGCCTTCTCGATGATCTCCCTCCTGGGAGTGTTGGCTATCTCCTTCTCCATGAAGGGCCAGACCTTGTCCGGGAGCGAGGGGTCGTCGGTGACCAGGATGCATGCGGAGGACGGGTCGTGCTCGGCCTGGGCAACAAGCTCGTTGGCCACGAGCATGGGGTTGGCGGAGGAGTCCGCCAGCACGGCGACCTCGCTGGGGCCGGCCGGGAAGTCGATCTCGACCTTGTTGCGGAGCATCATCTTGGCGGCGGTGACGAAGACGTTGCCGGGCCCGACGATCTTCTGGACGGGCTCGACGCTCTCGGTGCCGAGGGCCATGGCCGCGATGGCCTGGGCGCCCCCGCTCTTATAGATCTCGTCGACGCCCGCGATGTCCGCCGCGACCAGCGCGATGGGGCTGATGGGGGCGGGGGTGAACAGGACGATCTCGTCCACTCCGGCGACCCTGGCGGGGATGACTGTCATGAGGACGGTGCTGGGATAGAACGCGCGGCCGCCCGGGGCGTAGCATCCGACCCTCTCCAGGGGGGTGGTCTTCACGCCCAGGGTGATGCCTGGCTCGACCTCGGACAGCCACATTCCTGCCGGCTTCTGCATCTGGTGGAAGCGCTCTATATTGTAGGCCGCGTTCTCGAGCTCCTCGACGAGCTGGGGCGGCACCTTCTCGTAGGCCTCCTCGATCTCCTCGCGGGTGACCTCAATGCTCTTGAGCTTCTGCTTGTCGAACTTCTCCGCCAGCTCGATGAGGGCGGCGTCGCCCTTGGTGCGGACCATCTCGATGATGTCCCTGACGGTATCGTTGACTGAGTCTACCTTGGATTCGCGATTCTTCGCCCAGAAATCCTCGCTGACTTGCTTCCACATGGTCGAGCGTAACGCGCACGCAATAGATAAAGCATCACCACGGGCCATCTGTCAGCGGTTGTGGATGCAACACTCAATTTTTTACACGTCTGGCTATGTTGATCGGGCCCCCTCGATGGGGAAGGAGCCGGCCCTGCAGAGCGCCCTCGGGGCCCAGCGGTCCGCCGGGGATGCTGGTGCGGCAGCCGAATCCCCTAAATTATATATGGCACGGGAACCGTCGGGACGGCGATGAAGGTCATCATCGTCGGCGGCGGAAACGTCGGTTACATTGCCGCCGAGACAATTTGCGACATCCACGACGTCCTGGTCATAGAGAAGGACGACCAGACCGCCGAGTCGGTGAAGTCCAGGCTCAACGTGTCCGTTCTGCACGAGGACGGGACCAACCCCAAGAACCTAGAGTACGCTCTCGAGGAGCACGGGGCCGAGATCATAATCTCCACCCTCGACGACGATGCATCCAACCTCTTCATCTGCATGTACGCCAAGAGCCTGTCGCCGGAGATCAAGACCATCGCGTCCATCAACAACCCTGATTACATGATCGAGAAATCCGCGGGCGTCGACGTCCTGATCTCGCCCGAGGTCATCACGGCCAAGAAGATGTACCGCCTGGCCACGCTCGAGAACGCCGTGGACTTCGAGGAGATCGAGAGCCTCGGCCTCTGCATCGCCATCTTCGCCGTCGAGAAATGGCACGACATCGTCGGGAAGATAGTCATGGACATCGACTCCTCCGCCGGATTCTCCATTTTCGGCGTATACCGCGACGACTCCCTGATCCTGGAGGTCGATTCGCTGGAGGTGCACCCGGGGGACAGGGTGTGCGTCATCGGGACCCCGGACGGACTCGAGGCGTTCAACGCCATCGTCGGCATTGAGGAGGAGACCAGGGAGTTCACCATCCTGGGCGGCTCCGTGCTGGGCATGATCCTCGCCAGGCTGCTGGTCGAGGATCCCGTCAGGAGGTACGTTAAGATCCTCGAGAAGAACCACGACAAGTGCGTGGAGCTCTCCAAGAACCTGAACGGGGTCAGCATAGTCAACGCCGACTACACCGAGCCGGAGGTCCAGACGCAGGAGAACGTGTTCAAATCCGACTGCACCATCTCCACCTCACACCAGGACGATACCAACCTCCTGATGTGCATGTCGGCGCAGAAGTTCAACGCCAGGAAGATCGTGTCCAGGTACTTCAAGAAGGAATACCAGGACATCTTCACCTTCACCGGCCTGGAATCCATCATCGGTTACCACAAGATCGTTTCCAACGAGATCACGAAGTGCACCGTGTCCGATGAGATGGCGATCATCCGCCTCAAGAACCATAACGAGCTGTTCTTCAAGCACACGGTGAGCAGCGGCTCCAAGCTCCTGGACGTCCGCAACGGCGACATCAGGATGCCCCCGGGCATACGCATCGTCGCCCTCAGGAGGGAGGGGCAGCTCAGCTTCCCGCGCCTGGACATCAGGTTCCAGGAGGGCGACGAGGTCATCGTGTTCACGAACGTCACCAAGGAGAGCGAGCTCTTCAAAGTGTTCGGGAAGAACCTGTCCGAGTGATCGATATGGGCCTGAACGCGAAGATCAAGAACCCCGTGCGCCCCCGCTGGCGCAGCACCACCGCGAAGATGCTGGGGTTCGTGATGTTCGCCCTGGGCCTCGCCCTCGCCATCCCCACGGTCTGCGCGCTCCTGCTCGGCGAGGACTCGATGTATTTCGCACCGCTCGTCCCGCCCCTGCTGATCATCGGAACGGTGTGCTACCTCCTGTTCGGGGCCAGCACCTCGTTCCGTGCCGTGAACGGACTGCTCCTCGTCGGCATAGCGTGGCTGCTGGTGTTCATCGTCGGGTCGCTGCCCTTCCTACTCTACGGCCTGCCCGTGGTCGACGCCGTCTTCGAATCGGTGAGCGGGTTCACCACCACCGGATCCACGGTCATGAACCTGACCGGAGACGTCCAGTACAGCATGCTCCTCTGGCGCGCCCTCAGCCAGTGGATCGGCGGTTTGATGGTCATCTTGATTTTCATGTACATGCTGCCCAGCTTCGGCATCGGGCGCAACCTCTTCATCAACGAGCTGTCCGGCTCCGGGTCCGCCACCTACACGATGAAGATTACCAACGCGGCCCGCTCGTTCATCATCGTCTACTTCCTGCTGACCTTGATGAACTTCGCGGTGCTCATCGTCCTCGGGAGCCCCGTGGAGAACGCCACCACCCTGGCCCTGACCACCATATCCACCGGCGGGGCGAGCTCCATGAACGACAGCATGGTCCACGAGTCCTCGGCCATCCAGCTGGCCACCATGGCATTCATGCTTATGGGCGGACTCAACTTCTACCTGCACTTCACCACCATCTTCAAGCACACCTTCGGCGCCTACAAGAACAACTCGGAGTTCCGCCTGCTGTTCATCTGGCTGGTCAGCGCCTCGGTCATCATCTACCTGCTCCTGCTGACCAGCATCCCCGGCGCCATGGCCTTCGACCTCCACGATCACCTGAAGCTGCTGAAGGAGGCGGCCTTCACCACCGTCTCCATGGGCACCACCGCCGGATTCTACTGCGTGGACTACTGCCAGTTCCCGCCGCAGTGCATGTTCTTGCTGTTCCTGGTCACATTCTTCGGAGCATCCGCCGGGTCGACCTCCGGAGGAGTCAAGTTCAGCCGTCTCATCGTCATCTTCCAGTTCGTCAAAAATTCCGTCAACAGGGCCCTCAGCCCCAATGAGGTCAGCACCGTGAAGATCGACGGCCAGCCCATCGACGCGACCTCCGTCCACTCGGCGATCGTCATCTTCATCATGTACACGGTCACCCTGCTGGTCGGCGCTACCCTTATAATGATGTTCGGGGAGAACTTCGTCGAGGCCATCGGGCTCTCCCTGTCCGCTGTCACGAACGTCGGGCTTGGGTTCGGCGAGTACGGCCCCGGGGACTCCCTGATATACCTGTCTTCGCCCATCAAGATCGTCCTGATGATCCTCATGTGGCTGGGTCGTCTGGAGATCATCATAGCGCTGACGTTCATAAGCCCCCAGTTCTGGAGGGAGATCTGGTTCAGCCACCGCGCCAGGAAGAGGTCCAAGCTGGCGAAGAAGCTCCGCGTGCGATCGCTCTAGATAGCGGATGATCTCCATGGCGGATTTGTGTCCCGGGGAGATCTCGTTGATGGCGCCTGCGACTATCCTCGCCTTCTCGGCCTCGCCCTTCCGCGCCAGGCAGATCCCGAGGGTCTCCATGGCGCCGATGTGCTTCTGGTCGATGTTGATGGCCCTCATGGCGTAGCCGACGGCGGACTTCTCCTTGCCGCTGATGCGCATGACGTAGGCCGCGATGGCATTGCCGTCGGCATCCTTGGCCTTGAGGCGGTCGCGGGCGTACTTTATCGCTTCCTTCTGCCTGCCGGCCATCATCAGGGCGTCGACGTAGCGGACCATGGCATCGTAAAGGCCGGGATTCTCGTGCTCGACGAGCTCCGCGAGCTCGACGGCCTTGGCGTGCTCCCCGAGCGAGGAATAGATGCGGGAGAGCATGATGCGGTCGTAGACCGTGGTGTCCTGGATCTGGACCAGCTCGTCCAGGGCGGTCTCGTACTCCTCCATGTCCACGAGGCAGGTGGCCGTTATGCGGTGGATCGGGTCCCCGCCATCCATCCCCTTCAGGATCCTGTAGGCGACCATGGGGAATCCCAAAGCCCTCAGGGCGCCGGCGGCCTCCGCCCTGCGCTTCGGGTCTTCCCCGACGAGGGCTCCGGCCTTCTCCGCAGCCTGCGAGGCCAGGTCGGCCTGCCCTGCTACGGTGATGATGGAGGTCAGCTGTATGAGCTCGAACGTGTCCTCGGAAGCGGATACCGCATCGGAGGCGGTGCTCCTGAACTCGTCCATGTTGCGATCGGACAGGGCCTTTGACATGGCCGCCTTGGACTCCTCGAACTCCATGAGGACCCGAATCGGGGACGCGGTTATAACCGTGATGGTGCCCGCCGATGCAACAGATTATGAACATCCACCGGCATCCTACCTCGCATATGATCGTCCAAAGCGTCCAAGTCTACGGCCTGTTCGGCGAATTCGACTACCGCCTTGACTTCAGGGAAGGGCTCAACTTCGTGCACTCCCCCAACGGTTACGGGAAGAGCACCCTGATGCACATGGTCTACAGCGCCCTTCGCGGCGACCTGGGGTACCTCAAGGAGACGCCCTTCCAGCGCCTCGACATAATCTTCAGCGACGGCTCCGCCATGATCATCGAGAAGGACGGGGACATGCTCGTGCAGATGCAGAAGAACGAGCTCGAGAGCGCCGTGGGGCCGGACGAGATGTCCTCGGTCTGCAAGTGCCTCTACATCGGCCCGGAGAGGACCGTCATCAAGAAGGGCGACGGCCACCTGGTCCCCGCCCTCGAGGCCTACGCGAAGGAGCTCTCGGAGACCCTCCGCTCCGCCAAGGAGCACACCGAGCTCGTCGACACCGACGGCTCCAGGCTCGCGGAGATGTCCGACGCCCAGCTCGAGGGGCTGTCCAAGGATATCAAGGCCAGGATGGAGTTCCTGGCCGATGCGGGGTTCGTCCCCAAGATCCCTGGGGGATACCGGTTCCCGCCCTCCAGGTACGAGCTCTCGGAGTACAGGGACGATTACATCAGGATCATCGCGGGCCTGGACGAGTACACCTCCAGGAACCGCCTGCTGGCCGAGTCCGTCGTCGTCTTCAAGGACATCGTCAACGACCTGTTCGTCAACAAGACCCTCACGATCTCGGACACCGGCAAGATCGTGGTCGCCATGGACAACGGGGCCGCCGTCCAGCTGTCCAAGCTGTCCTCCGGCGAGAAGCAGGTCATGATACTGGTTTACAACCTGCTGTTCCACTGCCCCCCGGGCACCCTGGCGATCATCGACGAGCCGGAGATATCCCTGCACGTCTCCTGGCAGCAGAAGCTGTCCACATACTTCTCGGACATATGCCGCATCAGGGGCATCCAGATGATCGTGGCCACCCATTCCCCGCAGATCATCCATGACAAGTGGGACCTGGCCGTGGAGCTGAGGCCTTCAGATGCGCGAATACCTCTCGGGCGAGGACATCGCCAACCAGATCTGCATGCTCAGATCTACCTGCAAAGGGGCCGTCCTTGTGGTGGAGGGGTCATCTGACCTTAAGATGTACGCCAGATTCGCCGACCCGTCCGTCTCCATAACCATAGCCCACTCCAAGGAGATGGTGCTGGAAGTCGTCAAGCTGATGAGGGATAAGCGCAACGAGGACAAGGTCCTTGGCATCGTGGATTCGGATCTGGACCTGGTGTTGGGGAAGAAGAGGGACCCGCCGGTCTTCGCCACCGACCTCCGCGACATGGAGATGATGGCCATATCCAGCCCGGCCTTCGACAGCGTGATGATCGAGTACGGGCTCAGGAACAAGATCGATTCCTTCCAGAAGCGCAGGGGACCTCTGGCCCAGGCGGTCGTCGACGCGTGCTACGCCGTCGGCCTCCTGATGAGGATATCCCACGACAGGGCGCTGTCCCTCAGCTTCAAGGACCTGGATTTCGGGACCTTCGTGGACCCCTACAACCTGACGGTCGACGTCAGGAAGATGGTCAGGGAGGTCATCAGATGCTCGAGGTCCCCTAGGGTCTCGGAGAAGGAGCTGGTCCGCGAGATAACCGAGACCGCCGTCACCCCAGAGGGGAGATGGCTCTACGCCAGGGGTCACGACGCGGTTGAAGTGATGCTGCTTGCACTGCAGGGCGGTCTTGGATCGCCTAGCGCCCAGCACATCGGGCCCGCGGCCATCGGGTCGGGGCTCAGGATGTCCTATGAGAGGTCATTCTTCGAGAGGACTCGCCTGTACGAGGACAGCGAGAAATGGGCCGAATCCAGGGGCATGCCGCTCTGGATCGCTCGAAATCCTCTTCCTTCAGGCCGTCCGCCGTCTCCATGATCTTCTTGATGCGCCTCTCGCTGTCGTCGAGGATGGCTTTGCAGCGGTCCCTCAGGACCACCGCCTGCTCATAGATCTCGATGCTGCGGTCCAGGTCGATGCCCCCCTGCTCCAGCTCGCCCACGAGCGATTCAAGCCTGTCCATGGCCTCCTCGAAGCTCATCTCGGCCACTTCGTCCTCGAAACTCCTCTCTTCCTTCTTGCTCATCCCTTCATCTCCTTCTTCGTTACCTTGGTTCCCAGGGTCCCGTCGCGGAGATGGACGACCAGGTCGTTCCCCTCCTCGATGCCCCCGGCGGAGACCAGCACCCTGCCGTCCCCTGATGTTACCATGGCGTAGCCCCTGCCCAGGACGTTCTCCGGGTTGAGGCCCTCCATGCGCTTCGACAATGATTCCAGGTCGCCCCTGGCCTTGGCCAGGGACGCCGATATCGCCCTGTCCGCCCTCGGATGGACGGCGGAGAGCCTGCTCCTGGATGCCGACAGGGCGTGGTCGGCCTCCCTGGCGGCCGATGACGACAACGATTCCACCCTCGATTTCAGGGCGTCCATGCGCTCCAGGCTCCTCTCCGGCGTCAGCCTGTAGGATGCGGCCTCGTACCTGCGGCGCATCTCGGCCAGGGCATCCCTCGGGCCCCTGCCGGCCCTGGCGAACAGGTCGTCCAGCCTTATCCCGGCGTTCCCGATGTCGTCGAGGGCCCTCCTCGGAGAGACCTTGGCGCTGGCAATCTCAAGCCTGCCCCTCGACTCCCCTATGGCCTGCGACAGCGCCCTTCCGGCCCTGTAGGCCATGTTGTCTATGTCCGCCTTGACATCCGGCACATCCCTCAGTACGATGGCCGCCGCGCCCGTCGGGGTGGGGGCCCTCCTGTCGGCCACGAAATCCGCTATGGTGAAATCCGTCTCATGGCCGACGGCAGATACGACGGGTATCCTGGATGCGGCTATGGCCCTGGCCACGGACTCCTCGTTGAAGGTCCAGAGGTCCTCTATGGACCCGCCTCCCCTGCCGACGATTATGACGTCGACGCCCACCCTGTTGAGCATCTCTATGCCCCTGACCACGGTCGCGGCGGAGCCCTCCCCTTGGACCTGGGCCGGAACCAGCAGGATGTCGGCGGGGAACCTCGTGGCCGAGGTGGTAATTATGTCGTGGATCACCGCCCCCGCCTCCGAGGTCACGACGCCGATCCTCCTGGGGTACTTGGGCAGGGGCCTCTTCCTGGACTCCGAGAACATCCCCTCGGCCTCAAGCTTCCTCTTGAGCTTCTCGTACTCCAGGTACAGGTCTCCGATCCCCGACTGCCTCATGGTCTCGGCTATGAACTGGTAGCCGCCGTTGGGGACGTAGATGTCCACCCTGCCGAAGGCCGAGACCTTCATGCTGTCCCTGGGCTCGAAATTGACCCTCATGCGGGACCCGGCGAAAAGGACCGCCCTGATCTGGCTCCCAGAGTCCTTGAGCGTGAAATAATAGTGCCCGCTGGGGTACTTCTTGAGATTGGATATCTCCCCGCTGACCCATATCTCCCTGAGACCGGGCGACTGGCCCAGCACGTCCTTAACGCGGGTGTTCAGCTGGGTTACTGTCAACGGCTCCTCCATGCCGACGGGGAAGGCGGGGATGATATACATACTTTGATAACCCCGACGCACATGACCGAGCATGGATATCGAGGAGCTCAGGTCCCGCATGTCGCCGGACGTACAATGCTACGCAGAGCGCATCATGGACATGTACAACGCCCCGTTCGCCCGCTTCCTCGGGATCGACATCGTATCGGTCACGGCCGATTCCGCGGAATGCTCCATGGAGATGCTCCCCGAGCACATGAACAGCATGGCCAGGGCCCACGGCGGAGCCGTCTACACCGTCATGGACCATGCGTTCGGCGTCGCGGCCAACCTCACCAGGGACTGCACGGGCTCCTCCGCCGAGATAAAGTACTACAGGCCCTCCACCGGCAGGATCAGGGCGGTCGCCACCATCATAAACAGGTCCAGGAGCATGGAGATGTACGACGTCAGGGCGTACAGCGAGGAGGGGAAGCTCCTCGCCTCGATGACCTGCACCGCATTCGCCATCAAGAGGGACCGATATGGCAGACAGGCGCTGCCCCTACTGCGGGGAGCTGGTCCCCACCAACTCCATCACCTGCCCCAAGTGCTTCAAGAAGATCCCGGTGGAGCCCGCCCCCCAGCCCAAGGAGGACAGGGCGGGGCCGAGGGAGGAGGGCGCCAAGAGCCAGAGGCTGGCGCTCATCCTGGCCATCGTCTTCGGCATCTTCGGGTTCCTGGGCGTAGGCAGGATCTACCTCACCCCGAGGGAGTCCAGGGGGTACATCATAATGCTCATCGGGCTGCTGTTCTTCATCCCGGCCATACTGCTGGCCACCAGCCTGATGCCGTCCCTGTTCGGCACGGTGCTGACCACGCTCCTTGCGATCCCCCTGTTCATAATCTACGGGCTGCTGTTCATCGCATCCCTGGTGGACGTGCTCCTGGGGTCGATGATCCGCATAAGGCTTCGATACAGCCCTTCCTCGCGGAGCCTCTGCACTATCGACGCCGACATCTGCGCCAGCCTGAGGGCCCCCTGCTCCTCCAGTATGCCGGCGTCGTCGTCGGGGAACAAGGCGCTGTATGCCGCCGAGATCGACGATGCGGCGGAATCCCCCCTCACCGCATCTGGGAGCATGAGGCGGTAGGATGGCAGGACCTCGACCTCCCTGGCCGTATCCCAGGGCTCAAAGGACAGGAACCTGCCGAAGGTGAAGCCGACGTCGTAGGAGCAGCACTCCTTGCCGTAGACGGCCCCCTGGAGGCCCTTTGCGACCTCCTCCTCGGGGTCCCCGGCATAGAGGGACTCGGCGGTTATGCCGTACTCGGACTCCAGATAATCCAGGGCGTCCTTGCCTATGTCCAGGGGATCCAGCATGACCTTCCCGTAGAACACGGTCTCGAACTCCGAGCCGTCCCCGGGCAGGAGGCACACGGCCGCCTCGGCGACGGCGTCCGCCGGCATTCCCTTGGGCCCGGTGGCGGCGATCTCGACTACGTAGAGGTCCTCCATGGCCGCATAATAGCCAGGCTCCTTTAAGCAATTGCCGTCAGACGGACGATTAACATCGCTAACGTGCGTTGGTTTATACCCTTCCATTGAATCGGGGAATCATGAAGCGTGCGAAGTCCATCGATGAGATTTTCCAGGAGGTAAAGGGCTATGACCTTGTAGTGACCAACGACGCCGCGCTGGCCACCGCCCTGAACGCCAGGATAGAGGACCCCGTGGTGGGGTTCTTCGCCATGACCCCCAAGCAGATCGCCGCGGTCGTGGCAGCCGATTTCCTCAACGGGGGCACCGTCGGGGAGCTCGAGGCCATCTCCATCGTATGCGAGGAGACGGGCATGGGCCCGAAGCACGTTCACAGCGAGATAGACAACATCAAGGAGATAAGGGAGCACACTAAAGACGTCGTCGGCAACCTCTACTCCCGCTCCGCCCGCACGGTGTACAGGTCCTACGAGAAGGTCAACACTATCGAGAGGGCGATGGCCCTTTTCGACCCGGACAAATCCGATTTCTTCAAGGGCAAGCGCGTGGCGGCGGTCTGCGTCGACTGGTTCAACGACCTGGACAAGCACTTCCTGCCTATTGGCTGCGATATCATAGAGGTCTACGGCGACGGCGAGTACTCCATCGACACCGTCTACTGCATAGGCAACGACAGGCAGATCGCAGAGAGCGTGGCGTCCATCATCCCCCCGGAGGATGCTGAGGACTACGCCATCGTCCTCGACTCCGCATCCCCCCTCACCGAGGCGTTCCGGTGCGCATTCTACCGCCGCGGCATCCATTTCATCAACAGCATGGGAGTAAGGGACCTCTCGCAGATACGCGACTTCCTGCAGTTCGTGACATTGTCGCTCACCTACGACACTCTCCGCGTCAGGCACGTAAGGGAGCTGTTCTCCAATTTCAATTCAAAGATAAACGAGTCAAAGGACATGTACCTGCTCTGCAAGCTCACGGATGACGAGCTCTCCCCCTCGGCCAGGAGGCTCAGGACGCTGATGGCAGGCATCAGGGGGAGCACCTTCCTAGAGGCGGCCGACATCCTCTGGCCAGACGGCCAGCCCCAGGTCAGGATGGTCCTGGGCGAGATGGGGATGCAGGATTCCAAGATCACCGCCCAGGGGGTCAACTGGCTCTCCTATGCGGTAGACAACATCGCCGAACTGGAGCACAACGAGCAGATCCCCGATTACGAGAGGGAGGGCGTCCTGCTGGCGGACGTCAACCGCTCGGTCTACATCGACCGCCCGGTGGTGATATACGCAGGCATGGGCCACGAATGGGACTGCAAAGTCCGCTCCCAGAAGTACCTGGACATGGAGCGCGAATCCGAAATCGCGGCCGAGAAGCTCTCAGTCATACTGCAGCAGGGGGCCAGGCGCATTTACTGCGCCAACCTGGCGAAGGGGGGCAAGCCCGCCAGACCCTGCCTGATGTTCGACACCCTGTTCTCCAAGCCCTGTGACAGATTCAGGGACATATGCGGAGATGTAATTGAGGGGCCGTGGGTCGCCGAGACGGAATCCGTTCTGCCCTCGCACGGGGCCGTCGACGTCTCTGGCGAATGCCTGGACGACGCTTTCTCGAAGTCATCCTTCGACAAGTTCATGTCCTGCCCCATGGCATACTTCTTCAACAGGTTCATCAAGACCTCGGACAACGAGGCGACCGCCTTCGGCGACCTCATCCATATGTTCGCCGAGACGTATGTCTGCTATCCCGAGGAGGTGCGCAGTCTCGGCGTGGACCACTTCGTGGACATGGTTTCCGGAACGTACTCTGGCCTCTCCTCCCCCATGATGGAGGAGGTCGACACGGACAGGATCAGGGTCGCCATGGCGAACACGATGGCCTACATAGACACCCTCGGGATATCCGGCCAGCCCATGAATGTGGACAACGGCACCAGGAAGCACCCGAATATCTTCATAGAGGCCCTGGGCAAGGAAAAGTCCTCGGAGATCTGCGAGACCTCCGACAAGATGACCAGGTACCCCGTCCACGGCCATTTCGACCTGTTCTGGAACGGCACCGTCGTCGACTACAAGACGGGGAAGCCCAAGTCCGCGACGGATATGTGCGAGCTCATGGACGAGTCCGAGCGCCATGAATTCGGCCCGGAGTATCAGCCACTGATCTATCTGGCCCTAGCCATGGCCGACGGTTCCCCGGGGCGCTTCAGGCAGTTCTACATGATGGACAACGATATGGAATCGCTGTCCGGGGGATACGACATCGGGCGCAGCGTGCGCAGCGTGGACGTCGTGGAGTCCGACCTTATGGGGATCCTCAGGACCGACGCCGGCCTCAGGGAGGCCGTGAGCGGCAAGCTGAAGAAGGACTACAAGGAGCGGGCCGGCGACATCCTCGCCGCACTGGCGGACTCCGCGGATGGCGAGCCCTCGACGTGGGCGAAGCAGATTGCCGTCAAGAACACCATGCGCCAGAGGGGGATAGAGGAGGATTACGTCGAGACTGCCGTCGGCCATGTGGTAAAGTTCATCCACAGCGGAATGGTGGCCTACGGCGACCGCATTCTGGTCCCCCGGGAGAGGCTCTGCTCGTTCATGGCTGACCTCTCGAAAGCTCACGAGGCGGCTATGGAGATGAGCCGCACCGGGTTCATCATAGACCCAAAGATCGACTGCACGAAGTGCAGCTTCTACTCCGCCTGCACCAAGGCGGGCATCCAGGGAGGCGACGATGATGGTTCTGAATGACTCCCAGACGAAGCTCGCCGAGACCAGGAACGGCATGATCGTCGTCGATGCCGGCCCCGGGACCGGGAAGACCAAGACCATAGTCCAGCGCTACATCAACATCGTCTCCCAGCCTGATGTGGAGATGAGGGACGTCCTCATGCTCACCTTCACCAACAACGCTGCGAAGGAGATGGAGGAGAGGATCAAGGCAGGGATAGCGGCCAGCGGGGATCCCAGGCTCATGAAGAACGCCAACCTGGTGCAGGCCAGGACTTTCGACTCGTTCTGCCTCGCGGTGGTGATGGACGCCCCGGAGGCGGTCAGCGACTTCTTCGGGATAGACGAGAAGCTCACCCGCAGCGCGAGGATGGTGGAGAACGAGACCGTGAACCGCGAGGACTTCTCCAGGTTCCTGGACGGCTTCCTCCAGGACAGGGGCGAGGATTACGGCGATGCGGCCATCATCGCCAGCGACGAGGCCGGTTCGCTGCTTTCCCTCATCAACAAGCTCATGTCCCGCGGAATCGTCCCTCTGAAGGGGGGCTGGTTCGGCCTTGGCTTCGAGCGCGACCTCGTCGGTGACACGGAATGGCTGATCGACCAGATGGCGAAGGTCAACGAGAGGGGCAGGACATCGAAGCTGCTGAATCCGCTGAAGGATCTTGCAGATGCCGGCCTCCCCGTGGACGTGGACCGCAAGAGGGTCTCCCCTGAGGAGATCGAGCAGGCGGCCCGCGGATCGAGGGACGAGCTCCTGAGGTTCGTTCACGACCTCTACTACGCCTACATCAGGCACATGGTCGCCGAGAACCGCCTGACATTCGGACTCGTGGCCCTGTTCGCCTTCACGGTCCTGTACAACAACGAGAGCGTCAGGGACAACCACAGGTTCAGGTACGTGATGATAGACGAGTTCCAGGACACCAATGCGAACCAGCTCATGATGTCCCTGATGGTGCTCAGCGAGCCCAACCTATGCGCCGTGGGCGACTGGAAGCAGGGAATCTACAGCTTCAGGTTCGTCTCCATCGATAACATCGTCTATTTCGAGGATAAAGTGGTGCAGTTCCGCAGGTTCCTCAACGACGACAGGACCAGGGTCCCCTTCAGCATACCCGAGATCCAGAAGATGTCCCTGGACGTCAACTACAGGTCCTCGGCGCTGGTCATCGAGAAGTCCTTCGACACCCTGTACGTCAGGGCCACGAAGGACGAGGACGTCTCACCTGGCGGTAATGTCGTTATGCTCGAGCAGGGGCGCGAAGACATCGGCGGCGACACTGGTGCGCGCTATTGCCTGGCAGACTCCAAGGAGGCGGAGCCCTCCCTCGTAGCCAGGGCGATCAAGGACTACGTAGCGGGAGGGTACACCATCCACGACGAGGACGGCCCCCGCCCGGCCGGATTCGGCGACATCTCCATCCTGAGCCGCAACACAAGGGACTGCAGGCTGATACTCGAGGCTTGCCAGTCCGAGGGCATACCCGCGTACCTGTTCGGCGACATGCCTATAATGGCTTCCCGCGAGGGGAAGCTGGCCCTGGCTTGGCTGAGGCTGGTCAACAACGAGCAGGACCCCAGGGGATTCGTGCCCATCCTCCAGGACCTGGGCTACACCCTGATAGAGATACAATCAATGTACCGCACCGATCCTAGGGGGATCACGGTATTCGAGGCCCCGGCTGACATAAGGAAGCTCCGCAGGGATCTGCGCAACAAGCGCAGGAGGATATCCGAGCTGCTGAGCGCCATATTCGCCATCTACAGCCTGGACAACGACTACACCCATGCCATAATATCCACCGTATCATCCGCCCACCGCGGCTCGCTGATGACGATAGCCGATGTGATCGGCATGATCGAGGCGGACATCCAGGACAGCAACGTGTACCCTGTGGAGAATCCCGTCTCCGGCGGCGCAGTCAGGATAATGACCATGCACAAATCCAAGGGGCTGGAGTTCCCGATCGTGATAATCCCGTTCCTGGACAGGGCCAGGATGCCCTCGAGCCAGACGGACAAGAGCGTGTTCCGGTTCCACGAGAAGCTCGGCATCCGCTGCACGAAGAGGGTCTTCAGGACCGAGGGGTACTCGAAGATCATCAACGACCAGGACACTGCCATGTGCAGGACCGTCATCAATAAGGACTACGACGAGGATAGGAGGCTGTTCTTCGTGGCCGTCAGCCGCGCCAAGCAGTACCTGACGTTCATCGCGGCCGACCCGTCGAACTTCATGACCGATATCAGCAACGGCGATTATTCAGAGATCCCGGACCGCCCGCTACCCAGGTCCGCCCTCTCCCAGACGCTGACGCCTTCCCCGGATATCGGAGGGTACGCCAAGCGCCGCATAAAGCTCGGCGTCCACGAGATCATGGACTTCGCTGCCGAGGACGGCACCGGAGGGACCGCCGAGGGCGACGAGGTATGCGGCAAGGGCAAGGAGTACGGGACCAAGGTCCATGAGCTTGCCTATCTACTCATGAGGAAGGGCGCCCTCCCCGAGAGGGACTTCGAGGAGTACCCCGAGCTAGCACGCGCCAAGGAGGTCCTGGATGGCCTGGAAGGTGCAGACCTGCTTGAAGGCGAGATAGACTGCGGGCTCCCGCTGGGCGACCCCGATGCAGTCCTCAGGGGCAGGATCGACCTGCTGGCCATCTATCCCGACAAGGTGGAGATCCACGACTGGAAGACCGACGCCTCCGACAGGTTCGAGCCCGAGTACAGGCTGCAGCTGTCGGTCTACGCCCATGCCGCGTCCTCCTTCTACAGGAAGCCGGCGGTGTGCATCATCGACTATCTGGGCCTCGAGCGCAGCGTGAAGTTCGACCCGATGCCGCTCGATACGATACGGGAGAGGACGTTGGCTAGGCTCAAATAAATAATAATAAGAAGGCATTCCCGCCACCTATGACGGGGCTCACCAGCGCGGAAGTCGCGGAGCGCAAGGCCAGAGGAGAGGTAAACCAGTCCGAATCAGTCACCGGAAGGAGCTATCTCGACATCCTGGTGAAGAACGTAGCCACGCCCTTCAACCTGCTGCTGTTCATCATAGGCGCTGCCTTGGCACTGCTCGGTAACTGGATCAGCGCCATATCGGCCACCGGCATCATCATCTTCAACATCCTGATCTCCACCATCCAGGAGATGCGCGCCAAGCGCCGCCTGGACAAGATAGCCCTGCTCACTCGCCCCAAGGTCACCGTCATCCGCGATGGGCAAGAGACCACGGTGGATCAGGACGACGTGGTCAAGGACGACCTGGTGGTCCTCAGGAGCGGCGACCAGGCCCTGGTCGACGGCACCCTCGAGAGCGTCAACTCGCTGGAGATGGACGAATCCGTGCTCACCGGCGAGTCCCACACCGTCAGGAAGAACGCAGGCGACCCCATCCTCTCCGGAACCGTATGCGTATCCGGCGAGGGGATGTTCAAGGTCACCGCCTTCGGCGACGACTCGTACGCCAACAAGATGCTCGCCGATGCGAAGAAGTTCGTATCGAAGTCGACGCCCCTCCAGATGGAGACGTCCACCATCACCAAGATCCTCATGGTCCTTGCCGGCATCCTCATCATCCTGTCCCTGGCCATGGAGCTGTTCCGCGGTCATGACATCGATGAGATCCTCGAGGTCATGGTTCTGTGCCTGGATGTGGTCCCCATCGCCCTCTTCCTCCTGGTCACCCTGACCTATATGCTGGCAGCCGTCCGCATGTCCAAGACCGGCGTGCTGCTACAGAACTCCAATTCCGTGGAGTCGATCAGCCATGTCGACACCGTCTGCATGGACAAGACCGGCACCATCACCACCAACAAGCTCCTGTTCGAATCCGACAAGCCTTATATCGAGCCCAAGGAGGCCGCCAGACTATGCTCCCTACTGGCATCCGCCACCGGGAGCCGCAACCGCACCATGCAGGCCGTTCTCGCCCACTACGGCGAGACCGATGCGAAGGCGGACGAGGAGATCCAGTTCTCCTCCGACCGCAAGTTCAGCGCGGTCAGGGTAGGCGATGACACCATCTACTCCGGAGCGTGGAACGTCCTGGAGCCCCACTGCAGGAACGCCGATGGCGTCGGGGAATACATATAGGAGCAGGCCAAGAAGGGCCTCAGGACAATCGTGGTCTGCAGATCCGATTCGAAGGCCCTGTACGAGGGCGATGAGCCCGCCATCCCCGACCTGGAGGTCGCCAACATCGTGAGCATAAGCGACGAGATAAGGCCGGACTGCCGCGACACCATCCAGGTTTTCCTGGACAACGACATGGAGATCAAGGTCATCTCCGGCGACGACCCCGTCACCGTCGATGCGCTGTTCTCCCTCGCCGGCATACCAGGCGACAGGAGGATAATCTCCGGCCCGGAGCTGGACGCCATGTCCGAAGAGGAATTCAAGGACGCCGCCCTCAACTGCAACATCTTCGGCAGGATGAAGCCGGAGAACAAGGAGGCCGTCATCCGCGAGCTCAAGCACAACGGCCGCTACGTCGCCATGATCGGCGATGGAGTGAACGACGTCAAGTCCATCAAGACCGCCCATGTGGGGATCGCCCTGCAGAGCGGCGCCGCTGCCGCCAGGGGGGTATCCGACATGGTCCTCATGGAGGACAGCTTCTCCTCCCTCCCCAAGGCGATAGTCGAGGGCAGGAGGACCGTCTCCGGCATGAGGGACATCCTCAAGCTCTACCTCTCCAGGAACTTCGCCCTGGCGATCATGTTCATCCTTGTGATGGTATGCGTGGGATACGTCCCGATGATCCCCATCCAGAACACGTTCTACGCCTTCGTGGCGGTCACGGTCATAGCATTCTTCATGACCGTCTTCGCGAAGCCCGAGAAGAACCGGGAGCTGGTGCTGCCGGATGTGCTGAAGTTCGTCATACCTGCTGCGATAACGATAGGCGCCCTGGGCGTCCTGGTCTACGCCGGGACCTGGATCCTCGTTGATCGCGGGGACCTCGTCGTGGACATGGAGTACATGCTCCAGTTCGTGCCCGAGGACATGGCCTCCACCGTCGATGAGCTGTTCCTCATGCTCTCCTGGGGGGAGCCAAGCATGTCGGAGATCTGCGCAAGGTCCGCCATGGTGCTGACGGTATCGGTGGCAGGCGTCCTCCAGCTTGTGCTCATCTGCCCGCCGTTCAAATTCCTGTCCTACGACGGCAGGATCAACAAGAGCATCCTCCCGCCCATCCTCATGCTGCTGATGCTGGGGCTGGTCGCCGCGATGCTATTGTTCCTCAAGCAGATAGCCATCGCCCTGTGCGGCTTCGTAATCTTCCCCAGCTGGTACTACGGCGTGATGTTCGGATGCGTGATCATCTGGCTGGCGCTGACGCTGCTCTTCCTCAAGCTGGACGTGCTCCACAGGCCCGTGGACCGCTTCGAGTCCTTCTACATGAAGAGGCTCGGCACGATCGGCGACGAGAAGAAGCGATCGCCAGAAGCACCATTCTTCCCTGGACACGTCAGCGACGACGCCGCTGCTGTCCTCGACGCGGATGTACTCCACGTTCGCCAGCTTGTTGTGGGAAATGTGGTGTTTGACGACGTCCGAGACTATCTCGCGCGCCTCGACCTCCCCGTGCAGCGTGTCCGGGCCCAGAGTGAAGAAGTCCGGAAGCTCCCAGCCCGTCGAATCTACAAGTGTTATCCTGGCCATTTTCTCCCCGGTTAGTGGCAGGGGTTATGAAGTTAAAAGCGTAACCGTAGTTGGATGCATCGGGGCCTGTAATCGTGATTGCGCCACATGGCGATCATGACGTAGGAGGCCATCCTCGCGTCGGATAGCGCCCTGTGGTCCTGCACCCCGTTGATGCCGGCGGGGTCCCCGTCCACGATCATGGAGTATGCTACGTCGAGCTTCGGGTACCTGTACTGCCTCCCGTAGTACTCGCTGGGCAGCTTGCAGACGGGGGTGGCCGCCTTCATGATGTCCTCGCACTGGCGGAACGTCCCTCTGAGGAACCACGGCTCCAGGTACAGGAACTTGTTCATGTCGTACTCGATGTTGTACGACGTGACCCACTTCCCCCTGAGGATCCTCCTGACGTCATCAATCACATACGGCAGCGGAGGGGCCTCGGCCACCATGTCCAGGGTGAGGTCGGTGTTCTCGAAGATCCACGCGTTGCGGCGGTAGTCGTTCCACTCCTCAACATCGTAGCCCACCACCGAGGAATAGACGTCCTTAACTGTGCCCTTGGAGAGGGACACCCTCGTGATGCCTATGTCCACCACTACATCATCCGGGGCGCCCTTGAGGCCGGTGGTCTCGGTATCCAGGACGTAGATCTCGTCCTGGCAGAAATCGTCGAGGGTCAGCTCCGCCATATCCGGAGTAATGCGTACGGTGTATAAACAGGGTTCCGCCGTTCGATAGTCCGAGAGCCTGCCGTAGTCGTCCCACTGGCCGTACATGTTCCCCTTGCGCGTCTCGGCTAGGAAGTGCTCCAGGGCCTTCTCGTATGATACGGGATCGACGGCCTTGATGTTGGCCAGGTTGAACGCCCTGACGCGCCTGTAGAGCGGCGGGAACGACTGGAACCTGGTCCAGAGGCGGTGCTTCTTGAGGGCGGCCTCCAGCTCCGGGTCGATGCGGAAGCTGCGGGGGCCCATGGCCGGGAGCACCCTCCTGCCGGCATCTGTCATCAGGCCCAGCTTCTCCAGCCTGCGGACCCTCTCCTTGTTCAGCTCCGACCAGACGCCACCCTTCCTCCTGGGGGAGAACCTCTGGGCGCGGACGCCGCCGATGAGCGCGTGGGTGCTGTCGATCCACCCGAAGCACAGCGCCTCCTCCACCGCATCGATGTACCAGAACGTGCCCTCACCCTCGGGTCTGCCCTTCTTCACGGCCACCCAGCACTCTTCCGCCGTGGCGTGGTTCTCCTGGAGCCATGCCCTGAACTGGAGCCTGTCGGCGACATCGAGTAAGCAAGATCCTCTCGACTTGTCCTCTTCCGGTTCCATATGGCCGCCTCCGTTGATTGACGGGCATTACCCATACTCGCTATAATATACCATCGTGTTTCCTTTGTGGATTTTTGCGGGGGATGCAATCTAGGAATTCTCCAGAACATATGCGGACGCTCCGTAAGCCTTTGAAAAAGCCTCCTCTCGACCCGTGACGTGGATTACGGGGCGATCAGGACGACCCGTCTTCCTGGTCCCTGGAATCCGCCGAGCCCTCCAAAGCCGAGGAGGATCCGATTTGCACCTTACCGCTGCACCATAATCGCCGCGATCATCGCAGGCATCGCAATCGCTGTCACCAGATGGCAGTGAAAACATAGCCCATGCCCTCGGGGCGTGGGCCAAACCCCTTCATCCCCCATTCCGATGCGATTCCATCAAACATTATCTCAAATAGCTTAAATATCGGCTTGATGTCACGGATTTGTATGTCTAGGAACGCCTTCCTTATGCTCGCCTTGGCGGCTGCGGTGATAGCCTCAGCCGTGGCTGTGTGCGGCGTTCCCGACGATGCATCCGCCGTAGCTGCGGACCCGGAGCCCTTCGGACCGGAACCCGGTCCCCGCGAGATGAAGGGTCCCGAGCCCCGCGATCCAGGGATGCCCCCTGCTAGGGAGCCCCAGCGCTACGTCATCGACGCCCCCGACCGCCTCGAAGGCGGTCCTGACAGGATCATCGACGACTACGGCAGGATGTTCGAGGAGAAGCGCCACCTGGAGGACCAGGGAGCGGAGGTCTTCGTCTTCGACCCCGTCCTCGAAAGGGATGCGGGCAGCGAGCTCGCCGGAGCGATCAATGCCGTCTTCGACGGCGCTGTGGTCTCCGAGAGGCCGGCCGATTCCGAGCCTTCCCCGCTCCAGCTTCCCGAGTCGTTCGACGTATCGTTCCTGGAGGAGATGCTCGAGCAGGTCGAGGACGACACCATGCTGGCCCAGCTCCTCTCGGTCATGATCTCCCAGTACACGGCATCCGGCAGCGGGTCCGGCAGCCTCGCACCGTCCAACGGCCGCGAGGACGAGGTACCCGACGTGCCCGATGAGGTTGTCGAGGAGGACGACTCCGAAGAGCCCGTCCTATTCGTAGAGGACGTCCCGGAGCACATCCCGTCATCGGTGGAGTACATCACAGTGCACGGATTCGACGGCGGCACCTTCTTCCGAGCGCCGATAGGGCCCTTGGGTTCGCTTGTTACCACGGCACCGTATCGGCACCACAGCTCATCAGCAACAGCGCTAACCGTCTTTTTCCACCAGAAAAGAAACCGGATCCGAAGAGGACCGGGGAGAAGAAGATACGATGAGCATATTCGATAGCATATTCGAAGCAGCGGACTCGGTGGGACCCGAAGGGTTCCTGCTGAGCGTTGTCACGGCCCTGGCATCGGGGATGATCCTGTCCGGGCTGTACATATTCCGCAACCGGCACACGGACAGCTATGCCGTGGCCGTGGCGGTCCTACCGCCGATAGTGGCAGCAGTGATAATGGCGGTCTCAGGGGACATAGGCGCGGGAATCGCGGTCGCGGGGGCGTTCAGCCTGGTCAGGTTCCGCTCCGCGCCCGGATCCGCCAAGGAGATGGCGGTGCTGTTCCTAGCGATGGCCTCCGGCCTCCTGTGCGGCATGGGCCTGGTGACCTACGCCCTCCTGTTCTCGGTCTTGGTGGGCCTGATAATCTTCGCCCTCACCTCCGTCAACTACGGGGGCACCAAGAAGAACGAGGCCGACAGAATCGTGAGGATCACCATCCCCGAGGACCTGGACTACAACTCCGAGATCGAGTCCGTCCTGGACGAGTACACCTCCAGGTACGAGCTCACCTCGGTGAGGTCCGTGAACATGGGCAGCATGTTCAAGCTGACGTACAAGGCGACCCTCAGCGACGTCTCCAGGCAGAAGGAGATGATCGACAAGGTGAGGGTCAGGAACGGGAACCTGGAAGTCGCCGTCCTCCGCGAGGAGGCGGAGGCCCACGGGCTGTGATACCATGGAGTACAAATCTGTGTTCAAGAGGTACGAGCTGAAGTACCTGATGGACGAGGACCAGGCGGCGGCCGTGAGGGAATCCCTGATGGAGCACATGGCCCCCGACCGCTACGACCACAGCGTCATCAGGAACGTCTACCTGGACACGCCGGACTTCCTCCTGGCGAGGCGCTCCATAGAGCGCCCGCTCTACAAGGAGAAGCTGAGGTTCCGCGCGTACAGCAGGCCCTCCGAGGATGACGACGTGTTCGTCGAGCTGAAGAAGAAGAGCAACTCGGTCGTCTACAAGAGGCGCCTCACGATGCCGTTGGGCGAGGCGGAGGCATGGTTCTCCGGCCTCGGGGAGGCCCCGTCCGGCCAGATAGCCGAGGAGATCGACTTCATGAGGGTCCGCTACCCCGGGATAGCCCCGGCAATGTTCCTGTCCTACAGCAGGGACGCCTACTGCGCCAGGGGAAGCGGCGATCTGAGGATTACAGTCGACAGCGACATCCGCGCCCGCACCGAGGACCTGGACCTCTCGTCCGAGGTGTACGGCCGCGAGGTCCTGCCGGCGGGCTACACGCTCCTGGAGATCAAGACCATGTACGGATACCCGTTCTGGCTCCTGGAGCTGCTGAACTCCCAGCACCTGTACAAGTCCAGCTTCACGAAGTACGGCAATGCGTACAAGGAGATCGTCCTGGGGAAGGTCCCGGAAGAGTTCCTTCCCATCCGCACCAGATCGGCCGTGCCGATGGAGGTGGAGCGATGTCCTCCTCCACCACGGCACTGATAGCGATACTGCTCGCGGCCGCCATCGGCGGAGGCGCCATCGCATGCGTGGCGACCGGCATGTTCGACACCCAGACCGCCGACGACTCCGAGACGGTCGTCCCGGACGTCCCCCAGCAGGAGGACCAGGAAGAGGAGGCCCCCTCCTCGGACCCCGAGGAGGACACCGATCCCGTGACCGAGCCCGAAGAACAATCCGAAAGCGTATCCGGGCTGACCATCACATGCGTGTCCGGGACGGATGGATGCTACACCATCACCCAGAGCTCCTCCACCGGGGAGTACACCCTGACCTTCGCGAACGTATCCGAGGACACCGAGTACAAGCTATCCGGCACCCTCAGCGGATGCATCGTCATCAATGCCGGTGACGACTACGACTTCAAGCTGAGCCTGAGCGGCGTCAGCATAACCAGCTCCTACAGCGCGCCGATAGTGTGCACCTCTGCGAACAACCTGACCATCTCGGCGGCCAAGGGCACGGTGAACACCGTGACCGACAACCGCTCCGAGCAGACCGACTCCGATGCCATCAACGCCTCCATCTACTGCACCTGCGACCTGAAGGTCCAGGGCAACGGGGCCCTCACGGTGGTGTCGAAGAACAACAACGGGATACAGTCCAAGGACGACCTCAAAGTCAAGAACCTCACGCTGAGCGTCACCTGCGTCGACAACGCGCTCAAGGGCAACGACAGCGTCACCATCGAATCCGGGAACATCAGCCTGACAGCCACCTCCGGCGACGGCATAGTCACCACCAGCACCGACGTAAGCTCCAAGGGGATCCAGAGGGGCACGGTGACCATCAACTCCGACGAGGGCGACACCGTGCTCGTCATCAACTCCTACTGCGACGGGATCGACGCCGCCTACGACGTCCTGATCGACGACACCGAGGGGAACAGCGTGACCGTCACCATAACCACCTATGCCGGAGCCACCGCATCCGAGGTAGGCACCATCACTGATGCAGGATTCGGCCCAGGCAGTGCGCCGGGCAGCGGATGGGGCGGTAACCGTGGAGGCCCCAGCTTCAACCAGCCCGGGCCCGACAGCAACCCCAGCCCCAGCGTCTCGTTCTCCTGCAAGGGAATCAAGGCGGACAACTCCGTGACCATCGCCGGGGGCACCGTCACCGTGGCCTCCTACGACGACGCCGTCCACGCCAACGGCGATGTGCAGCTGGAGTCTGGATCCTACGGGTCGGGAAACGTGACCATCTCCGGAGGCACTGTGACCCTCTCCTCCTCGGACGATGCGATTCACGGCGACGGGGCCGTCAACATCAGCGGCGGCAACATGTCCATCTCGAAGTCATACGAGGGCATCGAGGGTTCGTCCGTTACCGTGAGCGACGGCAGCGTCTACATCAGGTCATCCGACGACGGCATCAACTCCAGCGGGACCATCACCCTCTCGGGAGGGTACGTGATGGTGTACGCCGGCGGCGACGGGATCGACTCCAACTGCTCCACGAGGTACAAGGCCATCGTGTTCAGCGGAGCCGTCGTGGGAATCGTCAGCACGTCCGGAGGCAACTCCGCCATCGACACCGACAGCGGGTACACCTTCAGTGGCGGAGAGGTGCTGGTCATCTGCCCCCAGGGCATGACCAACGAATGCCTCAACTGCAGCGGCGGCGTCAACAGCGTAGGGACCTACTCCACGGTCTCCGCCTCGTCCGGCTCCTACCTGACGGTGAAGTCCTCTTCGAAGTCGCTGATGGCCATCGAGATGCCCGTCTCTCTGAACAACGCGTTCGTCCTCTACCTCGGATCGAACTCCGCGTCGTTCTCGACCGCATCCTCCTCCAGCGGGCTCTCCGAGGTCGCCGAGAGGCTGTACGCCCGAACGACCCGACCAAAACAGGGGCCATCCGGCCCCTTTCAACTTTCTTTCAGCGATCGGATGCTAACATCGCTAACATGCCACCATCCAAATACGCGCCACCCCTTACTTCATCCGTCACCTTGGAGGAGAGAGAATGGGTGTTGGATATCTGGTGTCATGCAGGAAGTGCGGGATGAGCAAGGAGCTCATGCTCGGGATGGGGGCCATCGATCCAAACCATTTCCGGCCAGACATCCTCGATGGGAAGTTCGGAGAGGATGCGAAAGCGTACCTAGAGCAGAACCCTGATGCGTTCTTCCTGGTCTATCACGTGCCCTATGGCTGCAGCTGCGGGTACGTCACCGAATTCGGAGAGGTGGAGTTCCCCGACAGGGACATCTTGATCCGGAAGAAGCCACGCAAGTGCAGCAACTGCGGGAAGAGGATGAAAAGGAACAACTGGGGCTCCGGGAAGTGCTGGATGTGCGGCGGCGACCTGGCCACCATGGAGAACATGATGTGGGATTGACATGTCCTTCGTCGATATAGAGTTCGGGCCGATGAACAAGGCATTCATCGCGGCCTACAGGAAGGGCGAAGTCCAGAACGGCACCGCATTCGGCAGGTGGAAAGGGGAGGACGAGGTATTCGAGAAGAGGATGCTCCTGTACCGCAAGTATATGAGCGGCTGGAGCGAGGTGATGTACAACTGCGACCATCCCAAGGATTGGGAGCACTACTGGCTGCACGGTCAGTTCGAGATCTTCCTCGCATCCAGGGGCGAGTTCGCCCTCATGATCGAGAGGGCTGGCTACAAATTCAGCGGGAGAAACGGCCTGACCGCGGACACATTGGAACTCCCACCAGGTGAATTGTACGGCCTGACATACTGGCATCTGCGACCAACGGAGATCCTGATGCCCAATGGAGGCGGGGACTCGGATTCAGTATTTGAAACTGCGAACAAAACATCGGGTAGCGGTCAAAGCTTTGAATCGATGTCTGACTCGGCTCTCCGCTTCTTTTTTGCGTACCCTGCCAATCACTTTGGGTCCGTACCTGCAGATGACTATGCACAGTATGAGCGTTGCGAATGCCACTATCGCCCTCTGCACCATGGTCATGTCCGTGGGGAACCAGCTCGTCGTAGGTATGACGAAGAACGGAGCGATGAGGATGGTCGCGATGAATCCGTGCAGGAGCAGGATCCCCATGCTGTGCTGGCTTGCGATCACTATCGGCTTGGACAGCATAGGAATCTTCGAGAAAAGCAAGGCCAGATAGAGGTAAACGACGAACATGCAGACCGCTTCTACAACATACGGGAACAGGGACCATACGCCGTACTCTCCGAACTCCAGATAATCGAACTTGACTCCCGGGGGGAATAGGAAGCTCAGGCCTACGCCCACGGCCAGGCATACAATCAGGGGGAGCCAGTATCTTCCCGACCTCCATTCGAAGGATTCGATCCTATCCAAAAGGTCGACCTTGGCCAGAGTAGCCCCTATCAGCATGAAACATGCTGCTATGGGCGCCAGGTGGATCTGGAACGGCATCTTGACGTCCCAGAATATCATGATCAGCGCGGTCACACCCAGCAGCGCGGCGATGGCGACGGCTATCTTCCTGTAGTCCTCCATCACATAATTCGCAATAGTGTAGAAAATCAGGAACCCGCCCATCATGGTCCAGAGATAGTAGTAGCCGACAGATGTGCAGCATGCGGCATGGGTGGGATCCAGACCCGCTTTCACGAAGAGATCGTTCAGATTCATGGACTCTATGAACGCGTCGAAGATGTTCGAGATGTCGGAGGACTGTCCCATCAGCGCCAGCCAGCAGTATGTTATTACGGGCAATGCGACAGAACAGATGACGAGCGCCACCAATAGCTGGAGGGCACGCTTCTTGATGTTATCCATTATGGTCCTGCCAGGCCTGTAGAAGTATCCAGACAGCAGGAAGAACACCATCAGGCCGAGGTACAGGATCTGCATAACGAGCGGTTTTGTCCTTCCCTCTTCGCTTCCGGTGTTGGCCAGCAGCACGATGTGCACCAAGACGACGAGGACTATGACGATGCCTTTCAAAGCATCGGGCGAAGCGTAACGCACATTGGCTGCTGGACCGTCCATGGGAGGAGAATCCCGTCGTCTGTTATTAAGGATGGCATCAACTCTGCAGATACCCAAGTGCGATATGGTTCAAAACCGGAGGATTCCGGTAGAGATGGCGATTTCTCGGGAATTGCCTGGATAGATAACCTACCTAATTTTATGTACAGAAGTCGCGTATATCGGTTAGGCGCCGTGATTCAGATGGATTCGGGAAGACTGTCCAACAAAAAGCGCTTGTTTTCAACTGTTGCATTAGCCCTGCTCATGCCTTCTCGTCCCCTCCTGAGACGAGGTTCATGCCGACGACTCCGGCTACGATCATCCCCAGGCACAGGAGTCCCTCGTTACCGATGGCTTCACCGAACACGGCCAAGCCGACGATGATTGAGCCCAGCGCCCCCACCCCCACCCAGACGGCATAGCTGGCGCCCACGGGAAGACCCGTCTTCAAGCCCATGTTCAGCAACCATGTGCTGATGAACAGGAGCGACAGCGTCAGAACGTCGAACACAGGGTCCGTGAAGCCGTCCGACATCCTCATCGTCGCCGACCACCCGGTCTCGAAGACCCCTCCCAGCAGTACGGGGGTCCAGCCATTCATCCTCATGCGGATGCCCCCGAGAACAGCTCGATGCCGATGACGCCCGCCACTATCAGCGATGCGAAGCCGATCTTCCTGAGATCCATGTCGTCATGGTACATCAGATACCCGACAGCGAGCGTGGCCACCGCCCCCACCCCTGTCCAAATGGAGTAGGCTATGCCCATCCCCATGTCCTTCATCCCGAAGGAGAGGAACAGGGGGCTCAGTATCATGAACGTCCCCGCGAACAGAATGTTGGGAAGTGTCCTCCTCTCGTTCAGCCTCTTCAGGCCGATCACCCATACCGGCTCCAGGAACCCTCCCGCCAATACCCATATTAATGCCGTGTCCGTCTTATCATCCCCGGTTCCGACCCATCCGGAACGGGTCCGATCATTACGGGTGGCTGTACTATACGTTTACTCCCTGGTGTATACACCTTACAGCACCGTTTCCACTATCTGGTTTTTCTATCCGGTAGACGATTCCAACGCATGGGCTATGAGCTGCTGATGTTCGAGAAGAAGCACATGCTCAGCATACTGCTGTTCGTCCATGACAGAGGCGGATGCACGCGCATGGAGCTGTACAACGGGGTCGCCAACAATGACGGGATGCCCGGCAAGTTGGCCGTCCTGGAGGAGCACGGCCTCATCAAGCAGAGCCTGGTCCCGATATCCCATGCGATGCAGATAGACCTGACCAGAAAAGGCGACCAGGTGGTGGAGCATCTGAAGGCCATAGAGGGTCTCATCTCCGTTTGATGCTGAACTTTTCATTAATGCATCATCAGATACCTTCAAAAAAAACTGGCAGTATCTCTGAAACAGTGCGTGTTGCACATGTATTACAAGCACATCGAAAGTGGAACATTCATAAGCCGCCCCAACAGGTTCATCGCCAAGGTTGAGGTCGGAGGCCGCACGGAAACGGTCCATGTGAAGAACACCGGCCGCTGCAATGAGATTCTCGTTCCCGGGGCCAAAGTGATCCTGGCCGGTCCTTTCGAAGACAGGAAGACCGCTTACGACCTCATCGCGGCGTACAAGGGCAATCTGCTGATTAACATCGACTCCCAGGCCCCGAACAAGGCTTTCGGCGAGTACATCCTGAAATCCGGCTTCTTCGGGGAGCATCCCACAGTGCACCCGGAGCATACCCACGGGGATTCCAGGTTCGATTTCTACATAGAATCCGGGGAGAGGAGGATCTTCGTCGAGGTCAAGGGCGTGACCTTGGAATGCGACGGCCGCTGCAGATTCCCCGATGCCCCCACGGAAAGGGGCAGGAAACACATCAGGGGGCTAATGGAATGCGTGAGGGAGGGCTACGAGGCCTACGCGGCGTTCGTCGTCCAGATGCCGCACATGAGATCCTTCGCCCCGAATTACGCCACCGACCCCGAGTTCGGGGAGGCGCTGGAGGAGGCGGAGAAGGCCGGGGTCGGCATCCTGGTGCTGGGGTGCGATGTCGGCGTGGACTCCATGAGGATATCCTACGCCATCCCCCATGACTTCCAGCGCCGATCGGAACTTCCTCGTCTTCAGCAGGTAGTAGTTTATCAGGAAGAACGCCACCATGAAGCACACCATCACCAGAGCCGAGACCCACTCGAAGTCGAGGTAATCCGGCAGGGCGGCCGACCTTATGGCCAGGCTGGAATGTGTGAGCGGGAGGCAGTACAATATGCCCTGGAAGACGGGGTCCAGGGAGGACACCGAGAAGAACGTGCCGCACAGGAAGGTCATCGGCAGGATGACCAGGCTGTTGAAGGTGGCCATGCTCTGATGGGATTTCGCCAGCATCGCGGCCATCAGCCCCAGCATGGAGAACGTCACGCATGACATTATCACCATGACGATGAGCAGCGGGTTCAGGGACAGCTCGGGGGCCAGGAAGAGCCCCAGGGCATACATTATGAAGCAGCTGATCAGTCCGCGGATCAATCCGAGGGTGCTCTTCCCCAGGATTATGGCGGTCAGGCTCAGCGGGCACAGCATCATCTCGTCGAAGCTCTTGTAGTACAGCCTCTGGACGTTCAGCCTGGTGGATGTAGATGCGAACGACGAGGACAGCGAAGACAGGGCGACGATACCAGGGATGACGAAGGCCACGTAGGACACGCCGATGTCGGTGGACCCGCTCCTGAGCCCGTAGCCGAAAGCTATAAGGTACAGGAGGGGCGTCATGACGCTCATCACCAGGATGTTCAAGAAGTTGTGCTTCAGGAACATAATGTCGCCCCAGGCGACGTAATATGTCTGCAGCAGAACGTTGCTCATTTCTGCGACCCCACGCTTGTTCCGGTCATCTCGACGAACACGTCCTCGAGGTTGGTGTTCCTGATGGTCACGTTATCCGCATCGTCCAGGGAGGAAACGAACTCCTTGGCCTCCTCCCTGCTCTTGAAGTACCTGTACTGGGTCTTGCCGCCTTCCATGTACTCGACCGCCGTCGACCCGACACGGTCGCAGAGCACCCTGGGCTCGTCCAATGCTATGACCTTGCCGTGGTTGATGATCCCGACGCGGTCGCACAGGGACTCGGCCTCCTCGATGTAATGGGTGGTCAGGAAGATGGTGGTCCCCCTCTGGTGGAGGCTCCTCAGGACGTCCCAGAGCAGGCGCCTGGCGTTGATGTCCAGGCCCGATGTGGGCTCGTCGAGGAAGAGGACCTTGGGCTGGTGCAGCATGGCGCAGACGATGGCGGCGCGCTTCTTCCAGCCTCCGGACAGGGAGTCCACGGGCTTGTCCAGGTACTCCTGGAGCCCGAAGTACTCGGTGAGCTCCGCGATGCGCTTCTCCCTCTCCTTCTTCGGGATCAGATGGTACATCGCATGCGATATCATGTTCTCCCTGATGGTCAGGTCCTTGTCCAGCGAGATCTGCTGCTGGATGACGCCCATGCGGTCCTTGGCCCTTATAGGGTCCTCTGATACGTCGATGCCGTCCACGAAGATCCTCCCGGAATCGAAGCGGACGAGCGTGGAGATGCATCTGACGGTAGTGGTCTTGCCGGCGCCGTTGGGCCCGAGGAATCCGAAGAACTCGCCCTCCCCGACCCTCAGGTCGAGGCCGTCCAGCGCCCTCTTGTCCCCAAAGGTCTTGACGAGGTCCTCGATGACGATTATGTCCCCCATCGTATGTCACCGTGTACTATCGCCTGGATTATTCTTCCAATACATAAATCAAACTAACTATCCATGATGCTGGTCATGGCGACCGCCCGTCAGGGTAAATATATCGCATCGGAGATAACATCCTAATTGGAGATTGCATCCAACAGAGCGGAGGAGAGCGGATGAGGTACGTCAACATCTCGATCGGCACCAGCGACAGCTACCTGATGAACAAGGCGGTGTCAGATGTCATCGGCATGGGGTACGACGTCGAATACCGCAACTTCGACGGCCCGGAGCTGGACGAGGACCCCCTTCTGCTCGCAGAGGCATTGGGAATCATAGCGAAGGCCGACTTCGTGACCATCAAGGTCCACGGCGACACCTCCTACTGCAAGAAGTTCGACAGGATCGAGGAGGCCCTGATCACCTATCGCGTTTGCACCCATCTCGTCTGCACCGACAGGCCGGTCACGGAGAAGTACAGGCCGTTGTTCCTGTGCTCCGATTCCGACTACGACCTGGTGATGGCCTACTCCGTGCTCGGGGGCGAAGGCAACTTCAGGGGCATCGTCGAATGGGCACTGAACAGGTTCGGCGGCCAGGAGATCCCGCTGCCGGAGCCGGAGCACCCGCTGACCGAGGGCATATACATGCCCGGGTCGGACGACCACTCGATCCCGGATTTCATCGACAGCCTGGATCGCTCAAAGGTCACCATAGGCATATTCTTCCACCAGAAGCAGTGGACCAACGGCAACACCGACCACATAGACGGTCTGATCCAGGCCGTCCAGGAGCTAGGCGGGAGCCCCGTCCCCCTGTTCTTCAACACCCAGGAGGACAAGATCGACCGCTCCAAGGGCATCAAGAGGCTGCTCGGCGAGGACCTCACCAGGGACGGCGAGCCCGTCCTGGACTGCATAATCAACACCATGAGCTTCAGCCAGACCCTCATCGCCACCCCGGGAGCGGGAGAGCAGGTCAGCGAGGACAATTTCTACATGAGGTACGGTGTGCCCGTGCTACAGGCCATGATACTCAGCTCGTCCGAGGAGACATGGGCGGACGGCCTTGAGGGCCTCAGCCCCTCCGAGGTGGCGTACAGCGTGGCGCACCCGGAGTTCGACGGCCAGATAATCACCGTCCCCTGCTCCAGCACCGAGACCGGGCCGGACAACAGCCGCTGCTGCAGGAGCATATCCGACAGGGCCCTCCGCATAGCGGATATGGCCATAATGTGGGGGAGGCTACGCCGCAAGGCCAATAGCGACAGGAGGGTGGCCATCCTCCTTTACCAATACCCCGCGAAGAGCGCGGACATGGGCGGGGCCAGCGGCCTCGACACCTTCGCCAGCGTCGTGAACGTCCTCCGCAGCATGAGGGAGCGCGGATACGACGTGGGGGACCACATACCCGAGGACTCCGAGGAGCTCGTAGGGATACTGCAGGCCGGGCTCACTAACGACACCCAATGGCTGTCCGACGGCGAGGTCAGGAAGCGCTCCGTCGACCTCATCCCGCCGGAGCAGTACGACGTATGGTACAGGGAGCTCTCGGAGAAGGCCAGGGATGCGATTGACAGGGACTGGGGGAAGCCCCCGGGAGACGTCTACACCTCTGGGAAGGACATCATCGTGCCGGGCACCGTCTTCGGCAACATCCTGGTGGGCTTCCAGCCGGACCGGAGCAGGAACCTGCAGGCCGACTACCACGACCCCAACGTCGTCCATCCGCACCAGTACTACGCCTACTACAAGTGGCTCCGCCACGACTTCGGGGCGGACGCCGTCATCCACGTCGGGACCCACGGGACCCTCGAATGGCTGCCCGGCAAGGCCGTGGCGCTCGGGGAGGACTGCTGCCCCGATTACATCCTCGCATCGCTTCCGGACATCTACCCGTACATCATAGGGAACCCGGGGGAGGGGACCCAGGCCAAGAGGCGCTCCGCGGCCGTGATCGTCGACCACATGATCCCGTCCATGGCCCGCTCCGGGAGCTACGACGACATCCTGGAGCTGGAGGGCGTCCTGCAGAACTACATGGCCGCCAGGACCCAGATGCAGACGGAGAACCAGGCCCTCATCCTCGGGAAGATCAGGGAGGTCCTGGGCAGGATGGAGATGTTCGACGACGCCCGCCTGTCCCCGGACTGCACGGACGAGGAGCTGGACGGCGCCGTAGACAGGATCTACGACTACGTCATCGACATCAAGGAGAACCTCATCAAGGACGGGCTTCACATCCTCGGCGACGTCCCCGAAGGCAAGAGGCTCCAGGAGAAAGTCTACAGCATGGTGAGGGTGGACAACGGGGAGGTCCCCTCCCTGCGCCGCGCCATAGCCGAATCCCTGGGATACGACATCCTGGACATCCAGAACAACCCATCCCAGACCGACGGGCGCACCGGGCTCCTCAAGGGGCAGGTCCTGGAGGACGTGGAGACCAGGACGGAATCCCTCATAGAGTCGTTCGACGCGGCCGGATTCCGCGAGGAGGACTGCCTGAGGCTCGCAGAGGGCTACCATTCCGGGGACGTCGATTCCGCCGTCTCGTTCATATGCGGCAGCATCCACCCCAACCTGATGAGGATGGGCGACGAGATATCCAGCGTAATGGACGCCCTCGAGGGCAAGTACATCGAACCGGGCCCGTCGGGATGCCCCACGAGGGGCAGGGCCCAGATCCTCCCCACCGGCAGGAACTTCTACTCCCTCGACCCGGACTCCGTCCCCTGGCACTCCAGCTGGGAGATCGGGAAGCGCATGGCCGACCAGATGATCCAGAGGTACGTCGACGAGCACGGCGCCTACCCCAGGAACATCGGCATAGTGATGTGGGCCACGGACACCATGAAGACCGGGGGCGACGACACCGCCTACGTCCTCTGGCTGCTGGGCATCCGCCCGGTCTGGACCGGCTACGCCGGGAGGGTCAAGGACCTGGAGGTCATCCCCGTCTCCGAGCTGGGCAGGCCCAGGATAGACGTCACTCTGAGGATCAGCGGGCTGTTCAGGGACACCTTCCCGAACCTCGTCAGGATGATCGACCGCGCGGTCCAGAAGGTCATGGGGCTGGACGAGTCCGAGGAGGAGAACTACATACTGGCGAACCTCCGCCGCGACATAGTGCTGGCGATAGAAGAGGGCATACCCGAGGACAGGGCCAGGGAGGATGCCGCGTTCCGCATATTCGGGGACGCCCCCGGCACATACGGCGCCGGGTCCAACATCCTGGTAAGCACCTCGGACTGGCAGGACAGGGGCGAGCTCGGCCTGATCTACCGCAACTACGGGGAGTACGCCTACGGGGTCGGCAGGTACGGTGACAGGAGGGCGGACGCGTTCAGGCACAGGCTGATGAGCATGGACGTCACCGTGAAGAACAGCGTCAGCAGGGAGTACGACATGTTCGACAACGACGACGTGTACACCTACCTCGGGGGCCTGAACGCCGCGGTCATGTCCGTGAAGGGGGAGATGCCGGAGTCCATGATAGGGTTCTCAGCGGATACGTCCAACCTGAAGACCAGGACCATCGACGAGGAGGGCAGGTACATCTTCCGCAGCAAGATCAACAACCCGAAGTGGGTCGAGGGCCTGAAGCCCCACGGGTTCAAGGGCGCCCAGGAGATCTCCAAGATGACCGAGTACGTCTTCGGATGGGACGCCACCTCCGACATAATCGAGGGCTGGGAGTACAAGTCGATAGCCGAGAACTTCCTCTTCGACAGGGAGAACGCCGAATGGTTCAGGGATGCGAACCCGTACGCCATGATGGAGGTCGTCTCCAGGCTGCTGGAAGCCATAGGCAGGGGGATGTGGGACGCCGACGAGGACATGAAGCGGAGGCTGCAGGACCTCTACGAGGACCTGGAGGGGGACCTCGAGGGCCTCAACGACAGCCGAGCTGGATTAATCCCCCAACATGATTATAACCGCGGTACCGTTACCTGGTGTCATAATCCAGCAAGACTAGCTCGGCGGGTGAAAAGATGGAGAAGACGCTGTTCCCATTCGTATCTATCGTAGGCCAGGAAGACATGAAGCTGGCACTGCTTCTGAACATAGTGGATCCCAGCATCGGAGGGGTCCTCGTCAAGGGCGAGAAGGGCACCGCCAAATCCACCACGGTGAGGTCCCTCAACCAGGTCCTCCCCGACGTGACCTCGGCCGACGGATGCCCGTTCAACTGCGACCCGTCCCGCCCGGACAGGCTCTGCCCCTACTGCGAGGGGAAGCTCTCCGCCGGCATCGACCTGAAGCCCGTAACCAGGAGGATGAGGGTCATCGAGCTCCCTCTGAGCGCCACCGAGGACCGCGTGGCCGGCACTTTGGACATAGAGCACGTGCTCAAGACAGGGGAGAAGAAGTTCGAGCCCGGCGTCCTCGCCCAGGCCAACGGGAACCTCCTGTACGTGGACGAGGTCAACCTCCTGGACGACCACATAGTCGACCTGCTCCTGGATTCCGCCGCCATGGGGGTCAACTACATCGAAAGGGAGGGCGTGTCGTTCTCCCACCCGTCCCGCTTCATCCTGGTGGGGACCATGAACCCGGAGGAGGGCGATCTGAGGCCGCAGCTCCTGGACAGGTTCGGCCTCTCCGTTGAAGTGCGCGGCGACCGCGACATGGAGCAGAGGATGGAGGTGGTCCGCAGGAGGATCGCCTTCGACTCGGACCCCGAAGGGTTCCTGAAGGCTCACAGGAAGGAGTCCGAAGAGCTCAAAGCCTCCCTGGAGAAGGCCCGCTCCATCCTGCCGGATGTCACATCCGATGACGGCGTCCTCAGGGGCATAGTGTCCGTCACCACCAGCTTCGGCATAGACGGCCACCGCGCAGACATCACGATGATGAAGGCCGCGAAGGCCAACGCGGCCCTCGAGGGGAGGAAGGCGGTCACGAAGGACGATGTCCGCAGGGTCGCCCCGCTGGTCCTCTCCCACCGCATCAGGAGGCGCCCCTTCGAGGAGGCCGCCTTCGACACCGAGGAGCTCGAGAGATGCCTCCAATCGATGTGAGCTTCCCGTTCACGGCCGTCTACGGCATGGACGATGCCAAGCGCGCCATAGAGTGCGCCCTGGTGAACCCCAGGATCCGCACCGTCCTCATCAGGGGAGGCCCGGGGACGGCCAAGACCGTGCTCTCCAGGGCCATGGGAGGCATCTCCGGGAGAAGGATCGTCAACATCCCGCTCAACGTGACCTATGACCAGCTCTTCGGCGGCATGGACATGGATTCCACCGTGCGCGTGGGGCGGGCGGTGGCCCAGAACGGGCTGCTTTCCCGCGCCGACGGGGGGATCGTCTACGTCGATGACATCAATCTGATGGACCAGGCCATGCTATCCGAGCTCCTGGACAGCGTCGTCTCGGGGCACGTCGTCCTCGAGAGGGAGGGGGTCTCGTCCGATTATTCGTTCGATTCCATCCTCGTGGCCACCATGAATCCCTCGGATTCGGACATCAGCCCGCACCTCCTGGACAGGTTCGACGTGTGCGCATATGCGATCCCCCCGGACGTGGAGGGGTCCCACGAGGAGATCCTAAGAAGGAACATCGCATTCTACGAGGACCCGGAGGGTTTCCGGGAGCTGTACTCCGAATCTGAGAAGGCCGAGCGTGAGAAGGTAGCTAGGGCCCGCAGGCTCCTGCCCCTGGTCCGGATATCCGACGACCTACTGGCCGTCGCGGTCGAGCTGACCGCGAAGGTCGGCGCGGATGGGTTCCGCGGGGACCTCGCCATGGTCAACGCCTCCATGGCCCTTGCCGCGCTCGACGGCAGGGACGAGGTCGTAAAGAAGGATGTGGAGGAGGCCGCCATGATATGCCTGGCGCACCGCCGCAACCCGTTCCAGCAGCCTCCCCCCGCGCCGCCGCAGCCCCCAGAGGAGCAGGATGAGGGTGAAAGAGAGGAGCCCGACGACCCCCAGCGGGACGACGACACCCCGCAGAACGAGGACCCGCAGGATGGGGAAGACGGGGAGAGGGAACCGCCGCAGCCCCCGGACATGCAGGACTTCCAGCAGATGCTGGAGGACATGGTCTTCGAGATCGGGGAGCAGTTCAGGGTCATCGACTACCTGGCCGACGGGAATGTGAGGATCGCCCGCACGTCCAGCAGGAAGGGCCGCAGGGCCATGGCCGAGAGCTCGGACTCCACGGGCCGCTACTGCCGCAGCCGGATCCCCGACGGGAAGACCCACGACCTGGCCTTCGATGCGACCATAAGGGCCGCGGCGCCGTATCAGCGCACCAGGGACCACGGCGGGCTGGCGATATCGATCCAGCCCCAAGACATCAGGGAGAAGGTCCGCGAGAGGCGCTCCGGATGCACCATACTGTTCCTGGTCGATGCCAGCGGGTCCCTCGGAGCGAGAAGGAGGATGGCGGCGGTCAAGGGAGCCGTCCTCTCCATGCTCCGCGACAGCTACGTCAAGAGGGACAGGGTCGGGATGATGGCCTTCAGGAGGGACTCCGCCGAGCTCATACTCCCGCCGACCAGGTCCGTGGAGTACAGCTACAGGAAGCTGGAGGAGCTTCCGACCGGGGGGAAGACCCCGCTGTCCGACGCCCTGGTCACCGTGGGGGAGTTCATGACCTCCTACTCCCGCTCCCATCAGGGGGAGGCGTGCTACGTCGTCCTGATATCCGACGGGCGCGGGAACGTGACGTTCAGGGAGGGATCGGACCCCAAGGAGGAGGCCCTGAGGATCGCAGAGGGGCTGAAGATACCGCAGGTTAGGTGGATCGTCATCGATGCCGGGCTCGGATACCTGAGGTTCGACCACGCGGTCAGGCTGGCCGAGGCCCTCGAGGGGACCTACTTCAGGCTGGACGACCTCGATGCCGACAGGCTGGCCGACAGCGTGAGGGCTGCGATAAGGCGATCGAACCGACCCTTCCTGCAGAATCACGTGTGGACGCCCCTCATCCTCGATGATGCGGCACTTAACGCCGTACACCTCGCTGATGTTCTCCTCTGTGAACACCTCATCGACGGGGCCTGCTGCGAATATGGTGCCATCCTTCATCATCATGATGGAATCAGCATACTTCGCTGCTATGTTTAGATCGTGGCAAATCATGACCACCATGACGTTATCCTCATGGGCGATTTCATGCAGGAGCTTTGTCACACCGAGCTGATGTTTAACATCCAGATTGGCGGTTGGTTCGTCCAGCAACATGATTTCCGGCTGTTGAACCAATCCACGCGCCAGCATCGCCTTCTGGTGCTGACCTGCTGAGAGCTCGTTGAACTGGCTGTCGGCCAGATCGTCGATGCCCAACCTCTTCAACATGGTGAACACTATGCGAACGTCCTCCCTGGTGGACTTCCAATTGCTATGTGGGTGTCTCCCCAGCAGGACGGCATCGACCACGCTCATGGGGAATACATCGGTGGACGCATAAGGCACATATCCGACCTTCTTCGCCATTTCCTTCATGGGATACTCTTCAGCATCCTCTCCGTCTATGAGGACCGTTCCAGCAGTGGGCTTGAGGATACGGTCTATGCAGTGAATGAGGGTGGACTTGCCCACCCCGTTAGGGCCCAGGATGGCGATCAGCTGCGCCCCCTCATAGCTGATTGTGATATCCTTCAGAACGTCCTTGCTCGGGTATGAGAATCCTATTCCATTCAGTTCCAACCGCATGTGCATTCCTCCTGCGATGGTTTCATCTCCCCCACCCTCCGGTCTTCATCTTGATGAGGAAATAAAGGAAAACCGGGCTTCCGATGACTGCGGTTATCGCACCCACAGGCAGACCGGCGCCGAACGACCTGGACAGGACGTCGGCGATGACTAGTATCAATGCTCCGACTGCCGCGGAGCATGGTATGAGGGCCCTGGACTTAGATCCTACCAGGAGCCTGGAAATATGCGGGACGATGAGACCAACGAAACCTATGGACCCGCAGAAACTGACCGCAATGGCGGTACAGGCGGACACTATGACCATGCAAATCAGCCTGGTCCTCTTGGGGTCCGCTCCCAACGATATGGCCGTATTCTCCCCGGATGACATGACATCGAGCCGGCTACTGTAGAAGGCTATTCCCGTCAATAGGACCGCCAGGGAGAACAGCAAGTACGGGATGGCATCCCAATTCACTTTCGATGTGGACCCGATGCTCCATGCGATGATCTGCTCGAGGATCTCCGGCTCGGCGTTGAATTTCATCACCATGGTGAGCGCCGTGAACAGGTACATCACGCCTATTCCGATCAGGATGAGCATGGTGGGAGTGGTTTTTCTCCGTACCGATATCAATATCATGATAGCGCAGGGGATCATCGCGAACACGAACGCGTTGACAATCAGCCCGATGTTCCCAGCACCCGGGATGAGCATTATCCCTAAAGCCAGGCTGATTGTTACTCCGAAGAGTGCGGCCGAGGATATTCCTGTGGTGTAAGGATCGGCCAGAGGATTCCTGACGCAATACTGCATCACCGCTCCGCTGACTCCGAGAATGGCTCCGATTATCAGCGATCCCAAGGCCCTCGGCAAGGTCCCTTTGAAGATTATCTCATCCCTGATGCGGTCGTAATAGCTGTCCAGCGGCACACCCTGGAGATGCTTAATGACGACTTCCCAGGCCTCCTGCAGCGATATGTGGAACGAAATAACGGAAATCGAACACAGCGCGATGGCCACCGAAGCCACGGTAACGCCGACCAGAATCAGTAAACGCTTGCGCTGCCTGGAGACGTAGGCATCGGCCTCGTCGCCAAACATAGGAGTGCCTCCTCATAATCAGGTATAGGAATATTGGCGCTCCTATGAGTGAAAGTATGGCGCCTATGGGGATGTTGTCATACTCCGACAGGGCCCGGCATACAATGTCCGCCATGAGCATCATGATGGTCGCCAGGAGAGCTGATGCGGGTATCACGTAGCGATTGTCAGAACCGAGCAGCATGCGCACGATGTGCGGCGTGACCAGCCCCACGAACCCTATCACACCAGCGCATCCCACGATGGCTCCCACTATGAAAGCTATCGCCACGAGGCAGATAATGCGGAGATTGTCCGGGTCGACCCCCAGGGATGAGGCGCTTGCGTCCCCCAGCGACAGCAGGTTCAGCTGTCTAGCCAGGTAAAGTATGACCAGCGAGCCGGCCAGAATGAAAATGAAGGCAATCGGGAGGTTCTCCCATGATATGGACCCGAGGGTTCCGGTCTGCCAGATGTATATCTTGGACAGAGTCTCGGACTCCACGGTCGCCAGGATGAGAGTGTTGAATGAATTGAAAAGATACGAGAGCGCCACTCCCGCCAAGATCAGTGTGGAGGGGGAGGCGCGTGTCTTGGGCGCGAATATGACGATCGCCGCCAGGGGGAGCAGCGAGAATAGGAACGAAACCATCAGAATGGCGACGGTGTCCCCGTAGCTCACCGAGAGCCCTACGACGACGGCCACGGCGAGACCCAGGCAGGCGCCAGAAGACACTCCTACGGTATATGGGTCTGCCAACGGATTGTTCATCATGCTCTGCATAGAGGCCCCGGCCACGGCGAGACCCACAGCGGCCAGGACAGTGAAGAGCATCCTGGGCAGGGAATTGCCCCAGATGTAGACGTCGTTGAACCATTCCGGGGTGTATATGTCATAGGTTGCGCCACCCAGATGGGCGAATATGAGGTCGAGGACCTCTATGACGTTGAGCCCGCAGTTGTTGACCGTGAGTGAGAAGAGTGCGATGGCGACCGTGGCAATCGCCATCAGGATTATGATAAGAAGTTTGCGCCTTGCGGCGGAGATGTACCCCGCCGCAAGTGCTGCCTCCGATTCTAAGTATTTGTCTACTGCAGACTCTACTGAATCGTCGGCCATCGGACTTACATCCCTTCGATCTCCGACTGGCTCAGGACGAACTTGAGGTCCTTGACGGTGTACTTCCCATCAAGGAACTTGTCAACGAACTCCTGGTGCAGCTTGTCGGCCTTGTCCATGGAAATAAGGTCGGGGTACATGATCGCAGCAGAGTACAGAACACGCGCGACGATGGGCATATCACCGGAAGTGTGGTAGACGTTCTTGTTCTCGTACGCCTTGAATCTGTAGAAATGCGAGAGGTGTTCCTTCATGTTTTCAGTGTCCCATGTGTCGGGGTCATCGTACCAGGATGCCTTGAGGAATCCACTACCGGTCCTGTAGACGATAATGACATCTCCCTGGTACTGGTCCTCGTAGACGCGGGGATCGTATTTCGCGTTCTCAGGCTCAAAGTAGATGGTGGTCGCAGCCTGCTCCCATGTGACGACGTTTCCGCCTCCGTAAGCGGCGAAGTCCGCGTAATCGGAGTTGGTGGCGTTCAAGTAATAATAGTAGGAGGAGGTGGTGACCCTGACCTTCTCGTCGAGCTTGGAGACCTTCTCGTCGATCATCTTGTAAACATCGGTGGTCCACTCGGCGACCTCAACTGCCTGGGTGTCCTTCTGGAAGAGGAAACCGAGCAGGAGGAGCCCTGCGGCGTACTCATCGGGATTGACAGCGGAGTGCCTGATCCTGATGACATCGAGTCCGTATGTGTCCTCGAGGTCAGCCTCGGAAAGGCCCTGGGATCCGTCGAGCATGATCTTGTTGTCTCCGGTGATGACCGCGGAGACGCCGGGGTTGGCCAGGAGGCACTCCTGCAGGAGGCCCTCGGTGATGTAGTTGGTGCTGGTTCCCAGGGACTTCATGGCGGCGAACTCGGGCCAGATGACCTTGTCCGGAGGGGAGCTGGAAGAATAGTTAATTCCGACAACGTTCTCGCTGGTGAGGCCGACGAGGGCGTACATGATTAGGGGGTTTCCTCCACCGTTCCCGACGCAGTACTGGACAGGCCAGGATGTGGAGACGACATATGACCCGTCAGGGTACTTCGTCTTGTCAGTGTTGTAGTTGAGGTGGTAAACTGTTGTTTTTTCACCCTTCAAAATCTTGTCGAGGGCCGTTAGATCCTTGTCGTTAACGGTTCCATCGTAGTTTGTGTCGGCGAGGGGGTACTTCGCAAGAGTGTACCCGTCCTCTTTGGCGATAATTTTCTCAATGACTTTTCTGTCGGCACTGTCGATCTTGTAGTCGTTGTCCGCGTTTCCGTAGACCTCGAGCGCAGCGTCAATGTCCGCACTGGACTCCTTGTTGTTATTGAGCACAAAGAATACAGCGATTCCAGCCGCTACGACTACAATCAAGATAACAACTGCCGTCAACATTTTTGTGCTGCCGTTCATTGTATCGAGTTGGACAATTAATCCAATGTATAAAAACAATCCCAATCACTGAACGTTTCATAAACTACAAAAAGAAATTATCTGGAATATATGCAACACTCTGGCATTAATGGATATTTTACAAATGAAGGCTTAATATGCCAATAGGTCCCGGTTAACAGGAATCCGATTGAATTAAGTGAGGAGGATGCCCCTAGACATCCTCCAGAAATTCAGTTCACTCGTAGTCCTGGTTGAGGAGCCTGGCCTCGGTGGGCTCCTTCTCGGCGAGGACCCTGATGAGGCGGATGTACTCGGCCACGGCCTCCTGCTGCTCCATGATCATCTGGTGCACCAGGTAGACGTTCTTCATGGTCGGGTTGGCATCCATGAACCTGCCGTTGTCCGGCTCGTCCTTGATCATACCGACGACCATCGTCCTCATGGACCTGGTCCCGGCGCGGGCGTCCTCGTAGCCGACGACGGCCTCAAGGGCGGCCTCGCCGTAGGACGTGGCGTTGATGAACTTCATGCAGACCTCGGAGATCTCCGGGTAGTTGGTGAAGTCCACGCCCTGGACCAGGTGCTCGAAGTCCCTCTTCAGCTGCAGCTGGTAGTGGGCGTACCTGTTGATCTTGGAGATCCCCACATCGGAGACCAGCTCCGATGCGCCGTACATGTCGCGCATGTCGCTTACCTTGAAATCTGACTGGACCTGGAACTTCCTGACGGCGGTGCCGTTGGGGGTGATGACCATGTTCTTCCTGACGAGGTACATGTCGATGTCTGGCTGGATGATCCTGTTGTGGCGCAGGATGGCCCTGGCCTCGTCTCTCTTCCTCCTGCCCTCGCCGTTGGATGTGACGATGGTGTCCACGAAAGCGACGATGAACACCATGGCGAGCACGTTGCAGAACAGGTTGTTCAGATAGTCCTCGGCCGGCCATACCCTGTTCATGACTATTACCACCACGAACATGATGACGCTTACGATGATGATCGCCAGCACCGACCTGATGAGGACGGACCTCAGGAACTCGTTCTCGACCTTCGATGCGCGCTTCTTGTTGTATCCGCTGTCCAGTACCTTCTCCTCCCTGGACAGCTTCCCGGCAACGCCGGAGTGCTTGGTTTTGCCGTTGCCGGCCTCGCTCTTCATTGTCCTCCCCTCCCTATGGCCTCGCGGATGACGGCCTGCGTCTCCTCCGCCGGGCGGATGGTGTTGATCATGTGGACTGTGCATTCCGACAGGTACCTCCTGAAGAACTCCCTGCGCCTGTCGACGCGGTTGGGGTTCCTCACCAGCTGGTGCGGGTTGCAGAAGTCGTTGGCTTCAAGGTAGGCCAATGCCTCTTCCGCTGCGAGCTCCCGCACAACCTCCGGGTCCTTCGGATCCCTCTTGAGCAGGACGATGTGCTTCATCGAAGTGTGCTCGGCAATGGAATCCTCTCCGGCGACCCATCTGACGTTGCCTATGCCGCGGCCCCTGTTGTCGAACCTGACCTGCTCGACCAGCTCCCTGTACTCGCTCCAAACCTCACCGATGTCTGCGTCGATGTAGCAGTTCTTCTCGGAACCGGATACCATGGGGGCGCCCCTACCGAACGACACGAAGTACCAATCGTCGGATATCAGGCGGGTGTTGGGCAGCCTCAGCAGGCCCCAGGACTGGGTCGTCTTGCCGGTCTTGGACGGGGCTATGAGGGTCACGCCCTCCCCGTCCACGTCGAGAACGGCCCCGTGCACCGGGTGGATGCCGTGTGCGTCCTCCAGGATATTTCCCGCGACTCCGAGGGCTATGCTCTTGATCCAGCCGTAGTAGTCGAAGTTGAACAGGAACAGTATGGATGATTCCAGGTCGTACTCCACATGCATCGGGCAGGAATCGTCCTTGATGCAGTACAACTTCGCATGGGCCCTGACCCTGTCGGACATGTGGTAGAAGTTGTCGTTCCACATCCTGACGGTCTCGCGGTCCTCGGTGAACAGCTGGACGCATATGCCGTCGATATCGGCCTTGGCGTCGTATAGGCGCTTGCCCCCGCATAGTTCGCGGAGCTCGAGGGACCGCTCATTCCCGATGCATTCTACTGGGTACCCCATGCCCCAACCGTATGGTTCGATGAGTTATCTAGCTTGGGGTGGCAACGGGGAGGGGAATGTTATTATCGCCCCATGCATACCGAGGCCCATGGAAGGCATCAGGGTGGCCGTGGTAGGGCTGGGGAGCCCGATAATGTGCGATGACGCCGTTGGTCTGAGGGTGTCCGAGGAGATCTCCAGGCTGGGGCTCGATGGAGTGGAGTGCTTCCAGGAGGCCATCGGCGGCCTGGACATCCTGCCGGTCATAGAGGGCTTCGACTACGCAGTCATCGTCGATGCCATCCAGACCATGGAATACGAGCCGGGCACCGTCCAGCTGTACACCGAGAAGGACTTCGAGGAGCAGGTGGCCGAGGCGGCGACCCATGATGTCAACCTTCCCACGGCCCTCAAGATCGGCCGCAGGATGGAGGCTCATGTGATGCCCAGGGAGGTGCGCTTCGTGGCCGTCGAGGTGGCCGACATCAAGACAATGTCGGAGACCATGACCCCTCCGGTCGAGGAGGCGGTCCCGAGCGCGGTCGACGCGGTGCTCCACACCATCCGCTCCATGACCGGCTCTGAGCGAATGTGCCAGACCCCGGCTTTTCATGGCAAAATATAAAATTGTTGTAGTCATTGCACCATCACACGGAGCCCATGCTCTGGGCTTCTGGATGGGAGTGATTTGAATGAGCAACATAGCAGTCATCTATGCTACTGGAATGACTAAGAACACCAAGAAGCTCGCCGAATACATAGCGAAACAGACCGGCGCGGACATCTTCAACCTCAAGGAGCTCAGCACGATAGACGTCAGCGGTTTCGACACCATCGTGTTCGGTACCGGGATCCACGCCGGGAAGCCCTACGCGCCCCTGGTCGACTTCCTGGACAAGATGAAGGACGAGCTCAACGAGAAGAGGCTGTTCCTGTTCATCTCCTGCATGTACAACGACGAGAAGGGCGACAAGCAGTGCGCCGCGGTCTCCCAGAAGCTGGGCCTCGCCGACGCGGTCTACTTCAACAAAAAGGCCCCCGAGATGAACGAGGCGGGCTTCCCCAAGGCCGTCGACGACTTCATCGCCAGGTTGAAGTGATCCGATGGACCAGATGATAAAACTGGCCATCCTGGCCGTGTACATCATCCTGAACATCGTGGCATTCCTGATGTACGTATGGGACAAGCACAAGGCGAAGAACGACAAGTGGAGGACCCCCGAGGCCACCCTCATCGCGATCGCCTTCTTCGGCCCGTTCGGCGCCACCGCCGGGATGCAGCTCGTCAGGCACAAGACCCGCAAGCCGAAGTTCAAGCTGGTCTACCTGTTCCTGGTCCTGCACATAATCGCCATCGCGTACCTTGCGTACGCCGGCTACATCTTCTGAGGGGGGACCCCCCCTCACATACCGTGGAGCTTCCTGACGTCCAGCTCCATGCCTGGCCTCCCCAACAGCAGGACCCTGCTGTCGGGAGCCTCTTTCAGTATCTCCATCCCGACCATCCCGCCCAGGCGCTGAGAGAACTCCCTTATCTCCGAGAAAGACGGCATGGAGTCGATGGTGAGCCTCTGCCTCGAGCCTCCGACGAACACGTATCCCTTCGGCTCTATCAGGTCCGGGTCCGCGATCCTGTCCAGGGCCGCGTACTCCTTCTCCCATCCGAAGTTCGACCCCTTCACCAGTGTGTGGCGGATGACCGTCCTGGTATCCAGCGATGGGAGGAGCTCCAGAGTCTCCATGAGCTTGGACCACCCGTCGGGGGACTTGGGCCTGCACACCTTGCGGTAGACCTCCTCGTTGGGGGCGGCGACCGTGACGTACAGCTGCATCGGAAGCTCGTCCAGGGCGGCCAGCCTCTCCGGGAACGTGCCGTTGGTGACCAGGAATGTCGTCATCTTCCTGGAATGGCACTCCTTGATGAAATCCGACAGGTACGGGTACGTTATGGGCTCCCCTGCGAGGGATATAGCGACCTGGTTGGGGTTGCAGGCCTCCTCAAACATCCTGATGTCGCAGCGCGGGTCCCCCTTGAACCCCGAGACCAGCTTCCTCTGGTGGGCGATCAATGCGTCCAGCATCTCCTTGGGCTCCGCCCAGTCCTTGACCTCGAAGTCGTTCTCCTGGACCCTCCAGCAGAAGGTGCACATGTGGCTGCAGGTGTTGATCGCTGGGGTCATCTGCAGGCACCTGTGGCTGCTGATGCCGTAGAAGTCCTGCTTGTAGCAGTGGCGCTCGTGGAGCATGCTCTCCTTCATCCAGTGGCAGAGCTTCACGGCGGCATGGTCGTTGTACAGCCTGTACTGCTGCTTCGTCAGGAGCTCGCGGTATGCCTCGTCCATTTGATCACTCGGAAATCGAAAAGGCTCTTCTGGCCTGTGGGCTTCTGCTTGGCGGCGGGCAGCTGCGGTTCGGGCTCCGCAGGGGCCGGGGGGACGTAATCCCCGGACGTGCGCTGGGACTCCAGGCGCCTCTGCTCCAGGACCTCTGCCACCTCGGCGTATATCGCCTTCACCTCCTTGGAATCCGTCTTCTTGCCCAGGATGAACCCGGTGTGGTTGGGCTCGAGGCCGATGGCGCACACCAGCGGGACCCTGGACGACGGGTCGTTGATCATGGTCTGCCTCAGATAGGGCAGGACGTCCAGGGACGCCCTCCTGGTGGACGTGTGGGCGTACTGGGAGACCAGGAGGAGGGTCTCTTTCCTGTTCTGCCTCACGGCCTTGCTCCTGGCCATCTTGGACAGGTACATCGGGAACCTGATCCTGTCATGGCTGGTCTCGCCGGAGAACCGGGCGGTGGCAACCCCCATCGTCATCAGGTCGGTGGCATAGGACCAGAAGCGGAAGTACTGCCTCCTCATGACCCTGCCCAGGAAGACATCGGCGCGGGACATCTTCTCGTACCCGCGCATGAGGTCCCCCCTGTCCCTGTACTCGAATGGAAGGTTCTCGTCCAGCCACAGCTGGAGCTCCCCCGGCTCCGCATCCACCTCCATGTACAGCCTCCTGGCCGCCGAGGGGTCGTCCCTCCTGAAAACGGCCGACATCACGGCGTACATGTCAGTGCGGTTGTCCCTGGGGGACAGCTGGTCGGCCATCTCCTCCGTGATGGTCCCGGTGCCCAGGGACAGGGACTCCAGGTTCCTGACGGCGGCCCTCATGTCCCCGTCGGCGCTGGCGGCGATCTTCAGGGCGACCTCCTGGGGGAGGTTCACCTCCTCGTTCTCGGCGATGGCCATCAGGACCTTGGCGATCGTCGCCGCCTGCGGCTTCTTGAATGTGATCTGCAGCGTCGAGGACTTTACCGCGGAGCTCTTCCTGCTTAGCGCGTAGAAGTCGTTGACGATCAGTATGACCGGCTGCATGGTGGTCTGGATGAGCTTGTCTATCACGGGGACCGCTCCGCGGTCGGCGTTGCCGAACAGGCTGTCCGCCTCGTCGAGGACGATCAGCTTCATCCCGCCCTCGCTGGCCTTCATGAACCTCCCGTCGTCGGAGAACGTGTTGAACAGCGAGCCCTTCCTGGCGACCTGCTCTATGTCCTTGCCGGTGCGCTGGTCGGAGGCGTTCATCTCCACGATCCCCCAGCCCATCTCCCTGGCCAGGGCCTCGGCCGAGGTGGTCTTCCCTATCCCCGGGGGGCCCATTAGCACGACCGCCCTCATCTCGGGCACGCCGTGCTGCCATGACCTGGCCCAGGCTCTGAGCGTGTTGACGGCCGTCGGGTTCCCGAGCACGCCGTCCAGGTTCTGGGGCCTGTACTTCTCGGTCCAGTCCATCGCTTCGCCCCTGATGAGTAGATGACGCGGTAGAGGTCGAACAGCTGGTACATGAACGCTATGATCCTGATGAACATGATGGCGAACGAGGGGGCCACGGTGTATCCGGGGTATATCAGCCAGAGGACCCCGGAGATCACCAGGAACATCCCCCCTCTGATGTACTGCTTCATCAGGATGTGCCCCAGGCCGAATATGTTGAAGAATCCCGGCACCAGGGCCAGCAGGAGCGCCACCATGGCCTTCTTCCTGACCTCCTCGGGCAGCCCCCTGACGAGGGGCGTGCCGCATTTCGGGCATACGTCCTCGTTGCCGGTGAGCGGCTCGCCGCACTTGTGGCAGGTCATCGCCGTGGATTCGCCGCCCCCCTCGTCGAGGGTGAGGGCCTTGTCCTTCATCGCCCCGCATGCGTAGCAGAAGTCAGAATCCGCAGGGATCTCCTTGCCGCACTGGGAGCAAATGTACCTCATCCGATCACCGAACCCGCGATATGCATGCGGTATATCCCGTCATCGCATTCGACCCTTATATCTTCCCCGTACAGTTCCGACACCTCAGCATCGGTGAGAAGCTCGTCTTTGGGGCCGTCGGCGATGATCCTCCCGTCCTTCACCATGACGATGCGGCGGATGCCGACGGGGATGTCTGTGAGGTCGTGGGTGACCATCACGATGCACACCCCGTTTTCCATCAGGATGTCGAACATCGCCCTGAAGCGGCTCTTCATCGATATGTCGAGACCGGTCATGGGCTCGTCGAGGACCAGCATCTCTGGCTCCGTCACCAGTGCCCTGGCGATGAGCGCCCTGCGCATCTCCCCCAGGGACACCACGCCGATGGGGCTGTCCATGAGCCCTTCGATGCCCAATGTCCTGGCCGCCGATTCCGCGGCCGATTCCATGGCCGGCGTCACGGTGCTGCAGCGGAACACGTCCAGGCTGCTGAAGAACCCGGACTCTATGACCTCCCTGACGGTGGTCTCCTCCCTGAACCTCCCCTGGAGGTCCATGGACACTATCCCCATCCTGGAGCGGAGCTCGAAGACGTTCCACCTCTCCAGGCCGAACAGCCTGAAGGTCGCGGGGTCGTCCTCGTCGTAGTACGGGAGCACCTCGCCGCGGATGAGCTTGACCAGGGTGGTCTTCCCTGAGCCGTTGGGCCCTATGATGGCCACGTTCTCGCCGCGCGCTATGCGCAGGTCCACGGAGCTCAGGATGTGCTTCCCTCCGCGTACCACCGAGACGTTGCCCAGCTCAACAGCATCCATGCCCCTTCAAACGCGCGGGCGTATTTTATTCTTGCACCACGGATGCGCGGAGCAGGTGCTCGCGTATGCGGAAGAGGTCCGATGCGATCTGCCTCCCGCCGCTGGTCAGGGAGTACTCGGTGCACCCGTCCCTCTCGCCGACAGAGAGTATTCCCGCCTCCGCGAGCCTAGCCAGCTTCCTTGGCATGCTCCCCACCCCCGATACCTCCTGGTAGATCCTGGTCTTCCTGCTGGGTCCGCATGCGTAGAGCATGAGGATCACGCCTATGTTGTGCTTGTCCTCCAGGAGCTCGAGCCCCCTCGAGTAATTGGTTGTCATGATGGAAAAAGCCGGGGGCGGTATATGAACCGCCCCTTAGCGCCAGCAAATCGTTTAGTCACGCCGTTAACGGCTCGGGCTCCTCCGCGCGCCTGAACGCCAGGAGGGAGACCGCCATCACCACGATGGACAGCGGCAGGGCCACGACCAGCGGGTCCAGGTAGGCGACTATGGAATCCGGGAACAGCACCGCGTTGCCGGTGATGATCTTGCAGATGGGCAGGAACACCGAGGTCCCCGCATTGATGAACAGCGCCATGACCATGTAAGACACGGTTCCGGCCACTATGCTGTAGATGGCGGCCTTCTTGCACGGGCGCTTCGAGTATATCCCGTGGAAGTACGCCGGCAATAGAGCAGCCGCGGTGAGCCCCATGAACACGGACGTGGCCTTCGCGATGATGTCCTTGGGCATGAGGTAGCAGTAGACGACCACCATAACCAGGATGAGCACGATGCAGATCCTGTTGACCCTGACGTTCTGGGAGTCCCCCCTCATGTTGCCCTTCTTGTTCTGCCACAGCGTGAACAGGTCGTACCCCGCGGCTCCGCCGATGGTGTGCATCAGGGCGGAGATGGTGGAGATCGCGGCGCAGACCAGGGACAGCAGGAACAGCGAGATGAACACGTCGCCGAAGGTGATGTCGTGGAACACCTCCAGGATGTACTGGGGGATGATGAAGTCCGTGCCCAGGCCGAGCTCGCCCATGTACTGGGCGGAGGTAAGGCCGTAGAGGTTGTCGAAGTAGACGTTGGTGAGGGGACCGACGGTGTAGGCGGCCCCGACGATGATGAACATGAACACGGATCCGATGATCAGGGACTTGTCCAGGTCCCTGTCGCTCTTGGCCGACATGTACCTGACCACCAGCTGGGGCTGCGTCAGCGCGCCGATCCCCACGCCAAGGAAGAACGTGGTGACCACCGTCATCCACTCCTTCGTCCCGAACGAAGCCGTTTCGGTCCACCCGTTGAACCCCGGCAGCACCCCCAGCCCGGACTCGCCTATCTTAGCGTCCCAAAGATTGGACAGGGACTCGTTCCCCTCGGCGACCCCTCCCATGGTGTAGAAGGTCACGAGCAGGATGACGGCCATCCCGATGAACATGACGGCTGCCTGCAGGGCATCGTTGTACATGACCGCGATGATGCCGCCATAGACGACGTAGAAGGCCACGATGATGGACAGCGCAATCAGGATGTAGTTGTAGAACTCGTTCAGGCCCATGACGGTCGCCAGGGAGTTCACGCCACCCTTCAGGACGGCGGCGGCGTAAATGGGCATCATGACGATGATGAGAATGGCGGTGAATGCGCGGATGCCCCTGGAGGCGTAGATCTTGCCCATGAGGTCCGCGAAGGTGGATGCGCCGTGCTTGAGGCCGGCGCGCCTGGTCCTCTTCCCGAAGATCAGGAATGCGACGACCAGGCCGATGAAAAGGTTCAGGAAACAGAGCCACATCAGCGACATCCCGTGGACGGCCGCCTGGCCACCGAAGCCTATGACCGCGGAGGCGCTCAGGAACGTGGCCCCGTAGGAAAGGGCGATGATGATGGGGCTGGTCTTGCTCCTCCCCAGCAGGAAGTCCTGGTTGTGGCGGGTGTTCTTGTAACCGTACCATCCGAGGAAGATGGTGGCGGCGGTGAACACCGCTATCATCACGCCGAACACGATCAGATTGACGCCCTCGGTTGCCACCCTCTCCCTCCTCGGTATCCTCGGGCTCCTCGGGTTCGCGGCCCTTTATCCATCCGTAAACAACGCAGAACACCACGCAGATCATGCATCCGGCGTATGCCGCTATGGTCCACGGGTCGGTCAATCCTAGAAATGCCATTCGCTTCACCGTGCTAAATGTTAGCACTACTCACTATGCTGATTTGATACTTAAAGGTGACGTACATCAATGGACAAAAATGACCATATTACGAACCATAGATTCGTATTAAAAAATGGAACCGCATCTGATTGACTTTTCCCACAATTAATAATGTCTGGCTATAATTTTAGGGGCCATTAAAAAAATGACAAGGTTAATATTGGAAATATACCTAGGGGGGTATAGGTAATACTATGAAGACTGTACTCAAAATAGAGGGCCTCGACTGCGCCAACTGCGCCGCGAAGATCGAAGACGGAGTGAAGAAGATCCCCGGCGTCGAGAGCGCAAAGCTCTCCTTCATGACTCAGAAGCTCACCATCGAGGCCCCCGAGGACAAGATGGATGCCATCATCGAGGAGGCGACCAGGATCGCCAAGAAGATAGAGGGCGACGTCACGGTCTGCAAGCTCAAGTGATCCCCATGGATAACTTCGAGAAGAGGATGGTCATCGGCGGGATCATCTTCGCCATAGGCATGGTGTGCCACTATGCCTTGGAGGTGGATGACTACATCCAGCTCGCCATCTTCGCCGCCGGCTACCTGGTGGTGGGCTACGACGTACTCATCAAGACCGCCAAGAACCTCAGCCACGGGCAGGTTTTCGACGAGCATTTCCTCATGACCGTCGCCACGGTTGGCGCGTTCGTCATCGGAGAGTACCCCGAGGGAATGGCGGTCATGCTGTTCTTCCAGGTCGGCGAATGGTTCGAGAAGACCGCCGTCAGGAGGACACGCGGGTCCATCTCCGAGCTGGTGGACCTCCAGCCCGAGTATGCCAACGTCCTCAGGGACGGGGAGATCGAGAAGGTCGACCCCGACGAGGTCGAGGTCGGGGACACCATCGTGGTAATGCCCGGGGAGAAGATCCCGCTCGACGGCAGGATAACCAGCGGATCCACATCCCTGGATACCAAGTCCCTCACCGGAGAATCCGTGCCCCGCGACGTGTCCGTCGGAGACGAGGTCATCAGCGGGACCGTCAACATCTCCTCCAAGATAGAGGTGGAGGTCACCAAGGACTACGATGACTCCACCGTCACCAAGGTGCTGGAGCTCATCGAGGATTCGGCCACGAACAAAGCCCCCACGGAGCGCTTCATCACCAAGTTCGCCAGGTACTACACCCCCGCGGTCGTCCTCGCGGCCGTCATCGTCGCCGTCGTGCCGATACTGCTGGGCTACGATGCAGAGACATGGGTCTACAGGGCACTAACCTTCCTGGTCGTCTCATGCCCCTGCGCCCTGGTCATCTCCGTCCCGCTCGGGTACTTCTGCGGCATCGGGGCAGCATCCAAGGAGGGCATACTGATCAAGGGAGGCAACTACCTCGAAGCCCTGGCATCCGCGGAGACCGTCGTCATGGACAAGACCGGGACCCTCACAGAGGGCAGGTTCGAGGTCAGCCACATGCACGCCATAGGCTGCACCGAGGAGGAGCTCCTGAAGCACGCGGCCATAGCCGAGACCTTCAGCAACCACCCCGTGGCCATATCCATCAAGGATGCGCACGAGGGGGACGTAGATGCCTCCGAGGTCAGCGAGTCCGACGAACTGCCCGGCAAAGGTGTCCGCGTGGTCCACAGGGGAAGGGAGATCCACGCCGGCAACATCAGGCTCATGCAGGACCTCGGCTACGAGTACTGCGACGAGCCCGTGGCCGGCACGAGCGTCCACGTCGCGGTCGACGGCGAGTACAAGGGGCACATCACCTGCTCCGACGTCGTCAAGGCCGATACCAAGGAAGTCATCGCAAGGATGAAAGCCGAGGGCATCAAGAAGACGGTCATGCTCTCCGGCGACGCGAAGATCGTCGCCGAGGACGTGGCCGGCACGCTTGGGATCGACGAGGTCCACGCAGAGCTGCTCCCCGCCGACAAGACCGAGCACCTGAAGCAGATAATGGCCGAGAACAGCGGTAAGACCGTCTACGTGGGCGACGGGATAAACGACGCCCCGTCGCTCGCCCTGGCCGACGTGGGCATCGCCATGGGGGCCATGGGGTCCGACGCCGCCATAGAGGCGGCCGACCTGGTCATCATGGACGATGACATCGGCAAGATACCGGACGCCATAGCCCTCTCCCATAAAGTCAACAGGATCGTCATGGAGAACATCGTGTTCGCCCTGGCAATCAAGTTCCTGCTCCTGGGCCTGGCCACATTCGGCATCGCCAACATGTGGGTCGCCGTCTTCGGGGATGTCGGCGTGTCAGTCATCGCCATCCTCAACGCCATGAGGTGCATGAAGATGGCAAGGCAGAAGAGCCCCAAGTCCTCGGATAAGCCCGCATCTGCCGAATAAACCGAAAACCGTGCCCTCCTGAAGGGCACGGCGACTTCCTCTTTCTTCTTTTATCGTCCTTTTGATTTCAAGGATCTGGGTAATCTCCCGCCTGCTACAATGCAAGATTGTCGGCGGATACCTCCAACTAGCCTTGGCACAGATCATCGGAAATCCCGAGGAAGCCATGGAAAGGTATTTTATCAAGTCCATTAATCACGTCGTTGTCTGGCTTGACCGGGGCGCTAGGCGTGCCCTCTTCCTGAAATCGTCTACACGCAGGGGTGACAGCAGGGGACGGCTCCTCTGAACATTCAAGCCCACCTAGTGACAATGAAATCTTGTCCTGCAGAGTCGGAGTTTGCGACGAAAGCGGCCGGAGGGTCGCGGTTCACGCATCAATCGGGGGAACCGGGTCAGGTCCTGACGGGAGCAGCCTCACTTCGAACCACTGACGTTTGCGGGGTAGCAGGGTCGAGAAGCGAAGTGGCAAACTTGGATTGGGATGGGGTGTCAACCCCTGTGGCCAGGCACTTATGCATCATTTCTTCGGGCGGATGCCCGTGATTACGTCCTTGGAGAAGTCGAAGACGATGCTGGACTCCCCATCTGCCTCCAGCTTCATGACGCCTGTGCCATCGACCTTCCCGACAACGGCTCCGGAGCATGAGACGGCCTCGAAGATGGAGATGACCTCCTCCGAGTGCTCTGGGCTGCAGGAGAACACGAACCCGCATCCCTGATAGGTGTTGATCCACTTGATCTCGTCCACACCCTCCGGCCTGGGGATCCTGTCCAGATCGACGGTGCAGCCGGTCCCGGAGCACTCCATCATCATCCCGAGGGTGCCTATGCTACCGGGATTGCTGATGTCCTTGCAGGCATGGGCCAAATGCTTCTCCGCCACCGTGGCGGCGGCCTCCATCTGCGCCCTCACGACATCATCGGAGCGGTGCTCCGTCGACACGTAGGCATAGGGCAGAGCGTCGGGGTAATGCCCTACCAGGTCGATGACGATGACGATGTCGTCGCCTGGGCGCGCGGTGCTGCTGAGCATCACGTCCCCCTTCGCGACCTTCCCGACCACGGAGACGTCCAGGGCGCTGTAGGTACAGTCCGGATGCGTGTGGCCCCCTACGAACGGGACCCCGAACTGCCTGACGCCCTCGACCATGCCGCGGAGGACCTCGTCCCTCAATGCATCGTCGGCCACGGCGAGCACGTCGGTCATGCCCATGGCGCGGCCTCCCATGGCGGCGATGTCGTTGACGTTGACCAGCACTCCGAAGTACCCGGCATAGTACGGGGCATCCCTCACAAGGGACTCCATTATCCCATCGGCGGCGAAGAGTACGCAGAACTCCCCGTAATCCAGGACCGCCGCGTCCTCGCCCTCCGCCGCGATGACGTGGGCGAACCCATCCGTGGGGAACTTGGATGTCACCCCCGATATGGAGGACTTGCGGGCGACGCCCGGATAGGAACGGATGGCCTCGGCCACCTCGGAAGCGCGGCTCAGCGCCACATCCCCCTTCTGCGCAGAATGTAGATGGATATGAGGCACAGGACGCCCATCAGCGCCAGCAGGAAGTAGGGCATGTACTCGTGGTTCGCTCCGGGGAGCGGCACGTTCATGCCGTAGAAGCTGGCGATCATCGTGGGTATCGCGATGATCAGAGTGATCGACGTCAGGAACTTCATGACGTTGGAGAGCGAGTGGTTGAGGTCGGCCTCGACCAGCTGGCGGGTACCCTTGATGATCTGGCTGTAGGTGGTGGTCATCTCGAGGGCCTGGTTGGTCTCGATCACCACGTCGTCCAGGAGGTCCCTGTCCTCGGGGGAGGACACGAAGCGCGACTGCTTCCCCATCCTGTCGATGATGGAGGCGTTCACGCTGAGGCTGGTCTTGAAGTAGACCAGGTTGGACTCCAGCTCGTGGAGCTCGAACAGGTCCTCCCTGCGGGTGGTCTTGCGGATGGACTCCTCGATGGCCATCCTCTTGACCTCGATGTACTTGAGGTCCGCCTGGTAGTTCACGGCGATGCGGAACAGGATCTGGAGCACGAACCTGGGCCTGTTGGCCACGTTCACCGCGTTGATATTCCTGTTCCTGCTGGCCACGATGTTGGTGATCGCGAAGAGCTCCTGCAGGCAGACTGTGACGACAGCCCTGTCGGTGACGGCTATGGAGATGGGGTAGGTGGTGAACTCCTCCCTCCCGTTCCTCCACTCGCGGGTAGGGGCGTCGACCAGGATGAGAGTGTAGTCGGGGGTGACCTCGACCCTGGATCCCTCCTCGTCATCCAGAGCGGCGGTGATGGCCTCGCGGTCGATGCCGAGCGCCTTGTGGACGTACTCGATCTCCTCGGGCGTAGGATTGGTGAGGTTGATCCAGACATCGTCGGTTATCTCCTCGGTCTTGCAAGGCCTGCCATCCTTCATCTCGTAGATATCGATCAACTCCGCTCACCTCCTCATATAATAACGGCCACGAAAACCAGAATGAACATAAATAAGGCTATGGTCGAGACGCTGCGCGCGATGCTCTCGGTCATCGCCTTCCTGCGCTCCTCGTCACCGATCCTCAGCTTCTCCAGGAGCCAGCTGGTGCCGCCGGCGAAGATGTATCCGCCGTCGAAGGGGTACGCGGGCAGGGCGTTGGTGATCGCCAGGAGAAGGTCCAGCCAGAATATCCAGTACAGGCAGCTCATGATTACCCAGAACACGGACCCGAGCGGGACGTCGTACCACCACTCGGTGGCGTTGGGCATGGGATCCATGCCGTTGAACGGGCCGGACAGGTAGCTGAACAGGCCCTTGACGTAGTCGATGGGGGCCTCGCAGTTGTAGAACGGGTTGACCGCCATCTCCTTCAGCACGTTGGGGGTCATCATCCTGAGGCCGCTGTCGTCGGTGCTGATCCCGAGGTATCCGATGTCGCCCTTCTGGCCCAGGACCACCTCGTAGGAGTTGCGGACGGCGGGATAGCCTTCCTTGGCGACGGTGGCCGTGGTGACGGTGACCGCCTCTCCCGGCACGGTGCCCTCCATGAACCTGTTGAAATCATCCCAGGTCCCGATCCTGTACTCGCCCTCCGACGTGGTCAGGGAGTACAGCAGCTCCCCCGCCTTCATTCCAGCGGAATGGGCCGGGCCGTCCTTGACGACGGCCTGTATGAACGCGCCCAGCTGGACGCCCGTAATCGTCTCTGTCGTATCGTGATAGAGGTACTCCACGGTGTAGGTGGACATCGGATCGAACGTCCTGTCGTGATCCGCGATCACGAAGAACACCGATGTGGACACGCTCCTCGTCGTGTAATCGATGGGGTTGCCGTCCTCGTCGTAGATGGCCGTGATGAGCGACGAAACCGGGATTCCGGCCTCGTACATCGGGGAGCCGCCGTCGACGGAGAACACCCCGACGTCGTCGCCGTGCTCGGTGGACACGGCGGAGAACGAGAACACCATCAGCGCCATGCAGATGACAGCCAAGACGGTGTTCACCGATATTCCCGCGGTGTACATGTCCATCTGGACCCTGCGGGGCTGCTTCTTCATCTCCTCCTCGTTGGGCTCCACGAAAGCGCCCACGGGCACCACCGCGTACAGCAGGCCGGTGGAATCGACCTTGGCGCCGTTGGCGCGGGTCTGTATACCGTGGCCCATCTCGTGGACGACCATGGCGACGCACAGCGCCAGGACCCCGTAGCTGAGCGGGAGCATGGGGTTGAACCCGGGGATCGCCAGGGCGTACCTGATGCCGATCGAGGAGGAGGATGCGAGCGCTGCCGGGAGGTTCATGATGGCGATTATGAGCATGTACAGCATGAGGCACAGGAGGACCAGAGAGAGCACCTTGGAAAGGAGCCCGAAGGCCCTCCAGAAGCGCTTGTAGCGGGCCAGCCTGTCCATGGCCTTCATGCCCAGGTGGGTCCTGATCATGATGGCCGGGCCGTACTTGTTGAGGTGGTAGCGCTCCGCCTTCTCGGGATTGCGCCACACCCAGAACCATAGCGGGACGAAGACTATGCACAACGCTATCAGCACGATGTATGCAGTATCCACGCCCCCTCACCTAAGCCACGGATGCCCTTTTCCTATAAAGGGTAGTCGGAGAACGCTGTGGATTATCTCCTCGGCCCAGCGGAGCTTCCTGGCCTTGATGGCGGGGTCCGATCCGGGCTTGAGGTGCGGTTCTGAGAAGTCGAACCCCAGGAGCCTGACCCTGGAGCCGAAGTGGCGCGCCATGCACACCGCCCTGTCCCCGTCCGTGAAGCCCCCGAAGTTGTAGACCGTGTTGCATGGGGCCGACTGCGTGGTCAAGACCACCGGGCCCCTGAACTCCGGCGCGTACCGGGTGACGAGGTCCGTGTTGTCGCCGTGGGCGTGGATCAGCGTTACAGTGCCCCTGGAGCTCATCTCGATCTGCGGCCCTATCTCCCCGTCGAGGTCGGTCACGAGGATGTCTGGCACTATTCCGAGGGGCAGCACCCTGGAGGCCGCCGAGCCGGCCACTATCGAGGTGCCCTTGATGCCGTCGGACGCGATATCGCCCTCCAGGCGGTCGGCGGCACCCATGACTGTGCAGACAGGGCCGATCATCTCTCCGAGATCGTCGTCCGATATCAGGTCAAGGTTCACCGTGACTGCTTTGAGGACGCGGACCGCCGTCTCGTCCGAGGCCGGGTCGATGCCCATGTCCTCGCATATGCGACGGTAGGTCGGCTCCCACTCGGGATAATTCGTCCACATCGCCCCCCTGGCTCTGCGTCTTCAGCCTGTTGGTGAAGAAGGCTATGACCAACGAGGCGGCGACTCCCGCCGCTATCTCCAGGATGCCCAGGGTGATGTTGTCGCCGGACGAAGTGTACTGTATGACGATGTCCAGGATCCCCGAGGCCACCAGCGATATGCAGACCAGGTTGAGGAACGACACGATGGTGTTGCCGCTTACCGTCCTGTCGCTGCCCAGGTTCTGTATGACTATGCCCATGAGGTAGACGAATATGGACAGCGTCACCGGCCAGACCAGGCTGGAGACGATGTACAGCACCAGGTGCACTAGGTCGACCGAGTACGTGTTCTCCAGATCGTAGTAGGTGACCAGCATGCACAGCAGGAACACCATGGCGGCGATGATCGTGAAGATGAACTTGATGCTCTGGCTCGTCATGACGCCCCTGACGTAGGACCTGAACCGCGATACCTTGTCCAGCGCGTTGTAGGCGTACAGGATTATCGATATGCCGATCACCAGAACCGTCAGGTTGCCGGTGAGCGATGCATAGGATCTCGCATCGCCTCCCTCCGACCAGGCCACATAGAACCCGGGGAGCAGGAAGATGAGGGCTATGACCGTTATGATGAGGCCGATGGGCAGGAGGAACCTCTTCCTCTTGTTGGGCTCCGACATCATCCTCGACAGGATGTAGAACGTGCCCTCCATCCCGGGGGCCTGCTTGACGTAGACCTTCCTGACGGAATCCACGTTGGCCCTGGAGGAGATGATCGGGTAGATGTACTCGTCCTCCGCCCCGTCGCCCACGAGGACGACGCTGTCGGGCTGGACCTCGTCCATGACCTCCTCCAGCTGCGATACGAGCGCAAGGTCGGAGCGGTATCCCACCTTCTCGTCCCCGCAGATGAGGGCCACATTGGCGTCCTGCCCGGCCTCCTGGAGCTCCAGGCAGGTGCTGACCGCTGCATACAGCGCGTTCAGGTCGGAGTCCTCGGGATCGGCTATCCCGAAGGCCGTGGCAGCGTCGAGGCAGTTCTGGACGCCGATGACGGGGGTGTTGACCTTACCCTTCACTCCGAAATCGTCGTCCCTGTCCACGACAAGGACCAGAGTCCTCTTCATAGGCTGGGTATCGGCTCGAGGAGTATAAATAGATAGGATGGGCCCGCGTCAAAGGTTTTATCAGTCCGTCCACGGCTTATCGGGGCATGCGCATCAGGTGGCACGGGCATTCCTGCTTCGAGTTCGAGGATTCCCGCAACAGGGTCGTCATCGATCCCCACGACGGGAAATCCATCGGCATCAAGCCCCCGTCAGTCACCGCCGACATAGTTCTGATGACGCATGACCACTACGACCACAACGTCAGCCGCATCGTCAGGGGCATCCACAAGGACTTCCTCGGCAAGGCCGGAAAGTTCACGGTCAACGGATTGGAGATCGAGGGGCTCGCGACCTTCCACGACGAGGAGGGGGGCGCCGCCAGGGGGCAGGACACCATGTACCTGTTCAAGATGGACGGCATGAGGGTGTGCCACTGCGGAGACCTGGGATGCATCCCCTCCGACGACATCATCGCCAAGATCCGCGGGGTCGACTTCCTTTTCGTGCCGGTGGGCGAGGTCTTCACCATGCCCCTGCCTAAGGTCAGGGAGCTCATAGAGAGGGTGAACCCGACCATCGTCGTGCCCATGCACTACAGGGTGGGCGGCCTCACGATCCCGATATCCAGCATCGACGGGTTCCTGGGCATGATCCCCCAGGACGCGGTTGATTACATCGGGAACGAGATAGACGTCTCCCGCGAGGACATCGGCGAGAACAAGGAATGCTGGGTCTTCGAGCGCCGAGCTCGGTAGAGGACGAGGCCTTCCTCGACCCTGCCCATCTCGATGGGCGTCGTCTCGTCTCCGAGGATCGCGCCCTTGGAATTGGCGAGCAACCCGGCGCCGACCATCCTGGAGCCATGGTTGACGGTGCTCCTGACGACCTCCACCTTGAGGACGTCCTTCAGGAGCGCGACGTCGTCGTCGGACGCGTCCACGTGGCATACGCATCCCTTGTTGGTGGCACAGCACACGGAACCGACGGTGGCGCATCCCGCGATGTCCGACTGGACGCACTCGACGCCCAGGGCATCGGCTATCGCATCGACTGCCGCCTTCTCATAATATCTGCTGACGATTGCGCCCCTGTCGTTGCAGAGGATGTTGTTCCCCGCAGCGTTGAGGGGGTCGTCCAGGGCGGTGCACGGGAGGCATTCGGACACCAGGGATACCTCCCTGGGGTCCGCCAGTCCCGATGCGACCGCCCCGTTGGAATTTAAGGCGATGAGCGAGCCGATCACGAACGAACCGGCGATCGTCATCGTTTTGACCTCGACGTCGAGGCCGCGCTCCAAGGCGTTCACGAACTCCTCGGTCGCGTCCGCGGCGACGAACGCCACGCTCTCGTTGACTGCTGCGTACACCCCGACGTTGGGGTTTCCGGCGTAACGGGCGCGGCGCATCATGGGGATCACTCCGCCAGGGAGACCTCGACGAGGCCGTCGTCGAATTTTACGGCCTTCACCGTGATCTTGTTGGGGGGGTTGCGGATTCCGTTCTCCCAAATCTTGTCGTTGACACTGGCGTCGATCCAGACGTGCTCCGCATCGACCTTCATGTGCCTCATGATGTTCTCCCTGACCTCCTTGACCGCGCGGTTGGACCTCCTGGTGCGGGGGGCCTGCTTGGTCTTCCTGAGCGGGATGACTATGATTCTCTCGATCTCGTCTGCCATTGGAATCACTCCTTGATCTTGCTCATGCGCCACGACCTTCTCTTGGGGTGGCGGAGGAACTGCCTGTTGGTCCTCATCATGACCCATGCGGGGACACGGCGGTTCTGGTTGGTCTTCTTGTTGAGCCTGGTTTTCATGGCCGGGGCCTTTGTGCTTGACATGATTATCTCCTCTGAATCTTGATCTCCCTCTGCTGAGGAAGGATCTGAGAAAGGATGCTCTTCAGCATGTTGTCGTCGATCATGCCCTGGAGCCTTCCGCTCTGGGCCAGCTGTATGAGCTGCATCTCGACGTTCTCCGCCAGCTGGGGGTTTGCCAGCTTGATGTTGGCGAGCCTGTCGCGGGCCTCTGGCGTGAGTATCTGCCTGAGGACGGACTGCTTCTGGGCCTCGAACTGTTTGGCCTGCTCTTCCTGAGCAGCCTGGTTCTGAGCCTGCTGCTGGAGCTCCGCCATCCTCTTCTGCCTCAGTGCCGCCAATTCCGGATCGTCCATGCTGAATCACCCCTCAGGCGTTCATCTCGTCGTAGACCTCTTTCGCCGTGTTGTCCAGGAGGGACTGACCGGCGGGGCTGATTGCACGGCCCTGCTTGTCCTTGGAGACCAGGTACCCGGCGGCCTCGAGCTGCATCATGCACTTGCGGGCGATGTTGCGGCTTCCCTTGACTGCCTTGTTGGGCATGGATCCCTTGTCGGCGAATCCGCCGTACTCGGCGGCGAGCCTGGAGGATCCCATGGGTCCTTTCACGTAGATCTTCCTCAGGATGGCGGCGGCCCTAGTGTACCACCAGTCGTCCTGGGAAGGAGCTCTCTCAGTGTGCCTTCCGGTCTTCACATACTCGGCCCACTCGGGGGGAACGATGTTGGGGTTCTCCTTGAGCTTCTGGGCCGTCTTGAGTATGAGCTTCTCGGCTGGAACGTCGTAGACGGTTACCATTTCAATACCTCGCAATGACCGCTATAGCGATCACTAACGGACGTGTGTAATATGGATTAGTATATAAGCATTGCTAGAACCCAGTGCAATGCTCAATCGGACTCCGCACGTTCGGCACCTCGCCCCCGTACGGCCTGAGGGTGAAAAACCCTCCACGGCAGGTTCCTTTCGGAATCTGATCTCCGTGATTGGGTGGATGGAGTCATGGTATATATAGACTGAACCTCGGAACGTAAATACATCGACGCATATCGCCGTCCCATGGCAGATAAGTTCTGCGTATACTGCGGCGCCACCCTCGAGGAGGGCGCCGGATTCTGCCCTCAATGCGGGGCGACGGTCGCCAAGGAGGGGGAGCAGCAGCCCTACCAGCCGCAGCACGTCCAGCAGGAAGCGGACAAGCTGGGGTCGCTGGGCACCCTCATATTGATCTACGGTTTCCTCGCGATAGTCCTGGGCGTCATATGCCTCGCCATCTGGGGGGCGTTCGACACCATATGGGACATGATGCTCGATGACGAGGCCAGCAGGAAGCTCATCGAGGGCTACGACAAGGACCTCATGGCCACGTCGATGCTCGTCGGCGGTGCGACCATGCTCGCCAGCGGGGCATGCGCCATCATCTCCGGCATTAAGGTCAACGCCAGGGAGAACTACAACCTCGCCCTGGTCACCTGCATCCTTGCCACCGCGCTGTCCTTCTCATTCCTGATAACCGTGATCGTAGGAATCATCGTTATCGTCAAGCTCGTGTCCGGCAAGAACTCGTTCAAGAGCCGAATCACAAGTAAACCATCACCGTGGCATCTTCCGGTGCCACGGTGAATTCTAAATCGTTTGGTCAGGGATTGTCTGCGATTGCTGCCGACGGTCTCATCCCTTGAGCTTGTCCAGCATCGCGGGCAGGTCCTTCGACTCGGGACGGTCCCCGGCTTTCGGGGCCATCATCTTCTCCAGGAGGGCGAGGAACTTTCCATACCCGGATGCGGCGCTGACATCGAGGTCCCCGAAATTGGCCTGGTAGGGATAGTCATACGCGGTGTCCTTCTTCGGGAGCAGCTGCTTGCCGGTCTGATAGAGGTAGAACAGGAGGGCCACGGAATACACGTCCGATGCGGAGGAGATCCCCGAACCGATGGCAGGATCCTTCTCAGAGAGGTATGCTGCGACCTCAGGCGAGTTGTACTCCGGGGTCGGCTGGATGTTCTCGGGCGCCGGCGGGCGGCCGGGATAGAAGCTCCCATCGAACCCTACGATCATCGGCCTGAACCTCCCGTCCTTCTTGACCAGGAGGACGTTGGACGGGGTGATGCTCCCATGCACGACACCTGCGGATTCCAGTGCGGCCAGCGCCTCGCCAGGTCCCTCATGATGGCGCAGCGGTCGGCCTGGGAGAGGTTGCAGACGTCCCCGGGGGCGAGGCTCTCGCCCTCCACGGCCTCGGTCACGTAGTAGTAGGTCTGCTTCGCGCGCATGAGTTCCATCGGGGGGACCAGGGTCCCGCATTTGTCGTTGGCGGCCTTGATGGCGGCGGCCTTCTCCTTGAAGACCTTCTCGAACTCCTCGCAGCAGGCCTTCATCTTGACCGTGGTCTCGCTCTCCGGCGGATGTGTCTCGGGGTTCTCGGGATACTTGGGATAGCCGAGCTTCTTGAAGAAGAAGATCTTGCCGTTCTTCTTGGCCATGGCCCATGAACCTGTTGGAACTATAATCCATTCAGTCTTGACTTCGTATCCGTTTATAGCTGTCATAGAATCAGCTCGGTACGAAAAAACGACATTTTTACCATTTATAATTGCCGAATGGTGCTTTTTTCCCACCCGTTTCCACTCATTCTACTTGTAAATTATATACAATTTTTGATAATATATAATACATAATATTGATTGCCAGAGATGGAGGGTGGGCTTGCCCGTACAGAACATGTATGGCATTGCGACCGATACTCGCGGCCTTCCCATCCCATATCCAACGCCATCCTGCTGGCAGGATCCGCTGGGGCGGTGTTTTTATCCTTAGTCCTCATCCCTATAGCCGTGAGGTACGTCATCGCCATGACGGGCGCTTCCGGCGCCATATACGGCATCAGGCTCCTTCAGGAGCTTGAAGGGGAGAAGTACCTGGTGGTCTCCGAGACCGCCAAGAGGATAATCCCCGAGGAGACGTCCTACAGCTACGAGGAGGTATGCGGGATGGCGGACCACGTCCTCGAGGATTCCGACCTCTTCGCATGCATAGCGTCCGGCAGCTTCCGCTATGATGCTATGATCGTGGTGCCCTGCTCCGAGTCCAACGTGGCGAAGTTCGCATGCGGCATGGCGGACACCCTGATCTCCCGCTCCGTATCCGTCTGCCTGAAGGAGGGCAGGAGACTTGTCCTCGTGGTGAGGGAGACCCCCAAGAGCGCCATAATGCTGGAGAACGAGCTAAAGCTCGCCAGGCTGGGCGTGTGCATATTGGACGCCAACCCCGGGTTCTACCCTAAGCCGTCCACCGTGGACGACCTCGTAGGCATCGTGGTGGGCAGGTGCATGGACCAGATCGGCGCCGAACACTCGCTTTACAAGAGATGGGAGCGATCGGGCCTGCCGAACGCTATTATCGAGAGGACGTCGAAGCCCTCGCCCATGAACATCTTGTCGCGGAATATCTGCTCGGACGGGATGCCGTTATTGTCCCTCAGACGGAGCTGGATCCAGCATGAGCCTATGCCGAGGTCCTCGGCCTCCAGCTGCATCATGATGGATGCGATGGAGCAGTCCTCGATCCAGACGTCGGAGATCCTGGCATCAGCGGTGACGGCCACGGCGAACGTCGCGGTCTCCAGGGCCTTGGCGCCGCTGGCCTTGCAGCCGACCAGTGAGCGGATCTCGGCTATGTCGTCCACCCTGACGAGGCACACCGGCCTAATGCCGCGGGAGGAGGGGGCGAGGTCGCCCGCCTCCATTATGAGGTTCTTCTCCTCGTCGGTCAGCATGGCCGAAGGGTCGAACACCCTGGTGGTCCTGCGGGACCTGGCGATGTCTATGAAGTTCATTCCAGCGAGATGGCCGGCCTTCCGGGGGCGGCCTGCCTGGCTTTGTTGTTCGGATCGGGGATGCCCTCCGCATCGGCGGAGTAGACCCTGACCTCGAGCCCCGTCTCTTCCGACAGGAACTGCTCTGCAGAATGCAGGAGCGCGTACTCGTCGGTGGAGAGCACGGCATCCTTAGACCCGGGCGCGGACCTGCTGAAGTCGACAGCGACCTTCTTCGCCATCTCGGATGCCGCCTTGCCGTTGGACTTGATGGCGTCGTCCGCCATGCAGGCCTTGATCAGGTCGGGCACGGTGAGGGTGCCCGCGGACTGCATGTCCCTGGCCTTCTCCATGACCGCCCTCTTCCAGGCGGGGGTCGTGAACACGGCGACCTTGGTGGGCTCGATGTCCACGATCTTCCTGACCTCGGCGATGTCGGACATCAGGTCCCTGATGAGCCCCTCCCCGTACTCGGCCTCGGCGCTTATCAGCGAGGCATCGGCCTCGGGCAGCTGCCCGGCGGACACGAGGCCCTCGAACCCGGCCTGCTCCCACAGCTCCTCGGCGATGTGGGGGGTGACGGGCATCATGGCCTGGATCCAGATGCGCATGGCGCTGCGCACGGAGTCCTTCCCCCTGCCGCCGCGCCTGGCGTACCACTTCAGGTCGTTGAGCATGTCGAAGTACACGATGGTGCACATGGACCTGAGGTCGTTGGTCTCCATGGCCTCTCTGATGCGGACCAGGTGGTTGTTGAACCTGGACAGGAGCCATGCGTCGATGGCCTCCCCGCCGGGGCCGTCGGCCGCTGCGATCATCTCAGGGATGGTGGAGACGATCCTGTCCAGCCTCTGGCGGTACATCATGACCTTGTCCTCGCTCCACTCGACGTCCACGAACATGGATGCCACGTGGGCGTAGTACAGCCTCATGGCGTCGACGCCGAACTTGGCCGCCGCGCCGGGGATGGGCTGGGCGCCTCCCTTGGACTTGGAGATCTTGTCGCTGTTCTTGCCGGTGACGTACCAGTTGACGGTGATGCCGCGGGGCCACATCTCCTTGGGGAGGATGCCCACGTGGTTGAACAGGAACCCAGGGAAGTGCACGGTCATGTGCTCCTTTCCGCCAAGGTTCATGTCAAGGGGGTACCAGTACAGGATGTCCTTCCTGATGTCCTCCAGCAGGCCCTCGCCGATGCCGGTGGATGCGGAGACGGACTTGGCGTCCCCCCTGCCGAGTATGACGTAGTCGAAGAACTCCTCCGTCATCTGCTCCGCCTTGATGGAGCCGTCGTTGGCCCTGATGCTGATGATGTAGTAGACGGGATAGAGCGTGGAGTCCGAGATGGCCTCGATGATCCACTTCTCGTCGAATGGGAACCTGGTCCCGAGCCAGTTGCCCAGGCGGGCGCAGGCCCTCTCCCTGAACCAGTTCAGGACGGCATGGACGTTGGTCTCGTACTCCTCGGGGTAGATGGACATGGTCTTGCAGTGCTCGGAGGTCCTGTCGGTAAGCTCCTGGTCGGCGTAGTTGATGAACCACTGGTCGTCGATCCTCTTGATGTGGACCCTGCCGCCGCACCTGCAGATGACCTCCTCGGTGAGGTCGTAGAAGGGCTCCGCCTCCCCGGAGTCGATCATGGCCTGGCGCATCTTGTCCTTGGCCTCCTCGACCCTCATGCCGGCGAACTCGCCGCAGATGTCCTTCATGCGGCCCATGTGGTAGCCGTCCTTGTAGACCTGCTTCTTTGCATCCACGAGCTTGGGATCCCCGGGCTGGGTGATGCCCATCTTGTCGATCATGTCCTTCGCGGGGAAGTCGCCGTAGCCCTTCATCTGGATGATAGAGATGGGCACGACGCTGTCGATGAGCTCCTGGCTGAGCCCGTACTCGGACTTCATCCTGGGGTCCTTCTTGACGACCTCCAGCGAGATCCAGTCGTCGGGGGCGTCGGACGGGACGGATGTGACCAGCCCGGTTCCGACGTCGGGGTCGCAGAAGGTCGCCGGGAACACCGGGATCTCCCTGTGGATCATGGGGGCGACGGCCATCCATCCGATCATGTCCTTCCCGGGCACGGTGCCGACCTCCTCGACGCCGTCCTTCTGGAGCTCCAGCTTCTCGGCGGCCTGGGGCGAGACGATCCAGGTCTCCCCTCCCTTCTTGATCTTCTTGTACTCCACCTCGGGGTTGACCCAGAAGCAGACCTGGCCGTAGACGGTCTCGGGCCTGAGGGTAGCCGCCACGAGGTACTCGTCTCCATGCTTGAACTTCAGCAGGGTGTACTCCTGCGTCTCGGCCTTCCCGCCCTTGGAGATGTCCGTTTCGGAAGCGTCCACGGCGACGGGGCCGCAGTTGGGGCAGACGGATGCGTAGTAGGGCTTCTGGATGAGCAGCCCGTTCTCCATCAGCTTGCGGAACTGCCATTGGATGAACTTCCCGTAGTCGGGGTACAGGGTGCAGGTGAACCTCCTCCAGTCGGCGAGGAACCCGAACCTCTTCCAGTACTCGTTCTGGTAGACGTCGTTGAAGAACTCGATGACGGCCATGGGCTCGCCGAGCTCCTTCACCTTCTCCGGGGGGCACCCGTTCCTGATGAGGTAGTCGATGGTCTTCTCGTCGCCGTTGGCGATCTTCTTGGCCAGGCTGATGCCGCCGTTCCCGGTCGCGTGGGTCCCCACGGGGAACATGACGTTGTAGCCGGTCATGCGCTTGTAGCGGCCGATGGCGTCCACGTAGGTGTATCCGCGGAGGTGGCCGACGTGCAGGTACCCGGTGACCCCAGGGTACGCGAAGATTCCCATGAACTTCGGCTTGCTCTCGTCCCTCTCAGCCCTGTTCAGGCCCGCTTCGAGCCATTTGGACTGCCATTTCCTCTCAATCTCGCCGTAATCTATTGCCATCGTTGCTACCCTTCGGTGACGTTATACCTGCGCGTATATGGGGGATTGTTAAAAACGTATGGATAGTGGGGCCTGGTATGACGGCGTCACATCCCGGCCCGGGCGAGCATCTGTGGCGCCTTTCGTATGACGGTTCATGTCCCATCCTGTCACACCGCGATTTTCGTCTGTATTGCCATAAAAATGGATATTTTATATAGTAAAAACGTGTTCATAAGTCTGCTTATGGGGGATATTACGCCTCTATTTTTTTCATACATTTTTGTTGTCAGACACCGTAAGACAACCTTTAAATACATGTCCTACGATGATGATAATGCAAGTCGAAGGGATGGGAACTCTGCGGTACTTGCAAGCGAAAAGAAGGCGAACGAAATGTCGGATGACGGAACAAGGATCACGATCAGGATGGGACTTGAGGAGATCCAGATGATGGAGGACTTCATGAGCGATCATGAAATCGAGAACCGCTCCGACTTCGTTCGCGACGCTGTCCGTGCCTACATCGACCTCGTGAGGTCGGGAAGGCCCGTGCAGCAGGAGAGCGGGATCTTCGTCCGCTTCAGCGAACTGCAGCTCAGCGCGCTGTCCGGACTCGTCTCCCTGGGCGTAAGCCTGGACGAGGAGGAGTTCGTCAGGAAGTGCGTCCTCGACAAGATACTGCCCAAGGCGGTTGAGGAAGAGGCGTACGAAAACGCGTTCAGGGCGGCGCAGAGGAACGCTGCACTAAAGCGAAGAAAAAAGGGATGGGATAATAGGCGACTTCCCGGTCGGATGGGAACGGCGAAAGCCGAGACCGGGGAGTGCGCCACTTGGAAACCATTTAAAAAAGACCTGTGGGGATGCAAGAGATGGCATACAACAACGGATCGGAGGATGCGAACCTCCCGAAGATCGCGGTCGTAGGAGTAGGCGGAGCAGGATGCAACGTCATCACCTCCATTCACGACTGCGGGATCAACGTAAGGACCATTGCCATCAACACCGACAAGTCCGCCCTCCACGAGGGGACCCGTGCGGATCAGAAGATCTACATCTGCAGGGAGGTCCTGAAGGGAGAGGGCGCCAAGGGCGATGCGACCCTCGGAAAGACCTGCGCGGACATCCACAAGGACGAGATCAGGGACGCTGTGGCTGGATACAGCCTCGTGTTCGTGATCGGCGGCCTCGGGGGCGGCACCGGAACCGGCGCCATGCCCGTAGTGATCGAGGCTGCGCAGTCCCAGAACATCAAGACATTCGCGGTGGCCATTCAGCCCTTCGCCTTCGAGGGAAGGTCCGAGGTCGCCAAGACCGGATACCAGCACATAAGGGGAGTCTGCGAGAACTCCGCGCTGGTGTCCAACGACGTAGCCATGGAGCTCATGCCCGACCTGACCATGAACCAGATGTTCAGGGTCGTCAACATGAGCATCCTCAGGTACGTCATCGAGATCGCCGGCGAGACCGAGCTCGAGTACACCAGAAGGATGGCGGAGCCCGGGTACGACGCCGAATGCCCCATGGAGTACGCGCTTAGCCAGCTCTCCGTGGCGGAATCCTGAAATCACGCTTTCTCCCCAACCCGGTCCGTCGCCGACGGGCCGGAAATCTGCTCTTTCCTCCTTTCCGGGGGCACAAGCCCCCGAACCTTTCTTCTACGATCTCTCCGGCTAGGAGTCCGTTATTAATCAAAGATAAAAGCGGGGGAGGGGCCATCGCCCCTCGCCCTCACTGGTTTGCGATATGGGCGTATCCCATCTCGAAGGCCTTGCCGTTCAGGTCCCTGAACTTCTCGGGCACCTGCTCCTTGAGGGTCTCCAGGAGGATATCCTTCTCCAGGGGGAATCCCCTCATGGCAGCGACTGCACCGATCATGACCGCGTTGGCAGCGACGGCCTTCCCCGCCTCGATGGCGAGGCTGGTGGCCTCTATCGTCACCACGTTGGGGTTCACCGCCTTCACCGAATCCACCAGGGAGGAAATCTCGGGATACTCCTCGAATCCGGCGGCGACCATCGAGGGCAGCACCGGGTCTAGGTTCATCAGTATGACGGAGTCCCTGTTGGCGAGCTGAAGGTTCCTGCAGGTCTCCGAGGGCTCGAACCCCATGATCATATCGGCGTTCCCGAGGGCCTCGAGGGGGCTGATTACGTCGTCACCGAACCTGAGGGTGGAGAGCACGCTGCCTCCCCTCTGAGCCATCCCGTGGACCTCGCTCATGGCGACCTTGTATCCGGCCTTCATGGCGGCATTGCCTAGGACCATTGACGCCAGGAGGACTCCCTGACCTCCAACTCCGACTATCTGGACCGTGTACTTCACTGTTTCACCTCTATGGCCTTCTTAGGGCAGACGTCCGCGCACATGCCGCACCCGATGCACTGCGTCGGGTCGGTGGAGACGCTCCCGTCCTTGCCCTTGATCAATGCCGGGCAGGCGATGGTCTTCAGGCACATGTGGCACCTGACGCACCTCTCCTGGTCGACCTCGCACATCCTGGGGACCAGCGCCTTGCGCTTCTTGAGCTCCAGGGGGCAAGGGCACTTGGAGATAACCACAGCGACGCCGTCGTACTCGATGGCGTCCTTCATGACCTGCACGGCCTCCTTCACGTTGTAGGGGTTGACCGTCCTGACGAACTTGGCGCCCACGCCCCTGACGAGCTGCTCGATGTCCAGGGCGTCGGTGGTCACTCCGCCGAAGTCCCTGCCGGTACCGGGGTTGGGCTGGTGCCCGGTCATGGCCGTCGTCCTGTTATCCAGGATGACCTGGACGATCTTGTGGTTGTTGAACAGGGCGTTGACCAGAGGGGGCACTCCGGAATGGAAGAATGTGGAGTCGCCCATGAAAGCGATGGCCTTCTGATTGGTGGAGGCGTCGAATCCTCCCGCCGCCCCGGCGCCTCCTCCCATGCAGATGATGAAATCGGCGCAGTTGAACGGGGGCTGGACGCCCAGGGTGTAGCACCCGATGTCCGAGCAAAATATGACGTCCTTGCCGACGCTCGCCTTCTTCGTGGCGGCGAAGAGCCCCCTGTGGGGGCATCCGGCGCAAAGGGTTGGCGGCCTGCTGGGCAGCTTGACCTCGGTACGCGGCATGGGCTCCTTGAGTTCCGCCACCTTCACGAGATCCCTGATTCCCGCCAGGGAATCGGGGGAGAACTCCCAGGCCCTGGGGAGGTGGCCGGTGCGCTTGCCGTAAACGGGCACGCTCAGACCGTTCTGGCCGCAGATCCTGAGGATCTGGTCCTCAAGGAAGGGCTCCAGCTCCTCCACGATGATGATGGCCTTCTTGGACCTGATGAAATCCGCCAGCCTCTTCTCGGGCAGCGGGTTGGTGAAACCGAGCTTGAAGATCGACACGCCGGAGACGAACTCCCTGACGTACGTGTAGGAGACCCCGGATGTGATGATGCCGATGTCGCCCTCCCCCTCGACGAAGTTCAGGGGCGAGGCCTCGGACATCTCCTGGGCCTTCCTGTACTGCTCCAGGAGCCTGTTCCTGTTGACCCTGGCGTGTGCGGGGATGTTGACGAACCTGACCACGTCCCTGTCGAAGTGGCCGGTGCCCTTGGGCATGGTCCTCGCGCCGAGCTCGACGACGCCGCGGGCATGGTTCACCCTGGTGGTGGTCCTGTAAAGCACCGGGAGCTGCAGGGACTCGGACACCCTGTATGCCTCGGCCACCATGTCCTTGCCCTCCTGGGGCGTTGACGGCTCGATCATCGGGATCAGCGCCAGGGTGGAGTAGTATCTGTTGTCCTGCTCGTTCTGGGAGCTGTGGGCGGACGGGTCGTCCGCGGAGAGTATTAGCATGCCCCCCGTGACCCCGGCGTAGGCGAGGGTCATCATGGGGTCGGCGGCCACGTTAAGGCCGACGTGCTTCATGAAAGTGAACGAGCGGAGGCCGGCGGAGGCCGCTGCCGCGGAGACCTCGAAGGCCACCTTCTCGTTGACGGAGAACTCGAAGTACATCCCCGCCTGCTCTGAAATCTTCTCCAGGATGTTCCCGATCTCTGACGACGGGGTCCCTGGATACGTGGAGGCGAAGTCGGCCCCGGACTCGATGAGGCCGCGAACGATGGCCTCGTTGCCCAGGAGCAGCTGCTTCCCTCCTTCGGCGAAAAGATCTGACATTTGGTTACCTCTGACCACGCGGATGCGTGGAACCGCTATAAATATAGCGTGCGCGCGCCGTGGCCTGGGTCGGCGATCGGTCGCCGTAAGGTATGCCGAAGGCGTTCAGGATCCTGGCCTGCGTGTCCGTGATGAACGTGCTCTGGGGCTTCTTCAGGCCGGGGATGTTGACCGTCTTGATGTTATCCAGCTCGCGCACGACCTCCTTGTACGTCATGCTCCTGTTGAGCTTCCTCAAATCCATGATCCCCTCGACCTGCAGCCTTATGGCCAGCGCCAGGAACTGCAGGAATATCCTGCTGAGGTAGTTGTTCTCGGTGAAGAGGTTCAGCGCGGTGCTGTCGTACTCGTTCCTCATGGACTCGAACCTCCTGGCCACCTTGCCCCTCTGCAGGAACGGAGTGATCGCCGTCGCCGCGCTGCGGGTGCCGTTCGATATCAGGACGGTGTACCCCAGGTACTTGTTGTGATGCATGATCGCCTCGCTGTTCAGCTCCACGGTGCGGTCCCCCCGCTCATCCTCCTTGATGATGAGATACCTCTCGTAGAGGCTGGCGTGCTCCTCGACCATGCGGTCCATCTCCACCTCGTACCTGCAGAGGTTGATCATGGAGATGAAGGTTGAGAGGTCCTCAGCGGACTTGTTCGGGTCATAGAAGATGTGGATGAAGAACCTCCGGCCGTTGATGTGCTGCATGAAAGTCTCCGAGAACAGGGGTGTGCCCAGGTATATCCTGTAGTTCTCCGGGTTGGTGATCGTGGCCGAGGCCCTCTCCAGGAGGCCGGATATGAAATCGTTGTCGGGGCGGACACGGACGGTGAGATTGCTGTCGGCATACGCCACCAGGGACGGGTCGAGCGGGTTTCCCGTGATCTCGTCCATGAAGAACGACAGCCTGCTGAAGCTCCCGGCCGACACGTCGTAGTCGCCCAGCCTGCGGCCGGTGGACTTGTCTGAGAGCTTGTAGCATATAGGGATGTTGCCCTTGGTCGAGAAGAAGATCTCCATCTTCACCTTGTCGGTCAGGGCGCCGAGATCTATCCCGAGGTCTCTGGAATATTCGGACGTGCTCGACCTCGCCTCCCCGAAACCGATGGTGGTCAGGTACGTCTCCTCTGGCTGGAGGCGGATCCTCCAGAGGGTGAAGAACAGGGAGATGGAGTTGCTGTTAATATCGGACAGGAGCTCGTTCATCGCGGTCGGGGTGATCACCTGCCCGTATGGTGTCCTGTGATGCTCGGACCACTGCTTGCAGAAAACCATCTCGCCTCCCGTGGCGGCCAGGTAGTAGACGATCCCCATGATCTCCTTCCAATCATCGGGGAAGGAGAGCTTCAGGGCCTCCGTCAGCTTCATGCCCTCCGCGACGGAGTCGTAGACATCGCAGAGGTACCTGGACTTCACGACGGGGTACTCGCGGGTCCTGCCCCCTCTGTTGGGGACAATCTCGCCCGTCTCCGGGTCCACGTGGCCGATGCACCTCCTCTTGTAGACGTTCCTCCCCTTGGACTCGTCCCAGACGGGCTCGTTCAGATAAGCATATATAGTATTGGACTTGCGATTCCGCAGGTAGACGATGGAGGACATCGTTTGTTTGTATAATTATAGATTATACAAATAGATATCCAATTATACAACTGATTATATGGATGCCTCAATATAATATCAGACCCAAATGCACCTTAGTCAGATTGATTTCTGATGATTGATATTGTTGTTGGATATGAAGCTAGGAGAATATGCATGAAAAAAACAAAGTTTTATAAACGTTATAACACAAAATCCAATTTTTGATTTTGAGACCCGTTATAAACCCCTGTGGAGATGATATATCCATCAAATTGCGAGGTGCAGAAAAATGCTGAGCAGAGAAGGAGCCGACTTCACGGTCGTGCTGAGGCGCTACGACATAGAACACCAGGTATCAATGACGCCTGAAGAGATGGCGAAGAAACTCCTCCCCAAGGACGAGGTTTTCAAGAAAGTGGCTGAAGAGGTCCTCTATATGAGGTTCAAGACCGTCGGGCCCGTCGTCATGGAGGCCCTGAAGGTCAGGGATCCCCTCGACGTCATCAACCAGGGCCTGGTCACCGGGATGGAGGCCGTCGCCAAGCTGTACGCCGAGCACGTCTACTTCCTTCCCGAGATCATGATGGCGGCCAAGGTCATGGAGATCGGAATCGCCATCGCCGAGAAGCAGGTCCCCGGCGGAAGGGAGACCAAGGGAACCATCATCATGCACGCCGTCGAGGGAGACCCCCACGACATCGGCAAGAACATCGCCGCCGTCATGGTCAGGTCCTCCGGGTACAACGTCATCGACATGGGCAGGGATGTACCGATCAAGGACTTCATCGCCAAGGTCGAGGAGGTCAGGCCCATGATGGTCAGCGGAACCGCGCTCATGACCACCACCATGGCCGTCTTCCCCCAGGAGGCCAAGATCCTCCAGGAGAAGGGCATCGAGATCCCCTTGATGGGATGCGGCGGAGCGGTCAACAGGGAGTACGCCAACTCGTACGACCTCGGCATCTACTCCGAGAAGGCGCCCCAGACGCCCCTGATCGCGGACAAGGTCCGCGAGGGATACACGTGGAAGCAGGTCAGAGAGGAGTGGGACTCCATCGTAGGAGGGAACTGAAATGTCCGTTACAAGATACACCAAGATGGCATACGATTGCGCAGACGACATGGTCTTCGGGACCGCCAAGAGCCCTGTGGCCTACGGCTTCGGACTGAAGATCGGAGCCGGGCACGTCATCCCCGAGATCAACTACGCCCCCAGGCCCGGCACCGAGAAGGACCCCGAGAAGCTCAGGAAGGAGTACGTGGACTTCATCACCAAGGACATCCTTGACAGGGCCATCACCGCCGGATTCCCCGACGTCCAGCTGGAGACCGAGTGGGTCTCCCAGATGAACCAGGCCAAGCTCTCCGCCCCTGTAGTCGCAGGGCAGCAGGAGATGTGCGAGAAGTACCACGAGGAGTACGGCCTCAACTGCGGAACCAGGCAGACCGTCCCCGACCAGCGCGAGGCCGACCACGGCCTGAGGTCCGGCATGGACTCCGTCCACGGATACCCCGAGAAGCTGTTCGAGTGCTGCGACATCGCATGCGAGAACGGATGCAACAACCTCTCCATCGAGTCCGTCGGAGGGAAGGAGTTCGCCGACTACGCCGTCACCAACGGTGACATCGTCGCGTTCCTGTTCGGTGTCGGATACCTCGGATCCATCGACATGACCTGGCTCTGGCAGCAGATGTCCGATATCGCCAGGAAGAACAAGTGCGTCGCCGGAGGGGACACCAACTGCTCCGGTGCGAACGTCTCCATGTTCATGGCGGGCGGAATGATGGACCAGGACGTCCAGAGGACCTTCTCCGCCGTCACCCGTGCCATCTCCGCGGCCAGGACCCTGTGCGCCTGGGAGGCCGGAGCCATCGGCCCCGACAAGGACTGCGGATACGAGGGAGTCATCGTCAAGGCCATCGCCGGAAAGCCCACCACCCAAGAGGGGAAGAACTGCCAGTGCGCCCACTGCGACCTCCAGGGCAACCTAATCGCCCAGTGCTGCGACCTCTGGTCCAACGAGTCCGTAGAGTACCACCCCGAGTTCGGTGGAACCTCCGTCCAGTGCTGGCTCGGAACCATCGGATACGAGGCCTCCTCATGAACACGGCCATCCAGCTGAAGCAGGAGAAGACCCTCAGGGACCTGTACATGTACTCCGACAGGTACAGAGGCCCCGAGGCCTACATCCTCGCATACGACAACGCCTGGCAGATCGGAAAGGCCATCGCCGAATACGGCGACGACCTGTACATGAGAGCCAAGGCCGCCGGAATGAAGGCCGTCGAAATCCTCCTGAAGGGATACGAGTCCAAGGAGATCGGGCTGACCGTCAAGCAGCTCGAGACCCTCCAGGACATCAACAAGAAGATCTCCGCCCTGCCCGACGACGAGGACAAGTTCTTCGACTGGGCCGTCAAGGAGTACAAGGACACCGTCCCCAACTTCAACATGAAGAACTACGGCCTCTGAAACGAAGCTAAAGAAATACCTCTGCCGGCGGGACGCTGTCCCGCCGGTACCCTTTCATTTCCTTCCTCCGCATCGCATTCCCACGATGCCAGAATGTCGGCCCTGCCTGGCAGGGCGCGACATTTTTAACGATGAATTCTATCGCCCAGCCGCAGCCGGGGTTGCCGAGTCTGGAAAAGGCGCAGGATTTAGGATCCTGTCCTTAGTGGTTCGAGGGTTCAAATCCCTTCCCCGGCACCAATTGCTTGGATTAACAATAGTTTTTTTAGTCTTTACCGCCATTTTACCACACGGAAAGTGAAATCGGCCCATGTCCAATTCCATTGAGACGGACAGCGCCCACGACTTCATGGCCCTGGGCGATTCGTACTACTACGGAGTGGCGAAGTCTCAGTCGTACGAGAAGGCCTCCAGGTGGTATTCTGAGGCTGCCAAACGCGGCCATGCCGCTTCCCAGACCCGTCTTGCCTATTGCTATCTCAAAGGGATAGGCGTTCAGCAGTCGTATGCAGAGGCCGCCATGTGGTTCAGGAGAGCGGCCGACCAGGGCGTGGCCGTCGCCCAGTACAACCTGGGCCTGCTCTACGAGCACGGACTGGGCCTGCCTAAGTCCGAGGGCTACGCGGTCAGCTGGTTCAGGAAGGCCGCGGAGCAGGGGTACAGCGTCGCCCAGCACCGCCTCGGGAGATGCTACTACGTCGGCACTGGGATCGGCGTGTCGAAGGAAGAGGCCGTCCGGTGGTTCAGGAAGGCGGCGGAACAGGGCTTCGTGGATTCCCAGTACTGCCTCGGCCACTGCTGCGAATACGGGATCGGCACCGAGGTCTCCTTGGACGAGGCCGTCAAGTGGTACGTGAGGGCGGCGGACGGCGGCTGCGAGAAAGCCGACTCCGCCTTGAGGAGCATGGGCCTCAGGAAGTCCCCCGGCTTGTAAGATAAAGGAAGAAAAGGCGCCCGGGGGCGCCTTTGTTTCACTGGAGGGTGTGGAAGTCCGCGGTGGACCTCACGCCGAGCTCGCCGCGCCTGGCCACCTTGATGGACGCCACGGCGATCTGCGCTCCCTGGACGGTGGTCATGAACGGGATCTCCAGCTCGACGGCCAGCCTGCGCAGGGTGTACCCGTCGCGCACGGCTCCGGACTTCAGCGAGGGGGTGTTGATGACCAGGTTGATCTTGCCGTCCCTCATCAGCCCGATGGCGTTGGGCCTCTGGTTCTCGCTGAGCTTGAACACGGTGGTGACGTCGACCCCGTGCTCCCTCAGATACGTCGAGGTGCCCTTGGTGGCGTAGATGGTGAATCCCATCTCGCTGAGCTCCTTGGCGGGCCCCAGGATCCTCTCCTTGTCAGTGTCGTTGACTGTGATGTAGACTCCGCCGCCGTTCACGGGCAGCTTGTTGCCCGCGGCGATGAGCGCCTTGTAGCAGGCCTTGTCGAAGTCCTCGTCGATACCCATGACCTCTCCGGTGGACTTCATCTCGGGGGTGAGGATGGAGTCGACCCCGGGCAGCTTGAGGAAGGGGAACACGGATGCCTTGATGGCGTAGTGGTCGATCTTCCTGTATCCCTTGAGGCCGAATTCCTTCAGCTTCTTGCCGAGCATGATCTTGGTGCCGATCTTGGCCAGGGGCACGCCGGTGGCCTTGGAGATGAAGGGCACGGTCCTTGAGGCCCTGGGGTTGGCCTCGATCATGTAGACCTTTCCGTCCTTGACAGCCAGCTGGAGGTTCATCAGTCCCTTGATGTGCAGGGCCAGGGCGACGCGTGTTGTGATGTCGACCATCTCGTCGATGATCTCCTGCTTGAGGGTGAACGGGGGCAGGACCATAGTGGCGTCCCCGGAGTGGCATCCGGCATACTCGACGTGCTCCATGATGCCTCCGATGTAGACGTCCTCGCCGTCGCAGACGGCGTCGATGTCGATCTCGATGGCCTCGGTGAGGTACTTGTCGACGAGGATGGGGTGGTTCCTGGACACCTTGACCGCGGTCTCGACGTAGGTCTTCAGCTCCTCCGTGGAGTAGACGATCTCCATCGCCCTCCCGCCCAGCACGTACGAGGGGCGGACCAGGACGGGGTACCCGATGGACTCGGCGATGCTCTTGACCTCGTCGAAGGAGTAGCCGGTCCCGGATGCAGGCTGGTTGATCTTCAGGTCGTCCATCAGCTTGGAGAACCTGCGCCTGTCCTCGGCGACGTCCATGTCGTCGGGGGCGGTCCCCAGGACCTTGGTCTTGGTCCCCTCGAGGGCCTTCTCCAGGTCCACGGCGAGGTTGACGGAGGTCTGTCCGCCGTACTGGACAATGACGCCGTCGGCGTCCTCCTCGCGGATCACGTGGAGCACGTCCTCAAGGGTCAGGGGCTCGAAGTAGAGCCTGTCGGATATGTCGTAGTCGGTGGACACGGTCTCGGGGTTGTTGTTGATGATGACCGCATCGACGCCCTCCTCCTGTAGCGCCATGACTCCGTGGACGCAGCAGTAGTCGAACTCGATACCCTGTCCGATCCTGATGGGGCCGCCGCCTATGATGACGACCTTCTTGTTGTCGCCGGGCTGGGCCTCGGATGACCTGCCGTAGGTGGAGTAGTAGTAGGGGGTCTGGGCCGCGAACTCGGCGGCGCAGGTGTCGACCATCTTGTAGACGGGGACGATGCCCTCCTTCATCCTCTGGGCGCGGATGTCTGCGGCGGGCTTCCCGACCAGGTCCGAGATGGTGTCGTCGGAGAATCCCATCTCCTTGGCCTGCTTCAGGAGCTCGGGGGTCATGCCCTTGGCGAGCTTCGCCTCCATGTCCACGACGTTCTTGATCTTCTTTATGAAGAATGGATCCCACTTGGCCAGGTCGGCGATCCTCTCGACGGACCAGCCCATCCTGAGGGCCTCGGCCATGACGAAGATGCGCTTGTCGGTGGCGTGGGTGAGCTCCTCGATGATGTCCTGCTCGTTGACCTGGACCCTGTCCAGGCCCTTGACGCCGATCTCCAGGGACCTGAGCCCCTTGAGCAGCGCCTCCTCGAAGGTCCTGCCGATGGCCATGACCTCCCCGGTGGACTTCATCTGGGTGCCCAGGTGCCTGTCCACGGTGCGGAACTTGTCGAAGGGCCATCTCGGGATCTTCAGCACGACGTAGTCCACGGACGGCTCGAACGCCGCGTAGGTGGTGCCGGTGATCCTGTTGGGTATCTCGTCGAGGGTGAATCCCGCGGCGATCTTGGTGGAGACCCTGGCGATGGGGTATCCGGTCGCCTTGGAGGCGAGCGCGGATGACCTGGACACACGGGGGTTGACCTCGATGAGCCTGTAGTCCCCGTTCTCGGGGTTGAATGCGAACTGGACGTTGCAGCCTCCTGCGATGTTCAGCTCCCTGATGACCTTGAGTGAGGCGTTCCTGAGGCGCTGGTGGTCCCTGTCGGAGAGGGTCAGGCACGGGGCGCAGACGATGGACTCCCCGGTGTGGATCCCCATGGCGTCCAGGTTCTCCATGTTGCATATGATGATGCAGTTGTCGTTGGAGTCCCTCATTACCTCGTACTCGTACTCCTTCCAACCGAGGACGCTCTCCTCGATGAGGACCTGGTGGATCCTGGAGTAGGCGAGACCGCGTGCGCAGATCTCCTCCAGCTCCCTCTCGTTGTATGCGATGCCTCCGCCGGTCCCTCCGAGGGTGAACGCGGGCCTGATCAGCACGGGGTACCTGCCGATCGTCTTTACGGCCTCCTTGGCCTCCTCGATGCTCTCGACGGACCTGGACAGCGGGATGGGCTCGCCGATGCGCTCCATGGCCTCCTTGAACAGCTCCCTGTCCTCGGACATGTCGATCGCGTCGGGCTGGGTCCCGACGAGCTTGCAGTGGAGCCTCTCGAGCTCGCCGGACTCGGCCAGCTCGGAGCAGATGTTCAGAGCGGTCTGGCCGCCCATTCCGGAGAGGACGCCGTCGACGCCCTCCTTCTCGATGATCTTGGCGACGTTCTCCGCGGTCAGCGGCTCGATGTAGACCGCATCCGCGGTGTCGGCGTCGGTCTGGATGGTGGCGGGGTTGGAATTGACCAGGACGGTCTTGTAGCCCTCCTCCCTCAGGGACCTGCAGGCCTGCGTTCCGGAGAAGTCGAACTCCGCGGCCTGGCCGATGACGATCGGTCCGGATCCGATGACCATGAGCTTCTTGTAATCGTTCCTCATTGTTTCGCCTCCTTGATCATCTTGGCGAACCTGTCGAACAGGAACGCGGTGTCGTTGGGGCCCGGTGCGGACTCCGGGTGGTACTGGGTGGTGAAGATGGGGAGATCCCTGTGGCAGACGCCCTCCACGGACCCGTCATTGACGTTGGTCTGGTTGGCGATGAGCCCGGTGCCGTCGAGGCTGGCCTCGTCCACGGCGAACCCGTGGTTCTGCGATGTGATGTACACGCGGCCCTCCAGCTTGACCGGCTGGTTGCATCCCCTGTGCCCGAACTTCATCTTGTAGGTGGTGGCGCCCATCGCCCTTGCGATGATCTGGCTGCCGTAGCAGATGCCGAACATGGGCATCTGCGTGGAGAGGTCGGAGACGGTCCTCTGGGTGGTGGCGACGATGTCCTTCTGGGCGGGGTCACCAGGGCCGTTGGAGATCAGGACCCCCTGGACCCCGGAGTCGACGATGACATCCGCGGGCGTGTCGTAGGGGAACCTGACGATGTTGAACCTCTCCATGAGGCACTTGGGTATCTCCGCCTTGGCGCCGCAGTCGATCATCCCGACGGTGATGTCGTGGCCCGTGTACATGCGGGAGACCTCCTTGCAGGAGACCTCGGCCACGAGGTTGCTCTCGGAGGGGTAGGGCATCTTCTGGAGCGATTTCACGGTGGCCTCTATGTCGGCCCCCTCGCGCACTATGGCCCCTTTGATCGTTCCCTCGGTCCTCAGCTTGATGACCAGGTCGCGGGTGTCGATCCCGGAGATCCCGGGCACGCCGTAGAATTTGAGGAACTCGTCGATGGTGCGCCCGCCGTACATGGGCGAGGGCTCCCTGCAGTACTCCCTGACGACCAGGCCGCGGGTGTGGACGGCGCAGGACTGGTAGAAGTCCTCCGTTATCCCGTAGTTCCCGACCAGCGGGTAGGTCATGACCAGGATCTCGCCCCTGTACGAGGGGTCCGTAAGGCTCTCCTGGTAGCCGTCCATACCGGTCTCGAAGACGACCTCCCCAGTCGCCTCGGTCTCCTTTCCGAAAAGCTCTCCTTTATAAACGGTCCCGTCTTCCAGGACCAGGTATCCGCATGACATCGGAGAATTATCAGATTTAGGTACCGTATATAATGACATTGGTATCGGCCTGACAGGTTTCCGAATCGGTTGTCGGATAGCAGACATAACCGTACCCTGCGGACTACGTCCCCCTACGGGGGAAAGGTATTATCCGCGGTCGCACAATGGGTGTCGCATGCGCATACTCGGCAGGGACCCCTCGGACAACTCGGTGAAGGTCTACATCGAGACAGACGAGGACATCTGGCATCTCTACAACGTGATCGAGGAGGGCGACCTGGTCACCGCCTCCACCACCCGCAGGGAGGAGAAGTCCGCCGACAAGATCAGGGCCGAGAGGGCCGAGAAGAAGCGCATGACCCTGGGGATCCGCATCGAGAAGATGGAGTTCTCCGAGGACGACCTCAGGCTTAAGCTCCTAGGGACCATCGAGACCGGCCCCCAGGACATCGGCCAGCACCACACCCTTATCCTGGAGGTCGGGGACCAGCTGTCCATCGGGAAGCCCCACTGGAGGCAGACGCACAGGGATAGGCTGGAGAGGGCCGTCAGCGACTCCAAGAAGCCTAGGATCGTGTTCGTGTCCCTCGACCAGGACGAGGCCACCATCGCAGTGCTGAGGCAGTACGGGCTGAAGGAGGTCGTGACCATGAGGTCCGGCAGGTCCGGGAAGCAGTACGCCGAGAAGCCGCAGGCCGACAACTACCACAGGGAGATCATGGACAAGCTGCTGCCGCTGATGGAGCCGGGCATGCCCCTGGTGCTCCTAGGGCCGGGCTTCGAGAAGGAGGCCCTGTCCGAGTCCCTGAAGAAATCCGGGGAGCCCCTGTTCTCGAGGCAGTTCGTGTACCATACGGGGCAGACGGGGATGGCCGGGGTGAACGAGCTCCTGAAGGCCGGGATGGGAGCGGATGTCCTCAGGGAGTCCTCCGTGGGGACGGAGATAGAGGCCGTGGAGAGCCTCATGGCCGAGATAGGGAAGAACGGCCCCGCCACGTACGGCGATATGCAGATCAGAGCCGCCGCGGACGCGGGGGCCATAGAGAAGCTCCTCATCCTCGACTCCAGGATAAGGGAGCAGGACCTCGACGACCTCGTCAGGGCCGTGGAGGCCCAGAAGGGGACCGTGCTGGTGGTGTCCTCCCAGCATGACGGCGGGAAGCAGCTCGCCGCCCTAGGCGGGATGGGGGCCATCCTGAGGTACAGGATGGAGCGACCTCGGCCTTATATACGATTCTTATCTTACAGTTACAAGGATGCACCCGCAGGAACGATTATTCCAGCGTAGCGTGCGCTCGGATGGGATTCACATGAAGGACAAGAACCAGTTGATGGAAGCGTTCAAGGACAAGAAGCTGTGCATCTGCGACTGCACCCTCGCCAACGGCGAGCAGGCCCCGGGGGTCGTGTTCTCCAACATCGAGAAGTACAGGATCGCGCAGCTCCTCGACGAGGCCGGCATCCCCCAGATCGTGGCCGGCATCCCCATGATGGGGGATGATGAGAAGAAGTCCGTGAAGCACATCGCCCGCATGGGCCTGGGAGCGTCCGTCATGGCCTGGAACCGCGCGGACATCAACGACATCAACACCAGCATCGAGTGCGACGTCGACTCCGTCGTGATCGCCATCGGCGCTTCCGAGCACCAGTACAAGGACGTCTACGGCCAGGACCAGCAGTGGGTCATCGATATGATCTGCAGCGCGGTCTCCTACGCGGCCGAGCACGGGCTGTACGTGTCCTGCGTGGCGCAGGACGCCCCCAACGCCGACCTCGGGTTCCTCATCGACTTCGCCAAGGCAGCCAAGGCCGCCGGCGCCAACCGCTTCGGATACGCCGACATCCTCGGGAACGAGGACCCCTTCTCCTGCTACGAGAGGCTCAAGACCCTCAACCAGATAGTCGGGATGGACATCGAGGTCATCGCCAGCAACGACCTCGGCATGGCCACGGCCAACTCCCTGGCCGGCCTCAGGGCTGGCGCGAAGTTCGTCAGCACCACCTCCATGGGGATCGGGAAGAGGGGAGGCTGCGCAGCTCTCGAGGAGGTCTGCCTCGGTGCGAAGCACATCATGGACGTCACTTGCGACGTTGACTTCACCATGTTCAAGGGCATCGCCGAGGCTGTGGCCATGGCATCCGGACGCCCCATTCCCGACGGAAAGCCCATCATAGGCGACAAGGTATTCGTCCAGGAGGACGGAGTCGCCGCGGACGGAGTGGTGCGCGACGAGAACGGCGAGGCGTTCGACCCCGCAGAGATCGGCGCCACAAGGACGGTCGCCATCGGGAAGCACTCCAGCAGGAACACCATCATCGCCGAGATGGCGCAGATGGGCATGCAGATAGAGAAGGGCGCCGCCGAGGAGCTCCTCAAGCTGGTCAGGCAGGCCTGCAACCAGATGCACCGCGGCATCAGCCGCAGGGAGCTGTTCCTCCTCTGCGAGGACATGATGAACGGCGCCGACGTCTTCGACAACGAAGAGTGAATTCAACAGGGGGAGGGGGCGCCCCCTCCCCCGCCTTATTTTCCGCCATCTGGCACATACATTTTTGAAGTTTTTTGTTAACAGCGTTCATCAACAATTTGCCATGGATAAATTATCCTTTATATCCATCAAGCAAAGTAGACATGGGCATGACAAAGCTCAGAACCAGCCAGCTATTCGGCCAGAAGCATGTGATCGATATCATGATGCTTCTATACTTCTTCGGGGACAAGACCCGCGGAGAGATCTATAAGGCCGTCTCTGCCTGCAACACCATGCCCGAGAAGCTGGAGCAACTGGAGGAGTACGGCATCCTCGAGACGAAGAAAGGGCACCGCTACGGAAGCAAAGTGACCTGCCTGACCAAAGACGGTCGCAAACTCGCTGAGGACTTCCTTTCGATGGAGATATTCCTCAACGGCGACCTGGAGGAGTACCGTGTCGACACCGCGTGCCGCATGTACAGCGACCATCTCGAGATAACCGAGGACGGGATGAGATGGAACCGATCGCTCGTAGGACCTGTTGTCGGTGACGTGCGACGCCTTGCCCTCGAACCTCGGCAGGGTGCCCGGCAGCACCAGCCTCACATCGGCCTTGATGTTCAGGATGCTCTTCATCCTGTCAGCGGTCAAGCGGGTCATGCGCGAGAGCTCCACCATGTCCTCGGTCAGATGGTCCTCGTCCAGTTCGACCTCCACCACCATGCTGTCCATGTAGTTGGCGTTGTTGAGCGTGATGTGGTAGAACGGGGACAGGAACGGCATCTCGCCGATGACTGATTCGATCTGCGACGGGAACACGTTGACACCGCGGACCACGAGCATGTCGTCGGTCCTGCCGGAGATCCTCATCAGGCGGGGGTGGGTCCTGCCGCACTTGCATGGGGACCAGTCCAGGGCGGAGATGTCGCCGATCTTGTAGCGGATCAGGGGGAACGCCTCCTTCTGGAGCATCGTGACCACTATCTCTCCCCTCTCGCCGTCCTTGCAGGGCTCGCCGTTCTCGTCGAGGATCTCCATGTAGCAGAGGTCTGCCCAGACGTGGAGCCCGCACTGCTCGCTACACTCCAGGAACATGGGGCCGTAGAACTCGCTGGCGCCGTAGCAGTTGTGGACACGGACGCCGGTGCGGTCCTGGAGCTTCTGCCTCATGCTCTCGGACCAGGGCTCCCCGCCGGCGATGGCCAACCGGACCTTGGTGTCCTTCCTGATATCGATTCCCTTCTGGTCGCAGACATCAGCGATATGGAACATGTAGGAGGGCGTGCCCGCCCAGACGGTGACTGGGAGGTCCTGCATCAGCTGGATCTGCCTCTCGGTATTGCCGGTTCCTATGGGGAGCACGGTAGCTCCGACCTTCTCGGCACCGTAGTGGACGCCGAGTCCGCCGGTGAACAGCCCATAGCCGTGGAAGTTCTGGAACATGTCCTTGCTGCTCATACCGAACGAGGTCATCCCCCTGGCCAGGGACTCTGTCCAGTTCTCAAGATCCTTCCTGGTGTAACCGACTACGGTGGGCTTGCCGGTGGTCCCGGAGGACACGTGCACCCTCACAAGCTCATCGTATGGCCTGACGAACAACTTGTCCGGATAGTTGTCGCGGAGGTCGGACTTCCTCATGAACGGGACCTTGCGGAACGCCTCGAAGCTCGTGATGTCCTCGGGCTTGACGCCGGCCTCGTCCATCCTGCCGCGGAAGAACGGCGAGATCTCGTACATCTCCTCGACCTTGGCACGGAGCAGCCTGAGCTGCATCTCCTCGAGCTTCTCGCGGGGCATCGTCTCGATCTCTTCGTTCCAGAAAGCCATGGTCATTCCTTCCGCCCTTCCAGGGCACTGTGCTATGTTATGGCATACCACATATAACCATATCGGTCGGGGCTTTCATCAATGTAATTATACGAGCGATTGGATTCATCATCCATGAGAACGAAGGACATGGCCCGCTGGGGCATCGCCATAATGGTCGTCCTGATGGCCCTGATCATCGCCGTGGTGATACTGACTGGGGGTTCCGACGTGAGGACCCAGGTTATCGCATCCGGGGCGGCGTCCATGGTCATGATGACGTTCGTCCTCGTCTTCGCGGTTTTATACACGCGCCAGATGAGGGTGGAGGCCGCGGAGGCGGAGCTGACCGGGCAGTGCCCCCGCTGCAAGGTCCCGCTGGGAGCCGACGGCGCCTGCCCCCAGTGCGGGACCCGGTGGTCCCGCGACAAGAACCGAGGTCGCGGGAGGATTATCGACCCGAGGACGCGAAGCTTCCCGCCCTCGAGGTACATCAGTATGGCGCGGTCGCCGGGCTTGTGGATCATATCGGAGTCCATCTCCAACGCGACCTGCGCCTGGCGGAAGTCTGAACCGTCATCGACCGCGGTGACCCTGCAGGGCACCATCTGCATCCAGTGGCCGAGGTGCAGGACCATGCCCTCCTTGAGGGGGGTGGGCCAGTACTTGACCAGGGACGACTTGCCGGAGACGGACCTGGACATCTTGACCGACGCGTCGGTGGTGAGGACGTATCCCCTGTCGAGCTCGTCGGACTCGATGCCCCTGAGGGCCAGCCCGACGTGGTCGCCCTTGACGCCGTCATCGGCATCTATGTCGTGCTTCTGGATGCTCTTGAGGATGACCTCCCTGTTGATGGGGAAGACCTTCATCTTGTCGTGCTTCCTGAAATAGCCGTCGATGACGGAGCCCAGGACCACGGTCCCGACGCCCTTGACGTTGAAGTGGCTGTCCACGGGGCAGGAGCCGCATGAGCCCTCGCCGGGCTGCTTGGCGGCCGCCTTGGCCATGGCGATGAGCTCCTCCCTCATCTTGATGGGGTCCTCCTCGCGGTACTCGTAATGCTCCAGGCAGGTCCCCGCCAGGATGGGGGCCAGCTGCTCGGGCTGGATGTAGTTCCTGAGGATGATGAACCCCTTGTCGATGCCCAGGGAGTCCACCATGACGATGGTCTCCCCCAGGAAGGAGTCGATCTTGTCCACTACTAGGATGCAGAACTCCGACATGGCGACGGAGTAGAACAGCGATGACAGCTTCTCGGGGTACTTGGAGGGCTCGATAAGGGTGAAGGAGTCGGTGCCCGCCTTGTGGTCGTAGAAGGTCATGTCTGTGACGGTGCCCTTCTTGCCTACGGTCCCCGCATACCCCGGGGTGCCGACCACCGCGATGTTCAGGTTGCCCATCTGCTCAGATCTCCTGGTCTGTTATCAGTTCGATGCCCGCGCACTCGAGCTCGCGGACGGCCTTGGCGGCGTCGTCGACCCTGAGGAAGAACGCGGCCTTGTTCCTGCCTGTGTAGGCGTAGCCGTACTCGATGTTGATGCCCGCCCTGCCGAGGAGGTCCGCGGCCTTGAAGATCGATCCGGGCTCGTCGGCGATGACTACGCCGATGACATCGGTCTTCCTGACTATGACGTCCTTGGCCTTCAATCTGGAATAGGCGTCCTCAGGGTCTTCGACGATGGCCCTGAGGATCCCGAACTCCGCGGACTCCGCGAGGTTGAACGCCTTCATGTTGACGCCGCAGTCCCTCAGGACACCCACGATATGGGCCAGGCGGCCGGGCTCGTTGTTCACGAAAATTGACAGCTGTGTGATGATCTTCGACATTTGTTCTCACCTCGTAACTTCCTGGTATCGATAACGCGTTTTGCCTTGCCCTCGAACCTGGGCAGTTCTCCGGGGGCCTTGAGCTCCACGGTGACGGCGATGTTGAGGTACTTCTTGAGCTCCGACTCGATGTGTGACCTGAGGCGGATCATGTCCTCCAGCTTGTCGGTGAACGCCTCCTCCTTGATCTCCACCTGCAGCACCATGTTGTCCAGGGCGCCCTCCCTGCTGACGTATATCATGTACTGGTTCCCGACCTGGGGGATCTGCAGCAGGGTGTATTCGATCTGGGACGGGAACACGTTGATACCGCGGATGATCAGCATGTCGTCGGACCTGCCGGTGATCCTGCTGATCCTGGGGGAGGTCCTCCCGCACTCGCACTCGTCCTCGTTGAGCGTGGTGATGTCCCTGATCTTGTAGCGGATCATGGGCATGGCCTCCTTCTTCAGCATAGTGACCACCATCTCTCCCTTCTGGCCGGGCTCCAGGGACTCCCCCGTGTCCGGGTCCAGGATCTCGACGTACATGATGTCGCCGGCGATGTGGATGCCCTTGCGCTCCTCGCACTCGGTGAACATCGGGCCGGCCTGCTCGGAGGTCCCGTATATGTCGTAGGCCTTGATCCCCATGTCCTGCTCGATGTGCTGGCGCATGCTCTCGGACCAGGGCTCCGCTCCCAGGACCGCCTTCCTCAGCTTGGTGTCCCTCCTGAAGTCGACGCCCATCTTCTTGGCGACGTCCCCCATATGGACGAGGTAGGAAGGGGTGCACGCGATAGCGGTGACCCCGAGGTCCTGGATGAGCTCGATCTGCCTCTCGGTGCCGCCGGTCCCGGTGGGAAGGACGGTCGCACCGACCCTCTCGGCCCCGTAGTGGAGTCCGAGGCCGCCGGTGAACAGTCCGTAGCCGTAGGAGATCTGCATGGTGTCGTCCGGGCCGATGCCCACTGAGGTCAGGGACCTGGCCAGGGCCTCGGTCCAGTACTCGAGGTCGTTCTTGGTGTAGCCCACGAGGGTGGGCTTGCCGGTGGTCCCGGAGGACACGTGGTACCTGACGACCTCGTTGTTCGGGACGGTGAACATGTTGGTGGGGTAGTAGTCACGCAGGTCCTGCTTGTACATGAACGGCAGCTTGGTGATGTCGGCCAGGCCGGTGATGTCGTCAGGATGGACGCCCTGGACCTTCATCCTGTCGTGGTAGAACTTGTTGAATGAGTAGAGGTTGTTAACGAGTGCTTTCAGCTCGCGGTACTGCAGCTGTTTCAGCTGCTCCTTCGGCATGCACTCAATCTTAGGGTTCCAGTACATAAAATCCCCTTTATGCTTCGACCTAACACCGCGCTCGTAGATAAACATTGCACGCGCGTTTTTATGCATCGGCCGCATTCGGCATCCATGGGCCGTGGCCAGGAAGACGTCTGGGATTCGCTGTACGCCTCCAATCCGGGGGCATGGAGGGGCAATGCCAGGATACCCGTCCCCTGCGTCGGCAGGGCCCTGGACGTGGGCTGCGGGAACGGAAAGACCGTGGCCTCGCTGATCGATGCCGGATTCGAGGTCTCCGCGGTCGATTTCTCCGCCGAGGCCGTGAGGCTGGTGAGGGAGAGGTTCGGAGACAGGGTGAATGCGGCGGTCTCCGATGCGGGGTCAATCCCATTCGGAGACGGCTCCTTCGAGTACATCACCGCGGTCCACCTGTGCGAGCACCTCACCGATGACGAGATGGAGGGGTTCGCCTCCGAGGTCGCACGGCTCCTCGTCCCCGGGGGGCTCGTTTTCATCAGGTCCTTCGGCGCCTCGGACTTCCGCTCGGCCAAGAGGGCATCCTCGGACATCACCTACATATACCGCTCCCATGACTATCTGGCACATTTCTTCGTAGGGTTCGAGGCAGTTTCCTCCAGGACCGTCGAGGAGAGGACCCGCTTCGGGGAGGTCCGCTCCAGGGAGGAGTGCCTCCTGAGGCGCACGTATTAAATCGTGAAGGCGTTCCCAGGGTCATGAAATGCCCCAAGTGCAGGGCCGAGAACCCTGATGACGAGATCTTCTGCCAGCAGTGCGACTGGAGGCTGGACCAGAAGTACGTCCCCGAGAAGAAGACGAAGACCCGCAGCCCGCTGAACGTTTCGTCGACAGCGGCATTGGGCGGAATCCTCTCCCTCATCATGTACTTCGCCGAATTCAAATACGCGCCGATCGTCCTCGGAGCCGTCGGCCTCTTCATGGGAGGATACGCGATCACATATGCCAGGCTCGTTGAGTGCAACAAGAACCTCTGCATGGCCCTGGCCGCGATCGGTCTCCTCACCGGCATCATCGGACTGATGTTCGGAATCAAGCAGGTAATCTGATGGCCGTCTACCGCGGCAAGTACGTGCTCCAGGGCCTGGGAACCATCGATGCGACGATGGAGCACAACCTGGACATTGCCTACGACATCTGCATGTCGTACCGCCCGGACTTTCCGTGTGAGATGTGCGGCAGATGCTGCCACCAACCCCATATCATCATCCGCCCGGAGGAGGTCGAGAGGATCTCCTCCGCCGCGGACATCCCCTTATTCCAATTCATGACAGAGTACCTTGTCCCCATAGGGGACGGGAACTTCCACTTCAGGAAAACGGATCCCTGCGCGTTCCTGGGCCCGGACAACAGGTGCACCATCTGGAAATCCCGTCCCGGGATCTGCGACGACTTCCCCTACGCGGTCTCGATGTTCATGAGCCGCGTGTACCTCGCCCTCACCAATCCCGATGCCGACATCATGGAGCTCATCGCCTACATGGACGACGAATGGCCCTGCACCAGGGTCATAAAGGGCAGCATCAGGGGAAAGATCGAGGAGCGCAGGAAGGACGTCATCGACTCTAGCGCGTAAATACCTGCATCGCGATGCACACCCGATGGCCCCCAAGAAGATCCTTCTGGTCGTATTGGACGGAATGTCCGACCGCGCATGCCCCGAGCTCAGGGGATCCAGCCCGCTCCAGTACGTGCGCAAGCCCAACCTCGACTGGTTCGTGGACCACGGGATCGCGGGGCTGTGCGACCCCATCGCCCCGGGCATCCGCTGCGAGACCCTGCAGACGTACCTGTCCCTGCTCGGTTACGACCCCATGGATTCGACCTACGGCCAGGGTACGTTCGACGCCCTCGGCAAAGGCCTAGACCTCCAGCCCGGCGATGTCGCAATCAGATGCAGCTTCGCCACGGTGGACGAGACGGGCCAGATCGTGGACCCGTCCGCCGGGGGCCTGACCAACGGGGAGACAGCCAGGTTCGTGAAGGCCCTGGACGGCATCGAGGCGGGCGGGGCGGAATGCACCCTGTCCCCGGGCACCGGCCACCGCGCCATACTGGTCATCAGGGGCGACGGCCTGGGATCCAACATCTCCTGCCCCTACGGGGAGCCCGTGGCCGCCCTGGACGACGAGTCCTGCGAGACGGCCGACATAGTCAACTCGCTCATGGAGCAGTATGCCGAGGCCCTCGCCGACCATCCGCTCAACAGCGAGCGCATCGCCGAGGGGAAGCCCCCTGCGAACATCCTGATCCCCAGCGGGGCCGGGGGGTACCCGGAGATGGAGAGCTTCTCCGAGACGCACGGCCTGAGCTCGTGCTGCGTCGCGGGTTACGACCTCATCAAGGGGATATGCAAGGCCATGGACATGGACATCTACCCTCTGGCCGAAGCCTGCGACGGCACCGTCCACACCAACTTCGGGGCCAAGATGGACTGCGCCATGATCGCCCTGCAGGACTACGACTTCGTCATCATCAGCTACAAGGCCGCGGACGTGGCCGGTCACATGGGGGATCCGAAGGCCAAGTGCGATGTGATCAAGATGCTGGACACCACCATGGGCTACCTCAGGGCCAACATCAGCGACGACCTGCTCATCGCCATTACCTGCGGCCAGTGCACCCCCTGCGGGCTCGGCCTCCACGCCGGGGACCCGGTCCCCGTGGCCATCTACACCAAGAACTGCATCAGGGACGATGCCACTGAGTTCAGCGAGACCGGCTGCTCCCACGGCTCCATAGGCAGGATACGCGGGTCCGACTTCCTGAGGATCTGCATGGACATGGCGGACCGCAGCCCCACGCCGCAGTCGCGCATACGATTCCGCCTTTATCGTCACCGTCCCCCCTGCCGTCACCTCGACCTCCTTCCTCATGGAGTCAGACATCCGCCCGTGGCCGTCGCCTATGCTTATCCCCACGCCGCCGTACTCGGCGGTTATCCTGTACATCCCCTCCCCGAAGTAGATGTCCCCAAGCTCCGCCATGTATCCCATAGCCGAGCCGTCACCGGAGGCGATGCCGTAGGCCACCATGTCCGTCAAGGAGACCAGGGAGTCGTCCTCCCCTCCCAGGTCGGACATCCTGACCTCCACGCCCATGACCGCATCCATGAACTCAGACGTACGGGTCGTGTGGTCCTGCGAGGGCTCGGAGTACCCCGCCGTTATCGTGAAGGCCACCAGGAGTATCGCCATGCAGACCATGGCATCCGCCATCGCAAGGAACCCACGGTCGCTCAGGCGCATACCGTCACCCCGAAAACCGTGGCCAACCAGCGCCCGGAGGCGCATTCGGTCAGCCCGATCCACCTCGCCGACGACCTGGGCCCTTCCACGTCCCCGTACTGGAACGCCATCTCGCCCATGCCGGTGCCCGGCATGGACACCACTACCACAACCCCGGAAGCGGAGCCCCCTGCGATGAACCCCGCGATGTACTCCTCCGCGCGGTCGTCCAGACGGCCCTCGGGGTAATCGAACCCCAGGGCATCCATGTCGAACCCGGCCATCGGATCGTCCCCGGCCATGAGGACCGAGCCCGTCGACGAGAGGTACACCAGCAGAGCCGTGACCACAACCATCATGGCGACCATGGCTTCCATGAAGCCCGCGTCGCCCCTATCATCCCGTTCCATAGGGACGGTTTCGCGGTGGCCCCGTATAAAGGGCCACCCGTGCGGTCACACTCCGCGCTGGTAGAGCCCGCGGGTCACGGCGCCGCCGCACATGGCGATGATCTTGTCCTTGGCCTTCTGGTCGCCGGTGGTGCAGAACTCGCCCACGGCCTGCGCCAGCTCAGGCGGGCGCTTCCTGAGGTCCAGACCCACCGATACCGCCCCCGAGTTTCCGAGCTCCTCCAGGCTATCCAAGAGGAACAGGTCGACGGAGTTCAGTACCCTGGTGAACCCCCTGGAATCGGTGTACACGGGGAATTGGGCGCCCATGCCGTCTGTGAGGACCTTGTCCCCCGCCCCGGGATCGCGGGAGTACATGAGCTCCGCCCTTCCGAAGGCCATGACCTCGCAGCGGCCCGGATAGTGGGATATCAGATTGGATACCTCGTTACGTGCCAGCTCAACGGAAATGGTGGTCTGGTAGACGTCCATCGGGAAGTGCGAGTTGAACACGTTCATTACGCTGCTGGCATATATGCGGGGAGCCTTCCTGCAGGCCCTGTACTGCCCGGCGCCGTTGACCATGACGGGCATTTCCACTGGAACTACCTCGTCGAGGGCATCGAACCTCGGGAGCATGAACACGACCTCCTTGCCGTCGGCGGTGTCCACGGCCTTGTCGAGCTTGTCGGGGTCATCGAAGTATATCCTGTCGGCGTACGGCAGGGCGGCCTTCAGGGACTTTATCGTGTTGACGTAGAAGGACAGCTCCGGCTTGTAATGGCGCACCGGCTGCTTGTCCAGCTTCACCTTCGCCGGCTTGCGCTGGGTCTCACCCTTGAGCAGGGGTATCTCGGAGAATCCGGCGGCTATGCCGTCGAACCTGCGGTCGTAGGTCTTGCGGACCTCGTACTTCCCGTTGGGGACCTTGAACGGCAGCAGCAGATGGGCGGGGTCCTTGACCTTGAATCCCCCCACCTTCTCGTAGCCGCGGTACAGCGAGAGCCCGTCGCCCGCCGACACCCCTCCAATGGAAACGATGGTGTTGTTCCTGACCTCGGCCTCCCCGAGCGGCTCCCCGCGGTTGTCCGCGAAGTCGGGCTGCACGATGGTGTGCACGCCGTCCAGGTACACCGGGGCCGATCCCCTGTTGAAGGCCACCTCCATGAGCTCCAGCGTCTCTTCGAGCTCGGGACCGACGAGGCCGTCCCTGGCCATCCTGTACGCCTTGGCGGTGAGGTAGCCGTACACCGGGGATTTCATCCTGCCCTCGATCTTGAACGAATCCACGCCCAGGGCCTTCAGGCGCTGGATGTGGTCTATGCCGTAGATGTCGGCGCTGCTCAGAAGGAATCCGGAGTGCTGGTCCCCCTCGTAGAACTTCCTGCAGGGCTGGGCGCACTCGCCCCTATTGCCGCTCCTGCCGCCGATGAACGCGGACATGTAGCATCCGCCCGACATGCAGTGGCAGAGCCCGCCGTGGACGAAGACCTCGGTTTCCACTGGAGACTCCGGGATTATGCGGGAGAGCTCATCCATCGTGAGCTCCCTGGCGAGGACCGCCCTGTCGAGGCCGTTCTCGGCGCACCACTCCAATCCCTCCAGCGAGTGGATCTGCATCTGGGTGGAGGCGTGCTTGGGGATGTCGACCCTCGTGAGGTTCTTCAATAGCCCGAAGTCCTGAACCAGGACCGCGTCCGCGCCTATGTCGGCCAGGAACCTGACCATCGAGACGGCGTCCGCCATCTCCTCGTTCCTTATCAGGGTGTTGACCGTCACGTAGACCTTCACGCCCCTGTCGTGGGCGTAGTTCACGGCCCCCTCCAGCTGCTTGTCGGTGAAGTTCTTGGCCATGGCCCTGGCGCCGAAGCTCTTGCCTGCCAGGTATACCGCGTCGCATCCGCCGTCCATGGGGGCGGAGAGGCCCTCGGGCGTGCCGACGGGCGAGAGGATCTCCGGATTCATGCCTGGGGGACCGTGGCGCGGATAGATAAACAGTTGGCTAGCTGACCGCACGGTCCCTGCTTTATAAGCTGCCGATGCGAGGACGTGGCATGGAACTCAGGGATATGCTGGGAGCCTTGCTCCCGGGCAAGGACAGGAACGCCCCGGCCGCCGAGATGGACGGAGGGACGCTGGTTATCGACTGCCGCGCATGCGAGGAGCCGCCGGACCCGGCCTCGGAGCGCTGCATAGGGTGCATGGTCAGGAGGCTGGCGGAATCCGGGCCGGCCTCGGAGGTCGTGCTCAGGAACGGCAACGACCTGGACGTCTGCGGAGCCTCGGGCAGGAGCCTGGGGGAGGCCGCATCGCTGATGAGGTGGTCCGTGCCGGATCCCCCGTCCGACAGGAGGTGCGCCGGATGCAGCCTTTCGCCCGACAAGGTGATGGGGAGGGCATGGGAGGACTTCCCCCGGGAATCCATCGGATACGCCAGGGACATGCTCGACTGGGAATGCCCGGGCGGGGACGACTGCGACAGGTGCAGGGATTCTACCAGGAGGTCGCTCGATTCCCTGGAATCGGACCTGAGGGAGCTTTCCGCGAGGATGGTGGTGCCATGATAGGGAGGATCCGCTCCGGCGGCCTGATAATCCGCCCCGAGCCCGAGGACAGGCCCAGGCCGAGGAGAGCCTCCTGCAGGAGCCCCGCTCCGGAACCGCCGCCCGGGCCAGGGCCCGTGTCCATAGACGTCCGCCGCGCCAGGCCCTCGAGGGTCGGGGTGCCCAGGAAGTTCGGGCCGCTCCTGTCCTCGTCCATCGCCGATGACATTAGGAGGAGGCCCTCCTATGCGGACACATGGATGCTGCCCCCAACGCCTGGCACGGAGCCCATAGCATCCTACGAATCGGACGGCTGGTCCGCATCCGTGGGGACGGCCCCCGACGGGGAGTACGAGTACACGCTCATCCCCCTGGAGTACTCCCTGCCCGATGCGGCCAACAGGCTGGTGTCGGAGGCCGTGGAGGCCGTCAGGGGGAGGTACATGGACGAGGGCGGGCCCACGGACAGGGACTCGGTCCGCGCGGCCGCCCGGAGCTTCCTCTGGGGGCGCATGGACGAGCTGGAGGACGCGCTGGGAGATGGGGCGGCCGCCAAGGTGGATGCCATCTGCGGAGCGGTCCACAGGCACGCCTTCGGGGCCGGCATCCTGGAGTCCGTCCTGTCCGACCCCCATATCGAGGACGTCTACATCGACGCCCCGTGCTGGGAGAACAGGATCTACGTCACCATGAACGGGATCGAGGGAGTCAACTCCCACATGAGGTGCAGGACCAACCTCCTGGCCGGGCCGGGGGAGGTCTCCAACCTCATCAACATACTGAAGCGCGAGAGCGGGCTGAGGTACTGCCAGTCCTCGCCGGTGCTGGAGACGGACCTCCCCGGCTTCGATGCGAGGGCGACCATCGTGGGCTATCCCATGAGCCCCAACGGCGATGCCGTCGCCATAAGGAAGCGCTCCGACCGCCCGTGGACGCTGCCCAGGCTGATCATGAACGGGACCATGGACGCCGGCACGGCGGGGCTGCTCTCGTTCATGGTGGACAACAGGTGCACCATGCTGGTGTGCGGGGCCAGGGGATCGGGCAAGAGCTCCCTGCTTTCCGCCCTGATGTTCGAGCACTCACCCAAGAACAGGATCATCACCATAGAGGACACGATCGAGCTGCCGGGAGAGACCATGAGGAAGCTCGGCTACAAGGTGCAGACGATCCTCGTCGACGACAGGATGAACGGCGACCAGCTTTCCAGGTCCAACGAGGCCCTGAGGCTCTCGCTGAGGCTGGGGGAGTCGGCCATTGTGCTGGGGGAGGTGAGGGGCGAGGAGGCCAGGACCCTCTACCAGAGCATGAGGACCGGCAGGGCCGGGAGCTCCATCATGGGGACCGTCCACGGTGACTCGGCGAGGACCGTGTACGACAGGATGGTCCACGACCTGGGGATCTCCGCGGAATCGTTCATGGCTACCGATGTGATCGTCACCCTGGGCACCCGCAAGGACAGGACGACTGGGAACCTGGTCAGGAGGGTGGAGGAGGTCGCCTCCACCACCTCCCGCCCGGGCGAGTTCTCGGACATCACCGAACCGTCCCGCATGCTCTCCTCCAACGTGATCCGCCGCGCCATGACATCCGGCTCCATGGCAGAGTCGGATGTGTCCGCTGAGATAGCCGCTCGCGGGACCATGCGCAGCATGCTGGCCGACGGGGGGAGGAAGGACGAGCGCTACCTCAGGCCCGAATGGGTGATGGCGGCCAACGAGGAGCTGTCCAAGGGCGTCCGCGGATCCCCGGAGCGCCTGAGGGCCAGGATGCGCGAGGGGGCGATGCCTTGAACGCCAGGAAGCTCGTGGGCGAGTGCCCGACGGTGGTCGGCATGATCACGGCGTCCCTCGAAGCGGGCGGGTCCTTCGACTCCGCCGCCCGGTACGTGGCGGAGGAGGGGCCTCCACTCTCCGCCGAGCTGTTCTCCAGAGCGGTGCGCATGGCCGACGCGAAGGCGTCCCCGGGCGTTCGCCGGGCCCTGTCGGAGGTCCTGGACGGCGTTCCCGAGGGTGCAGGCGGCTACAGGCAGGCGGTGTCCATGTGCATGGCCGCATCCGAGTCCTCGGACCGCGAGGGCATGGACTCCATGCTGAGGGAGGCGTCCGACGCATCCCTGGAGGCCGTCAGGGGCATGGGGGAATCGTACAGCGCATCCCTCAACTTCCCATGCATGGCCGTGTTCGCCATCGGGATAATGGTGCCGATGATCCTCATGTCGCTCATGCCCATGATGGACATAGGCGGGATGTTCGGGGCCGCGGCCCTGGACAGGGGGACCGTCATGGCGATAACGCTGGTGGCCATCCCCGCAGGCATACTCCTGCTGACGGCGAACGTCCGCGCCAAGAACCCGTTCCTGGTCAGCGGCGGTGGCAGCGACGCCCTGAGGCTCTGCGCGCCACTCGTGATCGCAGTGCCATGCGGGCTGGCGTACTGGGCCTTGGTGGGGGGAGAGTCCCTACTGCTGGCCGCAGCCGTGCCAGCATGCTCTGCGGCGCTGGCGCTGTCATATGGCCGCTACTCCGCGGAGAAGCGCAGAGCATCCTGCGATTCCGGCATGAGGGACTGCGTCTACGAGATCGGGAACAGGATGTCCTCCGGAGAGAACTTCGAGTCAGCGGCGGTGGGGTCCCTGTCCGGGAGAGCCGAGTGCAGGGAGGCTTCCGAATCCCTGTCCCGGTCCCTCCGCCTGTGCCGCGGCGATGCGGAGAGGGCCGTGAGGGCCGCCGTAGACCCCGTATCGCAGGAAATGGGGTCCGCCCTGGCGGAGATAGAGAGGTGCTCCCGCATCGACCTGAGGGACGCCGGCGGCCTCGCCATCGCCCTGGGCCGGCAGTTCCAGAACCGCAGGGCCGCACTCGCCTCCCTGGAAGCCGGGATGAAGTCCATGACGGACATGATGGTGGGCACGGCCATGGTGTTCGCCCCGCTGGTCCTGGGGCTGAGCGTCGCGATGATGCGCCCCCTGTCGCGGATATCGGGCTTCGAGGGCGTGGACGGGGCCTGGTGGATCCTCGGGGCCTACCTGATCGAGCTCTGCGCCCTGATAGCCCTGCTCACATCGAGCCTGGGCAGGGAGGAGAGGTTCGTCACCGGCCTGTGGAGGTTCTGCCTGATGTGCCCGGTCTCCCTGTTGGTGTTCACGGTATCCTGCGGCATACAGCTACGACAAGTGTTTAGAGCCCGCAGGACGTACGGGAGCGTTACCATGCTCAAACTGTTCAAGAAGAAGGACGCCCCCGCCCAGGAGAAGAATGCAGACTCGGAACCCGCGGAGGAGCACGACCCGTTCCCCAAGGCGAAGCCCGCGAAATGGAAATGCACCACGTGCGGCTATGTGTACGATCCCGAGATAGGCGACCCCGACAGCGGTATCGCCCCGGGCACGAGGTTCGAGGACATACCCGACGACTGGGTGTGCCCCACCTGCAAGGTCGGGAAGGACAGCTTCAAGAAGCTCGATTTCTGAAACGAAGAAGCGGGGGCCGAGGCCCCCGCATTTTATCCTTTTACGTTCGGAGCTCTTCCATCGCGGCCTTGACATGGCCCAGGAAGAGGTCCCTGAACGCCTTGAACTCACCGAGGCCCTTGATCACGCAGTGAACGTCGTAGCCTTCGGCGGCCAGGACCGACTTGAGCGAATCCTCGTCGTCCCCGGCGATGTCGTTGTTGGCGTGATCGCCGGCGACGACCATGAACGGGAACAGGACGACCTTCGTGGCGGCGCCCTCCATGAGCACGATGGTGTCGTCGTACTCGGGGAAGCCCTCCACCGTGGTCACGAAGATGTCGTTGGGCCCGGTCGTCATCAGCATGAGCTGGAGCTGGCTGTACGTCGCGTTCGCGAAATGCTCGGATCCGTGTCCCGCCAGGACGATGGAGCATCCCTTGCCCGCTATCGCCTCCGCGGCCGGGACGAGCTCGGACTCGATGGCCGCTATTACGTCCTCGTAGTCCTCCAGGGTGGTGAGCAGGGGCTTGCCCACTACAATCTTGTCGAACCTGGACCTGTATCTCCCCACGACCTCCACGATGTCGTCGTACTCCTCGCCGTTCATGATGTGGGTGGGCTGCACGACAACGGTCCTGGCGCCGTCCGCGGCGAGCCTCTCCAGGGCATCGGTGACGTAGTCGACCTTCTTCCCGTCGCGCTCCGCCAGCTTCTTGATGATCATCCTGCTGGTGAAGGCGCGCCTGACCTCCCAGGAATCGCCGTAGGCCTCGCATATGGCCCTCTCTATCGCACCTATGGTCTTCGAGCGGTTCTCGTTGTAGCTCGTTCCGAAGCTCACCACCAGTATCGCACGGTCGTTCTTGCATGCCATGCACTGGAGAATACATCCATCGTTTTTAACGTCTCAGCACGGCAGGAGTGTCCGACGCGTCAGACCGGGATCACGCCGAGGATGAAGGCCAGCAAACCGAAGAGCATGCCGAACTTGGCGAACTTCTGGGCCTTGTGCGGGTCCTTGAACACGATGACGGCGCAGTAGATGAAGATGGCCAGGGCGATGAGGACGGTCCAGAAGAGGACGTGGTACGTGCCCATGTACAGCGGGTAGATGCATATGACCGGGCCGGCGATGAAGAAGACGGACGCCACGGCCGAGGCCGCCTTGACGCCTATGCTCATGGGCAGCGTCCTCCTGCCCTCGTCGGAATCCATATCCTCGATGTCCTTGGATATCTCCCTGCCCACGGACACGCTCATGGCCATGAGGGCCACGACGAGGTTGTCCCATACGTTCCCGACCATGGCGCTGCCGAGCAGGAACATCATCCCTGTGAGGACGGCGATGGTCAGGTTCCCGACGAATCCCCTCTGCTTGAGGAACCTCTCGTATGCGAGCATCAGGATGCAGGCGATGATCACGATGGCGATGCACACCGGGTCCAAGGTGAGGAACGACACGGCGACCGAGGCGACCATGGTTACGATGGCCGCCCTCAGGGCCTCCTTCCTCTCCATCCTGCCGGACGGGATCGGGCGCTCGGGATGGGCGGTCTTATCGATCTCGTAGTCGACGTAGTCGTTCATGGCGTTGCCGCCGCATATGAACAGGAAGACGACGACCGCGCAGATCAGGATGCCCTGCCACTCGTCGAGGACGTCGAGCCCCTTGGCCATGAAGCAAGCTATGACCACTCCGACGATGCCCATGAGGGCGTTGCCCGTCCTGAAGAGCTGCAGGTACCTGTTCACGCCCGCTAGAACCCTTACAGCGTATAAATACATTAATCGCCCCGACGGCAGGGGGCCGGAGGCGGACCTGGGCGCCTACTATAAAAGTATAGCGCATGTAATAAATAGGGACACGGCAATTGCCGAAGTCGGATAGGGATGGTTACAAACGACTACATCGCGCTGGTCCTGGTCTACCTGATCATCGCATGCTCCCTCGGCCTGGCCATGCTCGCCGAGAAGAGGACTACATGGGACTCGAGGAAGATAGTCCACATCGGAGTGGGCACCTTCGTCTTCGTGTGGTGGATGTTCTCCGAGTACTGGATCATGCTGGTCTTCTTCACCATCCCGTTCGCGATAATCCTGTTCCTGGCCATGCTGAAGGACAACAAGATCGCCAACTCCAAGCTCGGCGAGCTGTCCAAGGACAAGGGCCACAAGACCGGGCTCTTCCTCTATGCCGTGACGATCACGATCATGGTGATCTTCTTCTTCGGCGAGCACTGGACCGCCGCCTCGGTGGGTATCATGGCGATGACCTGGGGCGACGGCATGGGCAGCGTCATCGGGAAGAAGTACGGGAAGCACAAGGGCTTCAGGGGCAAATCCCTGGAGGGGTCCCTGGCCGTGTTCGCCGCCACCGCCATCATGGCGATGGTCGTCATGCTTTTCTACGCCTTCCTGGCATCCAGCGGCCACTTCGCCTACGGGGCGTACGATGCCTGCATCCCGATGTGGGCCGCCGCGCTGCTGGCCGGGGCCATAGCGTCCGTGCTGGAGGCGATATGCCCCGGCGAGGTCGACAACCTGGCCATCCCGATCGTGGTCGCGGTGGCGATGGTCGCCATAGGGATGTGATCCGATTGACATGGTACCTCGTTGACGGCATGGACGGCTCTGGCAAGAGCACCGTCGCCGACGAGCTCAAGCGCCTCCTTGAGGCCAGGGGCCGCAGGGTCATGATGTTCACCCACCCCAGCGAGGTCACCGTCCCCGGCAGGCTGTCGGCCAAGTACCTGACCAAGACCGGCAAGGCCGCCACCATTCTCTCCACGGGATTCTACGTGCTGGACGCCCTGCGCTCCATCGCCTCCATAAGGATCAACAGGCGGAAGTACGATGACGTCATCTTCGTGAGGTACATCATGGCCGTCGCCTACATGCCCGAGAAGCATTACGAGAGGCTTTACCGCGACATCGAGAAGATCCTCCCGATGCCCGAGGTGAGCATCTTCGTCGACATCGATGCCGAGACCGCCATGCAGCGCATCCTCTCGAGGGGCGAGGAGCTCGAGATGTTCGAGACCGTCGACCAGCTGGCAGACACCCGCAGGAAGATGCTCCACCTGGCGGACGACAAATGGATCGTCATCAGCAACTCCGGAGAGCTGTCGGAGACGTTCAGGCAGCTTGAGCAGGGGGTGTTCGGTGCACGATCCCGAGTACGGGGGAGAGCTGACCCCGGGGAGGGCCAAGGCGGCCAAGTACATCTCGCTGCTCACGTACCCGCCCTTCATGGGCATCATCGCCTTCGCCGCCATCTCCATATGGCTCGCCGAAGGGGCGAACTCAGCCGTCACGTTCGGGATAGGCATAATGACCGCGACGGTGCTGCCGCTGGCCATCTCGCTCTACTTCGCCAAGAAGGTGAAGGACACCGACGAGTTCGGCGACATACGCAACAGCCGCGACCGCCTCATACCAATGGCGGTCATAATCTGCGTGTATCTCGTCGGCGCCGTCCTGCTGTACATCTTCGAATGCCCCGCAGCATCGTACCTCTCGATGGTATCCTACGCCTGCAGCACCCTGTTCGCCCTCGTCGTGAGCTCGAAATGGAAGATCAGCCTGCACGCCATGGGCGTCGTGGGTCCCGCCACGATGCTCGCCATATGCTTCTGGCCCATCGGCGCCCTCACGTTCCTCATCCTGCCCCCGGTATGCTGGAGCAGGTACGTCCAGAGGAACCACACCCTCCTGCAGCTCGTGGCCGGCAGCGTGTTCGGCACGCTGATCACGTACCTCGTGTTCCTGCTGCTGGGGGGAATACGAACGAGACTCATCCTCGCGGGACGCACGGTCGACGTCTATCCGGGCAGATCCGCGGATGCCCCGCTGATCGTGCTCAACAGCTTCAAGGGGGACGGCTCCGACGTCCTCGCCGAGGCCAAAAGGATGACCGATGCGGACTTCTCCCTCGCATCCGTATACATCGACGATTGGAACGACGCCATGTCGCCGTGGCCGGCGGACCCCGCGTTCGGCGGGGAGCCGTTCAGGGGCGGAGCGGACGCCTACCTTTCGGACCTGACCAGAACCATACTTCCGGGGATCCGCGCCGAGATCGGGGAACCGGCAGAGACCATCATCGCCGGGTACTCCATGGCCGGCCTGTTCGCAGTATACTCCGCGTTCCGCACCGATGCGTTCTCGGCCGCGGCGAGCGCATCTGGGTCGCTCTGGTACCCCGGCATGCGGGAGTTCATGGAGGCCAATGAGATCTCCCGCAGCATCAGGAGGGTCTACCTCTCCCTGGGCGATGCCGAGAGCAGGACCAGGGACGAGCGGATGTCGAAGGTCGGGGCATGCACCGAGGGGGCGCTGTCCCTGCTGGGATCCAGGGGCATAGAGGCGGTGCTCGAGATCAACCCGGGGAACCACTTCAACGAACCCGCCCGCAGGATGGCGAAGGGCATCGCATGGTGCCTCGAACACCGATGCGCATCCCGTGCCGCCTTGATTTCGGCATATCAAACAACTACGTAGGTAACACGAGTTAACTTTAATACGGATTAAGGTTGTCTTAAAACTGTGCGGCAACACATGATATCCGCAAAAAGGCGGTGATTTTCATGGCATACGAGATGAAGAGCGACCTGCGCGTCATTAAAACGCGCGCTGCTATCAAGGGCGCCATAAAGCAAATGATATGCGAGATGCCACTCTCCGAGATAACGGTTAAAGAGCTCACGGAGAGGGCGATGATCCACCGCAAAACGTTCTATCTGCACTATGAGTCCATCGAGGACCTCTTCGAGGATCTGGGCAACGATGTCGTGCAGGCGTACTTGGCCCGCATCGAGCATCTCCCCCCGGATGCGCCCTACAGCGAGATCAATGCCGAGTTCTTCAAATTCATGTCCGAGCAGGAGCCTTACGTGGAGAGGATCTACTGCTCCCCGGAGTACGGGGACGTCCTCACCCGCATGCTGATCGACATAATCCAGCACCACAAGGTGAAGGACAGCCCCTACAAGAAGTTCCCATGGGAGGAGCAGGAGATCGTCAACACCTACCTGGTGCTGGGATCCGTCAACATCTACCGCACCTGGGTCAGGGACGGCAAGCTGATCCCCATAGACAGGCTCATGGAGCTCGCCAGCAAGCTGATGACCAAAGGGATTGAATCAGTCGTGAAGTACCGACCCCGGAGCCTCGGTCGCCCCAGAATATCAGGGGCCTGGGCTCTTCCTTGGCGCCCCCGTCGTACGGGGCCTTGCCTATGGACTCCAGCTTCTGCAGGACCAGCCTGCGGCCGATATCGGTCACTCCATAGATCTGGATCTTGTTCCCCGCGACGAGCACATCCCTCCTCTCGGCCTCCGCCCTCGTGCGGCCGGAGGCGCAGGCTGTTATGATGTCGCAGCTGTCGAAGAGCTTGGCCGCGCCGCCGCATGTCACGTGGCTGGTGTGGACTCCGACGATCAGCGCCCTGTCCCCGTATCTGCCGCGGATGGTCTCGGCGTCATCCGGATTGGCCACCGTCACGGCGAAACTCGAGTAACCCTTGGAAGCCGCAAGATCCGCCCCGCGGACCATGTCCAGCGGCACCGTCTCGGGGTCCAGGACGTTGTCCCTGCCCACGGCATCCAGGACAACCTTCAGCGGAGAGGTCTCGACCAGACCGGAGATCCTGCCGCACAGACCCTGAAGGAGCGCCGGCTCGGTGATCACGGCGGTCCCGCAGCCGTCCGCGGCTATGACCGCGGCGTCCAGATCGCCCCTCTCCAGCGCGGTGCTCAGGATCTCGGACACCCCGAAGGTCACGTAATCCGGGGCGCGGACGACCCTGTCCTCAGTGCAGAACCCGAAGTCCCTGATGCGGAACTCCATGTTCTCCCTCACCTTCTCGGCCGACAGCGAATCCATCCCGCATAGCTTCTTGAACAGCGGACAGAACTCCAGTTCGGGCTCCCCGACCTCGACAACCTTCCCGTCCTCGATGACTACCCTAGTCATCCCCAGGGTCTGGTACACGTGCCTTCCTCCTGACATCGTACTTAACACCAGTTAACGAAATATAAATGATTCGGACCGCCTGGCATTAGCGACGGGCAAATGATATCATCACGCTACGGGTATGGGGGGCCATGGAGGTCTACGAGGAGCTCGGAGCGGAGATAGAGGCCGAGGTCCGCAAGGCCAGCGAGGGCAGGGACGTCGGGATTGCCTTCTCCGGGGGCCTGGACTCCGGCCTGGTGGCGGCCCTGGCGTCGAAGTACGCCAAATCGGTGACCTGCTACACCTGCGGCACCGACAACGCCTTCGACGTGCGTGCAGGGAGGGAGCTATCGGAGAAGCTGGGCCTGCCCTGGGTGCACTGCAGGATCGGCCCCGGCAACATCGCCTCCGTCATCGGGGACCTAATCCGCGCCACCGGGGAGTCCGACCCGTTCACGATATCCTACGAGCTCCAGCTGTTCTGCGTCTGCGCGGAGGCCGAGGAGGACGTCATCCTCACCGGCCAGGGGGCGGACGAGTATTTCGGAGGGAGCGCCAAGTTCGTCGGCCTGGGCCATGATGATTTCAGTGTCCTTCTCCAGGACGGGAAGGACCGCCTGAACACTGTGTCCGTGCCCTGCGAGCTCCGGATCGCTGAGCACTTCGGCAAGGAGCTCCGCCATCCCTACCTCGTCCCCGCAGTGACTTCCATAGCGGACTCCCTCGGCGACGAGTGGATACTGCCCAAGGATATGGACTCCAGGAAATAGGTTCTCAAAGCAGCGGCGGGGCACCTCGGGTACCCCGTGCTGACCCGCAGGACCAAGAAATCCTCCCAGTACGGTTCCGGGACCACGGACCTCATCAGGGCCATGGCCAGGGAGAACGGCATGATGTACAACGAGTACATCGCCGGGATCCGCGACGGCATCATGGGGCCCCCGTCGGACGGCAGGGGCGCGATGGTCAGCGTCAGGATGGACCCCGTGCTCAAGGCCAAGGCCGAGAGGATACTCGGCGAAGCCGGGATGACCCCCGCGGAGGCCGTGGAGGCGCTGTACAGGGACATCGTGGAGAACGGTCCACTCTCCGTGAAACGCTGAGCGCTGACGAAGGTTCTTAACCGAACATGCTCTAGGTCCCGGCATGGGAAGGATGCACATTCTGGCGTTAGCGCTGCTGGCCGCCCTGGCCGTCAGCGCCCTCGTCGCCCCGGGTTCGGAAGGCTCCGGCGATGCCGACGGGCTGCTGATATACGAGATCAACCCGAAGGGGGAGTACGAAGGGGTATCCGTGTTCAACTACGGCGCCTCGGCCGTGGATATGGCCGATTACAGCCTGTACGACGGGTACGGGTACATCACGTTCTCCGGGAAGCTGATCGTGGAGCCCGGTCAGCGCACCACGTTCTGCTCCAAGGCCTCCGCCGACGACCAGTTCTCCGGCAGGGACCGCGTCTACACCTCAGGCACAGCCGGGGTGACCGTGGATGGCAAGTTCGAGCTCAGCAACTCCGGCGACCGCGTGTACCTCCTCCTGGGCGATGCCGTGGTGGATGCGGTCTGCTACGGCAGCAAGACGATAGAAGACGCGTCCCTGTGGTCCGGGCGCTCGGTGCCGGTTCCCGCCAGCGGCTTCATCCAGAGGATCGGCGCCTTCGACTCCGACTCCGCGGACGACTGGTCCGTCTACATGCCGGGCAAGACGAGCTTCCCCTTCGATCCCGACAGGAGGTACGAGGCGGATGTCACCCCGTTCACCTTCCCCGAGAGCGGCGGCATCCCCGTGTACAGGGCCCTCGAGTCTGCCACGAAGACCGTCGACATCTCCATCTACCTGATCTCCAGCGGCAACGTCTACGGCCTGCTTGCGGAGCTGGAGGGCCGCGGCGTCGAGGTCAGGCTGCTCCTGGAGGGCAACCCCGTGAGCCCCAAGATAACCGATTTCCTCTCCCAGATCCGCACCGTGGCCGATGCCGGGGCCGAGGTCAGGATGATAAACGCCGGCGATGCCGACAGCAGGTACAACTTCGCGCATGCCAAATACGCCGTCATCGACGGGTCCACCGTCGTCGTCACATCCGAGAACTGGGCGGTCGCCAACATGAACGGCAAGATCACCAAGGACCCGTACTCGTCGAAGAACAACGGCAACCGCGGATGGGGCGCCGTGGTGAAGAGCGCCGGGTACTCCGATTTCATGGAGGGGGTCTTCGAGAACGACTTCGACACCTCCTACGGCGACACGGTGGACTTCCTGGAGAAATACCCGAACTCCAAGCCCGCGACGCTGACGTACACCTCCCCGAGCCATTCGGGTGACTTCAAGACGTATCACACCGAGGTCATTCCGGTCCTTTCCTCGGACAGCTCCTACGAAGCCATGAGGTACTACATCTCCAACTGCACGGAGCGCGCTTACTCCCAGAACCAGTCGCTCACCAGCTACTACGCGAACCTGGGCGAGTCGTCCCCCGTGATGATGATGGCGGACAGGGCGCACGACGGCGTCGACTGCAGGTTCATGCTCTCCTCCGAGGCCACGGATGCGGAGAACCAGATAATGCTGATCAACTCCTCCACGCTGGTCAAGGCCGCCACCATGAGCACCCCGTACCTGCACAACAAGGGCATGGTCCTGGACGACGTCGCGTGGGTGAGCTCCATAAACTGGACGCCCACATCCATCGAGAAGAACAGGGAGTGCGGAGTGGCCATCCTGTCCGGGGAGATAGCCGACTACTTCGCCGGCTTCTTCCTGGCCGATTTCGAGAGGTACTACTCCTACGACGGCATCAGCGTGGACATCAGCGAGATCAAGAGCCCCTACAGGTCGGGCGAGGAGGCCACCTTCTCCGTCACCGTCAAGCCGGTAGGGACGTACACCTATGTGTGGGACCTCGGGGACGGGTCCGATCCCATCACCAGCAGCATCCCCCGCATAGCCGCGAAGCCAGCAGACGGGGCGCATGTCCTGAAGGTCACTGTTAGCGACGACAAGGGGCACGTGAAGACGGTCTCCAAGGACTACAGCGTCATCGATGATGGGGATTCCCAGTCCGGTCCGTGGTTATACCTGGCGCCGGTCATCGCCCTCATAGCGGCCGTGGCGGCCGTCTTGAGGAGGCACAGATGATACGCCAGGCGACCCAGTCGGACCTCATGGGCGTCTACAAGGTCATCAACTCCAACCTTGACGACTACTTTGCCGAGTCCACCATAGAGTTCTTCATGGCGCAGTGGCCCGGCGGGCAGTTCGTATCGGCCGACCTTTTCGGCAGGATAGACGGCGCGCTCTGTGGGGCGATCCTCGACGCGGGCAGGGTGACAGTATCGCTCTTGGCAGTCGACGGCTCCAGCAGGGGCAGGGGGATCGGCACGGCCCTGCTGGACTCCCTGAAGCGCAGATGCTTCATGGAGGGCCGCACTACTATCCAGCTGGAGGTCAGGACGGCCAACGCCACCGCGATCAGGTTCTACAGGCGCAACGGGTTCGAGATATGCGAGACGCTGTCGGGATTCTACAACGACGGCGGAAGCGCCTACCGCATGGTCTGCCGCCTATCAGGCTGACCTGTCCTTCTTCCTGAATGCGAATACCAGGGTCAGGATGGCGACGGCCACGATGCTCGCCACCAGCGCGGCGATTATGAGTGTGTTGTCCTTCTCCACCGGGCCCTGTCCGGAGTCCACGTACTTGATCTGGTAGGAGGTGCATGCAGAGGGGTTGAAAGTGAGCGTGCCCGCACCCGGCTCCGCGGAGCCCTCCAGGACGTAGCTGTTGGTCGCCTCGTCGTACCTGTAGACGTCCGCGACGTAGCCTGTCTCCAGATACGCCCTGTAAGAGGCCTCGACGGTGCTGTAGGATAGCGTGGCCGCCGGGATCCCCTCGATCGTGACCTGGAATGCGGCATCGAATCCCTCGATGACCTCGATGGGCCGCATCGACAGGAGGAACGTCTTCGTCGTGTATCCCGCGCCCTCGGGTGCAGCAACGGCGAGCGAGACCTCGCCGCCGAGCAGGGATGCCGATACCTCGGACACCATCCCCTCGCCGTCGTTGACGATCACGACGGCGTCCTCCGACGAGATGACGCTGATGCTCGGGTCGGAAGACGAGTAGCGTATGAACGATGCGACGTATCCCTTGCCGGACACCTTCCCGTTGACCTCCCCCGACCCCACGACCTCTATAATGCCGCCGTTGCTCAGGGTGCCGCCGTTATCGATGGACCCTTCGAGGACCACGGTCCCGACGCTGATCAGCCTGCCGCCGTTCTCTATGACCACCTTAGCATCCTGGCCCACCATCAGCGCGCAGTCGCAGAAGATGCTGGTGCCCATGGGCAGCGTCTGGATGCCTAGGCCGTCCCATATCCCGTCCGACCCGTATACCGGGAAGCTTGCTCCGCTTTCATCGTAGCATGTGTTGCTGATGGCGGCCGTGGATGGTGTGGAGCCGATGCGGTAGTTGATGAAACTGTAAGCGGACGTCCTGCGCTCTGTCAGGAAGCATGTATCCACGGAGATGTCATGGGAAGCCGCCTGCAGCGTCACGTCCTTGGTGGTGAGGGGCTTGACCCTCTCCCCGTTCCACAGGATGTTCGGGACGTCCACCGATCCGGCCCCCAGGATGACCGCCCTGGTCTCCACGCTCTCGTTGATGTACACGAAGACGCTGCCGGCGACGTACGACGTCGGGGCGTCCTTCAGATGCGTGTTGCCGGAGGACTCGGTGTCCGCGCCGATGCAGAGATAGTCCACGGAGCCGTTCTCCAGGTTGTAGGTGATCTCGCCTATCCTGGACTTCTGGTTGGACATGTACCCTATGGCCCCGCCCTTTAGGTCGATCCTTATGCTCTCGTACCTGCCGTTCGCCCCGCTGGTCAGGAACCTGTCCACGGAGGCGCCGTCGGATACGGAGACCGTCATGGAGTCCACCCCGACCATGTCCGACGTGGGCTGGAACTGTGCGACCGTCCCGCCCTCGATGCGGATGTCCAGGCTCTCCACGGGGGTGAAGACTGACGAGTAGCTGGTGCCGAGCTGCTGGCGCAGGGAGCTCTTCACGGTAACGGCGGAGAGCCTCGATACTTCGCCGCCCACCATCAATAGCTTGAGGGAGACGTACTTCTCCTGCGAGAGGTCGTCCACGTACAGCAGGGACAGCTTGCCGATGCTGGCCCCGTCCACGACTACATAGACCGAGTCCTCGATGATCGATAACTGGGATGCATCGAAGTCGACGCCCGGATAGGTGCTGCGTGTCTTCCACTCGAAATCCGGTTCGCCGGGCTTGGGGTCCTCCACGGGGGACCTGTAGGTGATGACGGTGTTGCCGTCCTTGTCGGCCGTGAGTATGAAATCTGCGTCCGGATAGATGCTCTGGGGGGACGGCGGGGCTGCGTCGGACGGAGCGGCCGCTAGCACCAAAACAGCAGCTGCCAGCAGCAGCAAGGCCAGGACCGCACCTCTCATGAGGTGCGGACGGGGATAACAGTATAAGAGTTCGCCCATCGGATGCTCGGCCGACATGGGAAGATAAGGGCGGGGCCCCTGCAGGGGCCCCTGCATCACGAGAACATGTTGTCATCGAGATGCTCTGTCTGGTAATAGTAGTTGGATCTCTCCTTCTGAGCCGAGGAAACGTCCTTTCCGAGACCCTGGGTGTACGAGCCGTACCTCTCGCGGATCTGGTCCTCGACGGTCCTGGAGCGCCTGAGGGCCCTCTCTATGTGCTCGGCGGTGATGAGGTCCGCGCCCTCCATGACGGCGATGTCGCCGGCTGCCCTTATGAGGCCGCCGAGCTCCCTCAGCCTGAGCGTGAGGCAGTTGATCTGGCCGTCGGCCTTGGCACGCTTCCTGCCCTCGGCGATGATCGCCTCGACTGCATCGACGGTGGCGTGCGGGATGTGCCCGTCCAGGGCGACCTCCTGGGCCACGAACTGGGCGTACTTGGCGCGGTTCCTCTCGTTGTCGGGGATGACAGTGTCCACGAGGACCTCGTACCCGTTTCCTATGATTCTCGACCTCAGCGGGGAGAGGATGTTCTCCAGGTCCTGGATGTTGCACGCGGCCACCAGGATGAAGTCGCATGGGACGTCGTCGACCTTGACGCTGGCTCCCGCCGACTGCGGGTTCCTGCCGACGATGGGGAAGCACTTCTCCTGCATGGCGGTGAGGATGTACCTCTGGAGGTCCCCCAGGTGGGAGATCTCGTCCACGAACAGGACGCCCTCGTGGGCCTCGTGGATGGAACCGGCGACGATCCTCTCGTAGGCGGGCGACCCGAGCTTCTCGTGGCCGCCGTAGGGGTCGTGCCTGACGTCCCCCAGCAGCTCGGTCTCGGAAGCGCCGGTGGCGAGGACGAACGGGTCCCTCCTCAGCTTCACCAGGACCTTCTCGTTGGAGGTCCTCTGGAGCTCGCCCCTCTTGTCGAGGGCCTTCTGGTCCAGCATCCTGATCTTCTCTCCGGCGCGCTCAAAGACCACGGTCTCCTCCTCGCCGTCGCGCATGCGGGTGGTGTTCACCTTGGGCTTGCCCGCGGTGGCCTCGGGGATGGCATCCCCGAACATGCCACCGAGACTGCCGATGATGTCCTGGAACGGGTTGGAACCCTGTCCCCCGGACATCTTGGACTTGCCACAGTGGGGGCAGGTGATGTCGGTGGGCTGTGAGTACTTGTGGCACTCCTTGCACCTGTACCCCAGGTGCTCCGCCACGTTGGGCGGGGCCTCGGAGGGGTCGAGAAGGGTGCCCACTGCATCCTTCTCGATGGCCTCCTGCCTGAGGACCTCGTCCTTGTCCAGGATCTCGAGGAACGGCCTCTCGGCGTTCTCGGGGTTCTTGGCGACCCTGATCTCGTGGGAGGGCTGGGGGAGGTTCATCGAGAGCGCGCGTGCGATCATCGACTTCCCGGTCCCCGGGGGCCCAACCAGGAGGAGGTGCCTCCTCTGCTTGGCTGCGATCTTGGCCAGGGCAATGGCCTCCTCCTGCCCCAGGACCCTGTCCAGGGGATCGGAGGGGATCTGTATCTCCTCTGTGGAGGACATGGAGGCGAAATCCTCCCATGTCTCCACCGGCCTCTTCTCTGTCATGTTGATCAGTAAAGGTCCTCTTTGGTCCAGATGGTGACCTCGGCGGGCATCTTCGTGATGTTGCCCTTGCGGGTCCCGATGATGTACTTGATGCCCTTGTCGGCGGACACGTCCAGGATCCTCTGAGAGATGACGCCGTCGAACACGATGGCGACGGCCTCGACGGGCTCCTCCTTCAGGGAGGTCACCAGATTCTTGACGGCGACCTGCCTCAGGACCTCGTTGTTCTCGCCCAGTACCTTCGCGTTGTGGGTCGTGGAGAGGTCGAGGAGCATGTCGCGGTACTGCTCCTGCTCGGGAGTCAGGACCTTGTCGCTGTTCCTCTTGCCGCGGAGGGAGCGGGTCTTGGTCTCCTTCTTCGCGGTCTTCTTCTCCTTCTTCTCCTCGGCGGGCTCCTCCGCGGGCTCCTCGACGGGAACTTCCACGGCGTCGGCCTCGACGGGCCCCTCTACGGCATCGTCCATGAGGGAGGGGACCTCCACGGTCTCCTCGTCGCTGACGGCCACGTCCTCGACCTTCTCGTCGTCGGACTCGTCGTCGGATCTCTTCCTGTACTTGTCGATGGCGCTGTCGTCGAACCTGGCCTTGCGGCGCTCCTCGCGGTCCTTGCGGCGCTCGCGGCGGTCCTCGTCATCGTCATCGTCGTCGTGCCTCCTCAGGCGGCGCTCCTCGCGGTCCTTCCTCCTCTTCTCGCGCCTGTCGCGCCTGTCGTCGTCGTGCTCGCGCCTGTCGTCGGAACGGTGGTGCATCTCTGCATCGTCGGTCTCCCCGATGTCCTCGAGGGTCCTCTCCTCGGTGATGAGTCCGTTCATCTCCATGTACTGGTCGCCGGGCACCTTGTTGCGCAGGCACTTGACGATCTGCTTCGCGGTGAGCTCCTCGACCTCGTGGGCGCGGGGTGCGCGGGCGACGAAGTCGACCTCGGCCACCTGGAAGAGCTCCCTCAGGATGAGCTCGCCGCCCCTGTCTCCGTCGACGAAAGCGGTCGCGACCCTCTCCCTGGAGAGTTCCTGGACGGTCTTGGGGATGTTGGTCCCCTCGACGGCGATGGCGTTCTTGATTCCGGCCCTGAGAAGGTTCAGGACATCGGACCTGCCCTCGACGATGATGATCGCCTCGGAGTCCCTGACGTTGGGTCCGGCTGGGCAGCGGTCCTTTCCGTAAGTGGTGATCTCCTCCACCTGGACGCTCTGCCTGACGCTGGCGGTCAGGTTGGAGCTGGAGCCCTCGGAAGCCTTGATCATCTCGTTGAGCAGCTCCTTGGCGCGCTCGACGACCTTCTCCCTCTTGGTGATCCTGACATCCTCGATTCCGAGGACGCGGATGGAGGCCTTGCAGGGACCGACGCGGTCGACGGTCTCCAGGGCGGATGCGAGGATGACGGTCTCCACCTGGTCCAGGCTGGAGCTCATGTAGATGATTCCCTCGGATTTCCCGCCTTTAGAGGTCACCTCGACCTCGATCCTGCCGATCCTTCCGGATTTCTGCAGGTCCCTCAGGTCCAGCTCGTCTCCGAGCAGGCCCTCGGTCTGTCCGAAGATGGCGCCGACGACATCGGGTTTCTCGATGATTCCGTCGGCGTTGATCTTCGCCTTCACCATGTACTTCGTTGCATTGGGATCTATGTTCATTGTCATTTGACGTGACACCCTCCATGGGCGTACGGGAAAACACTACTACTTCCGTTCGTCCATGCCGGCGGCGTTCCTGGGGCCCTTCCGGCCCCGAACGGCTTATGCCTGTTACCAAATCAGAGAACCGTCATTGACCGGGTCGGAGCACCGTTGCCCGCGGTTTCTGATGTTCGCCCCTCCTCCGGGGCGAGTGATGATAGTGATGATTGTGAACGGGAAGACTCTAGTGCAATCCCTACGGGCGGTATGTACGCTATTATATATAAAGAATAAGGATAAGAAGAAGTGGAAAGTTCATCGGAGCTCGTCGAACTCTATCGAATTGCTTCCCGATTTCTTGGCCAATCCCTTCGAGATCATCCCCTCCTCCAGCCAGCATGCATTGAACACCGCGGGGACCGCCAGACACTCGAAGCAGACGTTCTTCCTGACCTCCGGGGACATGATGCGGCTGCTGTAGATGTCGAGGATGTCGTCCATCGGCACGCCCTTCGCCAGCTCTTCGCCGAACTGCTGAAGCTTGGAGCAATCTGATTCCAGTTCAACGGAGATCGCGTCATCGCAGTGGACGGCGGTTATCCTGCATGTCTTGTCGCATACGCGCATGCATACTCTGACCGTGGAGGGCATGGCGGAGGGATGCCGCCCATCGTATTTACATCGACTGGACGTCGATCCCCTGCGCCCTGCACATCTCTGCAGTCTGGTCGTCGCATGTGAACATAAGGATCTGCATCCTCTCCGAGGCTTTCAGGAGCGCCCTGACCGCTCCGGACTTGCGCTCGGTGTCGAACACCAGAAGGACATCGTCCAGGATCACGGGGACCTCTCCCCCGCTCATCTCGGCGGCCACGGCCAGCTTGAGGGACAGGAGCGCCTGGGCCCTGAGCCCGGAGCTGCACTGCTTCAGCGACTTGGAGCCGTCGTCCCCCACCACTCTCAAGGGATCCTTCTCCCTCGGGTCCGAGACGATCCTGTAGCGGCCGCAGGTCATCTCCGACAGGTACCTGTCGGCATCGGAGAACACCCCGGGATGCGCCGCCGCGTACAGGTCGGCGCAGGCATCGTCCAGCAGCCGGGAGGCCAGCAGGGCGGTCGCGCCCCTGACCAGGAGGTCGCATCTCTGATCCTCCAGGGCGGCCTTCTCCGACCTCAGCGCGGCAGCATCCCCCGATTCCAGAATCTCGTCCATCCTGGCGGCGATCTCGCCTATCCTCCTGACGAGCAGCTCCTTCGAGCCGTCTTCCGCGGGGGGCTCCGCCACGGGGCACACCGGGGCGCCAGGGTCCAGCCCGGAGTCCCTGATGGCCTTGGCCAGGGTTTCCCTCCGGGTCGCCAGCACGTTGTAGGCCTCGGTCTTGGCCTGGGCGTCCTTGAAGCCTTCCTTCCCGGCATAGGCCATGTAGAACCCGTCAAGCATGGATTTGGCGTGCTGGTACGCCTGAGTGGCCTTGAGCACATCGGCGCCGCTGGGGGCCCTGGCCTCATCCGCAGCCAGTATGTCCCTCAGGAGGCCGACGTCGGCGTCCGTCCCGGCCGGCTTGCATCCCAGGTCCAAGACCAGCGACCGGATCCTCGACTCGTATGCCCTGGCCCTGCCCTGGGCCGGGTCCTCGGCGACCGCCGGAGCGGGTCTCCTGACCAGGCCCACGGCGCATACGGCTATGCCCGCGACCGCGAGTGCCGCTGAGTAGATCGTGATTAAGCATCCCGCCAATCCGATAACCGCCAAGGCAATCCCGATGACGGCGATCGCGGGGAAGCGCCCCTTGGAGACGGGCTGGGATGGGGGGGCGCGCCTGTCGTCCAGATAGCCCTCGTACCCATCCACCGCCCTGCGGATGTCCTTGGAGCGGGCACCCACTGCCTCCGGTTTCGCTCCCCCGGGGTAGCGGGCCGGGCGGGCCGTCTTCGCCTTATCGAGGTCGCCCCTGGCCTTCGCCAGCGACGTTTCAAGCGATGCCTGCGTGACTATATCCTCGGCGGACACGTGCCTGAAATCCCCGAGCTCCCCGATCTCCCTATCCGTCGCGGCCAGGCTGTCGTAGTTGGCCCTCTGCGCCCGGTACAGCCCCCAGATCCTCCTCTGCTCGTCCAGCTCGGGATCGTTGCCCTTCAGCTCCACCAGCCTGGATTCGAGTTCGGCCCTCTCGGAGGCGAGGGCGGAATAGGACGATTCCTTCTCCGATGCCGACTCGAGCCTCCGGTCCACATCGGCCAGCCTGGCGTTCAGCTCGTTGAGCGCGCTGCGGGAGTTGGACTTCTCCCCCACGCATTCGGCGAACGTCCCGTCCAGGATCTTGGCCGCTTCGGGGACCCGGTCCCCTCCGGGTATCGTCAGCATCTTGGACGACACCTCTCCGGAAGTCACGGGCCCGTCGTCATCCAGGTCCGATGGCCCCATTGCGAACACCGAGCGGTACAGGTCGGGGTTGACGGTGCGGAGGCAGGCCGGGGTCTCCCCCCTGGCGTTTTTGCCCGCTATCATGGCGGAATGCGCCTCCCCGCCCTCCTCGTACGTCACGGAGACGGAATCGGACGCGTCCTTGGCAGGGTAGACGTCCCTCTTGCCGGTGGGCGACAGGGAGCGCCTTATCGCCTCCATGACAGAGGTCTTCCCGCTCTCGTTGGGGCCGTGCATGACGGTGAACTGCGTGAACGAGTACGACCTGTCCCTCAGGGCCCCGAACGACTTGATGGATACGGAGGATACCCTCATCTCCGTCCCCCCAGGGCGGATGCGGCGAGGCCGGCGGCCCCGCGCACCATGCCGTAGAACTCCTCGTCTGGGAGCGATTCGAAGTACGCCCTGTACGGCTTGAGCATGGTCTTCGCCATCAGGATCTCCATGATCCTCTGCCTCGGGAGTGCGGCCATCTCCTCGGCCTTCGACGCAACCTCATCTGCCACTGGACCCGGGGAGCGCTCCGGGCCGGTGAGGACGCGGACCTCCTGCACGGTGCATCCGAGGGCCCTGCCCAGCGCGCGGGCGGCGTCGGCCGGGTCCCTGCGGAGCATCCCGTCCAGCACGCCGGCGCCGGAGAGCGTCACTCTCGCGATGTCCCCCTTGGAGGCCTGCGCGCGCAGCTCGGACTCCACGTCCTGGAGGGTCCTGCCCGTGATGTCGGCACGCAGCTCGCGGAAGCAGAATGACTGCGTGGGGACGAATCTGGCATCGGATACCCTGCCGTCCGTCACCGTGACGATGTACGCGCCCTTCTCGCCGGTCTCGCCCATGTCCCTGCCCTGGATGTTCCCGGGATAGACGGCCCAAGGGTCCCTGGAGACCACCTGGCGCTTGTGGATGTGCCCGAGGGCCCAGTAATCAACCCCCCTGCCGGCCAGCGAGGCGGGGTCGAATGGCGCGTATCCCGCCGAGCCGCCTGCATCGCAATGCACGCAGGCCACGGTGAACATGTCGCCCCTGCCCCTGAGCATCGAAACCAGGTCCCTGCCGTCATGCTGCGATTGGAAGCTGACCCCCACCGCCTCGAACTGTCCCCCCGGGGTGTCGACTACGATGCTCTCCGGCTCCGCGGGGAACTCGTGGACGTTCGGAGGGTACGGTATGGAGCCGTCCCAGGGAGCGGCGCTGTCGTGGTTCCCCCTGGCGATCATCACCCTGCCGCCGAACCTGGACATCTCCGCCGCCAGGGCATGCCTGACCGACGGCGAGGCCGCCGACGAGTCGTAGACGTCCCCGGATACGAGCATCGCGTCCGCCCGCTCCCTGACGGCCAGGTCCACGATCCTGGAGAGGGACTCCAGCAGGGCCCCCTCCCTCCCTTTGGCATGGACCGCGCTGCCCAGGTGCAGGTCCGCGCAGTGTACGAACTTGAAAGTGCTTCCCATGGCCCTTCCTACGCATCCGTGGTTTATAAGCGGAAGCGGGGGGTGCCCGAAAGTGGACTGTACTCTTATCTATCGGAACACCCATCCATCCACGTTTACCATGGACTGCATTAAGAAGAAGGTCAACGAGGAGCTGGCTGCCGGCTGGATCGGCTCGAACAAGGCCTGCGCGTACCACCCGTGCCACTTCACAGGGCAGGACTGCACTTTCTGCTACTGCCCGTTCTACCCGTGCAACGACACCACGTTCGGCAACGAGCTCACGGGCAAGAGGGGCAACAAGGTATGGGCCTGCTCCGACTGCCTGTTCATCCACCGCCCCGAGGTGGGGAAGTTCGTCATCGCCCGCGCCAAGGAGCTGGGCATAGAGCAGGCGGAGGACCCGCGGTTCAGGGACATATTCATTGAGGCGAAGCAGAAGTTCTACAGGCGCGGCAGGGCGCTGATGGTGGTCGGCGCCACATCGGATGCCGGGAAATCGGTCACCGTGGCCGCCATCTGCAGGATACTCCACGACAGGGGCTACCTGGTAGCGCCCTTCAAGTCGCAGAACATGAGCCTCAACTCCAAGGTGACCAGGAACGGCTCCGAGATCGCCATGATCCAGACGCTGCAGGCCACCGCGGCCGGGCTGAAGAACCCGGACCACCACATGAACCCCATCCTGCTGAAGCCCAAGAAGGACACGGTGTCCCAGGTCATCGTATGCGGGAAGCCCTACGCCGACTATGACGTGGAGGGCTACTACTCGGAGTTCGTCCCCGGCCCCGGCAGGGAGATCGTCAGGGAGCACATCGAGTTCCTGAAGGACAGGTACGACTACGTCATCATGGAGGGAGCCGGGTCCCCGGCGGAGATCAACATCTACGACGTGGACATCGCGAACATGCGCGCGGCCGAGATCTCCGACGCCGATGTGATCCTGGTGGTCAACGTCGAGTGGGGCGGTGCGTACGCCTACGCCCTGGGGACCGTGGAGCTCATCCCCGAGGAGGACAGGAAGCGCATCAAGGGCATCATCCTGAACAACGTCCGCGGCAACCCGGAGAACATGCGCCCTGGAGCGGACAGGCTGGAGGAGATGCTCAGCATCCCGGTCATAGGCATCGTGCCGCATGCCGACGTGGTCCTGCCGAACGAGGACTCGGTGTCCCTCAGGGGCGTCAGGATGAAGGGGAAGGGGAAGTCCGTGATCGGGGTGATAAGATTCCCCAGGATCGCCAACTTCACCGACCTGGACCCGCTGTTCCTGGAGGACGTCTCCATCGTGTTCGTGCAGGGCCCGGAGGACCTGGAGGGCGTGGACGCCGTCCTGCTCCCGGGGACCAAGAACACCGTGGCCGACTTCCTGTGGATGAGGGAGACCGGCATCGAGGCCAAGCTCAAGGAGCTGTGGAAGAAGGTCCCCATCGTCGGGATCTGCGGCGGCTACCAGATGATGGGTAGGGTCCTCCACGACAATGGAATCGAAGGAGGCGTGGAGAGGGACATCGACGCGCTCGGGTTCTTCGACAACGAGACCTCCTTCGGCGAGTACAAGAAGGTGATCCTCCAGGACGAGGGCCACATGCTGGTCGGCGACAAGGGGGAAGTCACCGGATACGAGCTGCACATGGGCATCACGGATGTGAGGGAGGAGCCCATGTTCATCATCGAGAACAGGTACGTCTCCGGGCCGGAGAACGAGGGATCGGTCAGGGAATCCGAGCTGACCTTCGGGACCTACATGCACGGCGTCTTCGACAAGCCCTCCTTCAGGCGCTACTTCCTGTCCTTCGTGAAGCACGACGGAAAGCCGGTGGAGAGGCGCGAGGTCGAGGACTACGATGCCATAATAGACGAGAACCTCGACAAGCTGGCGAAGGTGTTCGAGGACAACATGGACGTGGACACCCTGCTCAGGATAATGGGGGCGGGAGAATGAAGGTCCTCTTCCTCGGGACGTCCTCCGGGGCCGGCAAGACCACCGTATGCGCCATGGTCTGCAGGAGGCTGGCCCAGCTCGGCAGGGACCCGGTCCCGTTCAAGGGGTCCAACCTCTCGCTGAACTCCTACGCCACGTCCGACGGCGGCGAGATCGGCATCGGCCAGGCGTTCCAATCCTGGGCGGCGGGCGTCGAGGCCACGTCCGACATGAACCCGGTGCTGCTGAAGCCCGCCGGGAACGGGGTCATACAGCTGGTTCTGGACGGCAGGCCGTGCAGGGACATCACCAAATCGGCCCCGATGGAGAGGGAAGAGGTCATTGGCCACGTCACGGCCGCGCTATCCAGGCTGGAGTCGGAGCACGGCATCGTCGTGTGCGAGGGCTCCGGTTCCCCCGCGGAGCTGAACCTCCTCGACAGGGATGTCGCCAACACCGGCCTGATGCGCGCGGCGAATGTGCCGGCCGTCCTCGTGGCGGACATCGACAGGGGCGGCGTGTTCGCGGCCATTTACGGCACCTGGAGGCTCGTCCCCGATGACGTCAGGCCCCTGCTCAGGGGATTCGTCATCAACAGGTTCAGGGGCGACAGGTCGATCCTGAAGTCCGGTATCGAGAGGATGGAGGAGCTCACGGGCATGAAGTGCCTGGGGATCCTCCCGTACGAGTTCCTGAGGTTCCCGGAGGAGGACTCCCTGTCGTTCGCCGAGGGCAAGCTCGAGGGGGAGGACCCGAGGGCGGCGTTCCTGTCCAACCTCGACGAGATGGTCCAGCACGCCGTGGAATCCGGCTTCGACTTCGATGCCCTCCTGGATATCGCCGGTTCCGGATCGTCCTCCCGAGGCCACCCTGAGGGCGCGGACCTCGGAATCGGCCGAGAGCACCGTGTCCATCGGGACCGGCGCGCCATCGATAAGATAAAGGTACGCGTCAGGGCGGAGGCCAATGGAGCGGACGGCATCCGCTATCGTCCCCTCCGGCACATCGTGCGAGACCCCCGAAACCGTTATCCTGGGCATGTTTCACGGAACTGCGGTCGCGGGTATAAAACCATTGCATGCGCTGGCTGGGACCACCGATAGTTTTTCTATTATGATTGGGATGACCCACGAGTACCGCCAGGCCCCTCCAGGCCGGGCGGATGGGGAGAGAGCATGATAAACGAGTACCAGCGCTTCATCGAGAAGAAATGCGACCAGTGCCGCAAGCTCGACAACGTCGAGCCGGAGCTCTACACGAAGTACGACGTGAAGAAGGGCCTCCGCGACGCCAAGGGCAACGGGGTGGTCGTGGGCCTGACCTCGGTGTCCCACGTGGACGGCACGAAGATGATCGACGGCGTGAAGACCCCCTGCGAGGGCATGCTCCACTACCGCGGGTACGACATCAGGGACCTCACCGGCGGATTCCTCAACAAGCGCTTCGGCTTCGAGGAGGCCGCATACCTCCTGCTGTTCGGGGAGCTCCCCACGGCGACGGAGCTCGCGGAGTTCAAGAAGTACCTGGACGCCGAGAGGAAGCTCCCGGTCACCTTCACCAGGGACATCATCATGAAGGCCGCCAGCAAGGACATCATGAACTCCATCACCAGGAGCATACTGTTCCTCGCCTCCTACGACAAGAAGCCCCTCGACAACTCCCTCGAGAACGTCCTCAGGCAGTGCATCCACCTCATAGGCGTGTTCCCCATGCTGACCGCCTACAGCTACCACGCCTACAACCACTACCTGAACGACGAGAGCATGTACATCCACAAGCCCGACCCGAACCTGTCCACCGCGGAGAACATCCTGCGCATGCTGAGGCCGGACAAGGCGTACACATACCTGGAGGCCACCGTCCTCGACCTCGCCCTGGTCCTCCACATGGAGCACGGGGGCGGAAACAACTCCACGTTCACCACCCGCCTGGTCACCTCGGCCGGATCCGGCACCTACGACGTCATGGCGGCGGCCATGTGCTCCCTCAAGGGCCCCAAGCACGGCGGCGCCAACCTCAAGGTCATGGACATGATCGCGGACATCAAGAAGCACGTCAAGGACACCTCCGACGAGAAGGAGCTCAGGAAGTACCTGAGCCACATCCTGGACAAGAAGGCCTTCGACCACCAGGGCCTCATCTACGGAATGGGCCATGCCGTCTACACGAAGTCCGACCCCCGCGCGGTCGTCTTCAGGTCCTTCGTCGAGCAGCTGGCCGTCGAGAAGCAGCGCCAGGCCGACTTCCAGCTCTACGCCAGCATCGAGAGGATCGCCCCGGAGCTGATCCTGGCCAAGAGGCCCAACGCCACCAGCGTCTGCGCCAACGTGGACTTCTACAGCGGCTTCGTCTACGACATGCTGGACATCCCCCACGAGATGTACACCCCGCTGTTCGCCATCTCGAGGATAGTCGGATGGAGCGCCCACAGGATGGAGGAGCTCATCACATCCAACAAGATCATGCGCCCGGCGTACGTCAACGCATCAGTCTTCAGGGAGTACGTGCCCCTTGACGAGAGGGGGTCCGAGCGATGGGGCTCTTCCAGTCCGGGTCCAGGAAGGACCAGGTCCTGCGCAACGTCAAGAGAGCGCTGGCCGAGAGCGACCTGAAGTTCGAGGACAAGGACGGCGTCATAGTCCTGAGCGCCATGGGCGACGACCTCCCGATAGGGATGGTCATCACCGCGGACGACGACAACGTGACCCTGAACATCTACTGCTTCCTGATGTTCGACGTGCCCGCGGATGCCCGCGCCAAGCTGATCCCCGAGCTCAACATAATCAACAACACGATCAACAACGGCGCGTTCTACATGGACAAGGACGAGCCCAAGATCTACTTCAAGATCATCCAGAGCTACATGGACGGCGCCCCGTCAGTGTCCCTGGTCAAGCACCTGGTGATGGTCGCTTTCAAGACCGTCGACGTCAACGACGGGAAGCTGAAGGACCTCATCCCCGCCGGATCCCTGCGCAAGGACCCCATGTACTCGTGATAGCATGGACAGGGAGGAGCTAGCGGCATCCAGGTTCGCCTGCGGCGAGAGGGACAGAGCCCTCTTCGAGGCCGGCATCAAGATGGGGACCATCTACCACCAGTACGTCGGGACCCCGTTCAACGAATCCACCCGCCGCGGCCTGGAGGAGGCCATGGAATCGGCGATTTCCGTGCAGCCCTACGTGGAATCCGTGAAGATACGCATCCAGCCCGACGATGCGAAGGGGGGCGACCGCTACTCGTACCGCTCCCTCACCGGCGAGATGATAGATGCCGTGGTCACCGTCCGCATAGGGGATTCGAGGGTCAAGGCAGAGATGAGGTACGACAGCGAACTATGCTATCCGCTGATGTTCATCTCATCCATCGGGACCGACTGAAAGGTACGACTTGTTATATATCCAGACGTCGATTAAGACGATGTAGACCTATGCACTGCAAGGTGTTTCGATGATCACGGACGTCAAGATAGGTATCACAGGCATTCCCGGTTCCGGGAAGACCTACACGCTCCTGCGCGTACTGGAGATGCTCCAGGATACCGAATACAAGATTGGCGGAATGGTCAACGAGCCCATCGTCGACGGCAGGCACAAGACCGGGTTCACCGTGAGGAACCTCCTCACCGGAGAGAAAGAGGTCTTCGCCAGCACCGAGATCGAGAGCAGGACCATGGTCGGCAAGATCGGAGTCGACCTCGAGAAGCTTGATGCCGTCGGCGTGAAAGCCATAGAGCAGGCCATCGAGGAGTGCGACATCATCGTCATCGACGAGATCGGCAAGATGGAGGTCGAGAGCGAGGCGTTCGTGGAGGTCGTTAAGAAGGCCCTCGACGCCGAGAAGCCCATGATCATAACCCTCCACAAGAAGTCCAGGAACCCCCTCCTGCAGGACATCAGGAGGAGGGACGACGTCAGGATACTGGAGGTCACCCCGACCAACAGGAACATCCTGCCGTACAAGATCGTCCGCCTGATGAACGGTGAGAACGTTTGATGCCCGAGGGCACTGTCAGGCGCGAGGGGTACACCGACATTCTGGTCCCCTCCGTACATTCCGTGCACGGACCCGGCAAGAAGCAGGGGACCGTGTTCTTCAACGAGCAGATGTCGTTCAACCGCGACGTCAGCATAATGGTGCTCAGGGCGGCAGGCGGCAACATGACCGTGGCCGACGCTATGACAGCCACGGGGTCCAGGGCCGTGAGGATCGCCAACGAGGTCCCCGGCACCGAGGTCGTGGCCAACGACATCAGCCCAGACGCCCTGCCCTACATAGAGGCCAACATCGAGCTTAACCATCTGGGGAACTGCACCCCGTCCATCCGCAACATGCACTCGCTGTTCGCGGAGGAGACGTTCGGCTACGTGGACCTGGACCCGTTCGGCTCCCCGATACCGTTCCTCCAGTCGGCCATACGCGGCTGCAGGAAGAGGGGGATACTGGCGATCACCGCCACCGACACCGCACCCCTGGCTGGCGCCCACGCCCCCAAGTGCAGGCGCAGGTACCAGTCCGAGCCCGTCAGGGGCTTCATGTGCCACGAGGGCGGGCTGAGGATACTCATGTGCAGCATCGCCAAGGAGCTGGCGAAGTTCGACCGCGGGATGGAGCCCATGCTCTCGTTCTACGCCGACCACTACTTCAGGACATACGTCCGCGTGGTGGAGGGCGCGGAGGCGGCGGACAGGACCCTCGCCAAGCTCGGCTACATGCACTACGACATGGGCACCCTGAAGCGCTCCACCTCCCCCAGGGCCGACGACGACCATAGGCTGGGGCCGTTCTGGCTCGGCAACCTGCACGACCAGGCCTTCCTGCAGAGCATGAAGGCCGAGGGCATGGCGGAGGAGCGCAGATGCGTCAAGTATCTGGACCTGTGGAGGAACGAGCTGGACTCGGAGGTGTTCGTCTACGACATGAGCGAGCTGTCCTCCCATCTGAAGCTCTCGCCCCCGAGGATCGACGAGTTCGTCGAGTTCCTGAACCAGCACGGCAGGGCATCCAAATCGCACATCGCGCCCACATCCTTCAAGACCGACATCCCGCTGGACGAGCTCCTCCCCCTGTTCTCGGAGTTCTCCCCCGACGCTGGGCGCAAAGTGTAATTAAAGGCTACCCTTATGGAAAGGCCAAGGTGCCTTAACATGCCGAGCGTAGCGATTATCGGGTCCCAGTGGGGCGACGAGGGCAAAGGAAAGATCACAGACTATCTCGATGAGAACGCGGACCTCATCGTCCGCTTCCAGGGCGGGAACAACGCCGGCCACACCATCGTCGTGGACGACAAGGTGTTCAAGCTCCACGGTCTGCCGTCCGGGGTCGTCAGGCCCGGGAAGCTCGCTGTCATCGGGAACGGCGTCGTGCTCAACCTCGAGGAGCTCAAGGACGAGATCGACCAGGTCATCGCCGCGGGAGGCTCCATCGACGGCCTGAGGGTCTCCGACAGATGCCACCTCATCATGGGCTACCACAAGAAGCTGGACGGGGCCGAGGAGAAGTACCGCGGCAAGAACAGCGTCGGCACCACCAAGAAGGGCATCGGGCCCACCTACCAGGACAAGATCGCCAGGATTGGATTCAGGGCCGGCGACCTGCTGGAGGACGACCTCCTGAAGGAGAAGATCGCTTTCATCCTGCCCTACAAGAAGGACCTCATGGCGATGATGGAGGCGGAGAAGTGCTCCTGCACCGTCGAATCGCTGTACGACAAGATGGTCGGCTGGAGGGACATGATCGGCAAATGCATCTGCGACACCTCCGTGCTCATCAACGACGCCCTGGACGAGGGCAAGAACGTCATGTTCGAGGGCGCCCAGGGTGCCATGCTAGACATTGACCACGGCACGTACCCCTATGTCACCTCCTCCGCCACCTGCGGCGGCGGCATCTGCACCGGCTCCGGCGTCGCACCCAACAGGATCGACAAGGTCGTCGGAGTGGTCAAGGCGTACACCACCCGCGTCGGCGAGGGCCCGTTCGTCTCCGAGCTCAAGGACGAGATGGGCGTCGAGCTGCAGAAGAAGGGCGGCGAGTTCGGCGTCACGACCGGGAGGGGGAGGCGCTGCGGCTGGCTGGACCTCGTGGTCGTGGAGCACGCCTCCAGGATGTGCGGGTTCACCTCCCTGTGCATGACCAAGCTGGACGTCCTCAACGACATCCCCGAGCTCCCCGTATGCGTCGCCTATGAGATCGACGGGCAGGAAGTGAAGAAGTTCCCCGCTTCCATCGCCAAGCTCGAAAGGGCCAAGCCAGTCTACGAGACGTTCAAGGGATGGAAGGGATGGAAGGACACCGACGCCCTCGTCAAGGGCGGATACGACAACCTCCCCGGCGAGATGAGGGACTACATCGCATTCATCGAGAAGTACCTGAAGGTCCCGGCCGACCTTATCAGCGTCGGGCCCGACAGGGACGAGACCATCGACCGCAAGGGCGACTGGTGGAACTGAGTCCCAGGGGGCCCCGGCCCCCGACCCAGTCCCCCTCTTCCGACCATAGTTTTTTTATACGTCCAACCAATCATCGGCTCACTGTGTCGGGATAGCACAACGGCTATGCAGTGGACTGCAGATCCGCAGAAGGGGGTTCGACTCCCTCTCCCGACCCCATTATCCATCATCGATTGCTTGGGCACCGCCATGCGCTTTCGCCCGTCCAATCCCCCGCCCCGAGACAAACCTTTATAAGCACTATATAAATAGCCCTGGACGGTGTAAAACGATGGCGAAAATGAACATCGAGAACGTTGTTGCCTCTACCTATCTTGGACAGGAACTCGACCTCACTAAGATCGAAGAGGCTCTGGACGGCGCTGAGTACAATCCCCAGCAGTTCCCTGGACTCGTCTACAGGCTCAAGGAACCCAAGACCGCGACCCTGATCTTCAGGAGCGGGAAGGTCGTCTGCACCGGCGCCAAGTGCCGCGATGATGTCAAGGTCGCCATCACGAAGGTCGCCAAGGACCTGGAGAAGGCCGGCATCAAGATTACCATCGAGCCCAAGATCGAGGTCCAGAACATCGTGGCATCCTCCGATCTCGAGCAAGAGATCAACCTCAACACCGTTGCTATCACCCTGGGACTGGAGAAGGTCGAGTACGAGCCCGAGCAGTTCCCCGGACTCGTCTACAGGCTCGACGAGCCCAAGGTCGTCGTCCTCCTGTTCGGATCTGGCAAGATGGTCTGCACCGGCGCCAAGGTCCCCGAGGACGTCACCCGCGCCGTCGACAAGATCGCCGCCGAGCTCAGGGCTGCCAGCCTGATGGTCTGATTCAAAACAATATAGCAATCCAGGCCGGGGGTCGTCCCCGGCCATTATTTTTTTAGAGGTTTCTCAGAGCTCGCGGTACTTCGCGAGCGCGATGAGGTTCTCGTTGGGTGTCAGCGGCGGCACCCCGCATTCCGGGGTGATGATGTCGAATCCCGCGGCGGCGGAGGCCTTGGCCTCTGCGACGATGTCCGCGGGAGTCCCCTGGAAGAGGGTCTTCACGGGGTTCACCGCTCCGGCGAGCTTGACGGAATCCCCGACGAGCGCCTTGTAGCCCGCCATGTCATGGGACGCCTCCGGAGACAGGAGGGTCTCCCCCAGGGACGCGAGGTCCTTGGCGATGTCCGTGGTGGTTCCGCAGGTGTGGATGGCGGTGAACGAATCCGCGGCCGATATCAGCTTCGGGAGGAAGTTCCCTACCACTGGCTGGAAGCAGTCCGGCGGGAGGATCTCCGCATCGGCCTCCTCGATGTACATCACCATGTCGCTGGTCTCCGACAGCGCCTTGCCGTAGGCGGTCAGGTGGGGAGTGACGGCGGCCAGCCACTTCGTGACCCTGTCTGGGTCCATGAACAGCGCCATCAGGACGTTCTCCACACCGAGGATGTTGTCTATCGCCGCGAGGGGGGCGTTGAGGCTGGTGGTGAAGAACAGGTCCTCCCTCTTGGCAAGCTGGTTGGCGGTCTCGAGCATGGCCTGTATCCGGGGGTTGGCCATGAACTCGTCAACGGACAGGAAGTCGTCCGGGACGTCCAGGAAGTCGCCGTCGCCCATGAACGGGGAGGAACCGATGGTCGGCTGGCTCTCCTTCACCAGCCCGCGCTCCACGCCCCCGAAGGCGACGGAGTCGTTGGTGATGTTGAACGGAATCCTCACGGTCCCGAAACCGCATTTCTCGGATACCTGCAAGGCGAGGGTGGCCATCTTGGCGGGGTCGCTGTGGGCCTCCGGCCATGCCGCCCCGCATCCGTCCATCTGCTCGACGGTGCCGCTCTGGGTGAATATCGCGGGGGGATGGGTGTCCCCGTGGCCCTCCAATGCGTCTATGATCTCGTCCCTGATTGTCATGCCGAGCGTATCGACTCACGACGTTTTAAAACAGGATGGGGGTTGGATGCAATCAATGCCTGTATCCGTGCGACTCGAGGAGACTCATCCTCAGGTCCCACAGCCTGTCGGACAGGTCCACGTAGTAGATGTGGGGGTTCGAGAACCTCTTGACCTCCTCCCAGAGGTTGTCCACCGACTCCCTGCAGTGCTCCCTGATCTGCTCCAAAGTGGGCATCTCGTAAACGAGCTCCCCCTTCTCGAAGATCGGCACCATGAGCTCCTCTGCGCGGTAGTTCTCTATGGTCTTCTTCTTCCATCTGGCATCGGGGGCGAACAGGGTCAGGGGGCCGGAGAAGTCGATGTCCTCGTCCCTGAGGCACACCAGGTCGGCCACCGCCTTGCCGTCGGCGCCGTATATCCTGTAGACCTTCTTGAACCCCGGGGTGGTGATCTTGATGGTGTTGCTGGAGATCTTGATCTTGGGGACCACGTTCCCGTCGGCATCCTCCACCGCGGCGAGCTTGTAGACGCCGCCGAAGACGGGCGTGCTGTGGGAGGTGATCAGATTGTCCCCCACGCCGAAGGCGTTGATGCATGCCCCCTGATCCAGGAGGTCGCGGATGATCCACTCGTCCAGCGAGTTCGATGCCACTATGGCGCATTCCTGCAGCCCGGCCTCGTCCAGCATCGCCCTCGCCCTGCGGGTAAGGAACGCCAGGTCGCCCGAGTCTATCCTGATGGCGCACTTCCTGATTCCCATGGGCCAGAGGACGCTCTTGAAGGCCTTGATCGCGTTGGGTATCCCGCTGTTCAGGACATCGTAGGTGTCGACCAGCAGGGTCGCGTTGTTGGGGTATAGCCTGCAGTAGGCCTCGAACGCCTCCAGCTCCGATCCGAAGCACTGCACCCATGAGTGGGCCATGGTTCCGCTGGCTGGTATTCCGTACTCCTTGTCGGCTATGGTGCAGGCGGTACCTACGCATCCGCCTATGTACGCCGCCCTGGCGCCGAGTATGGCCGCATCCGTGCCCTGGGCCCTCCTGGACCCGAACTCCATCACGGCGCGCCCGGCCGCGGCCCTGACGATCCTGTTGGCCTTGGTCGATATGAGCGACTGGTGGTTAATTGTGAGGAGCATCAGGGTCTCCAGCATCTGCGCCTGCGGCGCCGTGGCCCTGACGGTGATGATGGGCTCGTTGGGGAAGATTGGCGTGCCCTCCGGGATGGCCCAGACATCCCCTGTGAATTTGAATCCCCTGAGGTACTCGAGGAAATCCTCGCTGAAGATGCCCTTGGAGCGGAAGAACTCGATGTCGGAGTCGTCGAAGCTCATGTCCCTGATGCGCTCGATGACCTGCTGCAGTCCGGCCATGATGGCGAACCCGCCGTTGTCTGGCACGGACCTGAAGAACACGTCGAAGTAGACGATGGTGTCGCGCATCCCGGACTCCAGGTACCCGTTGGCCATGGTGTACTCGTAGAAATCGCAGAGCAGGGTCAGGTTCTTTCCGTCCATTCGGTATCCCTGCCGTGCCCATGGCGGTGGCGTTGATTAACCTTTTCCAGCCTGCTGCCTGTACCTGCGCCCCGGGATGCCCACCAGCACCGCGTAGATCACCAGGCCAGCGGCGGCCACGAAGCCCATGATCATGTAATCGGACGAGTAGCCGTAGGCGGCCACCAGGGCCCCGTGGACCATCGGGCCGACGGCGTACGACATGTCCCAGAATATGCTCAGCGTGGATATCGCCACGCCGTACCTCGACCTGTCCACATCCCTCACCACGAGGGCCTGGGACACGGTGTTGAGCATGGCCACCATCATCCCCATCATGAAGCCCGCCAGGAGGAGCTCCGGGCCGTTGACCACGGTGGCTACCATGAACATGCCCACGGTGAACATTATGAGCGGGGGCAGCAGCGCGGCGTTCTCCCCGTGCCTGTCGTACACCTTCCCGAGGAACAGCCTGCAGATCAGCGTGGCGACCGATACCGCGATGAAGAACACCGAACCGTACCATCCGATGCCGATCTCGTCGGAGTAGGGGGCGACGAAGGCCAGCACCCCGGAGTACGTGAAGAAGAAGAGGAACATCACGAACGACACCTTGAGGGCGCTCCTCTCCACATGATCCGACAGGCGGAAGCCGTTCTCCGGGGCCGGCACCAGCGGCAGCTCCCGGGAGAAAAGCATCAGGACCAGCGCCGTGGCCGATGACAGCGTGCCGAAGGCGAACATCGCATCGTACATGCCGGAGTTCTGAAGGGTGATGCTGATGAACGGCCCGATGATCGATGCGAAGGTGTTGCTGAGGGTGAAGTACCCTATGCCCTCGCCCCTCCTGCCCTCGGGTATCTCGGAGATCACCATCGTGTATATCGCCGTTTCCGCGACCCCGTACGTGAACCCGTGGACCAGCATCAGCGCGGCCAGGGCCGGTATGGAGCTTGTGAGGAAGTAGAGCAGCGACACCGCCGTGCCGGCGGCGATGAATATGACGGCGGACCTCCTGAGGCCCCACTGCTGGATCCTGGGGGCGCAGGCGAGCCTCGATATGATGTCCCCCACCACGAATATGCCCGTGAGTATCCCGGCGGTGGTGGTGCTCTCCCCCAGCCCGTCGATGATGTACAGGGACATCCCGGTGAAGTAGACGAAGAATACCATCGTGAGGAACAGGCCCGCCAGCGTCGCCAGGACGAAGTTGCGGGTCATGAGCCTCTCTCCGGTCATGCCCCTCGAATCCCCTGGATGCGATAATAGTTTTACCATCGAGCGCCATCACTGCAGCATGGGATTCACGATAAGGGATGCAGGCGTCGGCGACCTCGACCAGCTGGTGGCGATCCGCATGGCGGCCATAAGATACGTCTACGCGCCGTACGGCAACTTCCTGACCGACGAGCTCTGGGCGAAGCTGGAGAAGGAGGTCCGCGATTTCTACTTCGACTGCCTCCTCGACGGATCCCACGTCGCGTGCCTGGCGCTTGTCGATGACGAGGTCGTCGGATGCGGCGGGATGTGCATCTACAGGGAGCTCCCGTCCCCGGAGAACTCGTCCGGGATAAGCTGCTACATCATGAACGTGTACACCGCACCGGAGCACCGGCACCAGGGCATCGGCAGGGCGATGATGGACGCCCTCATATCGAAGGCCCACGAGGCGGGTGCAAGGAAGGTCTATCTCGAGACCTCCGACGCCGCGAGGAAGCTGTACGCCGACGAGGGATTCGTGGATATGAAGGGCTACATGCGCCTCCCCGGCGACTACATGGAATGGCGCAGGAAGCTGGGTATCGAGCGATGCTTTTTCTATGCGACCAGCAATGGCCGGACCATGGATTTCAAGCCGTCCGTTTTCATGGCAAAGGTCCGTTCTACGAAGCCTCTGGTTCATCACATCACCAACTATGTGACCGTCAACGACTGCGCCAACATCTGCCTTTGCGCAGGCGGATCGCCCGTCATGACGGACGAGATAAAGGATGTGTCCGAGATGGTCCGCCTCGCATCCTGCGTGGTCATAAACATCGGGACCCTCAACGACCGCACGGTCGAATCCATGATGCTCGCCGCCAGCCTGGCGCACGAGAAGGGGATCCCCGTGGTCCTGGACCCGGTTGGCGTCGGCGCCACCAAGTACCGCACGGAAGTAGCGCTGCGCCTCCTCGGGACCGGATGCATCTCGGTTGTCAAGGGCAACATGGGCGAGATGGGCGTCCTATCCGGAGCGGGCGGCACGGTCAGGGGCGTCGACTCCGAGGGCTCCTCGGCCGATCCTGCGAGAATAGTCCGCGACATAGCCGGGAAGTGGAACGTCGTGGCCGCCGCATCGGGAGAGGTGGATTACGTATCCGATGGGGAGAAGGTCTACAGGCTGTCAAACGGCAACGGCTATATGGGAACGGTGTCCGGAACCGGATGCATGCTGTCCTCCGTGGTCGGATGCTATGTGGGCGCCTGCGGGCCGTCTCCGGAGGCCGTCGCTTCGGCGGTCACCGCGATGAACGTCGCCTGCGAGTACGCCCTGGGGAACTTCGATGGCCCCGGGACCTTCAAGCCCGCGTTGCTCGACGCCCTCTACTGCCTTGACGGCGAAATAATGGATGCCAAGGCAAAGATAGAACTGCTGCGATCGCAGCATCTTGAGCTCGCCGGTGATACGGTCGATCTCAGACTCGGGGGCTGGGCCTATGCCAACGCAGGTCTCGCTCCCGGGCTCAACCTGCGTCCTCCCGGCATCGGTTATGAGCGCGACGTGGAGGCCGCTGCTCGATGCCAGCTTCAGGTACTGATGGAGCTCCTCCAGGGAATCCACCTTGAGGACGACCTTCCTCTGGCCGCCCTTGTACCAGGCGTCGAAGGCCTTCCTGTTGCGCTCCTTCGCGAACAGGGCGCACTCCACGGCCGCGTGGCCGACCTGGGCCGCTATCTTGCCGGTGCCCATCTTGAGGTCCTTCCTCACGATGACGACGAGCTTGTACTCCTCTCCGACCGCAGCCTTGAATCCGAAAGCCATGCCAGTTGCACCCCGGTCCTCGATATAATCCTATCGGGCCACGGCCAGGCCGTAGTCCCCCGTGTACCTCTCGCCGTAGTAGGTGTACACGCCGCGTATCAGGTCGAAGCCGAAGCAGTCCCTCATGAGCCCCAGAGAGGGGCCCACCAGGGGATCGGCCGCCACATACCTGCTGCCGCCGCGTGAGAACTCCTTGAAGACGAATCCATCCGACACATCGCGAGGCGCCTTCATCTGGACGGCCACCGCGACCATGCAGTAATCCGGGAGCCCGAGGATCCCGCAACCCATCCCGGCGGACTGCAGCAGCGAGGCGTAGAGCACGCAGAGGTCCTCCGAATCGCCGCTGCCGGCGAGCAGGGTCTCCACAGGGAACGCCCTGTACTGCTCGACACCATAGTTCTTGGCATCGGGCGCGTAATCGAAGCACTCCCTGACGAATGACAGCAGGAAATCGGCGTAGGCGGCATCGCTGTACCCGTACGACGAATCGAAAGCGCTGCGCAGGGACTTCTGCAGGCTGCCGATGGACCCGCCTGGCGTGATGAAGCGCACGGCATCCGCCAGCGCCTCCCCGTGCCTCAGGGAATCCTGGGCGGCTGTGCCGGACCTGTACCGCTCTATATCGTCCCTGGTGAGGACCGATGAGACCGATACCCGCTCCCCGCCGTAATCCCAGGCGTAGTTCAGGGTCTTGTCCCCGTAGTAGGTCATCCCGCCGTAGTACGTCGCGGCGGCCTTGTCGTCGCTCTCGTGCGCATAGCAGTAGGCCATGATGGCGAAGAGCCCCACGTCGGGTTCCGTCCATTTCGCCTCCGGCTCCGTCTTCGTGGCCGTCTTATAGGTGTTGCTGAGATCGTCCCGCAGGACCCAGACGTAGCTCTCGTAGCCGTCGGCGATCGCACCGTCGAGGTATATTATGAGCTCGCCGCTGTTGTTCAGGTAGGCGTTCAGCTCACCGGTGGTGAAATCATCGGTCAGCTCGATGTACCTGCTGGAGTCCACCTGCAGGATTATGCTGTTGGCCGGGTTCACGATCGGGCCCTCGTCCGTACCGCCGTTGTCGACTATGAAGAACGCGAGGAGGCATACCAGTACGGCTATCACGGCTATGCCGGAGGCCACGACGGTCTTGCGCCCGTTCCGCAGCCTGTACAGGATGCCCTCGTCGTACGTCAGGTCCTGGCCGCAGAAGGGGCAGTAGCGGAGATTCTCGCCCTCGAAGGTCCTCCCGCAGTATGGGCAGAACATTTACGGACCTCCGGGGGCGATAAGGGCGCTCGGCTGAAGTCGCCGAGCTTGTAATCGATGGTCATGTCCTTGAAGCAGTAGAACAGCCTGAAGGTGTTGCCGTCGTCCTTGACGTCGATCTCCTTGGTGCTGCCGGTATCGTAGGTAACGATGATCTTGGTCCCCGTGGCCTGGGCGCTGCCGAAGGTCACGTTCAGGGTCTTCCCCTTGATCACCTCGAGCTCTCCGGTCACATAGTTGCCGTCGATGGCGTAGTCGCCGTTGAACGACAGGACGACGGTGGACGAGGGCATGTCCTTGACCTCGATGCCGTCCATGGACGGGTCCCTGACCAGCAGGGTCTTCCAGAGGACGGAATCCGCCTTATCGCCGGATGTGGACAGGTACTTGCCGTCGTCGGCGGTGATGCGGAGGACGGCGTTGGCGCCGACCCACAGGCCGCCGGTGGCCGCCTCGTAGTCTTCAGCGGTGTAGTACCCGCGGTAGGTATAGGCGCGCTTGTCGGATATCTGGTCGGCGAAGTTGTAGATCTGCGCGGAGACGGACTCCGGGAGCGATACCTCCGACAGGGACTCCAGCTTCAGGTCCGAGGACACCTTCACCGAGTAGACTCCGTTGCCTCCCGGCGACAGCCTGTAGGCCAAACCGCTCTCCGTGTAGCCTATGTCTGTCCCCTCCTCGACGGAGAAGCGGAGCACGGAGTTGACCGCAACCTCGGAGGGGGCGTCGATCTCGTTCCCGAACTCGTCGAAGAAGACCAGGCCGCAGTCCGCATCCTCGATGTCCACGCTGAACGTGTCCGCAACGGACCCTGAGTCGCCTCCCATGGAGAACGCGAGCACCGCGGCGACCATGGCGAGCACCGCGAACGCGGTGATGTACCTGACGGTCCTGGCGGGCTTCCCGGTGGCCTTCTCGCTGCGGTTGAACAGCGCGGTCTTGACCGAGGAGGTCCTCCTCTTCGTGCTGGCGGCGGGGGCGAGGTTCTCGACCCTGATCCCCTCCACGGGGGTCATGCTGAGCGCGGGGTAGATCTCCTTGAACGAGATCTTGCTGCTCTCATCGTCGCCCTCCATGTTCCTGACGAATATCCCGTCGCTGGCCATCTCCAGGCCCTGGTGGGCCATTCCCTTGACGAACGTCATGGCGGTGGAGATGCTGGATTCGGGGTCCTCGGCCGAGATGCCGATGGTCAGGGGGTACACCGACACGACGTTCATCGACAGCCCAATGGCGCGTGCGATGTCCGACATCTTCCCGAAGAAGAGGTCGAAGTTCTTGGGCTGACCGTATCCGGCAGCCCTCATGTACTTGGCGCCCAGGACCACCATGAGGTAGTCTGTGTCGAATCCCAGGGCCTTGAAGTAGCCTATCGTGTAGAGGAGGTACCCCTCCATGAACGCCCCGTCCTTGGCGGCGACCTCCGAGAGCATGCCGCTCATGTCGTCGTCGATCGGGTTGCGCACCTTCTTCATCAGGATGGAGCAGGACAGCCCGTAGTAGGCCGACCCGGACTCGGAGTAGAAGACGGTGATGACCCCCTCCTCGACCATCCTCAGCAGGTTGGAGGTGATGGTGGAGCGGGGCGCGTTGACGCAGTTGACTATGTCCGTGATGCACAGGGGCCTCTCGTAGATGGCGTCTATCATGTCCAGCTGGACATCGCTGGTCATCAGGCCGGCGGAGCCGTCCAGGTCGACCATCATGAAACGGGATGCCTCCTTCTTGGGCAGCGAGAGGTTGAGGTAGGGCTCCTCGCGAGGCTCGGCGCGGTCGAAGGTGACCTTGATGCGTGCGGAGTCCTCGGAGCTGAAATCCTCCAGGCCCACGACCTCGTAGTGCTTGCCCGTGGCGTTCTCCACGGACCTGGCGACGAAGCGAGAGAGCATGTCGACCTTGGGGACCATGGTCCTGTCGCCCTCGAACACGAGGGACAGGGGGCTGAGCCCGTAGACGCTGAACTTGAACCCGGTGACCCTGGCGAACTCCTCCCTGATGGCGGGGATGCAGTCCTCGAGGGTGCCCTCCGGAAGCGAGCGGGAGCACTCGTCGGCGAAGGCCGAGGCGTACCTGTTCCTGACCTGGTCCAGGTCGAGGCCGATCTCGCAGGTGTAGCTCTCGAGCATGTTCGCGACGGCGGAGAGCCCGTCGTAGTACCTGGACGGGTCCCTGAACGTCTCGTCTGCGATGCGCTTGGAGACCTCGTCGGGGGTGAAAGACCCGGCCACCTTAATGGCCAGGTTGGAATAGTAGACGGACTTCTTCTCCGGGTCCGGCTTGGATCTGACCACGACCCCGGCCTCCACCATCTTGTCGAGCACGAAATGCAGCGACGAGGACGGTACGCCGAGCTCCGCGGCGATGTCGCTGGGCCTCTTGGTCCCGGTCTGCAGGCAGTTGTAGACCAATATCTGCATGGGGTCGGTAAGCGGCACGACCCCCCTCTCCGTCAGAAGCACGGTGAAGTTGCGCAGGTATTCATCCTGTGATCCCATACAGGGGCGTACGCATTACAGATAATATAAAGGGTGAGGCGGGATGCTCGGGACTTGTAGGAGTCGGAAGTTGATGTCATCCGGCCTGATGTGGGGCCTCACCTTCAGGATCAGGTCGCGGAGATCGTGGGCCGCGGCCCTCACATCGTCCTGGGCTACGACCGCGGATACGACCGCCGCGGAGTCCGCTCCGGCGCGGATGACATCCTGTATGTTTCCCCTGTTTATGCCCCCGATAGCGACGACTGGCACATCTACGGCCTGCTTTATCTCGTAGATGGGGGAGAGGCCCAGCCCCTGCGCCGCGTCGGGCTTGGTCGATGTGGTGAAGATTGACCCGACCCCGACATAATCAGCACCGTCCTCTACGGCCTTGACGGCCTCCTCGACGGTCGTTACGGAGCATCCGATGAGCGCATCGGAGCCCATCAGCCTCCTGGCCACATCCACCGGGATGTCCGACTGCCCCAGATGTACGCCGTCGGCCCCTGAAGCTATGGCTATGTCCACCCTGTCGTTGACGATGAATATCCTGCACATGTCCTCGGCGATCTCGCGGATGGCTATGGCCTGGGAGAGCATATCCCCACCGTCGGCGTGCTTCATCCTGAGCTGGACGACGTCGGCCCCACCCTCGTAGGCCATCCTGGCTATCTCTGCATCGGAGCGTCCCTTGGACAGGTCTGAATCGGTGACGACGTACAGGTCGAACATGCAACCTGGATTGGGCTGGACCTATAAAATCGGTACCCGTCAGCCATCTCTTCGCCATCGTTATCGTAGATATGAACATAACGCCCGTGGACGGTCTCGACCACATCCGCGCTGACATTATAGACTTCCTTCAGCATGGTAGGCGTTATGACCTCCTCCGGCGGCCCAGACGCATAGATCTTTCCATCCTTCATGGCCAGGACCTTGTCCGAATACCTCATCGCGAGATTGATGTCGTGGAGGGCTACCACAAGACTGGCACCCTTGTCACGAATGATAGCCTTCATTATGCGCATGAGATCCAGCTGGTTGCGCATATCAAAAGCGCTGGTCGGCTCATCGAATATGTAGAAATCTGGGTCCTGTGCGAGCGATCTGGCTATGACGACCCTCTGCAGCTGTCCGCCGGAAAGCTGGTTTATGAATGAGTCCACATAGTTCTCCATCTTCATCTTGAGAATCGCATCCGCACATATGGCTACATCTTCCTGGGAGTACGTCCATTCGATGTACGGCCTCCTGCCCATCAGGACCGTATCGTAAACTGACGAATGCCCGCCCGACGTGTAATCCTGCGGAACATAGGAGATCAGCCTGGAACGCGCTTTGCGCTCCATCGTGATAACATCTTCCCCATCGATGGTTACGGTCCCGGCCCTCGGACTGTAGATACCGCAGAGCGTCTTGATCAGGGTGGACTTTCCGCACCCGTTGGGCCCCAGGACGGTGACGAGCTGCCCCGATTCAGCCTCCAGATCGATTCCGTCGAGGACAATCTTGTCCCCGTACCCCTGGACTATGCCCTCGGCACGCAGGATCACGGGACCTCCCTCCATCTCTTGTTGACGACCATCCAGATGAAGAATCCGCCTCCGATTAAGTAAATCAGGATGCCGACTGGAACATCGCTGGAGAAGGCATTCCTGGCCACGGTGTCCGATATCAGCAATATGAGCCCGCCCATCAGCGCCGATGCGGGTAGTAGATACCTGTTGTCGTTGCCGATGAGCCTCCTGCAGATATGGGGCGCCATCAACCCGATGAAGCCGATTGCCCCTGTAAACGAGAGACAGACGCACACTACCACAGTGCAGACCAGCAGCCCGTGCATCCTCAGCTTGGCGACATTGGTTCCGAGATTGTTCGCGACGCTGGTGCCTGCAGAAAGAGTGTTGATGTCGATGCTGATCTTCTCGAGATATATCAGGCAGATGATGACCGGGATGATCATAATGAACAGATTCACCCAAGTGGCACTCCATAGATTTCCCATCGTCCACAGGGTAATATCCCTCAGCGAGCCATCATCGGATATGTATTTCAGGAAAGACAATCCCGCCTGGAAGAGATAACTAACGACTACCCCGGACAGGACCAACGTAGCCTTCGATACCCTCTCGTCCCTGGCTAGGATTATCACAAGGGCAATACTGAGCATCCCGAAGAGGAACGCGAACAGCATCGTCACAAGGGCTGAACCGGAGAATGTCTGGCCGATGAAGTCCACATGGAAGCTGTACAGGCCTCCGAACAACGCTGGACCCATGACTATGGCGATTCCTGCACCAAAGGCGGCAGCAGTGGATACCCCCAGGGTAAACGGACTGACCAACGGATTCCTGAGAATACCCTGCATAACGCAGCCGGCGGCAGCAAGGGCGGCGCCCACGACTACAGCCATGAACACACGGGGCATCCTGTCCTCAACCACGATATTAGTGAATCCGGCAGCCACATCATCGAAAACATGGATAACGCAGTTCACTATAATTTTCAGAGTATCGGAGAAAGGGATGTCGGTGGGGCCGAGGGAAAGCCCCACAACGACCATAACTGCGATGGCTGCTACGATTCCGAGGATGAAGTGTATCTTCTTCTTCCTCGAGATGCCGTAACGCTCCACCAGATCGTCGCGGCTGGTGCGCTCGGATATGTGCGCCACCAGTTCCTCCCTCGGCTCCACCATTTGTATCCCTTCGGTAAACCAGTTTCTCGACGAGCGGATGATCGTCATCGACCGGGAACTTGAAACCGTACTTCTCCAGGAAGTCCTCGGTTTCCTTCTCCAGGTGTGCGATGTTCTCGTCTGTCAGGGTGTCGGTAAACACGTAGGCGTAGATCAGGTACGAGATGCAGCACATGGCACCGGACACCACATGGGTGTTCAGGTAGTACACGGGCACGGAGTTGTCCTCTACGAAGTCCCCCATGGTGGTCCCGGACATGACCTGGCTGTCGAATACTGCCTTGATCTGGTCGACGGTGTATCCATCGGTGCCCCTCGTGAACACTATGTCCGTGGCTGGCACCAGCGTATCGTGCAACAATGCGAACAGGGCCTCTCCGGTATACTGTCCGAATGACCCGGAGGACTGCTGGGCACGGTTGTATCCACTGATGTAGGTCACGATAGTATTGAGCTCGGAACTGCTATAGTAGTAGTTTCCGACTGAACCGCTGGAAGATGCCATGTAGTATACGAATCTCTGGCCTGTGTCGGGTGTCGGCTTGATGGTTTTGGCCTCCTCGATAAAGCCGTTGAAATAATCCTTGAACTCATTGGCATTCGCCTTTATGTCGGAAGTGCTCCCGAAGACCTTCACCAGGATGTCAAGGTTGTCCAGCATCCTAGATCCGAACATGTCCACATATACGACTTTGATACCTTTCGCTGTGATGGCATCGGCCTGCACGGTGGTTCCAATCCCCATGGTGGTGGGGGTCAACACCACTTCAATCCCTGCGCCCTTCATCTTCTCTATGGATGTGGACCCTGAGAAGGCGGAACGCTTTCCCAGATCGACGACGTCGGACTGCTTGATCCTGTCCGTGCTGGACGGGATCTTGTCCCTTCCGTCAGAATCCATACCGACGATGGCGTCCTCGACGCCGAGAATCTGCAGTGCGTACATGATGTCGGTATTCACCACTGCAACCTTCTCCGGAACGGTATCCAGTGTTACCGTGCGACCATTGTTGTCCACTACGGTGATGGTGTCACCGCCACCGCCTCCACCGCCACCGCCTCCGCTTGACAGTGCAAAGGCTGCGACTGCCACTACGGCCACGATGGCCACCGCGATGATGGCGATGATCTTGGTGTTGCTCATAGGAACGCCTTGAAGAACGTCTTGAGCATGTCCTCGAACTCAGCAAGGGTTATGTGCTCTGTGATCAGCAGAGTTTCCTCAGTGGGGAGTCCGAAGTAGAGCCTCATTCCGAGGCCTTCAGCCTCCTTTACCTGGCTGAAATCGATAACGTAGTTGCCCTGGAGAGCGACACCGTTGGCGATGGTGTACTGCTTGTTGTCCTCTGTCTTCTCAGCATTTCTGCTCCAGAGCGACATAGTGATTTTGTCGCAGCCGTACTCCTTGGCATCCTTGCCGGTGAGGGTGAGGTCCACGAGCTTGACGGTCATGGCAGAGGTTGTCGACATGCCGGATACGAGCAGATCGAACTTAGCAGAAGCTTCAGCCTTGTCCTTGAAGTAGTAGACATATACAGTGTTGGAGGAGGTCTCCTCATCATGGTTCTTGATGTATTTGGGGACCAAAGATGTCATAATGGCCATCTTCTCATCGGATCCGAGGGCCATCTTGAACTCTCCGAACTCATCTGTCTCATCATAATTGTCGATGAATCTGTCAACATATGCGGATGCACTTGTGGGACCTTTGTCTTTGTCCCCGAGCATCACAAAGGCAACTGCGGCCACAGCGATGATGGCCACGGCTACCACCGCAATGATGGTAATCGTTTTCTTGTCCATTTTATCACCCAATAATATTGGATGAATCCTTCATCGACTGCCCCATAGATATAATATTGGATGATTAAGACAATATACATTTTAGCAGAATTCGTTCTTAAACGATTCCTCACCCTTTATCAACACACATCTTAATGTGGCATGCAGAACGATTTCATCCCGAGTTTAACAACTGGCCCTAAACAAGCTAGTCGACTCTCCTGTGCTCCTACGACATTTCGGCGCGGAGCTATTTTCCCATATTACCGGGGAGGGGTGGCCGGTCCACCCGCGGTCAAGTATATTGATCGCAGCGTTAACGTCTCTGTCCGCAGTAAATCCGCAGAAAGGGCACTCATGCCTACGGGTGGATAGGTCCTTCCTAACATCTCTACCGCAATTAGAGCATATTTGTGACGTCCCTCTGGGGTCTACAAGAAGTACCCTGCGACCAGCTCCTTGCGCCTTGTCGCATATCCTTCTCCTCAACATTCCCAGTGAGGCATCATTATATGCATGCTCCATATGTTTGCTACTGTTTTTAGAACGCAGGCCCCGTATGCTAAGATTTTCCATAACTATAACGTCTGCTTTATCTACAATATCCCTTGAGATATTTTCGATTGCAACCTTCCTATGATTGGAAATTTTATTCCAAGCGTGGATGTGTTTAGCACGAGCCTTTTTGCGTTTTAATGAGTTTGGAAGTGACTTCCCGACTTTTGAGGTTTTACTCTTTAATTCATTCGAAACAGATGCATAGACTCTTTCGGCAGAGTATTTTGTACCATCCGACAGAGCAGCGATATTTACAACACCAACATCTATACCTATCCACCTTTCATCCCTATCGAATGAAATAATTCCAGTATCAGGACGCTCAAAATCAATACAAGCATAATATTCGTAATGAGTTCCGATATCAACACGCTTGATAGTGCATCTCTTCAAAATGCCATTGATGGGCGAATGCTGATTGTAACACCTGATTTCCCCTGGAACTTTTCCCAGTTTCAGTTTCCTGACAGCATGACCTTTAGAGTCTTTCGCCTGAACGAACCTGTAGTCTGATTTATACCTAGGATATGAGAACGAATTATATGTCCCCATATTGCGATGCCTGGGCCGATGCATTGCACAATTAAGTTCATCATCAATGATCATACTGGCCGATTTTATCTTCTTCTTCGACTTTCTCGCATTCTCTATCCCCTGCTGAGAAGCCATCAGAGCTCTGGAAGCCGTATTCTGGAGAGGAGAGCTGTGAACATCAGATGCACCAGGGAAGACATGTCTGAATCTTGTAGCTAAGTTGTTGAGGTTAAACTGTGACGGGAGTCCTCCTGTGGATTCATAAACTAGCTTGCAAGCTGTCAAGAAGAAATTATACGCGTACCGGTTGACCTCTATTGCCGCATCTATCGCCCTCCTCTGCTTAGAGTTCGGTTCGATCCTCATTTTAACAGCCACAATCATGCAATCGTACCCACTATTCCATGGGTATATGAACCTCACATGGGGGTGCCCGAAAGTGGATGTTGTCGGAACTATATAGTTAGAAAAAGTTTGCAATTCTCCAACCTAAATCTGCGGATTGTAGTACTACAGTGATGTAACCATACGGATCTGACGTTTTTCTTTATATGTTGGGTAAAGAGCCAGCACATTCCGGGAAGGTATTAAATATGTAACCTTACATATAGGT
>SUTA01000026.1 GCA_015063135.1 Thermoplasmata archaeon
TGTTGGTTTTGCTTTTTTTGGGTGCTTTTATTTTGCTTGCAGTAATGCTTTTTTATTTGCATACTTGTTTGTGTTTGTGTGATTAAATGGGGTTGCTTATATTTTGGTGTATATACGTGGGTGTTGGGTTATCCTTATGTGGTGTTTTGTGTTTGCTATTTTGTGAGGGGATGTGATAGATTATGTGATTGTTGTTTTATTTGCGTGTAGGTTGGTGTGTTGCAAGTGATTAATTATTGGTTGTTTGTTGCATTATTTTAATAGCATTTTTTTTGGTGTTGGTTTTGTGTTTTTGGTTGCACTTGCAAAGTATGTAAAGTTTGTGTTTTTAGTTGCATTTAATATAGGTGTGGTGGTGCATTTTTTGGTTTTTGTGTGGGTGTGGTTTTGGTGGTGTTTGTGTGGTTGTTACACTTGCAGTGTTTAGTGTTGTTTTTTACACTTGCAATGCTACTTGCTTTTTAGAATGCTTTTTATAGTAGCAATAACAAATATATTATTACAAACAGAATTGGAGGCGTTACGTGTATGAAGTCTATTACGATTAAGGAGGATAATACAATGGTGTATGAGGCAAATATTAGGAAGGCAAGTGCAAATGCTAATGGGTTGGTTACTACTATACCTTATGAGGTTGTTAAGTTGCTACAATTGGATACTGATTATAAGATTAAGTATACTATTGTGGATAAGGCAAGTGGTGGCAAGGATTATGATATAGAGTTGGTGCGTGAATAAGGCACTATTATATAAAGTATTCCAAAATACATGCAAATACATGCAAATAATGAAGGGAGTATTAGTAGCAGTTGCAGGTGCAGTTGTTATTGGTATTCCCTTTTTTGTTATTGGGTGGGTGGTATATATAATTAACCCAAAAATACCAAAAATACCAAAAATACCAAAAATACCATAAGTATGAGTAGCATTAGCAGGTGCAAATGCAGTTGCAGGAGGAAGTGTTGCACCTGTTGCAGTAGATGGTAGTATATATAATTAACGTGAAATAATCAAAATAATCAAAATAATCATAGTATATAAATCTATCAAAAGAGGGAAAAACAGGGAAAAACAGGGAGGCACTAATATATAAATCTATCAAAACAGACAGAAACAGACAAGTATATTATTATAGGTTATAAGTGGTTTGTGTCGGATCAAGTGGTAGTAGTTGCAGGTGTAAGTGTTGGAGCAGAACCTGTTGTAATAGAAGGTGGTATATAAACCTATCGAAACTATCACAAAAACACACAAATATATAAACCTATTGAAACACAGGGAGAAACAGAGAGGGGGGTGTGTGTAGCAGTAACAGGTGCAGTTGGTGTTGGTATGGGTGGAGTTATAAGTTATAAGTAGTGGGTGGTATTGAGAATGGTGGTGTTTGTGTAGTTAATCCAAAATATTTCTGGTGTTTTGGTGTGGATGTAAGCAAATGATTAAATATCAAACGGTATAAAATTAGTATTAAGGTGCATAGGCACTTGTAGATAATTGCAGTTATCCACAAATGCAACGCCTCCTTGATTGATTTAATATTGATTTAATGTACTTTTAATCATCTCAAAAAAAACCGACTGCATATATATGCGTGGTTAATCTTAATGCTATTTTTGTTATTAGGATTATATAATACTTGCGTGTTTGTTTGGTTTTTTGGGTAGTGTTGCGTTTGGTGGTAATTCCTTGTTGTTATCCTGCAAGTGTGTTGATGTGCTTGGATAAATATGGAGGCAGGATAATGCCAAAAGAGAATTATAGTATTAAGCTTGAAAAAGACACTAAGAACACATTAAGTAGTATAAACCCTGATATAGTGAGAAAAGTTTTAGACTCGTTTACGTGTGATTATGATAAGTATATGGGTAATACTGAATTGCTTTTTAAAGAGTTGGCAGTTGCACGTGTTGATAATGAAATAAAATCCCATGAAGAAACAATTAAAGAATTAAAAGAGTATAAGATAGAATTGTTGGAGGATTTGGAGGAGTTACGGCAGGTGCAACGTAAAGAGAAAAAAGCACTTGGTATAGTGTGGGATAAATTGTGTTTACTGGTTGAGGAAAAAGCAGACACCGGCAAGACCTACGATTATAACGATGTATATAGAAAAATCAAAGACAGTTATATGCCTGATGATGATATTATTATGTTTTGTAAGGATAAGTTACACAGATTGATTAAACCACTGGAAGAAATACAAAACAGATCATCATTCCAAACAGTAACATTGAAACAATGGCAGTATTTATTGAAACAAATTGAAAGAATAGAAAAAAGCACTTTTATTGACGGTGTTGAAATAAAACAGATAGAAAAAGAAACCCAAAACACTAAAAAAGCAGGAAGTGGAGCGAATGGCAAATAAAGGGATTGACTCAGAACGTAAGTGTGTAACTGGGTTATATAATGAGGGTTTTGTTGCAGTGCGTACGGCAGGAAGTGGTGCAGGAAGTAAACAACCCAAACCTGATATATTAGCAGGTAAGGATGGCAAACAGTTTGCCATTGAATTAAAAACAAGTAGTAACAATGAGATATATATTAAACGCACTCAATTATGTGGTTTGGTGGAGTTTGCAAAACGGTTTGGTGCTATTCCTATGGTTTGCGTGAAGTTCAAACGTTTACCCTATGTATTCCTAAGGATTAATGATGTTAAAAGAAGTGGAGCAGTTACGCACCGTGTTAATAGGAAGGAGGCAATAAAACAGATTGATAAAAACAAATATCGGTTAAAAGATTATTCTTAACCATACATTAACCCCCAACTCTTTTTATCATATACACCCTAATGGTATACGTATACGAAAAACGTATACGTATACCCTTAGGGTGCATAGTATTTCAATGAAAATCCAACAATGAATGCAGGACGTGTAGTAACCTACGGTTACTACTTACTACGTGTAGTCTACTACTGGTATTTTATATGTGGACTAACAGTATATAAAGGTAGTGTAAGTTTTGTGTTTACACTTGCAATGCTACTTGCGTGTTTGTTTGTGTTTGTGGGTGTGTGTGATATTGTTGTTGGTTTTGCTTTTTTTGGGTGCTTTTATTTTGCTTGCAGTAATGCTTTTTTATTTGCATACTTGTTTGTGTTTGTGTGATTAAATGGGGTTGCTTATATTTTGGTGTATATACGTGGGTGTTGG
>SUTA01000032.1 GCA_015063135.1 Thermoplasmata archaeon
TGCGCAAAAGCAGGGGGACAGCAGTATCCTAAGACCCCGCGCAGCGGGGTCATGGGCTACTGTCAAATTATGCCGGTTCCCGATTCTGTCAGCAGACGCTATCGCGCAGGTGTGTCAAAGTCAGGTTATATCCTAAGTTCGCCACTTACGCCTGATTGCTGACCTAGCTTCCGCTGGGATTGCACGATATCCGCAGATGTCATTCTCGTTTTCACTTACGGTTCTGGTGAAGGGTGATGAGCCCAAGAGGAGGATCTTCAGCAATTTCACGCCCCTGATCGGGCTTCTGAGAGCCAGGATCAAGGGCAAAATCAGAGGATTACGGGCAGATCAGACCTCTCTCGACACCTTCTGAGCACTCATTTCCGTAAGTGGGAACGAGGGAAGCACATGCGCATAAGGGGCAATCCCAGCGGAAGCTAGGTCGATTATCTGGCATAAGTGTCAAAGTCAGGTTAGAAATTTGCAAATTGGGACCCACCATCATTCAGAATATAATTTGGTAGACTTAATACAGTCAAGAATCTGCTCTACTCTATGTTCTTCTTTCCCGCATTTTCTAAGAATCATTTGAATTGCTGATGCTAGATTTTGGCAGTCAATGAGGTTCATATCTAAGGATAGTTTTGGAATAAAATGTGAATTTTTGTTCATGGGTGCATTGATGCTACTGTAATCATCAGTATAGAACGGATAATAATCTGTTTTAACAACCCATCCTGCACCTGCCTCCAAAACTGGACTCCATTTGACGTTAAATCCTTTGTTTATTACATAAATCACACAGAGATCATTTCTTTTATAAGTGTCCACAAAGAACTCTCTAAGGTATTCATAAAGGTCGTCATACGGCCCTGGCCTAGATTCCATGTAGACAGAGGATGTGTAGATGATTTCATCACTGGTGAACCCCACCTCTAGTAGGACTTTTTCTAATTCATCAACCAGCGGTTTGTCATCTGACGAATGGCTAATCATTAGCTTTTTGTATTGCTCGTTCAGAATGGTTTTGATTTCCCATTGGTTTTTTAATTTTTCAACCAGTTTTTCCGATGATTCTGGATCACTGATGGCTTTCTTAATAATCGGATCATCTACAAGATCCTGAATGGCTTTATCCATTTTCTCCTTTTCTACTTTGAGTTTGTCCTCTTTTTGACGTTGTTTTTCTTCTTTATCAATATTAGTAGCGGAAACTTTAAGATTGGTTATGGGGCGCAATGCTTTTTCCCTAATGAGCTCAAGAGTTCTCACGTACCTGGGGTCGTCTTCCTTGTATCCTTGTCTGTTGCTGGCTGCGATATCTGGAAGACTACTATCCTCAAGAAGATCTATGAAAAACTGCCCGACGATATATGATTCAAACTGGCGTCTTAAGGATATTTCAGGCAATATGTCCACTCTGCCTAATTTTCCGTGGGATATTAGGGAAATATAGTTGACCGGAAAATCCTTGTCGCTCTTCTTATCTTTCAATGATCTATATGTTGCAATCCAGCCTTTAATTATCAATTGATATTGCTTCAGTTCGCCATTGTTGTTGACAAGTTCTATGGTTTCGATTATCGAACCTTCTTTTTTGTGGAATTGTTTTTTTGGAGGATATTCACCGCTTCCTTTGGTTTCTTCGAGTTTTCTGTAGTAATAGTCGTTATCGAAATTATTGTGAATAGAGTTTAGTCTGACATCCAGATCACTAGAATTGTCGGTATCGGAGAAAGTGATTAAAGTATCTGATTGTTTGACAATATCCGTTGCAATATCGTCTATGGTGGCTGTTTTCCCACTGACCTCGTCCTCTAAATGAATTATGAAATCTTTCGAAATGAATGGGAAGAGACGGGAAATATTCCTTTTAGCCGATTCTATCGTTTTGTTGATAGAATATTTCACATTCTCCATTACGATTGCAGATCCATTCTCTCCATCGGATAAATGTCTGAATACAATTTGGTCATCCATAACGCTCGGTATTGTCCATCTGTCGTCCTCTTTCTGGATATCCATCGACAGAACGCACCCAGATTTTTGACCGTCTTTGGAAGACATGACAAGAACCCTATCGGACACGGAAAGAGCCGAAAGTTTGCCTATACCTTTGCGCCCCATCCTCGGACGGCCTAGTTTTTGTGATACGTCTCCGACCTCGGGACTTCTGGTAGGCGTACCGATTTTGAGGTATTTCTCATTGAAATCGTCATAGGCCATGCCCGTTCCATCGTCCTCAACAATAATCTTCTTCTCGTCGTTGTTGTAGATAATGTAGACGTTATTGGCATCAGCGTCGTATGCGTTAGCTATGATTTCTCCCAGAACGTAGTATATGTTCGTATACAGGTTAGGGCCGAGTAACTTAATCAATTCGGGGCCGAAATCGAGATAATATTTCCTGTCAGTCATGTGTAACTCCGTACTCACTTAGGTGTTCAAGGATGCTTGTCCCTATGATTTCTCCCAATTTAACCGGTACGGCATTTCCGATGTGAGTTGCAGTAGTGGCAATGGATTTTATGTCATTTCCAGGCTCAAATTCATAATCCACCGGAAAAGTCTGTATTAATGCCCCCTCTCTCAGAGATAAAGCCCGATTCTGTTCCGGATGTCCGAACCTTCCAGATCCGTAATTGAAAAATTCAGTAGTTATGGTTGGAGAGGAATCATCCCAGCGCATTCTACCGTAAACTGACTTGAATGAACTTCCGTTTTTAGTGCGATGACAGTCTAATTTCAATTCATCAGGCCAGGTTTCCCAGGACCCGCCGGGGATGGAATGGGAAATCCTCAGTCTGTTTTTCTCTGACAGTTTCTGGCATCTGTGCAGTGAATCTGTGGATGATATCTCCCCGTCTTGCAATGCTGGCAAGGAACCGATAACGTCTCTGACAGTTCTTTTTTGTATCCCATTGGGTGATTTGATAAAAATTGGTCCGTATCTTGATGCCAAGAGAATCAATCTTTTCCTTCTTTGAGGAATGCCATATTCCTCACAACTGACTACACTATAGCTGTAATGATATTCATTATCCTCAAGAGTTTTAAGGAACTGTTCGAACGGTTCTGTGCTCTTCAATTGAGGAACATTTTCCATTGAGATAATATCCGGTTTTACCTCACGTACGATTCTGGAGTAATGGTTGAGCATTCCCCATTTGTCATTCTTTTTACCAGAATGCGTACGCGGAGTACAGGAAGAAAACGGCTGACACGGAGCGCAGCCAACAATTACTTTGATGTCCGATTCGTCAAAGTAGCTATTAATCGTATCTGCATCAAGAGCCCCTATGTCGCACTGGATAAAAGCTGATTTGTTGTTATACTCGTATGCATAGCGACAACTTTCGTCAAGATCAAAACCGGCTTTAACTGTTATTCCCGAATCCTCAATTCCCCGAGTCAATCCGCCAACGCCGCAGAACAAATCTATAGCCGAAACCGACATTATTTTTCTCTCCGATTATTGCGTCGAACGATTCCGACACGCCGTATCAATTCGTGGATTGGTGTTTGTATTAAAATAGTCTGTTGATGAAGAAGGGGGCTCTATCATCGAAACATTAATGCTGTGCAAACAAAGATTATCGTCAAACAAATCATATAGCATAAAATCATCCAGAGAGAATTGTGATTTGCTGTACAGTTTGGTGTTTTATATCGAGACCCCGAAAACCATCACTGTAACCGGCAGGAAGAAGATTCTAACGGTCGGTACGGAAGTGAAGAAGCTCGGTCTTAATGGAGGCGACGGTGTCATCATTTACATCATGTGCCCGGAAGACGAGCTACAGATGGACATGCTCATTGAGAATGTCGGTAGCAAGTTCCATCATGGACTACTGCCCCAACTACTGTTCTAACTATACAAACGGTTTTGCTTCAAGAAAACCATCGCATCCATTTTATCTATAGTTTGCATAAACAAGCCCGTCTGTGCACATTTTGTGCCTTTGAATTGAATATTTTAACAACTTATGGATCGATTGGCTGTTGACTAACTAGAGGATTTCCATTCAATTTGTCCGATGTAGCGTTCATAACCAATGGCCCATTCAATCAATTGTAGCATTTCGTCTTTGTTCGTAGGTTTTTCAGCGTATTTTCCATTCTTATGCACTATGTTGTTAATTCTAGCAATAATGGGTTTGTCAATAGCATATCTTTCATCATCAATAATGTGTTCCTCGTGTAGTGCATCGTTCATTTTGCCAAGCGTTTTTGTATTTTTCTTAAACACAAAATGCCCATACGTCTGGATTTTCAACGAAGTTTCAGCAAATGTTCTGACACAATATGCTGTCAATTCAAACATATTGAGGTCTACAAACGATCTTGCATTTTCTAATAAATCATCCATGAAAAATGGTTTTTGACTTTTTACAAAAGAGTCCAGTATGTTTGCCGCCGTTTCGGCAGTTTGTAATGGAGAAATCATAAACTGTTGAATGCCGATTTGTTTCTCTAAAAAGTCGCTTTCGTTTGGAATAATATCTTTAACGGAAGACACCAAGACTCTTAAAGAGGATTGGGCCTGGAGATTGCCCTTTTTAGAATAGTCTTTTGCATGAACATGAGACAATATGTCTCTGATGCTGTCTCTTGTCGATTCTGCTTTAGCAATATCTAGCATACGGGTTATTCTGCATATGATTATTTGCTATTTGAGCATCTCATTAGAAATGACCAGCAACAAAAACGAGCGGCAAACTCCTCGAGGATGAGTGCAAGGACTGAAAAAGTGCGACATTCATTCTCGATCGCTAAAAGGAGGCGAATGCCGCATGAGATACATTGGGCTAGATGTACATAAGGATAATATCACGGCCTGCGTGCTCACGAGCACTGGCAAGCCGAAGTTCGAGAAGGATTTCATCCCGACTTTGACACTTATGCCAGATAATCGACCTAGCTTCCGCTGGGATTGCCCCTTATGCGCATGTGCTTCCCTCGTTCCCACTTACGGAAATGAGTGCTCAGAAGGTGTCGAGAGAGGTCTGATCTGCCCGTAATCCTCTGATTTTGCCCTTGATCCTGGCTCTCAGAAGCCCGATCAGGGGCGTGAAATTGCTGAAGATCCTCCTCTTGGGCTCATCACCCTTCACCAGAACCGTAAGTGAGAACGATCCCAGCTCCTCGCATATGGATTCCGCCGTACGGTTCCTGTATTCCGGATGCAGGAAACGTACCATGGATATGCAGAAAAGCGCAAGGAAACTGATGAGAATGCGACCTTTAATCGCCTCCTCCTTCGTACATCTGGCCGGTCTCCAGTCTATCCCGTGCTTCAGGTCCCTGAAAGCCCCCTCCACATGATTCCTCGCACGGTACAGTTCGATCACTTTCCCGGCTGTCAACGGACGGTTCGTCAGGAGCACGAATAATCCCTCGCGGCCCGTGATCATGCGGTTCACGGCCTCGTCTATCGCCTCTTCCCTCGTCCTGTTGTCCAGCGGGAACTGGTACGAGAGCTTGGTATCGACGAAACAGTTGGAGTTCCGGTACTTCTTACGCGGTTTCTTCCCGGAATCTATGTTCTTCCGAATTATCTCCATCTCCTCCCAGTCACGTTCCGCTTTGCGTCTGTACCTCGCCAGCACATCGGCTTTCAGCTTATCGTTCCTGAAGATGTACCTCCTACGCTTCAGATTGCCCTCGATCATCTGATACGAGATGGTGCCATCTACCGGGATCCAATCCTCTTTATGGGAACCGACGAACTTATCGTCCGAAGCGCTCAGCTGCAGTCTTGTAACGAACCCGACACCCTCTTTGTCCAGGAGGGCCGAATTCTTCCTGGAATACGCCCCGTTATCGAAAACGATCATCGCATCCTTCGGCAGAAGATGCCTGATCTGTTCGAAGGTGTCCTCGAAGTGGGTCACATCCAGTATGTTCCCTGCATTCACGGTCAATCCTATGGGCATGCCCGACTCACGATCCATGCTCAGGCCTATCGTCACCTGGGGCCTGTCCGGTCCGTGGTCCCTGGAATAACCTACCCTGACTATCCCCTGCTGTGGTGCCTCGAAGAACAGCGACGTCCAATCCATGAAGACGGTGTCCATCTTCACGTCGTACTTCTTCTTCAGGATGTCCCCGAGATACCTCACGATGGCATCGGAGTTCTCCCCGATCCTCTCTATCGTGCGGTAGATGGATCTGGGTGCGTTTGCATCCAGACCGTATTCCTCCCTCACCACATCCTCCTCGAGGATCCTGTCGATCCTGCTCACGGAGATCCCTGTCATCTCCACAGAATTGGCCACCAATGCAGCCGTCTCGGCAGCCACCGAATTCCCCTGGTCCCTCTTCAATCCGTCGAGAAAGACATCCAATCCCGTGTCTGAGAAAACAGCATCGACGACGGTCTTGTTGCCCATGGTCATGGTGACGTTATCGTTCGGTTCCGGTATCTTCGCATGTATCTTGTTCCTGTAGTTGGTCAAAGGCATCCTTTTCCCGCCAAACCCCAGGTCCCGGAAACCGTACCTTTATGTTCTTGCAAAGATACAGGAAAGACGGCCACGGGGCCTGTTTGGGTTTGGTCACTTCGAACATCCCGTGGCCACTGATTATCATTTGCCAGCAATTCTGAAAATACCCTCAGCCGAAGAATTGCTTCAGGCCCTAACTGTCATAGTCGGGTTATACACTCGCGTGGATTATCACCTAAAACATAGTCTCTCCCGAGCTCAACGAAATATGCAACGAGTACGACAGGTTCGATCCCGAGCTGAGGCTGTACTTCGCATACGAGACCTTCCAGGAGATGACGGAGGCCTTCGGGGAGATCCGCGGGGACGCCCAGAAGGGGCGCGCAGAAGCAGCGCTCCTGGTGCTGCACGCCTCCATGGCCGGGGGGAGACCCCGCAGGAGGGAGCGCGAGTTCCTGAGAAAGGTCATGAACGCGGACCTCAACTACGACCCCGCCGGCTCCGCGGAGTACGTCGTGGGCGAGAGCCAGGAAGGGGGCCTACGTACTCACCGAGTTCAGCTCAGAATCGATCTTTGTGAGGGAACTATTCCCGGAGAGGATGACGCGGTTGGCTGCCACAAGGTGCCCCAAGTGCGGAGGAAGGCTGGTGCCCAGGGAAGAACCGTACGGGAAGTTCTACGGATGCAGCAACTACATCAGAGGATGCACCTACAAGTGCAAGACGCTGCCGGAGCCTATGGGTGAGGATAAGACAAGGAATCAAGAATCAGATTGGGTGATGTACAGACGAACGTCGACATGATTTGATTTTCATATCGGAACCATCGATACTAACAGTTTGGACATTAGTCGTTTCATTCCGAACAGTATTATAGAGAACGATTCGATTCCGAAATCGGTTAACATGGCAGCATTCGAAGAGGAGGCATTCCATGAGGGGCTCCACGAATACAAGATAATTAAAGGCTCATCCCCAGAAGAGGTCAGGCAGAAAAAAGCAGCGATCATGGCCAAGTGGGATGAGAAATGGCAAAAACAGTGCGAAAGAGAAGCTAAGATCAAGAACGATGAGGACTCGCTCGCTTATGCCAAAGAACTGACGGCCGATGCAGAGAAAGTACAGGCTGAGATGGACACGATCCTCGTCGACAACATGAAGCCATTCAGCATCAATGCTCTGAAGGACCATTCCGAGTACACAATACCCAAACCGTACGAGCCTGCTATGACCGCCGAACCACCGAAACCCGATCGCAGCCATTCGAAATACAACGTGGAGCTCTCCGGTCTCGCCAAGCTCTCCAAGAAGAAGGTTGAGGAGAACGATCAGCAGAACGAAAAAAGATACCAGGATGATGTCAACGCCTGGGAGGCGCATTGCCAGAACATCAAGGCAGCCAACGGCAAGAAACTGGAGAACTACGAAGCGGATGTCAAGGCATGGGAAAAAGCCAGGGATGAGTTCTATGCCAAGCGCGATGCTGGGAACGCAGAATACGATGAGCTGTTCAAACGGTTCGTCGCCAAGGATCCTGAAGCCATTGAATGGATGATCGGGGAATGCGTGGACAGCATCACCATCCCGTTCAGCTATCGCAGGTTCTGCGAGATAGAGCACATCGCTGATTCCAAGACCGCGATCATCGACTTCATGTTCCCGACCATCGAGGACATCCCGACCCTCAAGAGCGTATCATACATCAAATCCAAGAAAGAGATGAAGGAGACATATCATCCGGAGGCGTATATCAAGAAGAAGTATGAATCCGTCAACTACCAGCTGGTCATGGCCATAGTGAACCAGGTGTTCAGAGTCACATCTGGTATCGGTATTGTCGATACGGTGTCTCTTAACGGACTCGTCCATACGGTGGACAAGACCACTGGGAACGAGATAGAACCATACATCCTTTCCCTATGCATTTCCAGGGAGGAATTCGAGAAGGTTAACCTATCCTCCGTGGACCCGCGCGAGTGGTTCAAGAGCTCCAAGGGAGTCTCCGCAGCATCACTCGCCAAGGTCACCCCGGTAGCCCCCATCATAAAGATGACAAAGACCGACAGGAGGTTCATCGAAGGATATGAGGTAGCCGACACGCTGGATGACTCCATGAACCTGGCCGCCATGGATTGGCAGGACTTCGAGCACCTGATCCGCGAGATCTTCGAGAAGGAGTTCAGCGGGAACGGCGGAGAGGTCAAGATCACTCAGGCCAGCCGTGACGGTGGGGTAGATGCCGTGGCGTTCGATCCCGATCCAATACGCGGCGGGAAGATCGTGATCCAAGCCAAGAGATACACGAACGTTGTCGGCGTTTCTGCTGTAAGGGACTTGTATGGTACCGTCCTGAACGAGGGTGCCATCAAAGGGATCCTCGTGACGACATCGAACTACGGTAACGATGCATACGAGTTCGCCAACGGGAAGCCCCTCACCCTGATGAACGGATCGAACCTCCTCTATCTGTTAGAGAGACACGGATACAAGGCAAGGATAGATCTCAAAGAAGCCAAGGAGATTCTGAAGGAAGAGTCCCAACGAATCGGGGAACAGTGGCAACTAGCCACCGTTCCCTTCTCAATTATTTGAGATAGAAATGGTTTCTGGCGCATCGAACGAATTCAATTCATAACCTACCAAACCCTATCACATCCTTCTCCGATAATGCCCCCAGCCTCTGAACCAATTGCCCCCGGTTGACAATGACCGGGTCGTAATCGATGTACGATACCTTATCCAATCCGGCACCCATGAGGTCGGATATCATGTATCTGCATCTGAACGAGGATTCTTGACTGGTGCATTTGAAGCACACGAAACGATCCTCCTCACGGCTCTTGATCACCACGGGGCGGCTCTTGGAACCCATCCCGTCATTGAACAGCAAGGAATCCGCAAGCCAGACCTCTCCGTGACGGGGCGCTCTTTTGGCTATCCCCGCATTTGGCCTCTTAGCGGCGGGCTTCATCCTCCCACTCCATTTCATAGATGCGGCGCTTGCACTCCTTGCATATCCTTGACCCTACGAACGCGAGATAAAGCAGGTAGATCAGTATCATCCCGGTAAAGAGGCTGAGGAAGAATATCAGCCAATCAACGTTCTTCGTCTCTACTTTCTTTCCACAATATGGGCAGTACATTTCTTTAGCCATAGCTATCGCTGATCCTTCGTTTTTGATGTTTGAGACCTAAATCTGCGGATTGTAGTACTACAGTGATGTAACCATACGGATCTGACGTTTTTCTTTATATGTTGGGTAAAGAGCCAGCACATTCCGGGAAGGTATTAAATATGTAACCTTACATATAGGTT
>SUTA01000025.1 GCA_015063135.1 Thermoplasmata archaeon
ATAACAAGCAATGAAGGAAACTATGTATATAATTATACACCAACAACTGAGGGTAAAAAAACTATAACTGTAAAACTAGAAAACTATCTGATATTTGACAATCAAACAAACAACACTATCATAACTATAAACGAATCACCAACACTTATAATAGATTCATTTACACTAACGGTCGGACAAAATACTAATATAACCGCAAGAATAATAGTAGGTGAAAAAACATTATCAGGACTTAACAAAGGAAAAATATCCTTTAAAGTAAACGGTAAAACACTTAAAGACTCTAATGGTAAGGTAATCTATGCAAAAGTAGTAAACGGTACAGCAACAATAGAAAACTACATTGTACCAGATGACTGGGCAAAAGAAGGCACAACCATACAAGCAGTATACTCCGGATCAACCCAATGCGAAAAACTAACCAGTGAAAAAACCAACATAACAGTAGAAAAAGCAACACCAACATTCACAACAGAAAGCGTAACTGGAACAGCTGGTACAACAATACAACTTAAAGCAACAATCACAGATGGTGACAAAGTCATAAACTCTGGTAAAGTAGTCTTCAAAATTAACGGTAAAACAGTTAAAGACACAAACGGTAAGGTAATCTATACTAAGGTAGTTAATAATCAGGTAATTGTAAACTATACATTACCTGCTGATATGAAGGCTAAGGATTATAATATCACAGCAACTTTCATCAGTAGTGACTATGAACGCCTGGAAGATACCAAGACTTTAACTGTTAACCAATAAGGAATTATATTATTTTAATTTCCTTTCCTTAATCCCCTTTTATTTTTTTTGTGCATCTTATTTTTTTTCGTTATATTGAGGGTGTGCGACAACTCTCATTCATATGAATATTTTTTTCTTGAGGTATTCTTTTTATTTTTGAAATATTTTTATTAAATTACTTGTTTTTACTTATCATTTTAGTTTTAAAGTTTAATTGATTTTTCAATAGTTTATTATAGCTATATTTATATATAACCTTGAATAAATATATTATATAGTAAAATATATTTTATGGTTTTGTTATTTATGGTTTTGCGTGAAGATACTATTGGTCAGACATTTTTGTTACCAACGGATATTAGGACTTTGATTCCTGATGATCATGTTTGTTTTTTATTGAGAAACTTGTGAATTGTGTGGATTTTAGTGAAATTGATTTTCAATATGTTGATACTCCTGGTCAAAAGGCTTATCCTGCTGCTATGCTTATTCGTATTATAATATTGGGTACGATTTATTCTATTCATAGTAGTCGTAAGTTGGAACGTGTTGTTCGTGAAAATATTGTGTTTATGTATTTGGCTGGTTTTCAAACCCCTGTTTTTAGTACTATTACTGCTTTTAAACGTGAACACAGTGATTTGATAGAAAAAGTTTTCCTAGAAACTATTAACTATGGTCATAACCGTGATTTAATAGATTTGGATAGTATTAGTGTTGATGGAAGTAAAACACGAGTATATGCTAACAAATACAATAATTTAACTAATGAAGATGTAATGAAGCTATTATACATTATTAAAAAGGGAATTATAACTGATATGGAAGAGAATAAGGCTTTAGAAAATCGTCAAAATAAAACTATTAAACGTGACAATGATAATAAAGAACAAATTAAAGAAGCTTTAAAAGAATCTAAGAATATCAAAGTAAAAACAAATGAAAAACCACGAAGCATAAAGAAAATTGAACGTCATGAATCCGATAAGAAAATCTTAGAAGATCAAAAAACCTTGGATACTTATCGTAAAAAACCAATGAAAAACTCCATGAAACACGACGAAAGCAAATTTGATGATGAAATGTACCAATTAATAGATGAAAATGATTTAAACTTCTGCGGAAAACAGATACTTAAACAAGCAATAGAACACCCTGAAACAGCCTATAAACAAGTAATAAAACTAGAAAAATGCCAAGAAGAACTAAATAAAAGTGGAAAAAACACAGTAAACTATACAGACCCCGAAGCACGAAAAAGCCCAAACAAAGAAGGAGTCACACAAACCGGATATAACGAACAAATAGTAGTAGACAACAAAAACGGATTAATACTCGCAACAGACGTAACACAAGACGGAAACGACCAAAAACAATTAATACCCATGATCAAACAAACACAAGAAAACCTACAACAAGCACTCAATATACCAACACAAGAAATAGAAACCGTTATGCATAACATAACCGTGCTAGCAGATTACGGATACTACACAGATAAAACAATATACCAGAATTACAATGAAGAACATTATGACCTAATAATTCCCAATAAAAAACAAGCATCACACCAAAACGATTGTTTAAGAAGAAAAAGTCAGAGAAAACAAAACAATAACAAAAAGAATGGATTCAGCAAACATAACATGATTAAAGATGAAGAAAACCACTGCTACATCTGTCCTGAAAACAAAGAACTACCAGTACAACAAGTCTATCCAGGAAAATACAACGACAGAATAATATACTACACACATGAATGCAGCAAATGTCCTTCAAAAAACATATGCCTAACAAATAAATGACAGGAAAAGTACTCACAGACTACACAAGCGAAGCCAAAGAACTGCAAGCAGCCAAATTTGACACACCAACCGGACAAAAACAATACAAAAAGCGAATGCCAATGGTAGAACCACGATTCGCATACAACAAATACACACTACACTACAGGCAATACCACTTACTAGGCTTAAAAAACACAAAAATGCAACAAACACTCATGGCCACAGCCCAAAACATAGTAAAAATACACAACTTAGAATTAAAAGAACAACAAAACCATAAAACGATAAACTTAACATAAAAAGAACATTAACAAAAAGTAAAAATAAAATTCAGAGTCAACAAACAAATATTAGAAATCACAACAATTGTTGCACACTCTCAGTTATAATTTTCTTTTTTATAAAACTTATTTTTAAGTCACTTACAATTTTACTTTTTTATTATATTATATTTTTAAGTGACTTATAAATTTATATATTATTTTTTATATATTATATATATAGTAGTACTTT
>SUTA01000014.1 GCA_015063135.1 Thermoplasmata archaeon
CCGTCGCCCTCTTTTGCGGCCATGACCGCCTTGAAAAATTACGGAGTCGACCGACGACCAGGCTCGAAAAGTCATCTTACGGCCATCCGGACCGTCTAAAGTAAATTGCGTTGGCATGACAGGACCGGTGGGTCGGATGCGGGGATCCGTCAGCGTAAGCTATAAACAGCAAGCAAAAACATGCAGTAACAACGCTCGTTTTTGTCAAGTAAAGAGGGAAAATGGGGCCCAAAGGCCCCTGTTTCTTTGTTCGGAGCAATCTCTCGTAGATCAGCACGCCGACGATTATGAAGGCGCCGAGTATGAGCATCGCATAGGAGGCCACCCAGATCGCGGTGAAGGCCCGTTTTACCTTGACGGGGTCCTCCTTCGCCTCTTCGTAGCGGTCCTCCAGCGACTTCATTCCTCGACGTCCCCCTTCTTCTTCAGGTGCTTGAGGCGGGTGACGTTCTCCCTGTCCATCTCTTCGAGACTGAACTTGACGAACCTCTCCGCCTCCTTGAGCTCGGGAATGATCTTGAACTCGAGCGCGTTGACCCTTCTCTTGGTCTTCTCGATCTCGTCCAGGAGCTTCTTCATGGTGGTCTCCACCTCGGCGGCGCGGACGATCGTGTCGAGGAGGTTCTCGAACGCGATGGCCGCTCCCTCGATGAAGGCGGAGGTCGATATCACACCGTAGCCCTTGTCGGGCATCTTGGCGTGGATGTTGTCGGCCTCTACCCTGGGGACCATCATACCCATGATGCTCTTGCTTCCCAGCTTGACCTGCGGTTCCTGCTTGAGAGCGTACGCCGCGCTCTTCACGGCGATCTCTCCCACGACTGCGCGGGCGACGGTGATCTTCTCCATCGCGACGTCGTAGTCGGCGGAGACACCCTCACGCATCTTCCTGGCCTTCTCCAGGACCTCGAAGAACTCGATGATGAGGCCGTCCCTCTTCATCTTCATGATCTTGTAACCGCTCTGGGTCAGCTTGATCTTCTTCTTCAGGTCCAGGAGGACCGAACGGTTGGGGGTGACATCGTGCGCGGACATCGGCATCACTCTTTCTTGGGCAGGTACTTCTCGATGTACTTGCGGTCGATCCTTGTGAGCTGATCGAGGTCGAGCTCGGTGAAGATCTCCCAAGCGAGGTCCAGGGTGTCCTCGATGGACCTGTCCTCGTCGATGCCCTGCCTGACGATGCGGTCCTCGAAGACGTCCGCGAACTCAAGCAGCTTCCTGTCCTTGGCGGACAGGGAGTCCTTACCGACGATGGCCACGAGTCCCCTCAGGTCCTTACCCTCGGCGTACGAGGCGTAGAGCTGGTCGGAGACTCCCTTGTGGTCCTCACGGGTCTTGCCCTTACCGGTTCCTCCGCCCATCAGCCTGGACAGGGAGGAGGACACGTTGACCGGCGGATAGATGCCGTTCCTGTGCAGCTCCCTGCTCAGAACGATCTGACCCTCGGTGATGTAGCCGGAGAGGTCGGGGATCGGGTGGGTGATATCGTCACCGGGCATGGACAGGATGGGGATCTGTGTGATGGATCCCTTCTTGCCCTTGATCCTTCCCGCACGCTCGTAGAGCTGTGCCAGATCGGTGTACATGTAGCCGGGGTAACCGCGCCTTCCGGGCACTTCCTCACGGGCCGCTCCAACCTGACGGAGGGCCTCGCAGTAGTTGGTGATGTCGGTCATGATGACCAGCACCTGCATGCCCAGGTCGAACGCCATGTACTCCGCAGTGGTGAGTCCCAGACGGGGAGTGACGATACGCTCGACGGCGGGGTCGTCGGCGAGGTTCAGGAAGACCACGGCGTTCTTCAGGGCGCCGGTCCTCTCGAACTCCTTCATGAACATCTGCTTCTCTTCGTTGGTGATACCCATGGCGATGAACACGACGGCGAACTCCTCGTTCTCTCCGCGGACCTTGGCCTGCCTGGCGATCTGCAGAGCGATCTCGTTGTGGGGGAGACCGGACGCGGAGAAGATAGGCAGCTTCTGTCCCCTGACCAGGGTGTTCATTCCGTCGATGGTCGAGATGCCGGTCTGGATGAAATCAGACGGGCTGTCCCTGGCCCACGGGTTGATGGCCGCTCCGACGATGTCCAGCTCTTTCTCGGGGACGATCTTGGCGCCTCCGTCCAGGGGCTCACCGGCTCCGGTGAGGACCCTTCCGAGCATGTCCTTGGAAACGGGCATCTTCATGGTGTCGCCCAGGAAGCGGACGGACGCGTCCCTGTCGATACCGGAGGTTCCCTCGAACACCTGGACGACGACGATGTCGTCGGAGGAATCCAGGACCTCTCCCCTCTTCATGGAGCCGTCGGACATCCTGATGCTGACCATCTCCTTGTAACCGACGGGCTCGGTCTTCTTGACGAAGATCAGAGGTCCGGCGATCTGGGAGATCGTCTTGTACTCTTTGGTAACACTTGCCATTGGAATCACACTCCGAGGGTGCCGAACTGGGCGTCCATGTCCTTCTCGACAGCGTCGAACTCGGCGTCGGTGTTCTCCTCGTACTTCGCCTGGGCGAATCTGAGCCTGACAGGGAGACTCGAGATCTTGTCCACGGTCACGCCAGCGGCGAGGGCCTTCTCGGACATGTCGGAGTACTTCTTGATCAGGGACATCATCTTGTACTGCCTCGGGAGGGGGCAGTAGCAGTCCACGGGGTGGTACGCGTTCTGCTGGAGGTAGATCTCACGGATCATCTTGGCGACCTCCAGGGTGACCTTCTGCTCATCGGGCAGGGAGTCGGATCCGACCATCTGCACGACCTCCTGCAGCTCGGCCTCCTTCTGGAGGGTCTGCATGGCCCATGCGCGGAGCGCGGGGAAGTCCTCGGCGACGTTCGCCTTGTACCAGCCCAGCAGCTGCTTGTCGTACATGGTGTAGGAAGTCAGCCAGTTGATGGTGGGGAAGTGCCTCCTCTCCCTCAGCTTGGTGTCCAGCGCCCAGAAGACACGGACGATACGGAGGGTGTTCTGAGTGACGGGCTCGGACAGGTCTCCTCCGGGAGGAGAGACCGCACCGATGACGGAGATGGATCCGTCCTCGCCGCACAGGGTCTTGGCCCTGCAGGCACGCTCGTAGAACTCGGAGAGACGGCCGGCCAGGTACGCGGGGTAACCCTCTTCTCCGGGCATCTCTTCGAGCCTGGAGGAGATCTCACGCATGGCCTCTGCCCACCTGGAGGTGGAGTCGGCCATAAGGGAGACGTTGTATCCCATGTCCCTGAAGTACTCGGCGATGGTCATTCCGGTGTAGACGGAAGCCTCCCTGGCCGCCACAGGCATGTTGGACGTGTTGGCGATCAGGACGGTCCTCTTCATCAGGGACTCGCCGGACCTGGGGTCCACGAGCTCGGGGAACTCGGTCAGAACCTCGGTCATCTCGTTTCCGCGCTCGCCGCATCCGATGTAGACGACGATCTCGGCATCGGAATATTTGGCCAGCGACTGCTGGGTGACGGTCTTTCCGGTACCGAACGCACCGGGGATGGCCGCCGCTCCTCCCTTCGCGAGGGGGAACATGGTGTCCAGGACACGGAGTCCGGTGACCAGCGGGACGTCCGGCTGATACTTCTCGGAGACGGGTCTGGGGACACGGACGGGCCAGTACTGCAGCATGGAGACCTCGCGGCCGCCGATGATGGCGATGGTGTCGTCGACGGTGAAGGAGCCGGGTTTGATCGAGTCAACCTTGGACTTCTTGATGTCGACGGGGGCCATGATCTTGTGGAGGATGGGTCCCTCCTGCACGGTACCGATGACCTGTCCGCCGGAGACCTCGTCGCCCACGTTGACGGTGGGTTTGAAGTCCCATTTCTTGTCGTGATCCAGTCCAGGCGCGGAGACTCCCCTGTAGATGAAGTCTCCCATCTTGTCCCTCAGCACGGGCAGGGGCCTCTGGATTCCGTCGTAAACGGAGGTGAGGAGGCCGGGGCCCAGCTCGACTGCGAGGGGCCTCCCGGTGTTGGTGACGGGCTCGCCGGGTTTGATACCCGACGTGTCCTCGTAAACCTGGATGATAGAATAGTCGCCGACGATCTTGATGACCTCGCCCATCAGCTGCTCGTTCCCCACGTGCACGACATCGTACATTTTGGGGGAGATTCCGGTAGCTGTGACGACAGGTCCGGCGACCCTGTAAATTACACCTTCAGTGCTCATTTATTCATCCTCTGTCTTGTATAAATCAACGCCAATGACCCTCCTAACCTTCTCACGGAGGTCGGATTCGCTTCCGCCGACAGGGACAACGACGGGCTGGATAGAATCCATAACCCTTGCCTTCACCTGGACGGAGAGGTTGGCGAGGTCCTTCGCATCGCATGCGAGGATACCTATGTTTGGCTGGGACATTGCCTCCAGCATTTTTTCCTGGTAATTGTCGGCATCTGCGACGAAAACGCTACGGATTCCGGCGAGCCTGAACCCGAGCGTGAACTCCTCGCTGCCTATAACTGCTATCTGCATCAGATCACCAGCAAGTCCTTGACTTTCTCTTTGCTCAAACCGCTCTCGATGCCCCTAGCGACGGTCCTGATGTTGCTGACCTCAATCTCCTTGTGGATCATGTAGTCGATAACGGGGACCGCGGACAACGGGTACTGGTGGGACAGCTTGTTGGCCTGCGCCATCTCGTACTTCTTCATAGCGAGCACGACGTCGCGGACCTTCATGTCCTCCGCCTCGAAGACGTCCTTGATTGCCTCGTAGAACTCGAGCTGAGCGATATCGGAGGATGCTCCCTCGATGGTCTCGGCTCCAGCCAGCTGCATGGCCGTCTTCTTGTCTATGTACCTTCCGCCCGGGATGAGGTACGGGGCTACTGCCTCTCCGTACACTCCGACCACCTTCAGCTTCAGGATGGTCTCCAGGTTGCGGACATCGATCTCGGTGCGGACGTATTTCTGGAAGTTCTGGGACGGCCTGTCGTTGGGGTTGATGCTCTTGAGGAGCCTGCGGTAGTGCTGAATGTCGCAGTAGTCCTCGACAGGACCGAAGCTGTTCTTCGACTTGTAGACGTCGAGCAGCTCCTGGCCGTTCATTCCCATCATCTTCGCGAAATTCGTGAGGATATCTTCCGTGGAATCTATCGATATCAGTTTGTCAAGTGCCTCGGCGTCGAGCTTGCCGGCAATCACCAGGTCCTGCCTGATGTATTCCGCTGCCAGACCGTACGACTTGCCCCTCAGGATGACCTTGAGGTTCCAGAAGTCCCACTTCTCCAAGTAGGACTGAACCAGAGTCCTCAGGTTGCCCTGGGATGCCAGGAGGATGCTCCTGAACGCCTTCGCCATGTTGGCGTTGGTGGCGTACTCGAGGAGGTCGATACCGGACAGCGTGGCTGCCAGGTCGGTCATCTCCTTGTTGTATCCGGCTTCGCTGATGTAACGGGAGATCTCGGCGGTGCTCATGTTGAGCATCTTGTCGAAGTCCTCGACTTTCAGAAGCTTGGACTTCTTCGCCTTGACCCTCGCGACAGCGTACGCGTAGTTGCCTTCAGTTCCTCTGCGGCCGATCATCTCGCTCACCCGAAGAGCATGTCGGACACGGTCTTGATCTCGCGGTCCCAGATCTCCTGAAGGAGAGTGGAGTACTGCATGTCGACCTCGATCTGCCCGTCCTCGCTCTGGAGGATGAGGCCGGACCTGACCTTGCTGTCCTTCACCACTTCGCTGACCCCGAGCTCGTCCGCGGTGAAACTGTCATTCACCGAGATGAACGCCTTGGGCTTGTCGATGACCTTCTTGGCGCTCGCGACCATTGCCTTGTAATGACCCAGCTTGACGTCTTTGGGTGCATTCTCGAGGTCGGCGAGGGTAGCCTCGAAGGCCCTGGTGAGGACGTCCTTCTTCTTGGCCAGGACGATCTTCTTGCTCTCCAGCTCGGAGCTGGAGACTTCCTGGCGCTCGAGGAGGGCGATCTCGTCCTTGAGCCTCTTGTCCTCTTTCTCTTTCATCTCAGCGATTCTCGCGTCGGCGTCCGCCTTGATCTTCTCGATCTCGGAGGAGGCTCCGGCCCTGATGGCCGCGGCCTTGTCGTCCGCGTCCTTGAGGATCTCCTGAGTAACCTTGTCCAGTGCCATGAGATTACCTCTTGGCAAGAACTCAGCTACCCATCACGAAGATTCCGAGAATAGCGACGACCAGTCCGAAAATGACGATAGTCTCGGGCAGAACCACGAAAATCATGGCCTTTCCGAACAGGGAGAGATCCTCGGTGATAGCACCGACAGCGGCGGCACCGATGTCTTTCTCAGCCATTCCGGATCCGAGTCCAGCAAGTCCGACTGCGAGTCCAGCTCCAATTGCGATAAGTCCAGTTCCTTCGTCAACCATTTTAATCATACCTCTTTTGTAGATTTCTCGGTGTAAATCGTTTGTTTGCGTTTGATCCTGAGGGGTTTGAACTCGATGCCGCCTCCCTCATAGAACTTGTTCATCAGCTCGACGAGCTGCAACCTCATTCCGTGCAGACCAGCCGACAGGATTGCCAGGGTCCAGACCATGAGATGCAGGAAGGCGAACAGAAGACCGCCGACGATGATGCCGGCGACGCCGCCAAGTCCCATTGCGATCATGTTGATCGCGATGTAGTTGAACGCCAGGGCCATTCCGGCCTTGGACATACCGATGGCGGCGAGACGAGTGTACGAGAGAATGTTCCCGATGAAACCGGGCAGCTCCAGGATGGCCTGGATTCCCTCGTGCTTTATGTTCATGACGATCTCGACCACGATGAGCACCAGTCCGATGCCTACGAAGGGCAGGACATCACTGAAACTGTAGTCGTCAGGATAGATGAGGAACATCGCGAGTCCGAAGCACAGGAGCACGATTCCAATGAATCCGAGGAGCCATCCTCCCTTCTCCTTGAAAGCGTGGGCGAACCCGTGCTGGATCGTCAGGTTGTACAGAGCGCATCCATATCCGATGAGGAGATGGACGATTCCGATGTAGACGGACATCTTAAGCAGAAGTCCGACGTCGTGGAGTTTACCGACACCAGTCTCGTGGGGCAGCAGACCGTTGAAGATTTCAGGCAGTCCGTCGAGTCCCAGGAGCCCCTGCCACGTGGATTCGACATCCAGTGTGTGGGCGGACTCGACGAAGTGCATTCCCAGGCATTCTCCGAAGAAGAAGAAGCCGAAGACGAATGCCCAAATACCGCCGAAGAACAGAACGGTGGCGATAGCACGCCAGTCCTTGTTCTTGGCGACTTTGAGTCCATATGCTCCAAGAATGATGAACGGTATAGCGTAACCGACGTCTCCGACCATGAGACCGAAGAACAGCGGGAAGAAGATGGCGATCAGGATTGAAGGGTCTATCTCCTGATACTTGGGAGTGGCGACCAGCTTGGTCACGTACTCGAACTCCTTCACCACCTGTCCGTTCTTGAGGTTGGACGGCGGCACTTTGAATCTGGGCTCAGCCTCTTCCTGCTCGGCCATTTTCCTGCCGCGGGTCTCCTGGACCTCGACATAGATGCCGTCGACCATGGACTCGAGGTCGCTCTTGACGGCCTCGACCTTGGATGCGGGCACCCATGCATCGATCACGAAGGTGAACTCGCTGGAGGCGACACGGAGGGGGAGCTCCCCCTTCTCGAGCTGAATGGACAGCTCCTCGTCAGCGGCCTTCAGGAAGGACTTGTGTTTCTCAAGAAGCATTTCGAGCTCTTTCTGAACGACTTCGAGCCCGCTCTCTGCGGTGCTGATATCGCGGTCGACCGCCGCGAGAGCGGCGGAAGCGGACCCGGTACCAGTGGGCAGGGCGATCTCGTTGAAGCCGACGGAGCTCAGGGCCTCGACGGCCTTGTCCCTGTCGGACTTCCTGACGAATACGGCCACGGGCCTGTCGCCTTTCTTGGCGACGCCCTGGAAGATCTCGCACTCGATGCCGCTGAGGGCTGAGGTGGGGTCTTCCCCGGCCATACCGACCAGAGCATCTATGGTGGCGTAGCCGGAATAGAGCTCAAGGTCGATCGGCAGTTCAGAAAGGATCTCGAGATTCCTCTTCGTAGCGTTTAAATCGGTGATTCTCTGATTGAGATCATTCCTTCTGTCAATGACGGAGCGGACCTCCGCATCGACAGCTTCGACGCTGTCAGATGATATCTGGCTCTTGATTTCCACGTCGGTAATGGGCAGGGCTTTCGTCTTTTTGTCGATTCCCAGCTCCTTCTCCATCGCACGCACCTTCAGGAGCCTCTCGGCGACCTTGGGGGCGTACGGGCGGGAGTTACCGATGTTGAAACCCTCGTCCGCGTCGACGGTATGATCGATCAGGTGGACGGCATTCACACTGTACAGGGCCTCGATGGCCTCGTCAATGTGAGAGTTGGCGCCCACGATCACAATCCTACTCATCGACTCAGGAAGTAACATTTAGGGTCCTCTCAAATTCTTTATTAAGAAAATCTTTTACTTCCTCGATCCTCGCATCGGCGTTGGCGGTGATGGCGTCAGCATTCTTCCTTCCCTCAGAGAGGGCGGCTTCGCGCTGGGCGGCCAGTTTCTCCTTCGTCTCTGCGATTGCGGATTCGCTAGAGCTGCGCATCTGAGCCTCGGCGTCCTGAATCTTCTTCACAGAATCTCTCCGAGCTTCGGCGATGGCGGACTTCTTGTCGGCCTCGGCCTGTTTGACCTTGGCGTCGGCATCCGCCTCCGCTTTCTTAATCTCCGAAAGTATGTCAGTACGGCTCAAATAAACACTCTCCGACCCTTGAGGGGCGCTACCCCCTCTTCTATATTTAATAGTGAGGGTCAGAGTATAATGCGCGTAATACAGGAAGTCGCTGTTTTTGGGGGTGGAACTCGCGTATTTTTATATCCGTCTCATCCAAGAGGGATTTCGAGAGATCGTCCATATAGCCCTCGTCGTACACGATCTCCTTGATCCCGGCGTTGATTAGTATCTTGGCGCACATGGAGCAGGGGAACGTTGTGGTGTAGATCGAGGCGCCGTTGACGCTGACGCCGAAGTACGCGGCCTGGGCCACGGCGTTCTGCTCGGCATGGACGCCGCGGCAGAGCTCGTGCCTGGTGCCGGACGGGATGTTCATCTGGACCCTGATGCATCCCAGCTCCTCGCAGTGGCGGGTACCCCTGGGAGAACCGTTGTAGCCCGTGGAAAGGACCCTCTTCTCCTTGACGATGACGGCGCCAACCTTCCTCCTGAGGCAAGTGGAACGGGTGGATACGAGCCTGGCCATCTCCATGAAGTACTCGTCGTTATCGGGTCTGTCCATGGCACTCCGATGTCATTGGACGTATATAATGGAGAGCATGATGATTCCGCATGCTGGCACATTGGATGGAATGGTGAACAGAGGGAACTTCGGGCGATGCTTGATTCTTCGCTCCCAAGCCGTCTCAGGGCGATTTCAGCATATGGAACCGTTTATCTACAAAGGAGAGTATCCCGTGGCGTGCTCTCCAGGAAGAAATGCATCTACGCGATCGTTTTGGCTGCCATCGCGGTCATCGGCGGGGTGGTTGTCTACGTCGCCGTATCGGACAAGGTCTCCTTCAGCGTAGTCATGTCCCAGAGCATGCAGCACGACCAGTACGAATCGGCCCTCGGCATCATCGACACCGGGGACATCGTCCTGGTCAAGGATGTAGAGCATTCCAAGATCGAGAGCTTCGTGAAGGGAACCCAGACTGGATACAAGACCTTCGGGGACTACGGTTCCGTGGTCATTTACGACCGCGGCAACACCAAGAACCCGGTCATCCACCGGGCCATAGTATGGATAGATTACGATGCATCCACGGGCACATGGAGCTCGGAGGACCTCAAGGGCTACAAGGGCCAATGGTACTGCAAGACCAGCGATGGCAGGACTACCCATGATTGGAGCGACCTTTCGGGGACGATTTACTTCGAGGGGCTGACGCAATCCCAGAAGAACGTCAACATCTTCATCAGTAAGTTCACATCGTCCGGTTTCCTCACAATGGGAGACAACGTCGCCAACGTGACGTTCGATCAGAACGCCGGGATCATCGACCATCTCATCTCCTTGAACAATATCAACTCCATCCCGTTCCAGGAGATACCGTGGCTGGGCACCCTAAAGATATACTTCAAGAACGATGGGGCCAACCTGGAGCACGTCCCCAACAGCATGCCCTCCCTGATCATGCTCATCGCGCTGCTCTTCGGGATACTGTTCCTGGTGGACATGCTGACCCTCAGGAGAAACTCCCGCGAGCTTGAAGACGAGCTCGATACCATCGTGAAGGAGCGAACTCCCCCACCCCATCATTTCCACTGGAGAATGGGAAGGGGGATACCCCATCACATTAAGGTTGTCTGTTTGCGGTTCTTCTTCTTGAAATCCATGAAGATCTCGTCATCCTTAACATTGTCGCAGATCTTCTGAGGGATGTTGAGCTCTATCTCCTTCGTCCTTCCGGCCCTTCCGAAGGACTTGACGCGGGCATGGACGATTCCGAGCATATCAAGCTCCGAGATGAGCCCGCCGACCCTCCTCTGAGTGAGAACGCTCAATCCCATCGTCTCGCAGACGAATTTGTAAGTGGAGAACACATCGCCGGTGGTCATGAAATCCATCCCGTTCTCCTTGTTGATGATGATGCTCAGGAGGACGGTTTTGGATTGAACCGTGAGGGTCTTGACGATCTCGTTCATCGCATCCAGTTCAATCTTGTCCCTCGCGAGCTTGACATGTGCGGAAGTGACCTTCTCGTCGCCGTTCCTCTCCGCGAGATCAGCAGATATCCTGAGGAGGTCCAGAGCCTTCCTCGCATCTCCCATCTCCTGTGCTGACATCGCAGCGCAATAAGGAATGACATCATCGTCCAGCATATCCTCATCGAATGCATCCTTCGCACGGTCATAGAGGATATCCTTCAGCTGCTCCACATTGTAGGGAGGGAATACGATCCTCTCCTCTCCGAGACGGCTCCTGATCTTGGGATCCAAGAATTCGGTGAACTTGGCGTTGTTCGTGATCCCGACGATGGAAACCTTGGATTCCTTGAGGATCTCGTTCATCGTTGTGAGATAATAGAAGATGTCATCCCCATTCTTCTGGATGGAACGGTCGATTTCATCGAGGACGATGATGAATATTTTCTTCTCCTGTTCAATCACAGTTGTGAGCTCGCTGAGGATCCTGTCCATGCTCCAACCGGTGGGAGGCATCCTCTTCGCCGGATCCATGATTATCTGATTGGAAATGCTGTAGAGGATTCCATAGGAAGTATCGACGACCTCACAGTTGATGTATATGAAGACGCACTTCGAATCCTCCATCTCGACCGTGGCCTTCTTCAATTCGTTCCCTATGAAATGCATAACGGCGGTCTTTCCGGTTCCTGTCTTTCCGATAATGAGGATGTTGGATGGCTTGTCCCCCTGCAGCGCAGGCGCGAGGATCTCTGCGATTTCCCCGATCTTATCATCCCTGTGTGGAAGGTTTTCGGGGATGTAGGTGGTCTGGAGGATCTTCTTGTTCTTGATGATAGTGTTCGTCTTCTTCAGATACTGGTTGAAGATATTCGTCTCTGTCAAATCATCACTCCTCCATCGGAATTGTTGGTTCCCGGTTGCAGTTTCCACTGTATAGCTAATTCCTATTTAATGATTTGACAGGTGTTCGCGCGCGTACGCGGATGAAAACGAATATTTTATATATCATCTGAACTAATCTAGGGGATGTAGATTTGATTATTAAATCAAAGATTTAAAATCAAATCTAAGTCAAAGAATCTATCATTAAATTCTTTAATAAAAAGAGAACTTGTCTGGGGATTTACATAATATACAACCTATCTGTTATTCGGAATCATAGCATAGGAGTGATATCCCATGAAAGGTTGGCTCGTAATTGGTGCTTGCATCGCAGGGATCGCCGCATTCATCGGCCTTCTTTGGGTCCTCGGACACTGAGTCCCTCGATCCTGAAACAGGGCTCATGCCCTTTTCCATTTTCCAGTGGAAATGATGGGGTGGGGGAGTTCGCCTGTGACCGCACGGTGCTCCCTTTATCAACCATGATTTCCACACCTGTTCCATGCTCAAGATGTATGCTGTGATGGGGCTATCGGTGATAGCTGCGATGTCCCTCTTCGTAGCATTCGATTGGGATGATCCTTCAGATTTCGATACTTCCGGGATAGTCCATGGCATAAGGCAGACCGAGAACGGCTACATCTTCGAGCTCTTCACATCGGAAGGAGTGGACATCAGATGCTATTCCACCGAGGAGCCGGTTGATCTGGGTCATTACGGGGTCAGCGGCAGCACGTCGTCTGACGGCACATTGTTCTTCGTCTCGGTATTGGGCTGCTTCGATGGCGCAGGTTTAAACGCTGCTCTACAATCGCAGTGACATGTTCGTCGCCGTGGATGATACTGATTCGATGAAGGGGAACTGCACGACGTTCCTGGCGACAGAGATAATCAGGGAATTCCGGGATCTGGATCTCATCGGCAATCCCAGGCTGGTCCGCCTCAACCCCGCCACCCCTTGGAAGACCCGCGGCAACGGCGCTCTCGTAATGAGGTTCGGCCGCGGCGAAGGGGAGCCTCGCTACATCGGGGAGATGGGCGGGAAGGTGTTCTGCTATGATTCCTGCATGGATTACGAACCGGACCCCATGGAGATGAGAGACAGGATCATCCCTCTCATCGAGCGCAGGCACGAGGACGATGCGGACCCGGGACTGCTGATATCAAGCGTCAGGCCCGACCCTTCGTTCTACCGCAGGGGCGTCACCACCATAATGGACAGGGCCGACATCGACAGGGAGATCGAGAGGATAGGCGGGACGACGTTCCAGATAGGCAACGGCAGGGGCTTGATAGGATGCACCTGCGGGATGGCCTGGATCCCCGGGGACTCGACCTTCGAGCTGCTCTCGTACCGTCCCGAGTCCAGATGGGGCACCAAGAGGGTCTTCGACCCGCTCACGATAAGGGATGTGGAGCACGGGTACCCCACGACGTTCAACAGCTGGGAGGACAGGGAGCAGAAGGTCGCCATGGTGCCGGCCACCCCCTGTCCGGTCATGTACGGCCTCCGGGGCGATTCGGAAGAGGACCTCATCGAGGCATCCGCGAAGATATCCACGGAACCCATCGAGAGATGGATGGTGTTCCTCACGAACCAGGGGACGGACGACCACATCATCCGCGACCCGGAGTCGCTGATCCCCAATCAGTCGTATTCCATCAGGGGCACCGTATCATCATGTGCCAGGCACATCGCCGGAGGCCATGTGTTCATAGATCTGGATACCCGGTTCGGGACCCTCGAATGCGGGGCCTACGAGCCGTCCAAGGAGTTCCGCTATGCGGTCGGCTGGCTGAGCCCCGGCGACGAGGTGGAGGTCCTGGGCGAGCTCAGGGAGGAGCCGAGGACGCTGAACATCGAGAAGATCCACGTGATCTCCGTGGCGGAGGAGAGGCGCAAGGTCTCCAACCCCGTCTGCCCCGGATGCTCCAGGACGATGAAGTCCGTGGGTCGCGGACAGGGGTACCGCTGCAAGCGCTGCGGGACATCCGCATATGAGCCGGTCACCGAGCCGGTGACCAGATGGATCGTTCCCGGGTGGTACGAGCCCCCCACGGCGGCCAGGAGGCACCTGTCGAAGCCCCTCAAGAGGATGGGGCTGGAGCAGCCCGTGGAGTTCGTCAATAGCCGTAGTCGATAATCGACACGGTTTTATATAAAAGCTTGAATCCCGAAGCAAAGGGATGTAAGATGGACGAAGTAGTCATACTCAGTGCAGTCAGGACCCCCATAGGGAAATACGGAAAGACCCTCGCCGGAATCAAAGCGACCGACCTGGGCGCGATGGTAGTCAAGGAGGCGGTCAGCAGGGCCGGCCTCCAGCCCACCGACATCGAGGAGTGCATCATGGGGAACGTCATCGGGGCAGGCCTCGGGCAGAACCCCGCCAGGCAGGCCGCGATCGGCGCCGGCCTCCCCGTAGAGATCGGTTCCTTCACCGTCAACGCCGTGTGCGGATCCGGGATGAAGGCGGCCATGCTGGCCTCCGACGCCATCAAGGCGGGCGAGTACAACGTCCTCGCCGTCGGAGGAATGGAGAACATGTCCGCCGCGCCCTACATCATGAACGGCGCCAGGTGGGGATACAAGATGAACGACCAGACCGTCGTCGACGCCATGGTTCACGACGGCCTCTGGGACATATTCAACAACCAGCACATGGGATTCACCGGCGAGATCGTCGCCGAGAGGTTCAACGTCACCAGGGAGGATGCGGACCTGCTGTCCGTCCAGTCCCACCAGAAGGCCGCCAAGGCCATCAAGGAGGGCAAGTTCAAGAAGGAGATCCTCCCCGTCACGATCCCCAGCAAGAAGGGGGACATCATCTTCGACACCGACGAGGGCGTCAGGGAGGACTCCACCATGGAGACCCTCGGCAAGCTCAAGCCCGTGTTCAAGAAGGATGGGCTCGTCACCGCCGGGAACTCCTCCCAGCTGAGCGACGGAGCGTCCTCCCTCGTGGTCGCCTCCCGCAAGTGGGCAGAGGAGCACGGCTGCAAGCCCTTGGCCGTCATCGAGGCCTACGGCGAGCGCGGCGTCAAGCCCGAGTACATCATGGAGGCCCCAATACCCGCCACCAGGCACGTCCTGAAGAAGGCCGGCATGACCATCGACGACATCGACCTCTTCGAGCACAACGAGGCCTTCGCGTCCGCTTCCTGCGCCGTCAAGAAGGAGCTCAACGTCCCCGACGAGATCTTCAACGTCAACGGAGGGGCCGTCGCCCTCGGGCACCCCATCGGATGCTCCGGAGCCCGCGTCCTCACCACCCTCCTGTACGCCCTGCAGGACAGGAACAAGGACGTCGGATGCGCTACCCTCTGCCTCGGCGGCGGGAACGCGGTCACCACCATCATCAGACGCTGCCGATTCCTTTCACCAAACCATTTCCTGCCCTCCGGGGCGGATTCCTACATTATTTCTAAGCCCACATCCTTGCGGTGGTCATGAAGTCCCTCGAAGCCGTCCTGTCCGAAGTGGAGTCATCCCGCCAGGAGATGGTGGATGCGATGATCGGCATGATCAGGATCCCGGCGCTGGCGCCGGTCAACGGCGGCGACGGCGAGTCCAGGAAGGCCGACTACCTCCAGGGCCTCCTGGAGGGGTTCGACAGCGTCCGCAGGATAGACGTGCCGGACGATCTGGATCCGAGCGTCATGAGATCCAACATCCTCGCCAGGAAGGACGGGAAGTTGCCCGGGACGGTATGGGTCGTGGCCCACATGGACGTCGTGCCCGCAGGGGACCCGGAGCTGTGGGAGATCCCCCCGTTCGATCCCGTGTACAGGGACGGCAGGGTCTACGGCAGGGGCACGGAGGACAACGGGCAGTCGGTCATCTCGGCGATGTTCTCGTCGCGCCCGTTCCTCGACCAGGAGCTCCAGGGCATGTCCCTCGGCATAGCCTACGTGGCCGACGAGGAGACCACCAGCAGGAAGGGGATCATCCATCTCCTTGACCTGGGGTGCTTCTCCGAGGGAGACATCATCTACGTCCCCGACTGGGGATCCCCCAATGGGTCCATGGTGGAGGTAGCCGAGAAGAACCTCCTGTGGCTCAGGTTCGAGGTCACCGGCAGGACCACCCACGGCTCGACCCCCGACGAGGGGATCAACGCCTACAGGGTGTCCACCGTCCTTCTGATGGATCTGATGGATACCCTCGAGAGGGAGTTCGCCGCATCCGACGATTCCTTCCTGCCGCCCAGGTCGACCTTCGAGCCGACCATGAGGCCGGCCACGGTGGAGAACATCAACACCATCCCGGGCTACGACGAGTTCTCCATGGACATGAGGCTGCTCCCATGCTACAGTCAGGAGGACGTCATCGCCAGGTGCAGGGAGATAGCGCGGAGACACGCCGATGCCACAGGCGCGAGGATAGAGGTGAAGGAGGTCGCGAGGCACACGGCTGGCCCGCGCTCGTCCACGGATACCAAGGCCTTCCATGCGCTTTCGAAGGCGGTGGAATCGGTTGTGGGGAAGGCACCGACCGCGGTGGGCGTGGGCGGGGGCACATGCGCCAACTTCTTCAGGGAGAGGGGCTTCGACGCCTACGTGTGGCAGTGCGGCGGAGGGACCCTCCACGCGCCCAACGAGTACGTGGTGATGGACGACCTGATGCTCGATGCGAAGGTCTTCGCCACGGTGTTCTACAATCTGTGCCTCAGGCCCGCGGACCGACGTCCGCGGATGCATTTTCCGTGATCGGGGAAGCGCTCACTCGGAGAACATGCGGTCGATCATCCACTCGGTGTTGAACTTGACGATGTCGTCGTATTCCTGACCGTTGCAGACGAACGCGATGGGCTTCCCGATGGTGTGGGCGATGGACAGCGCGGCGCCGCCCTTGGCGTCGGTGTCGATCTTTGTGAGGATGACGGCATCGATCCCGACAGCGGCATCGAAGACCTTGGCCTGCTCGATGGCGTCGTTCCCGGCGAGGGAGTCTCCGACGAACACCTTGAGGTCGGGCTTGGAGACGCGGACGATCTTCTTCATCTCCTCGATGAGGTTGTTGTTGGTCTGCATCCTGCCGGCCGTGTCGATGAGCACTACGTCCTTCCTCTTTGATCTGGCGTGCTCTATGGCGTCGTAGGCGACGGCCGCCGGGTCGGCGTCCTGGGCCTGCTTGACGATCTTGCATCCGAGCTTCTCGGCGTGGATGGTCAGCTGCTCTATGGCGCCGGCCCTGAAAGTGTCGCAAGCGGCCATGACGACGGTCTTCTCCTGTTTCTGCAGGCGGTTGGCGATCTTGGCGATGGCAGTGGTCTTGCCGGTGCCGTTGATGCCGACGAACATGATGACAGTGGGCCTCTCGCGGCCCTCCATCCACTGGTCGAAGTCGAACTCGTTGATCTTGAGGACGTTCCTGATGGCGTCCTTGACGGCCATCTCGACGACCTGGTCCAGGGAGTAGGAGCGGTCGTACTTCCTGCCGACGAGGTTCTGCCTGACGCCGGCCTTGATCTCCTCGACGACGGGGTAGGCCACATCGGCCTCGAGAAGGATGATCTCCAGCTCGTCGAGGATCTCGTCCAGGGGGTCCTCCTTGATCTTCTTGCCGGAGTCTGAGACGGGTGCGGCGGAGGGCTCGGACTTCTTCTCGGCCTTCTCCTGCTTGCGGAGCTTCAGCATCTCCTTCCTGGAGAGCTTGGGCTCTTCCTTGACGGGTTCGGGCTGGGGTGCGGGCTCGGCGGCCTGCACGGGCTGCGAGGGGGTTTCCTGGGGGGTTGCCGCCGGAACCTCCTCGGGCTTCGGCTCCTCCTCCTTGTAGATCTTGCTCTCGTCCAATCCCTTCGGGGCCTTGGAGAACAGCCCCTTCATCTTGGATTTCAAGGATTCGAACAAGTCCACCGCCTCGCTGCTGGGCGCGCCTGGAGTCGTATTCCTGCTGCACGGCGCCGGTCAGGTTGTTGAGCGTGACCTGCGCGTCGCTCAGGGCGTCGGCGGTCTTCTTCAGGGCCTCGGAGATCTCGGCGTTGTTGGCCTCCATGTAGTCGATGGCCTCTCCGACCTCCTTCTCCACGGAGATGTTCCCGCCGATGTCCACGATGACGCCCTTGTTGGATGTCACCTTGACGGTGATGAACGACGAAGCTCCGACGGGGACCATGATCTCATCGCCCTCCTTCGCATTCCTGAATGCCTTTAGGGCTTCGGCGGTCATGGTGACCTCGTCGAGGGAGACGCGGAGGACCTGCACCTGGTGGGTCAGGGCCTCTACCCTCTCCTTGTAGGTTTCCATGGCGGCCATGGCCTGGCGGAGCTCGTCGTCGTTCAAGTTCACTCACCGATCTGGTATTTCACGACGTGGTTGGTCACTTCGCCGGCGGGGATCTCCTCGACCTTGGCGATGGTGATCTGCCATCTCTTCAGCTTGTGCTTGCTTCCGATGGTGGACAGGGCTTTCTCCTTGACTGCGGCCTCATCCTCGGCAGCCATCTCGACGGAGAACGCCTGCTGCTTCTGTCTGGGGTCGTCGTACGAACCAGTTACGCGGTATGCTTTCATAGTAATTACCTGGGGTTCGTGAGATGGAGCCTATTAATAAAGATTACCCTGGCGCGTATTATAACGATAGAAACGCGCGAAACCTGGGGAAATGGCATGTGCCAGACGGTCGTGGGGCTCCCGCCTCGGGACAGCCTGGGCGCAGGCGCACCCCCGTAGAGCTCCTCCGGTCCGATGAGGATCACGCCGGTTTCCGCTGCGAATTCGGAGAATTCCTCATCGAATCCCGATACGGATAGTATCATCAGCCTGTTGTTCGCGGAAGGGTCGAACCTGGCGGACCTCCTGGCCAGCGCGTTGTACTCGTGGAATCCGGCCGGATTCGAGGTGAACTTGCATTCCCCGAGTATGCCGACGGTGTTCCTACCCTCGGAGACCCTCGCGACGATGTCGATGTCCTCGTGCACATCGTTCTTCGCATCGTCCATCCACCAGCTCCCCATCTCCGTCACGGCGTAGTTGTCGGCGATGTAGTCGCGGCAGAACAGCTCGAACCTCTTGCCGAGATAGGTCCTGATGTGGGGCGTCAGTTCGTCGTAGGCCCTGGAGCCGTCCCTCATCCTCAGCATGCTCCCTTTGGGGATCAGGAACCCGTGGCAGAATGACAGTAGCGGATCGAGGATGAGGTATTCGGGGCGCTTGGGGGAGCTCAGCATGCCGGTCCGGCGGCCCACGGCCCCGTTGGATTCCAGCTCCCTCAGGATCTTCAGGCATTCCGGCTCGTCCAGCCCCGAGGCCGAGGCGATGTCCTTGAGCCTGGTGCGGCCGCACGCAATGGATGTCAGCACCGCCTCGACTTTGTACGGGCTCTTGTACTCCGACATGACCATGAAGGACGCCTCCTCCTCCACCCATCTGCTCTCGATGCATTCCAGGCGGACGAACTCCTCGAAACTCCTCCCACGCATCTCGATGTGATAGCGCGGGATGCCCCCGATCGCGAGGTAGAGCTGCAGGAGGTCTTCCCCCGGCATCCCGGGGTGCATCCCGCGGGTGTCCTCTAGGGAAAGGGGCCCCAGGTTGATTATGCGGGAGAACCTGCCGAACAAAGGTCCGCGGCCGTCCTCGGCCAGCCCCCTCATGGTGCCTATCGTCGAGCCGCACAGTATCAGCGTGGAATCTGTGCGCTTGAGGGTCCTGTCAATCACGATCTGCATCCAGGAGTCTGCCTCGCGGTCCTTCCTGATGAGATACTGGTACTCGTCGATCACCACGGTGACGCTGCCCTTCCCAAGCGTCATGGCCAGGAGCCGTGAGAGGTCCTCGAAACCCGGGTGCTCGCCCGCATCCGCGGACGCGTACTCCGCCAGGGTGCCGCACATCATGCGGAGGTTGGTGGCGACGGTGGTGTCCAGGCACGTCAGGTAGATGGAGTCCCTGTCCTTGCAATGTTCCTCCAGGAGCGTCGTCTTCCCGATTCTCCTGCGGCCGTACACGAGGACTGCCTTTCCTTTCCCCGAGCATTGTGCCAGGATGTCCAATTCCCTCTCGCGCCCGATGATGTCCATGGTCTCTTGTACGTGGTCCATGGATATTAATCTAATGAAAATTATTTTTTTTATAATTTTATTGTAAAATTATTTTTTCAATAATTTATGATTCGGAACATCTTGTCCTTCTTGGACTCCTCGGACAGGTAGCCGTAATCGGCCATCTTCCTGCCTATGAGGAATCGCTCTCATTCGGGAACCTCCGTTTTGTCATGAATCCTGGGGATGCAGTCTTAAATTTTGCATTCTTTCTCAAGAAATCTGCTCGTATGCTCGGTATTCGAGATCATCAGGATGTAAGCATTAAGATACGCAGTGGAAAATTGGTTAAATTATCTAGAACAATGTCGACTTTATGTTTGGTGGTGAGACGAAATTACTAGCCAATCAGACATAATACTATGATTAATGGATTTCAATAATCATTTTTATCTCTCAAAAACTCTTCTATTGCGAATAACATGTTGGCGACTGTCTTGCCACGTGGCGTGAGACTGACAAAGATCTTGAACGGCTTGGTCGACTCGCGTTTCTCGGTGACCAGTCCCGCAGCCACCAATTCAGATATGCGGGCTTGCACAGTGGAGCTACCTTTAGCCAGGTTCCTGGCAAGATCTCCCTTCACAAGGTAATCCACGTCTTTCAGTTGCAACAGTATTGAAATTGCGTATTTGTTTTCCAGAACGCTGCTTTCATTTTCCGTGCCGCTCATTATTTTTTTAAAAAATGAGAGTGCCACATATATCTAACGTTTCAAAAGTTATGTTTGTCAGATTGTCAACTATATAACTAATGTCCATAATGCTTTTTGATGTGCAAAATTTATAAAGCTAGTTTACGATTGCATCCGTATGAGTGACAAAATAAAGCCCGCTCGTCCAATAATTGTTACGATTATTGGTATTCTGTATCTGATTACAGGGATTTTTGCTGCTCTGCTCGGAATGGGACTTATCGGTCCGATCGGGGCAGTGCTTGGAATTGTGAACATCATCATTGGAATCGGACTTATCGTTGGTTGGAAGCCCATGTGGTATCTTGGTGTAATTTTCACGATTATCGATCTGATTGTATCGATATTCATGGTCCTCGTGATAATTGGCATCATCCCTCTGATCATCAACATCGTGATCCTTTACTATCTCTTCACGCCCAAGGTCAAGCTGTTCTTCGGAGTCGGCACCTCCGGTGCAGGTGGTTCTGAAATCAGGTGAGTGAAATGGCATTGTTCAAGTCCAAAGAGGAAAAAGCCGCGGCAAAGTTTGACAAGGGATCTGACCTTATCAGCCAGAAAAAGTTTGGAGAAGCCCTTGCTCAGCTCGAGAAGTCGATAAAGAAAGGAAATGCTTCTCCAGATGTCTACGTTCTGAAGCAGATGCTCGAGATGAGGGGAGATTATGAGGACCTTACCGTTCTGAACTCGGCCCTTAACATTTTTAAGAAGTATCCGGACGTCACCGTCAAGTACGGCGTCTACGACGTTCCCGTCAGCAGGTTGATTCAGGAATGTGAACTCAGGATTGAGGCCAACAGCAAGTTGCAATCGGAAGAGTCAGCACAGAAGGGAAACGATCTTTGCCAGATTGCGGGGAAATACTTGGAGAATCTCGGTGATGAGACTCTCATGATGGAAGAGATATTCAGCGAGGAGAAAATCACCGGAAGGCAGTATTCTAATTTCCTCTATGCTCGCGGTTTCGAGATACTTGCTGAATCTACCAAATGGGATGATCCCCGTAAGGCCGCAGAGTACATGCAGTCCTCACTCCACTACAACCAGCTCAGGAATGACACGGAGAGGATGCAGAAGAACGAGGATTTCATCAACGGTGCAAAGGTTACAGCGAACTGTTGGTTCTGCGGCAGGCAGGTTTCCGGTTCCAACATCCACTTCGTCCCCATGCCCGCGCGGATTACCGAACCCATCGCTAAACAGACTGGCAATGGGCCTCTCCCCACGAACGATAAGGAACACGTGTTCGCGTGCCGTGCATGTTTCTCCTCTATCAACATTCAGGATGAGGCGTATCTGAGAATAGCGAAGAGATATGCGGATGAGGAAGATGCAGCTCTCCGCTCTGAGCTCATTGGCTATATCAATGATCTTCAGAGGCAGATCAACAATCTCGCCAGGAAGTGAGGTGGAAGAATGGACGAATTTGCAGAACTTCGTTGTAAATCTTGCGGCGCTTCTCTGGCCAGTCAGCCCGGAGCGACTTCCTTGAAGTGCGAGTACTGCGGTACAGTACAGCAGGTCATCGAGTCCCAGAAGTACATTGAACAGGCCAAGGCTGAGATGATGGCTTGGATGAGCAAGGCGATCCCGATGGGGTACAACCTTTCGCAGACCGAGACCATGGACCCCGTGGCCAGGCATAACATCTTTATGAACAATGTCAAGCCCAGCCTCGAAGCGTCCTTGGATGAATACAGATTCGGATTCATCACCGCAGTGGCCAATCAGCTGATCGCCGTGCCTTTCCGTACCATTGTGGCGAATTCGATAAAGCATGATTCCAAGGCTCTCTTCGAGTTCGATGCGAGAGCCAAATCGGTTTCGGCTCTGGCAGTTGACGATGACAGCAAGAAGCTCATCTCCGAATGCTGTACGGTTTCCACGGCATACGCCATGACCCTCAACAATCTCCAGTTGGTCGCGAAGTATGATGCCGAGAGATACCATTTCATGTACAACAACTTCAACTCGGCTGCAGAGGCTTTGAAGGACTCCGAAAGATACGATGTCTTGAGGAGACGTTTCGAAGCACTGGCCAAAGCCTGCGATGGCATGACCAAAATCATGGGGAACAACAGCCTCGAAGCTAAGAACTCCCTGTCCGAAGCCGTCGAGCTCCTGGGGAAGGTGAAGAGCGAGGCTTACACGAATATCGATTTCATGTCAATGGGAACCGCTATTGCCAATGAGATCGTCGCGTGCAAATCGGCTCTCGAGATTGCTCAGTCACTGCTCAATTCTCCAGAAATAGATGTGACAGAGGTCCTCAAGACTGTTAAGAACGTGATGGATGAGGTCGACAAGGAGGAGCACTCGATAGGAGGAATCTATTCAACCCAGATGAAGCGCCCAGAGAGGAATTCCGACATTTTTGCCATGGTATCGATGATCCTGTCCTCCAAGTCTGGTGAGCCGTCTATCAATGTCGTCAAGGGTCAGGGCAGTTACTACATCCCAATGTGGGTTCTGGACCTGAAGTATAGTTTCATAGGCGGCTCTATGCTGAAAAAGAAAGCTGTGGAGGTCACCGAGACCGTCATGGTCTCAGCTATGTTCACAACCGAACCTAAGATTGTTGACCAGCCCCGTGTTGCTACGACAGACATTTTCAAGTCCATGCCCGAGACCACCATGATGCAGCGCGTCAAAGGCAATCAGTCGAGCATGTCGATGGGCGGTGTTGTCACGCAGGCTTACCAGTCGGCAGCGCCTACAGCTATGTCCTCCGGCAAGATTATCGTTCCCACAAGTACCAAGCAGGAAGCAGAGATTCTGTGCAACGCCTATATGGATCAGTGTAAGAGCACGCATCCCAAGCTGCAGATGGGGAAGTCCACTGTGAAGGCTCTTGTTTTCGTCCCGTGTGAGATCAATGGAGACATGATCAAGCTGAGCATTAACCTGGGTAACATGGTCCCGGCCAACTTCGGCAATGTCATGACAATCAAACAGCTGGCACTTTGAAAACCGGGGGCATTGGCCCCCTTTCCAAAGGTGATAAAATTGGCAATTTTCAAGAAAAATCCGAACGAGGTCAACTACCCCAACGGCAAGAAACCGTTCCTGAGCATCATCAAGAACGAGGGCAGCCCCGAGGCATTGATATGGAAGGTTCCGTACGAGGACTTCAACCAACACTCCAAGGTCATAGTGGATGAGAACCAGGATGTTCTCTTCTACAAGAACGGAGTGATTGAAGAGGTGCTCTCTGCAGGCGAGTACGACCTCTCCACCGGGAACTATCCATTCCTCAGCAGAATCAGGAATTCCATCTCGGATGGGGTCAGCGCCTACAACTGCAAGATATTCTACGTGAACAAGGTGCATAAGCTGGACAACAAGTGGGGGACCACGTCCCCTGTGCAGGTTATGGACATGCACCTTTCGTTAACGGGTCGTCCTATCCGTACGGATATGATGGCCAGGGGCTCATTCACGCTCCAGATTGTGGATTCGAAGAAGTTCTTCCTCAAATACGTGGGAGCCAACTACGAACAACTCACGCCCGCCGTTGTAGCTCAAGAATTCCGCGCACCGATCAACCAGAAAATACGCGAACTCATAGGCAAGTCTGTCCAGGCTCTCGATGTTGAGATTCAAATCGTAGTGGCTTCCATGATAAGCGATGTTGCGGACAGCGTCCAAGCTGGGCTCGAGCCTGCATTCGATGAATACGGGATGCGCTTGGTCCATTTCTACATAGAGGCCCTGGAGATCCTTGACAACGAGGAGAGGAAAAAGGCAATGGCGGGCCGTGCAGAGCAGGCTCGCTATGCGGAGCTCGGTATCAACTACCAGACAGAGAGGACATTCGACGTCTTAGAGACGGCAGCAGGCAATGAAGGTGCTGCTGGAACCGCCATGGGCGCCGGTATGGGTCTCGGGATGGGAGTTGGAATGGGAGTGCCCATGGGTAATGGGATGTACCAGATGACCAGCAGCAATATGGCTCCCAACAATGGCGCTCCTGCTGGGCCTGCTCCCTCGGCGGTGAAATGCGCGGCATGCGGAGCTGCAGTGCCCTCCGGATCGAAGTTCTGCCCTGGCTGCGGTGCCCCAATCCAGGTGGCATCCTTCTGCCCTGCCTGCGGTACCAAAGCCGCTCCTGGGTCCGCGTTCTGCTCTAATTGCGGAGGTCGTCTGCGATGGTATCGAAAGTTAATGTTCTGAACATAGTAATAACGCTGGTGCTTCTCGCTATCGCCGATGCGTTGATCCTCGTCTTTGTAAGCGATTGGAATACGTTGAGGTATGTGACGGTAGGAATGATCAATGCGGCATTTTTGCTCCACATCATGGCGGGATTGTTAGTTCCTCAGACGGGTCACAACGATTACATCTACACCTCGAGTACTGGCATCTTCACGACGGTCTATGTCGTAATCGAGCTCCTAATTGGAATATCAATCCTCGTATTCGACATTCCTCTGGGAGATTCGATATTGATTGTCATCCAGGTTGTGCTATTTGTCCTCATCACGCTCTTCATTGTAGTTTATAATATCACGAACCACAACGTGGAGCGTGAGCAGGCTCCCAAGGCCGTCAGCATAAACCTCGTGAAGAAGATTCGTGCTGAAGTGAAAGATGCTTACGACAGGTGCAACGACCCCGAGACGAAGAAGGTCATCGATAAGGCGATGGATGATGTCAACGCCATTGCCGGATTTGCCTCCAAGTACGGTGATCTGGACAATGAGCTTATGAATCTTGCTCAACAGCTTGTTTCGGCTGTTCTCTCTGAGAACAATAGTGAGATCGAGGCAATCTGCGCAGCGATTCATGACAAGTGTGCAGAACGTAAGAAAATCTGATGACCTGATGTAAACCCTTTACCGGCCCCTAAATCTGGGTGTCGTGTGGGCCGGGTTTTCCCCATTCTTGTTCCGAGCATTCGGAACATCTTGTCCTTCTTGGACTCCTCGGACAGGTAGCCGTAATCGGCCATCTTCCTGCCTATGAGGAATATGGCCGCGAACTCCGGCACCTCCGTCTCACCGCGGAGCTGGAAATGCTGGCCCAGCATGTCCAGGCCGGCGTCCCTCCTCATAGTGATCTTCACGGGGTCGTCGGTGTACTCCTTCGGGACCGCCATCTGCAGCGGGTCGAAGTCGGTGAGCTCCTGCCTGGTGATCGGGGTGACCCTCAGCCCGCTCTTGCCGTGGACCGATCCAGGCAGCCTTATCAGCCTCTTGATGTCGGCGGTGACGGGCTCGTCGACCTCTCCGGACAGGGTGTGGGCGACGTCCTCCTTCATGATCTTGACCAGGATGTTCTGGGTGCTCTTCGAGAGCATGACCATGGTGTCCTTCTCGAACATGGCAGACCCGTTCTTCGTGACCTCCTTCTTCGCCAGGTCTAGGAACGCGCCCTTGGTCCCCTTGAGGCTGGGGTACCTGGCCTTGATCTCCGGCAGGTCGTTCTCGGAGATGAACTGGACGACGTCCTTCAGCCCGTTCCTCATCCTGAGCCTCCATCCGCCGGAGTCGGCGGGGGGTATGAGGCGGTCCTCGTTGACGTTGGCCTTCACACCCGATGCGGTTGATGTGGATGCACCGGCGGTCCTCTTGATCGGGAAGATCCAATCGATGTTCATGCCCGAGCATGTGATGTAGTCGACCAGCTCCCTCCTCTCGTGGGTGCCCAGGGTCATGATGTCCGGCGTGCGCACGTGGGCATGGTACCCTCTGCCGCCGGAGAACGTTATGTGCACCTGGTCCTCCGAGAACCCAAGGTCCCCCAGCAGGAACGAGTCGACCAGGTTGATCATCTCCGAGCGGATCTGGAGCAGCATCTCGGCATACGTCATCTCTGCCGCGCCCTCAAGATGGTCGGCATCCAGGTCGAAGATGAGCTCCGCGCCCAGCCACTCCTTCTCGTCCATGGTCGGGGCTGCGGGCTTCCTGTAGTATGACGTGGAGTAGTACGAGTGCGCCGGGACGTTCCCGATCATGTACCTGCGCAGGTCGTCCTGGTTGGCGAATCCAAGGTGCCTCTGCACGAAGGACTTGTCGAAGAACATGAATCCGAACTCCCTGCGGGTGAACCTGTCCGGCAGGATGGGCGTGTTGGCCCGGTAGTACTTCCTGAAGGATTTCAGGAGGAAGCGCTGGTTCGAATCCATCGCTCCGCCCATCGACGAATCAGATAATATAGGTACCTTCACCTTCGGCAAAACATGGCCGGCAAGTTCCCCGCGTACGACAACCACTTCCACATGAGCCCCTCGGGCAGGAACATCGAGGCCCTGAGGGAGTTCGAGGCCGCCGGAGGCACGGGGATAACCCTGGTAACCCTCCCGTACCCGGAGGTGCCGATCAGGAAGGGTTCGGATTTCGCGGACTCCTTCGACATCACGTACCGCCTGGCGCAGAGGGCCAGGGAGGAGACCTCCGTCGAGGTGAATGTCGCAGTCGGCCCGTACCCGATCATCCTGATCGGTCTGGCCGAGGCCTACGGCCTGGAGAGGGCCGAGGAGATCATGGTCGAGGGCATGGAGATCGCCGCGAAGGCCGTCGAGGAGGGGAGATCGGCGGCCATTGGGGAGATCGGCAGGCCCCATTTCCCGGTGTCCGAGGAGATATGGGACGCGTCCAACAGGGTCCTGAAAAGGGGCTTCGAGCTGGCCCGCGATGTCGGCTGCCCGGTGATAATCCATTGCGAATCCGATGCCGACACCATGCGCACCCTCGGGGAGATAGCCGACAGTGCCAGGCTGCCGAGGGAGATGGTGATCAAGCACCACTGCGACCCCCTCGTGAGGGATGACGAGGTGCTCGGGCTGATGCCCTCGATACCGGCGTCCAAGTCCCTGCTCAAGGAGGCCCTGTCAAAGGGAGACCGCTTCTTCATCGAGACCGATTTCATAGACGATGCGGAGAAGCCGTCGATCATGATGCCGCCCGCGACCGTCCCCAAGAAGGTCGCCTCATGGGCCTCATCCGGGGTCCCCGAGGAGACCATCTGCAGGATAAACAGGGACCTCCCCGAGCGCTATTACGGCCGACCCCGGATTCCAATCGCCCCGTCCTGCCGACTGACAGTATTAAGGACTTGGACCAGAATCCCGTCGGCATGGCAGTAATCAGGTGCGTCTACGACGAGGGGGCCATAGAGGACACCCCGCTCATCGGCGCCAAGGGAACAGCGTTCGTCATCGAGTCTGAGGGGAAGAGGCTGCTCTTCGACACCGGACTCAGGCACAGGTACCTCATGCACAACATGGAGCACCTGGAGATCCAGCCCGATTCCATCGATGCGATAGCGATATCCCAGGTCCACCCCGACAACTGCCGCGCCCTGAACGGGTTCCTGGACGCCAGGACCCAGCCGGTCCCTATCTACTGCCCCGCGGAGCTCCGCGAGCCGTCCAAGGGCCTCTTCGGCAAGAAGGGAATCTCCGAGGAGAACACCCAGAAGGCCCAGTTCCAGGATTTCTCAGGTTGGACCGAGGTCATACCCAAGGTCTGGCTGTCCCCGCCCATGGCCTACACCAACGGATACTCCGAGATGTTCCTCGCCATCGCCTCCAGGAAGCTCGCCATCGTCAGCGGCCGGGGGGTCGCCGGCCCGGACGGCATCCTGGCGGAGGCCGAGAGGAGGTTCGAGAGGAAGCCCGGCGTCTTCGTAGGGTCCCTGCTGCTCGCCAAGAAGATGAAGCAGGAGGCCGCCCGCTACGCAACCGACCTCGAGTCCATGGGGGTCACCGACATCTACCTCAACCACTGCACTTCGCCCGAGGGCATGACCCAGCTCAGGCTGAAGCTCGGCCTGAAGGGCGTCAAGGAGTTCTACGTGGGGCAGACCCTGGAAGTGCGAATCCGGCGGGCAAAAGGGTAATCAACGGCCGCGCTATACTCCCGGTCATGGGTTTCTTCAGCAGCGCCGCCCAGAAGACGGGCTCTACCGAGGAGGAGGTCCGCAGGATCGTCAGGAAGGTCCTGGACGGGGCCAACGTGAAGTACGAGGCGGCCGACGAGCACATAATCACCACAGGATTCATGGGGGACGACCTCCCGATAAGGATGGTCATCACCACGGACAACAACAGGCTCGCGTTCGTGTGCCTGCTGGACCTGGTGGCGGAGAAGTCGGCCTTCCCGAAAGTCACCTGGGAGCTGAACAGGATCAACTCCAGCCTCGCCTTCGGAGCGTTCTACATGAACCCGGACGACGGCCACATCTTCTTCGATTACGCCTTCCCGTACGCGACCTCGCCGGTCACCGAGGAGTTCGTAGTGACCTTCATCAAGCTGGTCGCCCAGATCGTGGACGAGCACGATGGGGACCTCAAGAAGCTGGCGGAGGAGGGGTCCGCCTCCCGCGACCCCATGATCGGCCGATCGCCGGAACCAATCCAATCAAACCTCTTCACGTTATCTTTATATATAGGGTATGTTAGGTATTCATCATGTCTTCCTGGCGCATACGCACGGCCGCGATGTTCGCGGCGATGACGGGACTCCTGGTGCTGGTCGGCATGCTGGTCGGCTATCTGTTGCACAACGTCTACATCGGGATGATCGCTATGCTTTGCATATCGGTCCTCTTCAACGTGTACGCCTACTACGGCTCGAAGGGCATGGCCCTCAGGGCCAACAAGGTGCACCTGATCGAACGCGACGAGGAGCCCAGGATGTACGACACGGTCTACAGGCTCTCCCAGAAGGCCGGGCTCCCAATGCCCGAGGTCGGGATCTCCGAGGTCCCCATGCCCAATGCCTTCGCCACCGGCAGGAACCCCCAGAATGCAGCGGTGGTCGCCACCAGGCCCCTCCTGGACCTGCTGAGCGACGACGAGCTCGAGGGGGTCATCGCGCACGAGCTGTCCCACGTCAAGAACAGGGACATCCTCGTCATGTCCGTGGCATCCACCATGGCATCGATACTCTCCTACGCCGTCACGATGGCCATGTGGTCCTCCATGTTCAACAGCAGGGACAACGGCGGGGGCGCGATCATCGCATTGGCGGCGTACATCCTCGTCCCCCTGGCGGCCATGCTGGTCCAGCTCGGCGTGTCCAGGAACCGCGAGTACCTCGCGGACGAGACCGGGGCCAGGCTCACGGGCAAGCCGATGGCGCTGGCCAGCGCGCTCACCAGGATCGAGGGAGGCTGCTCCAGGAGCACCAACGACTACAACAGGACCGCCTACGAGAGCATGTGGATCTCCAATCCCTTCGGCAGCAAGCAGGGAATGATAGTCAGCCTCTTCCGCACCCACCCGTCCACCCCCGACCGCATCGCGAGGCTGGAGGCTCTGGACAGGGAGCTCAACGGATTCCGAATCCCGAAGGGAGGGCCATGGAGGCTACGAAGGACCTCGAGACGATGCTGGGGGACCCCAGGAAGGCCATTCGGTCGATGTCGGTCCCCCTCCTCGTCTCCTTCCTGGTCATCCAGGTCAACATGTTCGTGGACACCGCCTGGTGCTCCGGGCTGGGGTCCGATGCCACCTCCGCGGTCTCATCCATCACCCCCATCTACTGGATAGTTGGCGGCGTCGGCACCGCGATAGGGGTCGGCGCGTCCACCGCGATAGCGAGGTGCCTCGGCAGGCGCGAGAAGGCCCAGGCGGACGTCCTGGCGACCCAGGCGCTCCTCTTGTCGCTGGCGATATCGGTTGTAGCGATCCCCGTGCTCTGGATCCTGATAGACCCCACCATCTCGGTGATAGGCGCGTCCGACGTCGAGGGTCTCTGCAAGGACTACATAACCCCCATCATCCTGATGTCCGTGTTCCTGATGATGGAGGGAGTGGTCGCCGGCATCATGAGGTCGGAAGGGGCGGCCAAGAAGGCCATGGCCATACTCATCGTCTCCGCGGCCGTCAACATAGCTATCGACCCGATACTCATCTACACCCTGGACATGGGCCTGGCGGGAGCCGGATGGGCCACGGGGATAGCCGCGGTGGCCTCGTCTTCGCTGGGATTGTTCTGGTTGCTGACCAGCCACACGTATCTGTCCCCGTCCCTGAGGCACGCCCGCTTCAGGAGGAAGGAGGTCTCCGACATCATGTACGTCGGGACCCCCAAGTCCATCGAGACCATCCTGATAGCGTCCATGTCCCTCGTCCAGAGGATCTTCGTGATCGCCGCGGGCGGGGTAATCGGCGTGATGCTCTACAACGTACCGTGGAGGTATGTGACGCTGGCCTGCGTGGTGTCCCTGGCGGTTAGCTCCGCGCTGGTCCCCGTATGCTCCGCGGCCATAGGCGCCAGGGACACGGCCAAGGCCGTGGACGGCTATCGGTACTCGGTGAAGATCACGGTGATAGCGATGGCCGCCATCACCGTGGTGACGTTCGTTTTCGCCGAGTACATGCTGATGCCGTTCACCTACTCCCCCACCATGGAGGAGCTGAGGCCGGACCTGGTCCACGTACTCAGGATATACTCCATGCTGTTCGTGTTCATGGGCCTCATCGACATCGGTTCGGCTATCCTGCAGTCGCTGAGGAAGGCCCAGATCTCCCTGTGGTCATCCTTGATAAGGAACGTATTCCTGATAGGCTTGCTGTACGTCGCCAGTGGGGTATCCCTCGATGCCTGCTTCTGGGCGGTCTTGGCGACCGAGGCATTCGGTGCGTTCATAATGATGTACCCCGCTTTCCTCGCCGTGAGGAATTTCAAGAGGCTCAACCCGGAGGCGAAGGATGCGGTACGACCCCGGCATATCGATAGCCGCCGACCCGGACGTCTACCCCCCGTCGGAGGACAGCATCCTGCTGATAGAGTCGCTGGAGGTCTCCCCGGGCGAGAGGGTCCTGGAGATAGGGTGCGGGTCAGGAGTCGTCTCGTTGCACTGCGCGGCCAACGGCTGCGAGGTGGTATGCGGCGACATCAACCCGAAAGCAGTGGATCTAGCACATAGGAACGCGGTCGCTAACGGACTGGATGTCAGCATCGTGGAGACGGACGTCTACAGCGCTGTGGAGGGCAGGTTCGATACGATAGTCTTCAATCTCCCGTATCTCCCTGTGGACGAAGAGGGGGATTTGGCAAAGGCCTGGTCCGGCGGGGATGACGGTATGGGACCGCTGCCGGCCCTGCTGGAGGGCGCGCCCGACCATCTGGATGGGGACGGGAGGGTCATCGTCGTGGTTTCGTCGCTGATGGACCTCGGCACCCTGGCCGATCTGCTGTCGCATTACAGCGTGTCCACTCTGGGCGAGGTCCACATGTTCTTCGAGACGCTCAGCGTGCTGGAGATACACGGGTTTCGAGCATCGGCGACCCCCATTCCTACCGGGATTCACCACCCATCTCCCATTGCGGTTGTTACCCTCCCTCGATACGATCCCGGACTCCATGAGAGCCCTCAGGTGGGCATAAACCTTGCTGCGTCCGACCCCGGATTGTGAGGACAGCCCGTCAACGGTTATGGTACTGTCCTTCGACATGAGGGCGAGGATGGTGGAATCCAGGTCGCAGGCTTCAGCGGCCTTCAGGCGCAGAGTCACGACCGTCCTGGACGGGAAACGCTCTTGGGTTATCTCCGGTGCCGGCAGCCCTGCCGCTTCCATGGCGGTCTTCGAGCGGAATACCCCGGTGCCGGCGCGCTCGGACCTGCCGATGAGGCCGAACATCCTGAACAGCGTCGGGTTCCTGGGGCTGCTGAGGCCCCCTTCCAGGGCCCTGTCCACGGGTATCCTGAAAAGGCCCGGGTTCGCGATGGTCAGGTTGTCAGTCTTCAGGTCAATGGTCACCCCCGTCTCCCCCGAATAGTCGGCATGCACCAGCGCATTCATCAGTAGTTCGCGTGCGGCTCTCCTCATGCCGTTGTCCTCGACGCGAACCATGGAGCTGTTGAACTCCAAGGGCTCTGGCAGGCTCCTCCGGACCCTCTCGGATACCAGGCTGAAGAAGTCGAACACGTTGTCGCCGTTCCCGGGACGCATGGAGCTGATGCGGTCGCACCAGTCGGGGCCGTCCGTTCTGAATTCTCTGTAATCCAGGAAGAATCCAGGGAAGGTCCTCATCGTGTAGAGGCTGTTTCCGAACATGAGCGCCCCGGCGGCGGTCGGGTGCATCTCGCCCTCGATCTTCCCGACGGCTCCCAGCAGCTCCAGGAACCTCAGGTCGTCCATGTCGATGAGCTCGCTGTCCGGGTTCTCGCGCTTGAACTCGCGGCGGTAGGCCCTCACCGAATCCATGTTCAGGGCTTCCAGGGGGATCTCGCCCAGCGGGGCATTATCCTTCGGGACGTCCTGGGCGTCCCGGATCATATCTGCGATCTGGGTCATGTCGCAGAGGTGGTCCCCGCCTCCGTATCTGATGTACGTTCCCCCGTCCATGTCGCCATTGATGAAAACGGGCTTGAAGCGCCTGTCAGCCTCCGGCACGTCGATAACTATGACGTCGTGCCCCTCCATGGATTCGATGCGCACGTTCCTATCGAGCAGGATGTTTCTGCTCACCTTTTGCTTGTTGCAAACGATGTTCCAGAAATCATCGACAAGTTTCTGAGGCGAGTCTACTCCCGTGACCTCGTATCCGCCGTCTGTTTCGGATACGCCGAGGACTATCCTGCCACCGGATGTGTTGGCGAAGGAGGAGTATGTCTCCCAGAGGCTGCGGGGGAGCCTTTCGGTTGCCTTCTTGTATTCTATTTCGAAGCCTTCTCTCCCCAATCTCATCATATCGGATGCGGATATCGATTATTCTGTATTTATTTTGTTTTATTCTGTTTTCATTTTTTTGAAAATAATCGGAAAACGATCAATGGGGAGGAAGGGGCTGAGCCCCTTCCCCGGGCATCAGCCCAGGAGTTTCTTGATGGATTTGGTCAGGAGCTCGTTGGCGGTCTTGCCGTCGATCTTTCCCCTGAGGGCGCCCATGACGGGGCCCATGAGGCCGCCGATGGCGCCCATGCCCTTCTCCCTGACGAAGGCCTCGCGCTCCTTGACGATCTGGTCGATGATCCTCTCGGCCTCGTCCGTGTCCACGGCTTCGAGCCCGAGCTTCTTCACCGCGTCGTCGATGGAAGTGCCAGCGGCCATCTCCTTCAGGATCGCCGGCATGGCCTCCTTGGCGAACTTGCCCTGCTTCAGGTGGTCGAACAGCGACAGGATCATCCCGTCGGTGATGACGCTCAGGTCCAGGCCTTCCTTCTCCAGCTCGCTGAAGGTGTTCAGGAACATGGTGGCGGCGATGGGGGCCATGGCCCTGTCCGCGGCGATCCTCTCGAAGAGCTCGTCGTTGGACTGCCTGACGATCTGCTTGGCCTGCTGCGGGTTGATCCCGTACTGGCCGACCAGGCGGGCCTCGATCTGCTCCGGGAACTCCGGCATGGAGTCCCTGATGAGCTGGAGCCTCGCCGCGGTGATCTCGGTGGGCGGGACATCCGTCTCGGGGTACATCCTGGCGGCTCCGGGCAGCGGCCTGGAGTATTTGGTGGTCCCGTCCGGGAGCGGGTCCCTAGTCTCCTCGGGCACGCCCTCGAGGGCCTCGTTGGCCCTCTCGATGGCGGCCTGGAGGGCGTCCTTGGCCTTCTTCTCCCTGGCGGCGCAGATGACGAACGCGTCGTTCTCGCCGGTCATCCCGAGGAACTCCCTCAGCCTGTCGACGTAGGACTGCTCGATGCCGTAGTTCGGCAGCTCGTCGGAGTGGAAAATCCCCTTGACGCCCTTGGTCCTGGCGCGGCCGGCCATCTCGGATCCCAGCCTCAGGGTCTTGTTGTCCCCGTTCATGACGCCGGCGAACCCGGGCATCCTCACGGCTATGACGGCGCCCTTGTCGTCCAGGGCGCCCTTGATGACCTTGGACTCGCAGTCCCTGAAGATCTCGGTGGCGTCCACGGGCTCGAAGTCCAGGGGCTTTGCGCCCCTGCCGTTGAGGATCTCCCTGACCCTCAGGAGCATCTTCTGCCTGTTGACCTCGTTCCTGACGTAGTCGGGGATCATCTTCAGGTCCCCCACGCCCTTGAGCTCGATCCTGGCGCCGCCGGGGATGGAGATGTTCAGGTCCTGGCGGATGGTGCCGATGCCCCTCTTGACCCTGCGTGTTGCCCTCAGGAGGGTCCCCAGCCTGTAGGCGACCTCCTGGACCTCCTCGGGGGTCCTCATGTCGGGACCGGTGGCGACCTCGATGAGCGGTATCCCAAGGCGGTCGAGCCTGTAGAGGATCTCGTCGCTCTTGGCCTCGACCTTCCTGGCGGCGTCCTCCTCCAGGCACACCGAGAGGATGGAGATCTTCCTGTCCCCTACCTCGACGTACCCGTCGGTGGCGACCAGGGCGGTCCTCTGGAAGCCGGAGGTGTTGGATCCGTCCACGACGATCTTCCTCATGAAGTGGATCTCGTCGATGACGTTGGCGTGGAGCATCACCGAGAATGTCAGGGAGATGCCCAGGGCATCCGCGTTCACGCTGTGCGGGGGCTCCTCGTCCAGCTCCACCAGGCAGGATGTGCCGTGGCAGCACTGGTACCTGTAGCCCAGGTGCCTTTGGAACTGGGCCAGGGCGGCCCTGTCGATCTCGCCCATCTCGGACGTGGTGGGCCTGAGCCTCCTGTAGAACGCGCCGTACCCCTCCTCGCAGAGGCGGCTCTCGCAGTCGCAGAACAGCTTCTTGGTATCGAGCTGCTGGTGGATCTCGATGCCGCACATCATCTCGTAGTCCTCGGACATCGATGACCCTCCTGTCGGACATCTCGTTGGCGAGCGGCTTCATCATGAGCTCCTTGGCCTCCTCGGGGGAGGAGGAGTTGGCGAGGACCCACATCAGCTTGACGTAGGCGGTCTCCGGGAGCATGTCCTCCACGGTGACCACGCCGGCGGACAGCATGTCCCTGCCGGTGTTGTAGACGTTGAGGTTGGTCCTGCCGTTGAGGCACTGGGAGGTGGCCACCACGACGGTGCCCCTGGAGCAGGCCTTCCTGATCAGCGGGATCATGTTCTCGTTCACGTGGCCCAGGCCGGATCCGGAGATCACGACGCCGTCGCATTTCTGGAACACTCCCTCGAAGAGCTCGGGGTCCATGCCGGGGTAGTACTGGAGCAGGGCGCAGGCCCTGTCCATGCCGGTGTTCGCCGAGACCTCGCCCTTCGACACGGCGGGGTACTCCTGGTTGACCGTTATCCTCCCGTCCTTGTCGATGTGGGCGACGGGGGCGATGTTGATGCTGTGGAACGCGTCCCTGCGGGAGGTGTGCATCTTCCTGACGCGGGTGCCCGCATGGACGGCGAAGGAGTCGTCGCCGGGGGTGTCGTGCATGATGACGAACACTCCGGCCATGTTGCCCTTGGTGCAGAACCTGGCGCATGCCATGAGGTTGCTGGACGCATCGGAAGAGGGGCGGTCGGAGGAGCGCTGGGCCCCCACGAGCACGACCGGCTTCGTGACGCCCTGGAGCATGAACGAGAGCGCCGCGGCGGTGTACCCCATCGTATCCGTACCGTGGGGGATGATGACCCCGTCCGCACCGTTATCGATCTCCTCCTTGACCGCCTTGGCCAGGGCCTGCCAGTGCTCCACGTTCATGTTCTCCGAGAAGATGGAGAAGAGGACGCGGGCGTCGATGTTGGCGATCTCCCTGATCTCCGGGACGGCGTTGACCATGTCGGAGGTGGACAGGGCGGGATGGACTGCCCCGGTCCTGTAGTCGACGTAGGACGCGATGGTGCCGCCGGTTCCGATGAGGACCAGCTTGGGGAGGCCCACCTTGGGCTCCACGGGCTCCTCGGCCCTGGCCCTGGGGACGGCGTCCTCCAGCTTCCCTACGGATGTGTTCTCGTCGATCCTGAGGCCGACGTTGTATCCGCTCTTCATCTTGATGATCAGGACGTCGGGGGCGCTGAACTCGTGGTGCGGCATCAGGGTGCCAGCGTACTCCCTCCCGTCCTTGACCACCAGCAGCCTGGACCCCTCGGTCGCGCCGAGGGACGCCAGCTTCTTGGAAAGTGAATCTGAGTAGCTCATGCTCTTCGGGCGGGGGATGTGCGCGCGCGTATAATGGTTTTTACGTCGGGAGTAGACAACTTTATTGTAGTCGGATGCATCAGCCAACCACGGACGTCCTCACGATGGTCGCGATGAGCATAGGCATCTGCATGGATGCCATGATCGTCTCGATGTGCAAGGGCCTGGCACTGAAGGACATCACCATCCGTTCGGCCGTCATCGTGGGCCTTTGGTTCGGCATTTTCCACGGGATCATGCCCGTGATCGGGTACCTGATCGGGGAGGAGATCTACGATTTCATATCGAAGATCGATCGCTGGATCCTCTTCGCCGTCCTCTGCTACATCGGGATAATGCTGATAAAGGAGGCTGCGAGGGGAGAGGACGAGGGCGTCATGAGCTCCAGCCTGTCCGTCGAGACGATGCTGCCCATGGCCATCGCGGTCAGCCTGGATGCCCTTGCCGTAGGTGTATCGTTCTCGGCATCCGGCGACGGTCCCGTCTCCGGGCCCCTGATGCTCGGGGTCACGGCCTTCGCGATGAGCGTCATCGGGATGTTCATCGGCGGGAGGTTCGGAATGAGGTTTGGCAGGATAGCCGGCATCGTCGGGGGCATCATGCTCATCGCGCTGGGCATATTCTCCGTGATTCAAGGCGAGATGATGGTGCACCGATCGGGCAAAAGACTCAGAAGTAAGGGGTTTAAGGGGTTTTGATGGTCCTGCGCAGGGCAGAATCACTCGGAGATAGCGGACGAGGGGCACTCGTCGACGCAGGCTCCGCAGTCGACGCATTTGGATGCATCGATCACGGCGACATCGTCGCAGGTGATAGCGCTCTGGGGGCAGACATCGACGCATGCTCCGCATGCGACGCACTCGGACTCGTTAACAGTAACCATTTGGATACCTCTTGACTTCTGCTAGATTCTAGAACCTATATAAATCTGAGGGTGAAATGCTCGGATTTCAGCCAAACCTAAACATTTTGAGGCATTTTTCCATAAGGATTTAGGGGCTCATTCATAAATACGCTCAGTCGGATGTCCAAATCGATGGTCAGCGTCATCCCCGGCTGGATCAAGGTGGTAGTGCCCATCTGCATCATCGCGGCGGCCGTAGCCGTGGTTCTGGCCATCGTCCCGCTGGGAGACGATTCGGACGAGCCGTCCGGAGACCAGACGATGACGCTCGTGCTCCTCCGCCACGGAGAGAGCGAATGGAACAGGCTGAATCTATTCACGGGCTGGACGGATGTGGACCTCTCGGATACCGGCAGGTCGGAGGCCGAGATGGCCGGTAAGATTCTGAAGGAGGAGGGGTTCGACTTCGACGTCTGCTACACATCGTATCTGAAGCGCGCCATCCATACGCTCGACATCGTGCTGGACGAGATGGACCTCGAATGGCTCCCCGTGACAAAATCGTGGAAGCTCAACGAGAGGCACTACGGAGCCCTGCAGGGACTTGACAAGAAGGAGACGGCGGAGAAGTACGGCGAGGAGCAGGTCAAGATATGGCGCAGGTCCTACGACGTCCCCCCTCCGGCGCTGGATCCCGATGACGAGAGGAACCCCGTCAACCAGGAGCAGTACAGGGGGATCCCCGCAGAGGAGCTCCCATTGACGGAGAGCCTCAAGGACACCGTCGCCAGGGCCGTCCCCTACTTCGAGGAAGTCATCAAGCCCCGGATGCTGGCGGGCGACAAGGTGATCATCGTCGCGCACGGGAATTCGCTCCGCGCCATGGTGAAGTACCTCGAGGGCATATCGGACCAGGACATACCGGGGGTCGAGATCCCCAACGGGGTGCCCCTCGTGTACGAGTTCGACAAGGACTTCAACGTCATCTCCAAGAGGTACCTGGACTACCGCGATGCCAATTTCATCCGATTGGTCAGGTCCCGTCGGCGCGGCTCATCCGCATGATCCTCCTCCCATCGCTTGCGTGAAACGTGGAAACGGTTCCAGACGGGGGCTCCCTAGGGGTTCTCAAGCGGGCTAGTTTTTATCGGGTGAAGGCATTGGGCGGAACCATGCCCTTCTCAGAGGATGAATATGTGTTCCTGGAGGATGCCTCCGGAAAGAGGTACGGCTTCCGCATGTCGTTCGGGATGCTCAAGATCCCATCGCTCGGCGCCATAGACGGCTCCAGGTTCCGCGATGCGGAGGACGGGGACACCGTGTCCATAATGGGGAAGGAGTTCACCATCTTCAGGCCAGGGGCCATGGATATGATGCTGTCCCTCGAGAGGGGGGCCCAGATCATCACCCCCAAGGACGCCGAGACCATCCTCATGCACTGCGACGTGAGGTGCGGGCGCAGCGTCCTCGAGGTGGGCGCCGGATCAGGGGGCCTGACCACAGCGCTGCTCCACGCGGTCGCCCCGGAGGGGCGCGTACACACGCTGGAGCTGAAGGAGGAGAACGCCCAGAGGGCGAAGAGGAACGTCTCCAGGACCGGCCATGACAGGTACTGGTCCTACACCATCGGGGATGCCAGGGAGGCCAAGCCGGACATAGACTGGAAAGCGGACGTCCTGACGATGGACATGCCGGACCCGTGGCTGGCGTTCCCCAACCTGGATCCGTATCTGAAGTCCGGGGGGAGGATCTGCGTGTACGTTCCAAACGCTAACCAGGTGTTCGATTCCGTGAACGCCCTTAGGGAAATGGGCTATGCGGACATCCACTCCCTGGAGAACATACAGCGCGGCATGGATGTTCATCCCGGCGGTGTGAGGCCGTCGTTCGATACCCTCGGGCATACAGGATATCTCGTTTTCGGAAGAAAACGTTCGGGAAAGGTCCTCTGAGCGATTTCAAGATGGATATATAATAGAAATCATTATAATGACAATGACCGCAACGGAACCGTTATCGCCCTGGTATGCCCCATGACCGGAGGTATGTGATCACGTAATATTAACCGCTGTCCTCGAAGGATCCGGGCATCGAATGTTCCGTTTGTCGTAATCACGGTCCGCAGGACCCATGAATGGATTAATTATTATTTCTATATAGTATGTATAGACCAATATATATTATTTCGATTTTTTCTATATATTGACCTGCTCTTGTTATTTCCAAGGTGCAATAGTTTGAATTTGAAAACCCTAATAATCGCAATAGTTGTAGTTACGATCATAGGCGTCTGTGTCTTCAGCAGCGTCAGTGGCGAAGACAGGACAGAGTCCATCAGTATCCAGGGATCCACGACTGTCTCCCCTTACATGCTGAAGGTCCAGGAAGTCTATGAGTCAGAGAACGATGTCCGTCTCTACATCACCAGCAACGGCTCCGGTACCGGTGCCGCCGCCGCAATCAACGGTAGCGCCGACATCGCCATGCTCTCCCGCGACCTCAAGTCCTCCGAGACCGAGGCCGGGCTCGTTCAGACCGTCATCGGGATCGACGGCATCATGGCTATCGTCAACGATGATGCCGGGATCGCCGACATCACCGCCGCTCAGCTCGCCAGGATATATTCCGGAGAGATCACCAACTGGAGTGAGCTTGGGGGCAACGATCTGGGGATCAGCGTCATTTCCCGTGAGGAGGGGTCCGGTACCCGCGACGGGTTCGAGAGCATCCTCAGGAAGGCCTATCCCGATTACGCAATCACCTCTTCTACCATCACCCAGGCCAGCACCAGTGCTGTCCTATCCACCGTCAACAATACAACAGGCGCCATCGGCTATGTCAGTCTCGGATATGCTGACAAGGTCGGCAGCAGCACAACGATGCTCAGCCTCGAAGGCGTCGAACCCACCGTCAAGAATGTTCAGGACGGCACCTACGCGATGCAGAGGAACATTATCCTCGCCACCATGGGCGAGCCTTCCGGAGCCGCCAAGAATCTGATCGATTGGATCCTCGGTGAAGAGGGACAGGACCTCCTCCAGGAATGCGGCTTCATCCGCGGGGCCTGAACATGTTCACGTATCGGGGAGGTCCTAAAGCAGTCGCCGGATCATATTCCGATAAAGCGGTCAAGTACACGCTGATGGCGATTGCTTTCGCAGCCGTCCTGATCCTCATAGCCGTCACGGTGTTCATCGCCGGCAATTCCTTCACCGCCATATCGGAGATCGACCTCGTCAGATTCTTCACGGATGCCGAATGGAAACCCTCCGATGGCCTTTACGGTGCCGGAAGCATAATCCTCGGCTCCCTTCTTGTGACCTTGGGCGCCATGGTCTTTGCCATCCCGGTGGGCGTCGGCTCCGCTATCTTCATGTCGGAGGTCGCTCCAGAGAAGGTCAGGAACATCCTAAGGCCCGTCATAGAGCTGTTCGCCGGGGTCCCTTCGGTGGTCTTCGGTTTCTTCGGCCTCATGGTCATAGTCCCTGCTCTTGCAGACCTCTTCCCCGACCAGACCCCCACGGGATTCTCGTGGCTGGCCGCATCCATACTCTTAGGCTTCATGGCCCTCCCCACGATCATTTCCATCTCGCAGGATGCTCTCGAGGCTGTGCCCCGCTCTTATCGCGAGGCTTCCCTCGCCATGGGGTCCACCCGGTGGGAGACCACTTCGAAGATAGTAGTGCCGGCTGCCATGTCCGGTATCCTTTCGGCGATTATACTGGGCATCGGCAGGGCGATCGGCGAGACCATGGCCGTCATGATGGTCACCGGCAACGCCGCCCTGGTTCCGGAACCCCTGTGGAACGTGTTCTCCTTCGTCAGGACGATCACCTCCACACTGGCCCTGGAGATGCCCGAGGTGGTCGTTGGCAGTACCCACTACTCGGCTCTGTTCCTCCTCGGTCTGATACTCATGATCGTGACCCTCTGCATCAGCCTGGTCGCCAAGCACGCCGTGAGAGCTATGGTGGAAAAGAGTTGCAGAGGGGACAGCACATCCCGCCTCGTGAAACTTGCAGGCGAGGACAGGATGCCGTTCCTCAAAAATGCCGTCTGCATATCATTCGTCGCAGTGGCAGTGTGCATGGCCTGTGTGCTCTTCATGCCATGGGGCCAGGCCGCGATTGTCGCCGTAGCCGTGGCAGTTTTCACATTTGTCATAGGGTGCGTATCCCGCAGGATTTCGAGGGTCTTCAGGCAGAGGATCATGCATACTTTCCTGCTGGCATCGGTCCTCCTCTGCGTCGGCGTGCTAGTGATCATGATCGGGGACATCGTCATCAAGGCGATGCCCGCCCTCTCCTTGGACTTCATCACCGACTTCCCCTCGGATGCGGGAAGATCGGGCGGCATATGTCCTGCGATAATCGGGACCTTGAAACTCATCGCCGGCACCGCGGTGATCTCGCTGCCCATCGGCATCCTCACAGGGACCTATCTGGCGGAATACTCGAAGAGGGGCAGGTTCACCTGTGCTGTGGAATACTCCATCGAGATTCTGAACGGGACCCCCTCGATCGTCTTCGCCCTTTTCGGACTCTCCGCCATAGTGACGATACTCGGCCTTGGGATTTCCTTGCTGGCGGGATGCATCACCCTGGCCTTCATGATCCTGCCTGTGATAATCAAGACCACCGAGGACGCCTTGATGAATGTCCCCCGCGAGGTGAGGGAGGCGTCCTACGCCCTCGGTGCGAGCAAGCGGCATACAACATTCATGGTGGTCCTGCCCGCAGCTCTGGGGGGCATACTGACGGGGGCCATCCTCGGACTGGGCCGTGCTGCGGGGGAGACCGCCCCCATAATGTTCACGGCCGCCGTCCTCATGCAATACAAGGTGGGCTGGGGTGTCCTCGACCCGGTCATGGCCTTGCCCTACCACCTCTACTACCTGGCGACCGAGGGTGCCGCAGACCCTTCGATGCAGTACGCCACCGCGTTGGTCCTGCTGGTTATCGTCCTCTCGATGTTCCTTCTGGCCAATGTCATAAGAAAACGCAGTAACGAAAAGAACAGATGGTGATAACAATGGAAGATATCGCAATAACAGCAGATAATCGTACAGCCCAGATCCTGAACGGACAGGCTGTGTCCGATGCGGATGCATACGGTTTCAATAACGAGGGCATCGACGACACAGTGCTCTCCGTGAAGGGTCTGAACCTTTGGTACGGGGAGAAACAAGTCTTGTTCGATGTGGACATGCCGGTCGCGAAGAACAGCATAACCGCACTCATCGGTCCCTCCGGATGCGGCAAATCCACGCTCCTCAGATGCATGAACCGCATGAACGACCTGGTCGACGGATGCCGCGTTGAGGGCAGGATAACCTACGCCGGGGAGGACATCTACGCCGCCGGCACCGACATCAACGCTGTGAGGAAGTGCATCGGGATGATCTTCCAGAAGCCCAATCCGTTCCCGAAATCGATCAGGGAGAACATCGTCTACGGCCCCAGGATCCATGGGATAACGAAGAAAGGCGATCTTGACGAGATAGTCGAAAGGACCCTCCGTCAGGCGGCGCTGTGGGATGAGGTCAAGGATCGTCTCGACACCAGCGGGCTGTCGCTCTCCGGCGGACAGCAGCAGAGGCTGTGCATCGCCCGCGCTCTCGCAGTCGACCCGGACATCATCCTGATGGACGAGCCCACATCCGCCCTCGACCCCATCGCAACCGCGAAGATCGAGGAGCTCTGTCTGGAGCTCAAGAAGAGATACACCGTGGTCACCGTCACCCACAACATGCAGCAGGCACGCAGGATCAGCGACAAGACCGGCTTCATGTACATGGGGAAGATGGTGGAGTTCGGAGATACCGAAAAGGTCTTCGACTCCCCCGCTCAGGAGAGGACCATGAAGTATGTTTCCGGAATGTTCGGATGATTCTCCATAAACGATCTCAAAAATATATAGACGGTGAACGATGCGCAATGTGATGGAGATAAGGAGAATCCAGATCACAGGCGGATCATCATTCATGATCACCCTGCCCAAGAGCTGGGCGGAATCCAGGGGGCTGAAGAAGAACGATCCCCTAATGGTCGTCCCCCAGCCAGACGGCAGTCTGCTCATATCGGCCGATGGAGAGGAATCCACGAAGGAGTCGGTGAAGACGCTGAGGACAGGCGATTTCGATACCCCCGGTGCCCTCTACCGCTGCATGATAGGGGCGTACATCGCCGGATACGGGCAGATCTCCGTGGAATCCGACGGCCCCATCGAAGGAGCCTATCTGGAGGCCGTATCCGAGTTCACCCAGACCTCCATAGGCATGGAGATCGTGGAGGAGGAGGAAGGTTGCATCCTCATCAAGGACCTCATAGACCACTCCGAAGTGAAACCCCAGAAGAATGTGAGAAGAGAATACCTTCTGGTCAAGAGGATGGTGGCCGACGCCCTCTCTCCCGAACCTCCCGATGCGAAGGACATGGATATGCGCGACAAAGAGGTGGACCGCATACACTGGCTCGTCCAGAGACAGGCCAGCATCTACCAGATGGACGTGGGCCTCAGCAGCAGGACGGGACTCCGCCTCGCCACGGTGATGAGCTGCATGGGGGTCAGCAAGATACTCGAGAGGATGGGGGACCATGCCGTCCTCATCGTCAAGAACCTCTCCTCTCAGAATGACGCGGACAGGAAGATATTCGCGGACAATCTCGATACCCTCAGCGGGAGCCTCCTCGGGTACATCGGGGGCTCCATGGAATCCTGGATGAACGCCAATTACATTCTCGCAGAGAGCATCATCCGTTCCAAGAAGGATGTTCAAGCGATCGCCCGCAGGAGTTTTGCGGATTTCTCGGATAAGGATGCCGGCAATCTGCTCCGTGGCAGCATCGCCAGGATAATCGACTACTGTTCGGACATAGCCGAGTCGGCCATCAACGTTGCCATGGCAAAGAGCGCTTGAATAACAAGGGTCCTCGATGGCTGTTCAAGATGCTGGGATCATCCTACTGTATCTGTGCAGCTGACTATTGATTTGAACCCACTCACACTTGAAACGAGGCACGGAGGCATCAGATGAGCGTGAGGATCCGAACCAATAGAATTTTCCGAGAAGACCGCCCAATTAAAATTGAGCTCGCGCATTCAAACATTGCTTCAAAATGTTAACCGAATCACACGAGCAATAACAGTAGCTCCGATTGGATTTATGATTGTTTTATTCAGCCTTTCGGTCTTTTGGAGAGGAAAGGCGAGAATGATGAAAATAGCCATAGGAATGGACCTTCACGCGAAGACAGCTGTCTGTTTTGCGGTCTTCGTAGGCGAAGGAGAACCGAGAGAGAACCACATCGAATTCCTGGAGGAATTCAACAGGAAACACCGCAGCCGTGCGAAGACGAGGCTGATTTACAGTTCCGTCATGCGTCCGGACATGAAGAAGGAGGCATCGGAGAGGATCAGGCTTGCCAGGGCAAACGGGCTCCTGAGGCACAAGGACCTCTGAGGGCCACTTTATACCGCACGAAACCTCTTTCCCCGAACTGCTACACCTTCCAGGCGGTTCGGAGCTTTTATACAATTTGCATCGGAAAAAAATGTAACGGGTCTTTTTAGGACCGCCACGTGTTATTTTTGGGAATAGATATGCACGAATCATGTGCATACCAATTCAGACTCTTATTATCTAAATCCCGTTGCATAACGCGGATTTCGGAGTTTTTCGAAGGATCCGATGCAAAAGAGAGGACATCGAGGGGATTCAGAGGTAGGTTCGGAATGAGGAAGTTAGAATAAGTATACTCTAGTTAGAATATTCAAAGAATTCTGGAGAATATGGCGGGCCTGAAGGGATTCGAACCCTTGACCACCTGATTAAAAGTCAGATGCTCTACCTAGCTGAGCTACAGGCCCATGGGAAATACCCACGATGATGCGTAGCCTTGTTCGGTATATAACAGTTTTTTAAGAATGGATCGAAAAACAAGGGAAAAGCACTGGGGTGTATTGCACCCCAGCCCTTCCAATGAGGAAGGCGTGCAGGATCAACCCACCCATTACGGGCGCTCCTTCGCAGGAGCTCTGACGTGTCGACGGCGGTTCTCACCACCACCAGCTCAATCAGCGGGAACATGGCTCGGCGCTATACGCATGGCGCTACGCGAACCATGACAGCGGACTCTATGCCACAACACTGCGCCATGGGGGCGCACCACCTTTACGGTGAACACTGGCGGTCTCGGTTTCCCGGAGACGTTTCCGTCCCTGGTACTCCTCGGACCGATTACAGCATGTTGCGGTCCACTACAGCGCGGAGCGCTGAGGGCCAGAGTTAACGCGGCGGAGCCGCGGGGGCAGTCGGGTCGATATGGCAGGGCGCCATATCGCAGCAGGGGACGTTTAAGACCCAGTGCTGAACGCCTAATGTCTGATCCACCTAAGCCGGGTTCCGGTCAGAGATGGAGAGCGAACCCATCGCTCATGATATTCGGCGTATGTCGTATCGATATGCCGTATGTTGCAGGGCGAATCACTACCTTGGTGGTAGCGATTCATGTACGTGGAGCCAATCCACGAAAGGCGCTATGAAGCTGACCTGAATGCTGCTGCTGCGATTACGTTATGTCGTGCGGTTCGACCCACAAACCGAACGCTTGGCCGCAGGGCGAATCACTACCTTGGTGGTAGCGATTCATGTACGTGGAGCCAATCCACGAAAGGCGCTATGAAGCTGACCTGAATGCTGCTGCTGCGATGATGCGTCGGTTACTACGATGACGTGTGTTCGACTGTGAATCACTACCTTGGTGGTAGCGATTCCTGGATGGCGTGGTTCTGATCCACAATGTTGCGATGATGCAAACACTTCAGCGTCGTGGTGACGCTGACCAACCAGACAAGCTGTTCTCATGATCCAAAGGCGGGAATTTCACCCACCAACACGGTGCCAAGTCTCCAAAGGCGCTAAGCCAACGGTCGACACAAACTCTAAGTGAATTCATGTTAAACTTGGGGACTACTACATCCGCTTACATGTATATAATACTTTCTAAGATGTATTATTTAGGGAAATGGATTATCGAACTCTTACTTTCCTGACTTTGACACAGCTGCGCGATAGCGTCAGCTGACAAAAACGGGAATCAATGGAATTTGACAGCGGCTCACGGCTCCGCTGCGCGGGGTCAAAGGTTACTCGTTTTACCCTGCCTGCGCGTGT
>SUTA01000039.1 GCA_015063135.1 Thermoplasmata archaeon
CAAAATCAAAATAATAATGCAACAAGCGTGCATATTCTGGGAAATAATGAAACTGTAGTATATGATGGATCAGTTAAATATTATAAAGATTTTGCAGGTGCTGATGTTCATTGGGTTGAATAATTTGCCTAATGTAGCAAAATTGGAATAAATTTACATTAATATTATTTTTTAACATCCTTTTTTTTTTTAATATAGTGATAAGAATCTACTGATCTAATTATTATATTTTAAACGTTTCACGTACTTCTTTCTTTTATTATTTTATTTTATTTTTGAGTATTTTTTAAAGAAAAATATAATTATCACTTATTTTATAAGTATTATTTATATTTAGAATGTAACTGTGATGGATGGGATTAAATGTTCAGAACAAATGGTGAAAATTACAAAAATTTAGCAGATTATGTATACAGAGCCTTTGACTATTTTCCTGTTGAAAATATTTTTATAACGTTAAAAGAAAAGGATGAAGCATTAAAAAATAATTACAAAGGAATTTATCATTTTACATTAGTTTATTACAATAGAAAAGTAGATTATGAATATGTTTGTGTAGATAATTTTGTTGATGAAAAAGGTAAAGAGTTATTGGTTTTAACTCCAATATTATTTCCGGATATGGAAATTTTTAAATATATTAATCCAGATAAGCAAGATGAACGAATTGCCGATATAGAAGTTTCATATCAACCTTATTATGAATTAAATTATAAAACTGACCAATATCATCTTGTTAATTTTTATGGATTAATAGAACCCATTTATGTAGATGATTTGTATATCACTGAAAATGGTATTAATTATAAAATATCTACAAATGATTTTGATAAATCAGAACTCATACCATTTGCTAAAAAAAATATGGATAAAGAACTTTTAGTGGAAATGGAAAATGATAGTTTTTTAGGAATTTATAAAGAAACATATATTTTTAATACAGGTAAAATTATAGAACAAAAATACACTATAAATGATGGTGACCAAAAAAATTTATACTTTAAAATTAAAGAAATTCCTACTGTCAACTCATTTAATGTTCCTGCTACAATTCCTATAGATAATGAAGGCAATATAATGGTTGTTATTAAACGAATTGGAATTAATTATATTCCATTTATGGATTGTTATACGGTGTAATTATGAATAAAAGTCAGATAATCAACTTGTTTAGTGTTTTACTGTTATTGGATTTTTTAAAATCTGATGATAAAGAAGAAGAATGTGATTCTTTTGATTTTGATGAAAAATGTCCCTTTTGTAACAATGGATTTGACATTGTTGCAGAAACAGATGATTTTGGTTTATTTTGTAGTTGTACTAACTGTAATATAATTTTTCGAGAATATGAATACGGTGTATCAATAGAGTCTGTACCAACAACTACAAAAATAAAATATTTATATGAACATGATTCATTTTCATGGGGTAAATGGCGTAATATAGGTTTAGGTGAATATACACCTGATGAACAAAAAGAATTTGATAATTTAGTAAAATTAGGGGCTACCTATGAAATTTGTCCCATTTGTAAAAAAAATTTTCTCGAGAAATATGAGAAAAAAGGATTATTTTCCTTCAATTCATTAATATGTATTAATTGTAAGTCACGTTTTAAAATAGTTAAGGATAATTATAATTTGGATGATTCGGAAGTTGCATTTATATATTCTTCATATATTCAAATGCCTATATGGGAATATGCTGGAAAACGTATGAAATTTAGTGATTTAAAAAGAATAATTGAATCTTCTAGGGTTACTTATGAAAATAATAATATGAAAAATCAAGTTATCTATCAAAAAAATAATAGTGAGAATAATGTTCAAGAAAATAATTATAATGAATTAATGGAGATAAATATTAATTCAGATCCTATAGAGCGAATTTATCAAATTAAAACGTTGAATGGATTTACAATAAAAAAGATTATTCGATTACGAGAATTGGGTATTGTAATAAATTCTTATGATCATTTAAAAGATATATTAAATTTAGATGAAGCTGAAATTGATTATATTAAACGAGAAATAATTATAACAGATAATGACTTTAATTTTGAACCTAAAAAATTAAATGATTTAAAACTATCTGATAAAAAAGATAATGATAATACTCAAAAAGATCATATTGAAGAAAAAATAGTAGATTTAAATGAGGCTTCTTTAGATGATTTAGCTAATTTGCCATGTATTAACATTATTAAAGCTAAAAAAATTATACAATTAAGGGGAGATGGTCATTATATTATATCTTATGATGATTTAAGGAAAAAATTGAATCTCACAAACGAACAATTAAATCAACTTAAAGAAGTTACGACTATTTCTGAAGTAGATTACTCACAAAGAAGAGTTATAGACTTTTAATTTGTTCAGAAGATTGAAATATGATAGTTTACAAATTTTTGATGATAACTTCACAATAAATAATAAATTAAACTTATGAGGAATACGAATATTATGTGAGAGAAGATACAGTTACCTCTTATAATAGTTAATGTATTGTATCTAATTCTCATATAATACTCCTTATGTTAAAGTTAAAACTAAAACAAATATGCTGATTTAGATGTAATGAAAGGAATAATATTTAATATTACAAAAATTTCAAATCTATGAATATTTGATAAATTTTCATGAAAATGTTGATAAATTACTATTTTGCTGAAATATCTAAATAGTTTTTTGGTACTTTAAATAAGATGCAAATATGTTTGTAACTTATTTCTTTGAGTGATATCTTTCATCAAATAATACCTTCTTTTTTGATTATTATCTTTTTTTATGTTCATTCATTTGTATAATATTTTGAATTATATGGTGAAACGGTCAATTAATATGGACCTTGGACATTTTATTTTCTTATCAATGGTAACTGTATTTTTGTATTGATACAAGTATTTTATTTTTGGAAAAATCTTATTTAGGCTTAACTTG
>SUTA01000035.1 GCA_015063135.1 Thermoplasmata archaeon
AATAAGTAATTGGATGTGAACACCGGGGCGATGGCCGGGTTCACCAGGAAACTCTTCGATAGGTCGTTGAGCGTATGTCAAACAATCTGGAGGCGATGAACGGAGGGAAGGCTGGCATCCGTTCATATTCACCGATACGCTGATAACTAGGTACTGGCGATCAAGGTGGCATTAGGGGGAGCTGCAGGATAACCGAGGACATCCTGAACGCTTTCCTCGATGATACCAGGTACGCTAACATCAGCCACGAGTTACCTAACACAGTTATATAATAAACTAACTTTACATGAAAATAAATCCCAGCGGAGGAATTGGATGGAAGTAATTGCAGTGGTGGTAACGCGCGACAGGTTGGATTTACTGAAAGGTTCATTGTCCTGCCTAATGTCACAATCCGTTCCTCTTAAGAAGATAGTAGTTATAGATAATGCCAGCAGTGATGGTACTACTGAATTTTTAAAAGAGAACACCATCGACATCATTGATTGCATATTCAGCGAAACAAATGAAGGCGGTGCAGGGGGATTCTACAGAGGAATCAAAAGAGCATACGAGATTGGGTGTGATGCTGTCTGGATCATGGATGACGATACATACCCTACACAAACAGCTTTAGAGGAATTAATATCGGATTATCGCTATCTGCAATCTGCAGGAGCTAAAGTTGGATTTATTACAAGCAACGCCTTATTCAAAGACGGCAAACCATGTCTGATGAATGTTTCCAACCCGGAGTTTGTATGGAACGAACACATTAAACATGGCCTGGTCAGAGTAAAACATAGTTCATTCGTTTCAATGATGATTCCCACTTATGTCGTCGCTGATCTGGGATTGCCTGTCAAAGAATTTTTCATCTGGGGAGATGATGGGGAGTACTCCACTCGCATTGCCGCAAAATATGAAGGGTACATGAGCGGAAACAGCACAGTCTATCACATGATGAAAGAAAATGTTGGAGTCGATATCTTCACCATTCCGAAAGATCGTATCAACCGCTTCTATTATTTTTACAGAAATTGGATGTTTACGAGCATGAGCAGAGGAAAGGAAGAGGAGAAAAATTTTGTCAAAGGCGCTGAACATTTGATAAAAATGATAAAAAAGAGTAATACACCATATAAGAAAGAAAAAATCGAAACAATTAGAAAAGGAATAGCAGACGGTAGAAAATTCCATGCTAAAATTGAAAAGGTTCATCCACTACCAGAAAAAGAATCAGAGGAAAAGGAACATCAGAATCATCAGTCCGAAAATAAGTATATCAAAATCATCGGAAAAAGGGTAATTCAAAAATGGCCAAACACCGATTATGGATATGTACAATTCCAATTCAACAGATATAAGCGGATTTCGGACAAGGATCGCTCCGACTTCAAATTCCTTAGAGACGGCTTAAACCACTCCAAGATATATGATGGTGAAAACAGGTCATCGGCATTCAAATCATTGATGAATGAAATGGATATCAAACCAATCATTCACGGAACATTTGTAACTTCTATTGATTATTACAAAAATTGGTGCATACTATTCAGACAAATGGATAATGCACCTGTTGATTACGATTTAGTAATAAATTGCGGCATTAAAGAACTATACCTAAACAGCGAAGATGGTTTTTCCAAAGAAAATGACTGCGTATTAGACGGGATCTGCGATTATATAACGCGCTTAAAAGAAGTAATTTCTAAAACCAATAATCCCAATAAAGAGACCATTGTCAAAAATCTTGACAATATGCTTCATTCCAAAGCAACTACTATCGAGGATGCATTGCAGAGAATTATCATCATAACGCAGATTTTATGGCAAACAGGTCATTATTTGGTTGGCATGGGACGTTTAGATTACATCTTAGATGAAATTATTAAATCTGATGCTCGCGACGATGAAACAATTACTCAAATCTTAGATGATTTTATTAAAACGATGCATGAATACTACTGGTACAAAAGTTCTGCATTAATGGGAGATACAGGCCAGATAATAATCTTAGGAGGATCATCTCCCACAGGCGATTATTTTGAAAATCGGTTGACATACCTTTTCATCGATTCTATCAAAAGATGCAAACTTCCAGATCCTAAGATCCTATTGAGGATCTCTAGCAAGACTCCACGCAATCTGATCAATTCAGCAGTAGAGTGTATAGGCACAGGCATCGGAAGCCCACTTCTTGCCAATGATGATGTAATCATTCCCCGGCTTATTAAATTTGGATATGATGCGGTTGATGCATATAATTACACAACCTCTGCTTGCTGGGAGCCAATACCTGGGAATTCATTTGAACAAAATAATATTGCTCACATCAATTTCGTTGAACCATTCAAATTGGTTTCAGAAAAGGAAGTACTTAGCGAGATCTCAACGTTTGAAGAATATTTACACCTCTACGAGAACCACCTATATGGCCATTCAGAGTTTATTTTCAATTCGTTAAATGGCATTGTTTGGGAATTCGACCCGGTTGTTTCCGCTTTCTTGAAACCATGTCGCGACAGAAAAACAGATGTTTCTATCGGTGGCGAGAAATACAATAATTATGGCGTATTAACAAACGGGTTATCAAATGCGGTCAATTCGTTGCTAACTATGAAAAAATTGGTATTCGTAGACAAGAAATACACCCTGAGAGAATTCGACCAACAATTAATCGAAAATTATCCAGATGATATCTTATACAATGAAGCAATAAACAATTCGGATTATTTTGGACATGATGACAATGAAATAATTCATTTGACGAATGAGTTGCTTTATGTTGTTTCAGATGCCGCCTCACATTACAAAAATAAGTTTGGGGGAACGGTAAAAATAGGCACCAGTTCACCATCATACATCTCTTTAGGATCTATAACACGCGCCTCATTTGATGGAAGGAAAGAGGGAGATCCTTTCGGAGTCCATATCTCTGCCAAAGGGAACACCCCCTATACTGAACTATTCAATTTCGCATCCAAAATCAGTATTTATGATAATACATTCAACGGTAATGTTGTAGACGTAGTCGTGACGCCCAATCTAATCAATGATAATAAAGAGACTTTCATCGATTTGATCAAATCAGCATTGGACATGGGATTCTTTGAGACTCAATTCAATGTTCTCAGTGCAGATGTATTGAAGGATGCTTATGAACACCCCGACAACTATCCAGATTTAATAGTCAGAGTGTGGGGATTCAGTGCATATTTTATCGATCTCCCCGAGGACTATCAATTGCTGCTGATTCAAAGGGCTGAGGAATGTGAGTCCTGTAGTTACTAACATCCAAAGATTTTCAATACATGATGGTCCTGGAATCAGGACCACCATTTTTTTTAAAGGGTGTTCTTTGCATTGCCCCTGGTGTGCAAATCCTGAAACTATTTCTCAAAAAATTGAGTATTATGTGAAACAAGAATGTTGCATGAGATCTTATGATTCTTGTCCGTATAATCCGAATTGTTCAGTATGCAAGAATCGCATAATCACTTCTGCAGATTATATTGATTGTAAAATCAATGCAATTATCCGTTATGGATATGAAATTTCTAACGAAGAAATAATGGAATTAATTGAAAGAGATTCCAATTATTACAACAATGGCGGCGGAGTAACTTTTTCAGGAGGGGAGCCATTATTGCAGCTAGGGGAAAACTTAGAACTACTGTCATCAATCCATAACAAATATCATACAGCAATTGAAACTAGCCTTTCGACCAAAAAAACTGAACTTGAAAAAATCGATGACTTTATCGATTTATATATAATTGATTTAAAAACAATGATCGAAAAAGATTACAGAGACCTGGTTCATGGTAATCTTGATGTTTACAAAGAAAACATCCACACCCTTACTAAATTGAATCGTGCCAGTGATACAATTTTCAGAATTCCATTCATCGAAGGATATACGAATAAACAAGAAAATATCGATAATATCAATAATCTTTTGGAAGAATATTCTCCGATTGAGATGCAAATATTCACCATACATGATTTAGCCAGTAGCAAATATCGTATTATGGGTCTAGAACAATTTAAATACAGCAGCTATGAGGAAAAAAACCTTCATACCTTCCTCGATTCCATACACCACAATAATAAAAAAATATTGAAATTATAATCAAAAAAAATCTACAATCAAATAATAAATGAATCTGAGATCTGTTTACTTATCAATATCACATTCGATAACCTTATCATTTACCCAAATACTATAAAAATTAGATATTGTCCATCTTACAATTCATTATAAATGATCGTGATAACATGATAGCCATAGATACCATACTATCCCACTGAAAGAAATGTAAGCGTCTAGTGACCTACATCTAATTATTGTTTTATATCCATTAAGCTATTTCAGAACACTTCTATTGAAGAGATGACAAAATGGGGCAATATCAAACCCAAGCACTCAACGACATGGCCATCGAAGTCGAAGGATATGCCAACGATATAGAGAACGGCCTCAAGGTCGAAACCAACATCATGCATTATTACAAACATGTGATAATCGCAGGCATGGGTGCATCGGCTATCGGTGGTGCAGTCTATAGAGATTCCATGTACTACCAATCTGCAGTCGAAGTCGATATAGCCAAGACTATGGCTCTCCCCGAATGCGCTGATGACGACACCCTCTTCGTAGCATGCTCCTACAGCGGAAACACCTTCGAGACGATAGAACTGTACAACAAAGCCATGGCCGCAGGCCTGGATACGGTCGTGGTCACCTACGGCGGCGAGCTAGAGAGACTAGCAATTGAAAACAACAACATCCTGCTGAAAATAGGCGGGAACAAGATCCAGCCCCGCTCCGCCATCGGATGGTTCATCGGAATCGTCGGAGGGATAATAGAGGATGCCGGCGGACCCGGTATCCGCTACCAGCTGAGGAAAATGCTCCCCTGGCTCAGGGCCTCCCAGGAACACATGGAGGCAGACGACTCCTACACACACTGGATCGCCGATGAGATCACCAAAGAATGCTGCGATATCGGCACGAGGATACCCGTTGTGTACGGAACCCCAGATCTCGAAGCCATCGCCGTCAGGCTCAAGAACCAGCTCAACGAGAACTCTAAGCTCATCGCATTCTCCGGCGTGATGCCCGAATTCAACCACAACGAGATTGTCGGGTGGTACGAGGATTCCCACCGCAGCATATTCCTGCCGATAATCCTGAGGGACTACATGGACAAGGACATCTGCAAACTGGTGGATTCTACAGTGGATGTCATGAAGAGGAAAGGATTGTCTCCGATCGTAGTCGACATCAAGGGCGACACCCTCCTGGAAAGGATGGTATATTCGATCATGTTCGGGGACCACCTGTCGTTCTACGTCGCAGTTAACAGGAACGTCGACCCCCTCAACGTCGACCCCATCACAGACATCAAGAGGACCATAAAGGACAGGCTGGAGCGCTGACACCTATCGCCCTGCCAATGCAGGGCAATGGTCCCCTCTTCAATTCTCCATCTCCAATTCCAGCAATCAATATATCCGCTCGGACGATATGCACTGCCCATGGGTAGCATACTGATTATCGGCGCCGGCATCTCTGGTGCCGCACTCGCCAATCTTTGCTCGGAAAAGACCGACAAAATTACCGTCATCGACAGTTCCGACCACATCGCAGGCAACTGCTTCGACTACCGCGACGGGAACGGGATAATGATCCACAGGTACGGCTCCCACATCTTTCACACCTCCGACAAGAGAGTGTGGGATTACCTCAACAGGTTCTCCGGATTCAACACGTACATGCACAGAGTGGTCGCGATCATCGAAGGCAACGAGATCCCCATCCCCTTCAACTTCAACTCCATCCGCATGGCCTTCCCCAAGGAATTGGCCGACAGGATCGAGCACAAACTCCTCCAGAGCTACAAGTACGGCACCAAGATCCCCATCAAGGACTTCATGACGCAGGATGACCCTGATCTGATATTCCTCGCCGAGTACATCTACGAGAACGTCTTCGTCCACTACACCGAGAAGCAATGGGGCTCCAGCTCCTCTTCCCTGGACGGCGCCGTCACCGCCCGCGTCCCCGTTTACCTCTCCAGGGACGACAGGTACTTCCAGAACACCTACCAGGGCATACCCCTCGAGGGCTATACCGAGATGATCAGGAAGATGCTGGACAGGCCCAATATCGAAGTAAAGCTGAACACCAGCTTCAAGGACTTCGACTCCTCCGGCTACGACCTCATCTTCTACACCGGCCCCGTCGACGAGCTCATGGACTACTCCCTGGGACCCCTCCCGTACAGGAGCGTCCATTTCAAAATGGAGACCTACGACAGGGAGCACTACCAGTCCGGCGCCGCCGTCAACTACCCCAACAACTACGACTTCACCCGGATCCACGAGTACAAGTACTACCTCGATGACAAATCCGACAGGACCGTGATCGCCAAGGAGTACTCGGAGGACTTCGTCCCCGGGAAGAACGAGAGGTACTACCCCGTACCATCCGAAGCCAACAGGGAGCTGTATGCCAGATATCTTAAGATCGCATCCGAGAAGTACCCCAACATGCGCTTCCTGGGCCGCCTTGGCGACTACCAGTACTACGACATGGACAAGGCCGTCGCCAGGGCATTCCAGGTGTTCGAAGAGGCGATGCAATGAACGTCCTGGTGACCGGCGGGGCAGGGTACATAGGCAGCCACTGCGCGCTGGCACTCATGCAATCGGGATACGATGTGGCCGTCTTCGACAACCTCAGCACCGGCCATCAGGAGACCGTGGACACGCTGTCCGGATGCAACCTTCCCGGACGCTTCCTAGGCTTCCAGAAGGGGGACCTCCTGAGCATGGAGGACCTCGACAGGGCCTTCAAAACATTCCAAATCGATGCCGTAATGCACTTCGCAGCCTTCTCCCAAGTGGCGGAATCCATGAAGGACCCGGGCAAGTACTACCGCAACAACGTCCTGGGGACCCTCAACCTCCTGGACGGCATGCGCGCCCACGGCGTTAAAAAGATCGTATTCTCATCCACAGCCGCCACCTACGGCGAGCCGGAGTACACCCCTATAGATGAGAACCACCCCCAGAACCCCATAAACCCCTACGGGAGCTCCAAGCTCATGATCGAGAGGATCATGGACGACTACGACATGGCCTACGGCCTCCGCAGCGTCAGACTCAGGTACTTCAACGTCGCCGGGGCTGACTCCGGGGGCCGCGTCGGCGAATGGCACGAGCCTGAGACGCACCTCATACCCAACATCCTGAAATCCACCTTCGGAGACGGTAAAGAGTTCAGCATGTTCGGCACCGATTACCCCACCCGTGACGGCACCTGCATCAGGGATTACGTCAACGTGGAGGACCTCGCAGATGCCCACGTGAGGGCGCTGAAATACCTGGAAAACGGCGGAGAAACGGATTTCTTCAACCTCGGAACCAACAGCGGCTCCTCCGTGAAGGAGGTGTTCGGCTCCTGCGAGAGGATAACCGGGAAGGCCATTCCTCTGAGGGTATGCGGCAGGCGCCCCGGGGACCCTGCCGTCCTGATAGCCGACAACAAGAAGGCGAAGGAGACCCTGGGATGGCAGCCCGAGAGGGCCCTGGACGACAGCATCCGCACCGCGTACGGATGGGAGAAGGCCAACAAACAGCACTGATATTCGGATGGGAGCATGGCTGAAGACGGATAGGTAGCGATTTTCAACATTCTGCCCTCACCGCGCATCACAGTGCCGATGGGCTATGCCGCGTACAACGCGGTGCCCATAGGCCGCTACAGGGATTTCTGCGGCCTAAGCACCGTCTGCCTCGGGACCCACGGCTATTCCGGCGGGATCAGGCTTGAGTACCTCCACAGGGACGGGTCCGTGACCGAAACATGCACCGAGATCGGCGACGACGGCATAGACGTCGACATCCTCGATGCCGACCTGCTCAGGATCACAAAATAGCCAGACGGCGAGATCGATGGCACCCTATATGTCGATGAATCCCTCGTGAACCCGGTCAAAGTCGGACACGTGGTGTGCACCTACAGAAGGGAAGAGGATATTGCCGAAAAGGTCTCGGAATTCTCAGAGCCCATACCCGGCCACCATCTGTACATCATAGACAACGGGAACACGCTGGAACATATAGAAACCGACAACCTCTCCGTAATCGGCTCCCCCAACCTCGGCGGCAGCGGGGGCTTCACCAACGGGATCCTTCACGCCCTGGACGACGGATGCACCCACATCATCCTCAACGACGACGACGCCCTCGTATCGAGGGAATCCGTCTTCAGGATGGTTATGTTCGCCGGCATGCTCCGGCCCGAATTCAGCGATGCATGCATCGCCGGGACCATGCTCGACATCGGGGACCCCTCCATAGTCTACGAATCCGGGGCGCAGGTGGTGAGCGGATGCCTGCAATCCCTCAAGAAGGGGCTAGACATCTCAAACGACAAGGACCTCATAGAGCTCTTCGGAGACGAGCGCATAGACTACGTCAACTGGACGTTCCTCTGCATCCCGTCATCCGCCTTCAGGGAGCACGGGCTGCCCCTGCCGCTGTTCATACACGAGGACGATGTGGAGTTCGGCCTCAGGATCAAGAGAAAAACCATCACCCTCCCCGGATTGTACATCTGGCACCCCGCATATTCTGACAAGTTCGCCCCCATCAACTATTACTACTACTCCCGCAACCGCATGGTCGTCCTGTCATGCTCCGGCGGCATCCCCGAAGGGTACATCGACAGGATCTGCAACGATATGGGCATAGAGGCCGCCGCGTACCGCTACGAATGCTGCGAGGAGATGATCGACGGCATGAGGGACTTCCTGAAAGGCCCCGACCACGTCTTCTCCCTGTGCAGGCAGGGCAATCGCAATGCGAGGACGATCGCTCTCCAGGACGTCGATACTCTCAGGGACGGATTGAACCTCATAGACCATGCCCCCGCAGCCGACCAGAAGCACCGTAAGCGCACCCTCAACGGCATAACATCCAGAGCTGTAGGCGACATCGAGGCCTCCCCCTTCGACATGGACACCGCCCATTTCTACAGAATCGGCAAGGTGCTCTACCGCGTCCGCGACGAAGGATTCATCGCCAAAAGGAGCAGGCTCAAAGCGATATCCTGCGCCGTGAGGATCACCTTGCTAAAACGCAAGGTGAAGAAGGCCGTCCCCGCCCTCGTCGAAGAGTACCAGGCATCCATGGATAGGTACACATCCAGGGAGTCCTGGGAGGAGATGCTCAGGGAACGATATCCAGGATCCGACCTGCATTAGGTTCTTTAATGTATTATGCATCCCACAGTCATGGACCCGCCGAGCGAGGATATCGAGGTCGTATCGCTCGATATCTTCGACACCCTCATCCTGCGGCCCTTCGCCGCCCCCACGGACCTGTTCCTGCTGATGGAGCAGGAGCACGGGTGCCCCGGCTTCCGCGATGCCAGGGTGAAAGCGGAGAGGGACGCCAGGTCCGAGTACGGGCGGGAGATCACCCTCGACGAGATCTACGACCATCTCCCGGCATCCTTCGATCGGGAATCACTGAAGGAATCCGAGTGCAGGATTGAGACGGACCTCTGCTACGCCGACCCGGAACTGAGGTCATGGGTCTCCGAGATCCCCGAAGGGAAGAGGGTCGTCATAATAACCGACATGTACCTCCCCAGGGACGTCATCGCCGGCATCCTGGACCGCAACGGCATACGCTACGACAGGCTGTACGTCTCATCGGAGATAGGGCTCACCAAGCACGACGGTACCCTCTTCCAACACGTGCTCGACGACATGGGGATACAGCCCGACAGGATGGTCCACATAGGCGACAATCCCCGCGCGGACCTCCGCATCCCCGAGAGGCTGGGCATCCGCACCATGTTCCGCGAGTCCCGCATCAGCTCCTACCTGAGGACCCATCCCGACGAGCGCAGGTACCTTAGGAAGCATCATTCCCTCACATCATCAATCATCGTTGCCCTGGACTCCGTGCGCGGAGCGCACGGGGACGTCTGGGAGGACATGGGCGACCGTTACGGCGGCCCACTGGCATACTCCTTCGCCAAGCACATCTCCGACCATCACAATCCCGGATCTGCCGTGCTTTTCGCATCCAGGGACGGCTACACGCTGATCAGGGCGTTCAGAGTGCTTAACGATGAGCGTAACGTGCACTACGTCCATGCGCCCCGGCTGCTCTCATCCATGTTCAGCGGGCATGTGTCGGATATCGAGGTTCCGAGCAGGTTCCGCGACTACATCGGGTACAAGCGCGCGCTGTACAACATAAGGCTGGCGCTCGCGTTCTACGCATCCGACCTCGGCCTCGAATCTATCCCCAATAATGCCGATCAAGTCATTTCCCTGTACGACGGGAACAGGGAGAGGATCGAGAGTGCCGGATCCCTGAAGTTCTCCCAATATTCCCAGCACCTCTCATCCATCGCCGGCGACAACGTGGAGATAGTGGACTGCACCACTATGAAGATGTCCAGCCAAAAGCTGATAGAAAAGGCCCTGGGGCGCAGGGTCCGCGCCCACTACCTAGTGGTCCTCAGGGACTCAGACCAATTCGAGTACGACGCCCTGTGCAGATGGCCCTTCCGTTTCATCGGCTGGGAGCGCGTCGACATCCCCGAATTCCTGCTGTGCTCCCCCGAGCCCCCCATGAGCGGCTGGTCCTACGGGCCTATCTACGACGACCCCCCGGAGTGGGAGAGGGTCAGGTGCGAGAACTACCAGAAGATGAGCGACTCCGAGCTCGCGTACGTCGAGAGGATGAGAAGGATCTTCGGGGAGCACCTCCCCTCCTTCGACTACATGGACGTCAACAGGTGGGTCATGCTCTCCACGGCCAAGGGCACCCGCTACCGCGAGCTGCTCAGCACCATCAAGTGGGCCAGCAGCCCCGACCACAGCGACTGGCTCCCGATAATCCCCTGGGACGCGCCGATCAAGAGCACCAGGAGGCTAGCCAACCAGGTCGCGTCCGTCATTAGCCGCAAACGGTGACGAAGTTATCGCCAACATCAAATAAGACCTGTACAATCACGCGCCTATGAATACAAGGGAGGGTCCCAAGGTCTCCATAGTGGCCAGCATCTACAACGGCCGCGCCTACCTCCCCGGCTTCGTCGACTACATCGACCGCCAGACATTCAAGGATTTCGAGCTGATCTTCGTTGTCGACACCCGCTCCGACGACGGCACCCTAGATGCCGTCGAAGACGTATGCTCCGGGCGCTCCGATTACCATCTGATCATCCAGGACGGCCCCGGCAGGCTCGGCGGCTCCAAGAACCTGGGCCTCGCCGCCTCCAAGGGGGACCTCATATGGTTCCTGGACGTGGACGACCTCCCATCCCCGCAATTCCTGGACAGGATGGTATCCGCCGCCGACGATACATCCTCGGACATCGCCATATGCAACTTCCTGTTCACGGACGACCCCGACTGGCATGTGGAGCACAGCGACGAGATCATCACCATGTCCGGCGAGACCGCCCTCCACGCCAAGGCGCTGAACCTCCTGCCGATAACCTCGTGGTCCATGCTCTACAGGCGCAGCCTCATCGAATCCAACGACCTGACATTCCGCGAGATGATGTGCGAGGACATCGCATTCACCTACAACGCCATCAGGGCCTCCGGGAGGGTGTGCTTCATACCGGAGCCCCTCTACGGCTACCGCATGAACCCCACGTCCTTCTGCAGGCAGGAGGAGGACGAGAGGGGGCTGCTGGAGCTGGACAACTACATGCTCCTGTCCGACTCGTTCCCCCCGACGGACCGCTTCATGCAGAAGAGGTTCTGCATCATGGGGATGAGGTCCATCGTGCACATGACCGCCCCCGGCATCCGCGAGGCCATAAAGGACCCCAGGCTCGAGGACAAGGTGGATAGATACCTGAAGGCGGGCGGGAGGCTGGAGTACCGCGTTGCAAGGCGGTTCCCGTCGCTCTACCGCAGGTTCGGCGGATGGTACAACCGCCACTTCTACAACAGGTACGGGAAGGTCTACACCGACCCCAAGAAGCTCCGCACGCTCCGCAGGATCGTCGACGGCGAGCGCCCCTGAGGATGATCACAGCTACCATCGCCGCGATTATCGCGGCTGCTGCGATGCCCCCGATCAGCACGATGTTTAGCGAGGATGCGGGCTCCTCCGCGTACTCCAGCCTGAACTCCGAGCCCTCGGAGACGAACGACACGTACCCGTAGCTCCCGGAGGTGCTCTGGGAGAGCACATCGTACCCGTCCGTGCACCTGACCTCCACGTCCTGGCGCATCACGTCGTACTCGACGGACATCTTTTTCGCGATGTGGACGGCGGAGCCGTCCGCGGACACGCCGAAGGCGTGTCTGCCGTCCTTGGATGAGTAGGAGAACTCGACGAGGGCCCCCTTCAGGACGTCCAGCGCGGCAGCGTCGTATATCTCCATCTCCACTCCCTGGGGGAACAGGACGGTTATCGATGTGACGGTCATCCCGGCAAGGTCGGCGGAGCATTCCCCGGTGTCCTCGGCGTGCAGCACGAGGTCCCCGGGGCCCTTCTCCCTCCAGCCCGCGTGGGCGTCTATGGTGCTGTATACCGCCATGCCGGGTTCGAGGCGCTCGCCCTGGGGGTCGAACCATCCCAGGAACGCCATGCCCTCCCTCTGGGGCGCCGGAGGCGCCAGGAGGGCGGAGCCGTACTGCACCAGATCCTCGGAGAGGACGTTCCAGGAGCCGCCCACGAAGTCGCTGAAGGTCACCGTGAGGAGGTCCGCTGTCGCAAGGCCGGAGCCGCCGGCGACCGTCAGGTCGCCGCAGGCGGAGGCCAGGCCGCCGAAGGCGGCCCTGATGTGGTATATCCCATCGGACAGCCCCCCGATCGCGTAATAGCCGTCCCTCTCCGTCATCCCGCGGACCTCCCCGTCGGGGCCCTCCAGGCTGACGGCGGCGCCCCGCAGGGGCGCCCCGTCCAGCCTGAGGGCCGCGGCGATATCCTCCCCGGGCGTAAGGGAGGCATCCTCATCCAGAATACCAATATAGGTGTCATCCACGGCCTTGAAGACCCTCCCCTCTTCGCCGTAATACCAGAACCCGTCGCAATCGCTGGATCCGGGCCCGAGCAAGTATACGCCGCCCTTCTCGACTTCCATCCTGGACCCATTCTCATCATATATCCAGAGCGACAGCTCCCTGGTGGTCAGGCTCGCCCCGGTCCCGTGGTTCACGTACATCCCGCCCACCTTCTCGGCGTCGGGATCCACTACTATCATGCCGGTCCCCTCTACCACCCCGGCCGCCTTCGCCCCGGAGCCTATCTCCAGGGTCCCATCAACGACCAGGCGCCCATGCGCAGAGAACCCATAGCTCTGCAGCAGCTCCGGCCCGGGGTAGTACTTGTCCCTGTAGGGAATATCTACCAGGCCGTCGAAAGCGATCAGCTGGGAGCCCACCATGAGAACCGCATCCTCCCCCACGTGCATCTCCGACCCCGGCAGGAGCCTGAGCCCCGCATCCATGCGGTAGACCCCGTCCTCCAGCACATACTCGAAATTGTACGGCACCGAGAACGCCAGCTTCGACGTGTCCACGGTCTGCCCGGAGTAGGATATCCTCAGAGCCCCGAAGGAGGCCCCGCCGGATATGGTGACGGTGGTCCTCCCCACGTCGTCCCAGATGTTGCTCTCCCATTCGGCCTTCACGTACTTGCTTCCATCATAGGAGAGCACGGCGGATGCCCCCTGCTCCAGCTCTATCAGCGACTTGGAGCCCTCGGCCCTCAGGCCGATGATGTTGATCTCCGACTCCATGATCCTCTTGTCTGCGTAGAGGGCCAGCATCCCGATGAGGCGGGAGCCGTGCTGGAACTCCGAGGGGCACATGATGTTGCTGTAGGTGTAGCGGTCGAAGGGGGACTGGTCATCCTCGAAGAGGCTCCTCATGCGGTCGCCTCCCACATAATCGGTCAGGATCAGCATCTCGCGGACCCTGGACCCGGGCTCCGCCATCATGGACCCGTCGCCGACCACGTAGCCGTAACAGGCCAGCGACGACCCGTTGCGCATCACCAGGTCCCCATCCACCTGGAGCCTGGCGTGATCCCCCCAGGTGTGTCCCTGGTAGTCGAAGGTGAACTCCTCCGAGACTATCCCGCCGACGATGATTTCTCCGTTTACGGCCAGCGTTATCCCCTCTGGGACGGTCATCCTCGTCACGCAGTAGCTGTCCCCGGCCCTCTTCCTGTACTGCCCGTCCTTCGTCGGGTCCGGGCCGAAAGCCTTCCCGTCCGGGTCCACGTCGCCCATTCCGTCGGTGTACGGCAGCAGCAGGGTGACCCCCTCCGGGACCTCCGCATCCCCGTCCAGGACGGAGCCGTCCATGACTATCACGAGATCGCCTGGCACAGATGCCGCGAGGGCGTCGCCGACGTCCTCGTACAGGACATCCCCGATGCGGGCCTCGCAGCCGCCATCGGCATCGGACGCATCTGCCATGATTATGGCCGCTGATGCTGCTATGAACAGTGCTAGGGCGAGGATGGTGGCGCTGCGTATCATGTCTTGGGGTCCCCCGTTCGGCCGGACTAACATCTGGCCTGTTTACAAGGGACAATAGTTTAATTAATATCTATCGCCTTGGGTGCTACACATGAAAGCAAGCAGACTCTATATCGGGGCATTCGCCCTGATCGTATGCGCAATTGCAGCTTTCGCCGTGACCTCCGCGGAACCCGCGGATGCCGCCCCCGCCGATGTCGATGATTTCGCCGCGGGCATCAACTCCTATTCCGAGGCGGTCCTCGGAACGGACAAGGTCGTCAAGGCGGAAGTTGAGAACAATGTACTGAAAATCACCGTGGACACGTCCGCGATCGACAGCATGAGCATCGACCTCAAGGGCATCTTCACCGAGAAGTTCACCGCCGCGTTCGCGGGCATGACCGTCCTGACCACGGACGACACCAGCGCGGACATCACGATCATCGATGCCGGCAAACCCACCAATAACCTCGACGAGTTCGCCGCGAGGGTCATTTCCGGCCTCAAGGCCACGTACACCAGTGACACCCCCGAGTACAACGGGGAGGTCAACGTCAACGGCACCGGCTACAAGGCCATGAAGGTCGTCTTCGTCATGACGAAGGAGTCCAGGGAGGTCGCCGAGGTTCTCTCCTCGATGACCGGCGGAGCCGGATCAATCATCATCAACGGCCAGATTACCGACGGCGTGTTCAAGGCCTTCGGCATCAGCTACGACGATATCCTGAAAACCACGGTGTCCGATGTGTTCAAGGCCTTCGCCAACGGCAAGGGAGCCTCTTCCTTCTTCAGCAGCTCCGCCGCGACGTACTTCGACGTCCTGTGCGACAAGATCAACAAGGCCGTCGGACTCGCGGACATCCTCGAGAACAACATCCAGATACCTGACATAACCATCGACTCCGTCGAGATTTCCGATAAGTACGGATTCAAAGGCCTGATGGAAACCCTCTCGACCGCCACCGTCAACTTCGGAGTAATCGGAAAAATCACCCATCACTACGGTGGAGCGCAGTTCTATTACGATACCAACATCAATTTAAGAACCGGACCCGACGGCGAAACACAACTGGACACCATCGAGTTCAGAATGTATGTCATCTACTCCGATAAACAGATCACCGTTGAGGTGAAAACCTCCGAGGGCGGTACCGCCACCCTCAACGGCGATAACTCCGTCACCGGATACGCCGGAACCCCGTTCACCGTCACTGCCACACCCGACAGCGGCTATACCATCGCATCCATCGAATACTACGTCGGAGACAAGAAGGTCGATTCCCTCGGCACCAGCGACAGGACCAACACCTTCATCCACTTCGGAGGGCTCGCCCACTTCGTCGTCGTGACCTTCAGCGGCGATGCTCCCGCTCCCCCGACCCCCGTCCCGCCCGCGCCGGACGACCCCGATGAGCCCGAGGACCTCCCCGACGACGGTACCGTCATCAACCCCGACGGATCCACTACCACCACCGTCACCGACGAGGACACCGGAATCAAGTCCAGCGTCACCGAGAAGGACGGAAAGGTCACCAAGGTCGTCAGCGAGACCGAGTCCGGAACCAAGTACTCCTCCGTAGGAGAGGGCTCCACCGTCACCACCACCGTCTGGTCCAGCGACCTGAACGGGTTCATGGTCGATGCCCTCACCGAGCAGGCGGCCCTGATCACCGGCGGAAAGACCGCCGATCTCGTCATCGTCTCCACCGAGGTCAACATCAGCGCCGACGTGGCCGGCGACATCGCCGCTGCCTTCGAGACCGTCACCCTCACCAACGAGGACGCCCGCATGGAGATCCCCGCCAACGTCGTCAAGAACCTGGCGAAGGACGGCAAGCTGAAGATCACCTCCAAGCAGGCCACCTCCTCGGACATGACCGACAAGCAGAGGTCCGTGGTCGGGAACAACTACGTCCTCAAGTTCACCGCCACCGCCGGAACCACGGCGGTGCACGAGCTTGGCGACAATGTGACCATCGGGTTCTACTACACCCCCACCACCTCCCTGAGCGGGAAGCACGTCGTAGTCAAGTACGTCGATGACGACGGAAAGACCACCGACATGCAGACCACCTATGCCAACGGAAGGGTCACCTTCGTGACCGACCACTTCTCCGTCTACTTCGTGGACATCGTCGAGGACACCCCCGGCGGCGGCGGAAGCTCTTCCGGCAACAACAACATCCTCTACATCGCTGTCGCGGCGGCCGCGGTCGCAGCCATCGCCGTCTGCATCGCAGCGATGGTGTACTTCAAGAAGGATTGATTTGAAACAGGAGGGGCCCCGCCCCTCCACCTTACCTTTTTATCCCGAATCCGTACCCGCGGTTCCGATCGGACCGCCCCTCCATATTATACGCGGATCCGATGCCTGCGGAACGTGCCATCGGCTTCGATCCAGCCCCATGCCGGGAGATATGCCAGTTGATCGCATCAGGCCATGCCGGCATCCTATTCGGCCCGCATCCCCCGCTGCATGAACGGATGATCCTGCGATCCCCGATCGGATTCGGGCAGAAGGAGTAATACGTCCGCCCGCGGCGAAGCGGGCGGACGCTCGGTTTCAGACGCGCCTCAGGACGTAGAACAGGCATGCGGACAAACTGACTGCCAGCACGGCCGCGGCGTAGATGTACATGGCAGGGATGCCCTTCCCGCTGTCCTCGGACTGTGGGGACTCGTCAGCGATCTCGTATACCGAGAAGTGGGAGAGTTCCATCCAGAAGGTCTCGGCCAGGCGGTCGTACCCCTGCTGGGGCACCTCGGTCTTGGTTCCGTCGTCCCCTATGTGGTACGCCACCGGCTCCAGTCCCTCCGTCGGCTGGTGGCTCACGGTGACGGTGACCGTCCCTCCCAGCCGATCGCCGAGGTCGGCGTCGCCCGACATGGCAGCAATCGCGATGAGGGTGGAATCCGGGGCGAGAACGCCTCTCTGGGCCTCTGAGAGCTCCGACCTGTCCACCGGCCAGAGCGAGATGGCGAAGCCGCCTTCTCCCCCCAGGTTGCGCAGCACGGACGCATCGAAGGAGATCGAGCCGCTGCCCGATATCACGGTGACCGCCGAATCCGCCAGGGGGCCGACCGCCCCGTCCCCGAAGGACAGGGAGAAGCCGTATCCCGGCGATTCGAACCGCAGGGTCAAGGCCTCCAGGGGCTCCCCCGGGAAACGGCCGGCTATGCCGTCGCGCTGGGACCGTATCGTCTCCGCCAGCTCCCTGGAGATCCCCATGGACGCATCCGCCATTGGGACCACGGTGGCCAGCGATATGCCGTCGGGGCCGAATTCCGCCAGGGTCCTGGCGCTGCCGTCCTTGGATCCTGCCTGCGCCGATATCGAGAGCTTCGCCACACCGTCGGGGCCGACGGTCTCGGTCTTGGCGATCCTCAGGATGCCGGACCCCCTATCCTCGACGGTCTCCCTGGTTGTGACCCTGGTAACCTCCCCGTCGGGGCCGACGGTCTCGGTCACGATGTCCCTGACGGATACCGTGCCGCCGTCCCGGACCCATGACCTGACGGTCTTGCTCGTAACGGACGTCCTGCCGGAGGAGTCGCCCTCGGTCCTCGTTGTTGACGATTCTGTCACCTCGTTGCCGTCGGCATCGGTGTAGGTGCGGCCGGGACCCGACTCCTCCGTCCACCAGGAGACGTCGCTGCCGTCGGCATCCCTCAGGACCTCCGATGCCAGGACCACGTTGCCATCCCTGTCCCTCTCCTCGCTCCTCACGGTCACCGACAGGATGTTCCCGTTGGGATCCAGGGCCGTCTCGGTGGAGCTTACCGATACGGACCTGTCCCTGCTGGTGACGGTCTCGGTCTCGGTCCTCACCACGCCCAGGAGGTTTCCGTCGGCGTCCCTGAACGTCGCCTCCTTGTCGGAGCGGTGTATGGTGCTCCCGGCGCTCCCTCTCGAGGTCTTCACGGTCTCCACGATCACGACGGTCGACCCGTCGGGGTTGGTGACCGTCGTGGTCGTGGTGGTGGAATTGTCCGGGTTGACGACGATCGTGGTGTTCGAGGGGTCATCGTCCCCGTGGATGTCCGGGTCCACCATCTGGCCGTGCTCGCTGGTGATGCCGTATATGAGGCTGAAGGACCCCCCGTCGGTGTACCATCCGAGGGTCCAATCGTTGTACCTGCCGTCCTTGTACTGGATCCAGTACTTCCAATCCCCGTTGGAGTACTGGACCTGCTTCAGGCCCAGTATCTGGTCCACCCAGTACTTTATCTCCCCGCCGCTCCAGAAGCTGCAGGTTATGTTGTTGGCTTTCAGGCACGACTCCAGGGCCGCGCCAGCGTTCGGGCCGGTTCCGGTGAGCGTGATGCCGCTCAGCATGTCGGCGGCGGTCAGCCCGGATTTCCCGTATGAGGCCCTCTGGGCATCCGCCGCCGATACTATGCGCAGATAGAACGTGTAGGTGCTGTAGACCACGGGCTTCTCCGAGACCGTCACCTCGCAGGTCGCGATGTAGAGGCCGCCGACCACGGCGGTCACCGTGGTCTCCCCTACATAAGCACCCTTCACCTTCGCCGTGGGGCCCGAGCCGTCCACGGTCACATGGCCGCTGCTGGATCTCCAGACCACGGGACGCCCCTCCATTCCCGGGGGGACCTCCACGGTCAGGGTCCTGGAGCTGTCCTGTGCGATCGTCGTGCGGTCGGGGGTCATGGCCGCGGGGGCGTAGTCCACCTTCACCATGCATACTGCGCTGACCCCTCCCGCCGTGGCGATCACCTCCACGTATTGGCCGCTGGTGTACAGCTTCGGCGTCAGCCTGCCGTTCTGATCGACCTCGACGAACCTGGTATTCGAACTGCTCCATGTCACCCTGTCGTCAGAGCCCTCGGGCAGCACCGTAGCGGTGATGACGGTTGCGCTGGCAGCGGTGATCGTCAGCGATTCGGCGCTCAGCACCAGGCCGGTGGCCGGGACGTGGTCGGAGTGCAGGCTGATCGTAACCCTAGCCGTGCGCACGCCTCCGGCTTCCGCGTTCTGGAAGGCCACCAGCACGTAGTCCCCGGAATCCAGGTAGCTGACGTCCATGATCCCTTGGAAGGATCCGTCTCTCACCGGATAGGAGTGATAGGGGGTGACCCTGGTCCCGAGGCCGTCCTCGACGTAGAGCTTGATCAGGTCGTCGCCGGCCGAGCCCCGGAAGGATAGGGTCCCCTCATCGGGATCGAATTGCACGCCGTCTATGGATATGTCGGACTGGGCGCCGTCGGCCGCCAGCGACGGGCAGCATACCGCCACCAACGTCAGCATCAGCACGGCCAGCAGGATTCTCTTCGTTCCGTTCATGATACCGCCTCAGGGTTCCTGATCTTCGCCTATGACCGTGATCCGCATAATGACTGACGGGCCGTGGTCGGGATCGTTGGAGTTCGAGACCATGGAGTACTTGTAATCGGTTGTGTAGTCGAAAGGTCCCAAGGGGGGCCCTGTGATCGTGAGGCAGAATCTGACATGGTAGCCGTCGGATTCCGGCTCGTCCGGTATGTTCAGGTCAGCGACCGTCACGGTGTAATCGTCGAGCACAACCGCCTTCCCCATCATTATGTACACGATGCTGACCCAGAGGTTCTCGAACTCGGAGGCCTGGCGGGGCCTGGGCGAGATGTAATCGACCAGGTAGGTCTGGCCGCTAACGAACTCGTAGACCGTCTCGTTCGATGCGCCGTCGATCACTACATGGTCCGGAACCGGCGGTTCCGGATCCTCGCCTATGACCGTGATCAGCATCCTGAACGTGCTGCCGACGTAGGGGTCGTTGGAGTTCGAGACCATGGAGTACTTGTAGTCGACCGCGAAATCGTAGGGCCCCAGCGACGGTCCGGTGATGGTGAGGTTGAACGTCATGTGGTACCCGTCGGATTCCGGCTCGTCCGGTATGTTCAGGTCCGCGACCGTCACGGTGTATTCTTCCAGGACGGTCATTCCGGCCATGAAGTCCAGGACGCTCACCCAGAGGTTCTCGAACTCGGAGGCCTGGCGGGGCCTGGGCGAGATGTAATCGACCAGGTAGGTCTGGCCGCTAACGAACTCGTAGACCGTCTCGTTCGATGCGCCGTCGATCACTACATGGTCCGGAACCGGCGGTTCCGGATCCTCGCCTATGATCTTCGCACGGAACATGTAAATGCCTTCGTTGAAGACGATGTAGCAGTCGTCCAGGGACGGTCCCGTGACCGAGATGGTGAAATAGACGTGGTTGTACCCGTCGTCGCCGACGCCTGCCATGACCAGATCGGTGAACGTGAACTCGTATCCATCCGGCCACCACTGCGATTCGTCGACCTCGTTGAACCCCATGACCTTCGGATCCCTGAGGGGCGTGAGCGTGGAGGGATTTGTCGTCTTGAATTCTACCCTGTAGCTCCTGCCGCTTTCGTAATCGTACTTCTCCGCACCTATTCTGTCGCTGTATACGAAGTCGGGCTCTTCCGGAACCGCCGGTTCCGGATCCTCGCCTATGACTTTTGCGTTGAATTGGATGCTGCCGTTGCTGAATACACAGGATTCAACCGATTCCCCTGTGACGGTCAGAACGGCATGGATGTGATAATACCCATCCGACAGCCTTCCCTTTATGATTTCCACGTTGGCGACGGAAATGAGAACATTATCGATTTCGCAACCGCTGCCGTCCAGGGCTCTGAACGCATGAAGCGCGGCCATCATCGAATCGGAATAGAAATCGACCCTGTAATCCTGCCCGCATATGAATTCGTAGACCTCATTCTGTAATTCATCGCAGGATATCGCATAATCGGCATCGAAAGAATGGGTATCCCCCGAAACGTAAAGGTATTGGCCGTGGTTCGCATAGGTGTTCTCCGGAAAACCGTCTACAACCTCTATCGAAACCGTCAGCAGATCCTGATTACTCATCGCTATCCTCTCGGTCGTCTTCCCGTCTACGAACGGTCCAATCGCCGGACAGACATTGTGGGAGAACCCGCCCTCGTATGTCGAAACGACCAAGAGACGAGCGTCGTTCAGAGGCTCAGACCCTTCTGCTAGGGAGACGGTCACCTCCATCAGGGTGTCGGTAGCGGAATTGGAAACATCGACGTCTATGGCGTAATCCGATTCGCCAACGGGCGTATCCGGTCCTCCCCGAATCATCATGACTCCCGTCAGATCCTTGTCTTCGAGATATGAGCCCAGCACCATCCTTCTTCCATCCTCGGTATTGAATACCGAGTTCTCATCGGGGGTGTCCCCGTCGGTCAATATGAGGTAGTTGATGGTGCACCCCCCTAACGTGTTGATCTGGGAATAGGCGCCGCCGGCATCATTGCCGAGATTCGCGTCTCTCGCCAGCGACCATCCGTCTCCGTCCTTGTAATAGTACATCCTGAAATCCTCGATGGTCTCTCCACCGAGGTTGTAGCTCACTATCTCCTTGTCCACGACGGCGATGTCGCTGTTGCCGATGCCGCGCAGCTGCTGCTCGGTCAGATCGACCCATTTCGCCATGTCGCCCTTCTCTAAGAGGACATGGTATGTTTTCTGCTGGATGCCGGTGAAACAGACCACCTGGCCCAGGTCACGGTACCATACCAGGCTGCCGTCGGCCGTGGCCCTCACGGTTTGCGACGAATAGTTGTATCCTCCGCTGTTGCCTCTGGAGGCCAACGTGAATTTCTGCAGTACCGAGGACGTCTTGCCCGGGTTGTCGTTTATCATGTACAGGTAGGGGGACCTGGGTATGGCCCCGTCATCGTACGGCACGAAGTAGATGTATACGTTCCCGTCGTCGCTCTCATAGTTCTTGTTGAGGACGATGCCCCCGTGCGTATATGCGCTCGGCACCCGATACACGGGCTGGCAGCCCTCGCCGAAGGTGTCCATATCGAATACGTAGAACGAAGCCCTCGCTCCCCCTTCCATTACGAATTTGCTGCAGACGTTGATGTATCCGCGCCCGTTGTGTATCACGAAATTGGAAGTGATCCCCACTTCAGGGAAAGTATAGGAGAATGCCTTCTGCATACCGCCCGTCCCATCGATCGCTATCGCTGTCACAGACGAGCCTTCGCCATCGCCGCTATCGAACAGGCCCTTGCCGTATGTCGGCAGGTATATGGTATTCTCATGGTAGGTGAGCCACCCGTCATCGAGATAGCGTTGGTCCAATTCCAAATCGAGAGTCGTCTTCGCGCCCGTGCCTCTGTCCACCGAATTGAGGAAGACCTTCTCCGGTTTCCCGCTCTGGTCGGTGGCACTGAGATAGTACAGATGCGTGCCCGTGATTACCGGCGATGAGATGTGCCCATACATCCTGAACCATCCCGTCACATCCGCTGTCCATCCGCCGTATTCGGCGTGACGGCCGCTCGCATCCCCTTGGAGCGTGAAGGGCCTCAATTTAAATGATTTATTCTCTTTGAATATCCCGTAAAAAGCTCCATCCTCACACCAGCAGGCCTTCAGGGATTCTATCTGTCCTATCTTGTTCAGATCCAAATCGAACAGTTCCCCGGCGTTGTAATCGACGATGGTGCCGTCGCCATACCCCAGGTAATGGTAGAATGTGGGCCTCTCGAACTGCCTTTCGGCTTTGCCGACGCATGCGCCGGAAGAAGCCTCCAATTTGTATATCGTGTCCCCGCAGGCTATGAAGACGTATTCGCCTACGATCAGGGGCGTGCTCGTTATCGTCCATGTGGTCGCCGAATTCGATGTTTTCGTGTTCATCGGGGTGTACTGCCAATTGAACACGATCTCGTTTTCATCGGTCGGGAACCCGGACTCGATTACGTATTGCAATCTATTGCTCTCGGAATGGTACAATCCGCCATTCGAAATATCTTCAGAGCCCTCGACAACGCTCAAAGACATTATCGATGCTGCGAATAACAGCAGAACAAGACAGACCCAGCAGCGTTTGAACATTTGACATCCCTCAGATTAGCATTCCTTGCTTGGAAAGAGGGCCTGGCGATACCGCCAGGCATTATTTTCAGGGGGTGTACGCCTGGAACATCAAGGTGAACGATCCATCCGTCTTCGGGGCGTTGGTCAGGGCGCTGTATGCACCCAGGAGCAACGGGGCGGACACGTTGTTGCTGTCCTGCAGGGTGGTATGCTCCGTGTATATCTGCCAGTATATCCATTCGTTAGCGTTCGCGTCATAGTACATGTCCAATCCGAACAGGGTATTCATCCAGCCATACGTTTCGTATCCTGGAGCCGGAATGGCTGTATCTTCGAAGACGACATTCGCACTTCCGACCGCATCTATCAACGCGAGCATCGCATCCGATCCGTATCCGACGATGCCGTATCCGGTCAGAGGCAGAAATTCCACGAGCAGCGGAACCGGGTAGTGGCCCCATGTGGTGGCCCATGAGCCTGAAGCCACGGTCGCCGGCATCCAGTTCAGGACCTTCTTGATGAAGAACCTGTGCTCGAATGCGGAACCCGGTGCCTTGATGACCGATGTCAAAGGAATCGTGTCCCTGTCGGAACCGCCCGATATGTACGCGCTCAGACCGGATGCTATCGCGGAGGAATTGCTCGAATCGCCGTAGTAGAGCGCGATGTTAGCAGTCCCGTATGCTGGCATACGCGCGGCATAATCCTCGAAGGGCTTGTACCACCCCGTGGCGGCATCCCCGAGCTTCCATGAGGGCGACTGCTCGTCGGAGAGCTGGGTCAGCACCAGCATGTTCCAAGCCGATCCGGTCACCGTGTCGTTCTCCATCCCCATGAATTCGGTGATGGTCCCATAGGTCGCATCGATGTCGTAATACGTCTCCCCCTGGTACTGGTAGGGGTAATCGTAGGTCTGGTTAATCGTCGCTGTACTGGACGAGTACTCCGGGCATCCCATTATGGCCAGCATGGCGTTGTACGCCTGGACGTTATGGCATGTCCACGTTCCGATGTCGTTCTCTTCCGTGTATATGTACACGTTGAAGTCTCCTGCCGAGCCAGCCGCGGCGTCGGATTCGTCTGCACAAGCCAGTGCTGCGAACCCTCCGGCGAACATCATCACCGCCGCGATGGCCAAGGCCAGCGTTTTCCTCATTTCCATTTCATCACACCTCGTGCTGCGAAAGGCCGCCGGCGGCGCAGTCGCTTCGACGTTTGGTCTCACCACATAGGTACAACGCCCTGTTCCGCTCCCGGAGGCCGCGGTCTATATGCTGTGCGATGGTATAAGCCAAAGCTCACAGTATCTTCCAACGAACCAATCCAACGGACATTGCTTCCCATCCGGGATCGGAACGTCCGAACGATGGAGGGGAGAGGATGATGCACGGATCATTCGTCGAATGCCGTATCACTCGTCGCTTCTCTTCCCGATCAACACCACGGCCGCGGCCGAAACGGCCAGCAGCGATATGACGAGCAACCAGCCGGCGATGCGATCGCTCGGTCCGTCGCATGCCACGTCCAATCCGAAGTCCGACGAGATCCACGAATCCGCGTGCTCGGGCCTGCAGCCCACCGTCGCATCCACGTTGAGGAACACGGTGGAGTCGCCGGCCGGCGCCGATCCGAGGGCGACGATCCTCTTCAGCCCGATGCAGTCCGCGAAAGCGTAGCGCCCCAGGTACGACACCGTGTCCGGCATGGTTATCGCCTCGATGGAGACGCATCCCCTGAACGCGGCCTGCCCGATCGTCTCGGCACGCCCCAGCACCGCCTCCTCCAGCGATGCGCAGTCACGGAATGCTTCGGAGCCTATGGCCCTGACGTCCTCCAATTCCAGCGCCCTCAGGGAATCGCACCTGTAGAACGCATAGCTCCCGATGGCCTCCGTGCCGTGTAGGGTCACCCTCTCGAGGCCGCTGCAGTACCCGAACATGCGCTCGGGGATGGCGGAGGCCGACACCTCCGCGGCCTCCATCCCCGTGCACAGGTAGAACGCCCCTGCGCCGCAGCGTTCCACCGACCCCGGGACGACCAGCTGCCTGATGGCGGCGCAATCGCGGAAGGCCTCGAAGCCTATGGACCTCACCGAATCCAATGCCACGGATCCTAGCAGGACGCACCCGCGGAAGGCCTCGTCGTGGATGGCTCCCACCGAATCCGCGAATCCGACGGATTCGATGTCGCTGTAGTAGAACGCCCTCTCCCCCACGATCTCCACCCCCTCGGATATCCTGACCTCCCTTATGTCCGAACGCCTCTCGACCTCCCCGTCCGGCTGCATTGCGCCTGCGAAGGCATACGGGCCGATCCTCCTGACCGCGGCGCCCTCGACGACGGGCTCTATGGTCACGGTCCCGTCGGTCGGTTCCCCGCCGACTGCCATGGCGCAGTCCGGCATCATCGCATAGACGATCCCGCCGAGGGTGGCGGTCGGGATGGCCTCCGCGTCCTCCCAGCCCAGCCTCCCCGGCATCGCGTGGAATCTCGCCGACCCGTCGAATGCACCCTCCATGCGGGGGCGGTCCCCGAGGAAATACACGTCCCGCAGGTAGGGGCAGTCCCCGAACGCCCCCTCCGATATCACCGCGACGGTCTGGGGCACGACCGCGCATGTCATGCGGCAGCCGGAGAACGCCCCCTCCGATATCACCGCGACATCGTATCCCTCCAGGACCGCCGGGATGTACACCACATCGCCCACCGTGTCCGCCAGGGTGATCTCGCAATAATAATCGGGATGCGCGGAGCCGTGCTTCTCATACTCGTACGCCGAGCCGTCCGGCCCCTGCTCCGATGCCGCCCAGGCCCCTGGCAGGAAGAGGGCGGCGAGCATCACGACCGTCAGGAATATGGCTGTCGGCCTCATCTCATAGCCAGGCCCACGGACGCCGCGATGACGCGGGCGCGGTTGCGGGAATCCGAGTAGACTATCACCAGGACGTCCCCGTCCTCCATGCCGGCGGACCTGATTGTCGCGGCGAAATCCGGATCGTTGTCATCCACGTCCCAGGAATCAGGGAAAAATATCCTGCCGCCGCGCATGACGAACACCGATGCCCCGTAGGCGCCGTTCCTGACCGCCATGTCCCTCTGCGCCATGCCGCTTGTGACCGTATCCGCCGCCCCCTTCACCAGAATCGCCTGCTGATGCCCCCTGGCGCCGTAGGCGGGGCTTCCGATGTCCACGAACCTTATCCCGAAATCCTCGAAATTGGCCCTTCCGGTCGCTGACAGCGAGACCCCCGGCCGCCTGACGTCGATCCATCTCCACTCCTTCATCACCTTCAGCATGCTCCTGATGCTTCCCTCGCCGAGGTCCATCTCCTCGGCAAGCACCCTCCTGCTGCAGCAGCCGTTCCTGCTCAGGATGTCCATCGCCACGAACAGATGCGCGTCCGTGTACCTGGCGACCGGACCGAAGTTGGCCATGTTGATCAGCTTCATCCCGCATTCTCCATGGATTCTGACAGGTCCGTGTAGACCCTGACCACCGCCATCACGTCGGCCACGGATATGGACATCTCGCATGCTATAGAGGCCGCGGACCTACCGCTGTCGAACCTTGCGATTATGCCCGCGTGCTCATGGGAGAGGCCGTCGCTGACCAGGGACAGCGCCTTGAAGTACGGGTCCCCCGCCGAGCGCATCTTGCTGATGATGTCCTCGCTGAGGATGCCCGACTGGTCCTTGGCGCATCCTCTGCTGGGGGATACCGTCATGCTGTCGCGGTCGCTGTTTCCGCATTCCGGGCATGCCATCGGGGCGCTGGCGCTGACGCGGTCCCTCCAACGGGTTCCGCATCTCCTGCACCTCACCTCCAGAAAGACGGACCCCCAGGTCCTGCTCCTGCACCTGGGGCACCTGGTGGGGGGCTGGGGGGACAGCCACGAGTACCCGCACCTGAAGCATTCGTAGCTCCTTATGCCCTCCTCGTCCCAGTATGAGGAACGGCATCTGGGGCATTCGCGCGGATGCGGGTGCCCCGGGTTCGCTTTCCATTTGTGGCCGCAGATGTTGCAGACGTTGGCCTTCCTGTCCTCCCGCCCCTCGATCTCCATGCATTCCCTGTAGCTGCGGACTATCCTCTCCAACCTCTTCATGCCTTTCTGGAACTCGGTCTCGTCGATCACTGCGTCACCTCTTAGGATGGATTATTCGTCCAATGCTTCGACTTGGCCCAATAAATACATTTTTTTACCATTCGGTAAGTGTTCGGGAGTGGAAAAGGGGCTGCTCACGGCCGGTACCGGCAGCGCATCCCTCCCTGGATCGGAGGGATGCAGCCGATGGCCTCGGACGCAATCCTCGAGGCATCTCTTAGGGAGCATGTACACCTCCCCGTCGGCATCGAAGCCCACCCTGGCCTCCACCTCGTATACCCGCTTTATCAGCTGCTCGGTGATGATGGTCCTCGGGTCGCCGACCGCGACGACCTCCCCCCTCTTCATTATCACGCATACGTCGCAGTACCTGGCCATCAGGGAGATGTCGTGCTCTGCGACGACCACTGTCATGTCCGAGCGGGCCATCTTCTGCAGATACTCCATGACCTGCAGTTTGTACTTGATGTCCAGATGGGAGGTGGGCTCGTCCACCAGCATCAGCTTGGGCTCCTGGACGTACGCCTTGGCGATCAGCGCGCGCTGCCTCTCCCCGGACGAGCAGAGGGCGACCTGCTTCCTCCTCAGATGGTCGATGCCGAATGTCCGCAGGGCCTCCCTGGTGATCCGCTCGTCCTCCGGGTTCTCCCACCAGATCCTGTCCACGAACGGGTACCTCCCGAGCATGACCATGTCCATCACGCTTATCCCGAACGTCTGCCCGGCCTCCGCCGGCACGTTCGCGACGATCTTGGCGACCTCGGATGCCTTCATCGCGGAGATGTCCTTCCCATCGACCTCTATCGTCCCCTCCGTCTGGGGGTGGATCCTGGAGATGCACTTCATCATCGTGGACTTGCCGCAGCCATTGGGGCCGATAAGCCCCACCATCAGGCCCTTCCCGAACTCGAGGTCTATCCCGTTCAGGGCCCTGAAGCCGTCGAAATCCTTCACCAGGCCCGAGATCCTCAGCACCGGCGCGTCATCCGCCATAGCTGCGCCCCCTCTTCATGAGCATGTACGCGAACACCGGGGTGCCTATCATGGCGGTGATGGCCCCGACCGGCAGCTCGGTCGGCGACATGACCGTCCTGGCCATGAGGTCGGCGAACAGCATCAGCATGGCGCCTATGACGACGGATGCTGGCATTATCAGGCGGTGGTCGCTCCCGAGGGCCATGCGGCATGCGTGCGGAACCACCAGCCCCACGAATCCGATGATGCCGACGAACGCCACGCACAGGGACGTCAGAACGGACGCCACTATCATCGTCATCCTCTTGAACCTCTTCACATCCATCCCCAGCTGCGCCGCCTGGTCCTCCCCCATGGAATACAGGTTGAACTCCCTCGCCCACACCATGGCTATCGTCGATATCCCCATCACGGGTATGAACACGATCCAGGCATCCTCCCACTTGATGTTCGAGAAGCTTCCGTAGAGCCACCACATGATGTCCGTCAGGTAGTCCTTCCCCATGGACATGAACACCGTCTGGATGGACGAGAACGCGAATCCCACGATTATCCCCGCCAGGATGTAATTTACGGAAGACCCCCCGGAGCCCTCGGCGACGGTCATGGTTATGGCGAAGGCTATCACGCCCCCGACGATGGCCATGAACGGGATCACGTACAGCGTGTTGTCCATGAGGAACGGGATGGAGAACCCCAGAGCGGTGGCTGCCATGGCGAGGCAGCCTGCCCCCGAGGACACCCCGGTGATGTAAGGGTCCACGAGCGGGTTCCTGATGACGGCCTGGTACATGCAGCCGGCTATCGCGAGGCCCGCCCCGACCGCTATCGCCGCTATCGTCCTCGGCAGCCTCGCGTTGAAGATGTACATCTCGATCGTGTCGAGATTCCCGTCGCCGTGCAGGGCCTTCCCTATTGACGAGAACAGCGAGCCGACGGAATCGCTCAGGGGTATGACGCCCCCCGAGGATATCGATATGGATATCAGGAACGCTATGACCGACATGAACAGGCCGAAGATCACTATCAGCCTGAACCTCCTCTTCTTCAGCCCTATCTCGGACACGTCGGGATCCTCGAGGTCGGACCTCATCCCGTCGTATCCCCTCCTCAATTGGGACAGCAACCCTGTCTTAGACATCTATTGTCCTCCTGTACAGCAATGTGAAAATGAAGATCGAAAACGCGACCGCGCCCGCGGCCAGATACCATGACCAGTGGGCGAACCCCACCGTTTGCAGGGCCTGCACCCTCTCCTCCTCGGTGCCCTCCCCCTGAACGTCGCTCAGGCAGTACACCGCCCCGAAATCGTTGCCGACGTAGATCCTCCCGTCGACCACCGTCGGCTGGACCATCGAGTACGAGTCCTGGCTGTACGGGGACAGCAGGACCCTCCAGATCTCGCTTCCGTCGGACGAGTCCCATGCGGTCAGCCCGCCGCCGGTGGGCCAGAACGCCCCTGCGGAGTAGTCCATCCCGTAAAGTATGCCGTCGGCATCCAGCGTCAGGGCCCCCTTGATCATCTGGTAGTCCGCGGACTTCCATACCGCCCTGCCGTCCCAGTCGAACCTGTACACCGCTGCGGTGGCCTCTATGCTCCCGCCTCCTGCCCCCGCGAACGACTGCGTCCCCGATAGCGGCGATACGTACGTGTAGAACCCCTCCCCGGTGACCACGGGCGATGTGAACAGCCCGTCGAGCCTCCAATCCGCACCGTCGACCTGCAGCCTCCTGCCGGTCCCGGGATCGAGCCCTAGGAGATACCCCTCCAGCGAGAACAGCGCGCCGTCAGTGCATCCAACCAGCAGACGGGTCCCGTCGGGGGACAGGGAGATGGACGCCGCCGAGCCCGGGGTCCCCGGGGCGGCCCTGTTGTCCTCCCTCAGGTCTATGACCCTCTCCGCCCATACAGGCTCCCCAGTATCGGCATCGAGCGCGTGCACGTAACCCTCGTAGTTGCCTATGAAGAGCATCCTCCTCCCGCCGACATCGCCGACGGTGGGGGCGTGGAAGTAGAAGCACCCCCTGGTGCCGGCATACTCGCCCGACGGCCCCCTCTCGGATGGCGGGATGTATTCCCAGCACAGGCCGAACCTCCCCTCGGGCGACAGCTCCAGGCACATGACCGTCCCGGACGACGTCCCGAGGTATATCCTGCCGGAGTCGTAGACGGGGGTGGTGCCCCCGGTCTGGAAGACCCTCCCGTCCCACACGACGTCGCCGTCGGCATCGATGGGCGGGTCCACCCCCGCCGCGACGGTGTCCTTCACGTCGCCGGTGAACCTGTCGAAGCAGACGACTTCGCCGCAGGTGAACGCGACTATCAGGAAATCCCCGACGATCAGCGGGGTGGTCACCTCGTAGCCTGCCCCCTTCTGCCCGTGGTACTTCCATACCACCGAGCCCGTGAACCTGTCCAGGGCGTACACCCACGCATCCTCGTCGCCTCCGGTCGCGCCGTACACCCCGCCCGTGGTGTGGTACAGCATGCCGCCTGCGACCACCAGCCCCGAGTCCACGTATCCCGTGGTGTACGTGTTGTACCATTCCACCGGCATCCTGGGGTCCCTCTGGCCGTGCGACGCCGTCACGTTGGAGGCCGAGGACGACCCGCCGAGGGAGGTCCAGGACGTCGGGTGCTCCGGGGTGCATACCGGAGCGAATCCCTCCGGGTAGAGCGCGAACGCCACCGTCCCGGAGCACGTCCCGCCCAGGTCCGTCGCCCTGTGCACCCAGCCGCCGTCCCAGACGAAGGTGCGCCACAGGCAGTCGCCGGAGCGCGCCGCCCTGATCCCGTCCACGACAGATTGGTCGTCCACCGAGGACGAGAGGACTTCGTCGAAGCTGCCCCCTCCGCCGTTCGCATACCACCGGTAGGAGCCGTTGCCGAAATCCACCAGCACCATGTCCCCGGCATCCGCATCGAGCGGCGCGACCGGGAGCGACAGGAGCGCCGCCATGAGAACGGCGGCGATGGCCATCGCCCTCATGCCATCACCCTCTGGTACGACAGGTACTCCATGTAGTCGGAGCCCAGGTACTTCGGTATCGCGTCCAGAGGGTCCCTGCCGAGGAACGATCCCGGGTGGAGGGCCTTGCCGAGGAGCTCCACCGCCTGCGACAGCCTGGGCCCCGGCCTCGACAGCAGGTCGGCGGCCTTGCCCGAGAATATGTAGACGTTGCCGTCCCTGAACGCCGGGGTCTCCCTCCAGACGGGGTCGATGCGTTCCATTATCGCGTCGTACTCCTCCTGCGAGGAAACCTCCTTGCTGTGCAGTATGATGATGGCCCGGGGCTGCTTCGAGTGTATCTGCTCCTTGGACACCATGAACCATGACGAGGACTGCGAGTCGAAGACGTTGCTCCCCGACACCTTGGAAATCATGTCGGATGCGAATGTGCCGCTCCCCGACGTCCAGGGGGACGGGTCCGCCGACAATGCGATGAAAGTCCTCACCGGCGCCTGGTACCCGATCACGCCCGACACCGCGTCCACCGTCCCCCTGAGCGCCTGTATGACGGAATTGGCGTTCTCGCTCAGCCCCATCGCGGAGGCCACGATCCAGATGTTGTCGTATAGGATGTCCAGGGTGCTCACGTCGTAGGTCACGACGCAGTTGATCCCGGATTTGCGGAGCCTGTCCGCCATCGAGACATGCTCCCCGGTCCCTCCCTCGCAGAATACCACGTCCGGCCCCAGCTTCACTATCCATTCGTAGTTGGGGTCCGAGTATCCCCCCACGTTCCTGATCCTCCCGTCCTCCTTGGCCGCCGCCACGCCGGACGGGTAGTTGCTGTAGAGGTCCGTGCCGATGATGTAATCCAATCCCCCCACGGAGCATATCGTCTCCGTGACGGACGGCGCCAGGGAGACGACCTTCAGCTTCTCCCCCGTCCTCAGGGAGCGGCCCCCGTCGGCATAGCTGTAGTACGTGAATCCGGATTGGTCGGTTCCGGGGATGACGTCGTCCGGGCCCGACGCCCTCGCCCATGCCGCTATGTCGCCCTGGCCCAGCATGACCGACCCCGGATCGTCGCAGCCGACCCAGACATCCCCGTCCAGCAGGTACATCCCCCATATCTTGCCCTGGAGGTTGGACTGGTCGTTCACGGAAAAGACCTTGGTGCGCTCATCATCCTGATAGACCAGGGGGTACCCCCTGAGCTCGCATGCCTTCTCCAGCGCCCGGTATCCGTCCATGCCGTCGCCGAAGTCCACGCCCACCCACGAGGTGCTCCAGTATCCGAAGTCGATGACGACGCCGCTCCTCCCTTCCGCCTCGGCATGGGTGAGCCCCACGGCCGGGGTCAGGACCAGGACGGCCGCCAGCACTGAGAACGTAATGACCAGCTTGGTCCGGTGGGCGGTCATCTGAGCGCCTCGGGTATCTCCGACGGGACGGGAATCCTCGTCCACAGCCCCTGGTCGGCATCCATCTCGCTCGTCGTCTGGAGAACGAGCGCGAAGTAACTGTACCTGCTCAGATCGTGCAGGCCGAGTGACAGGGTGTTGTACGTCCACTGCCTGGCATCGTCGAGGGCCCCGGCATTCGGATTGTACGAGAACTGGGACCAGTAGGTCCAGTCGCCGTTCGCCAGGCTGGTGTCCGTCCAGCCCAGGAAAGTGACGAACCAGCCGTACATCCGCTCCTTGACGAGATGGCTGTGCACCAGCTCCCCGTCCAGATAGTACTCGATGACCCCTCTGTCCTCCGCCTTCGATATCGTCGACCCCGGGTACATACATGATTGCACGGCATCCGCCAGGGCCTCGTTGGCCGTGGATCCCGTCCCCTTTATCCAGAAGCCCCCCTCGACGGAATCCGCGTCGAGGCCGGCGCGCTCCAGCCAGCCCAGGAGGAGCCCGAACCTCTCCATGGCGGTCAGGCCGCCGCTGTTGGCATCGGGCCTCGCCCCCGAGGAGGCCACCGATTCGATCTCCTCCAGCGAGGGTATCTGTATGTAGAAATACGCGTCCTTCACGATCTCCAGCGTCGGGGGGTCGTACGCCGTCCCCCCGTCGGACACCGTCCTGGTCGACAGCTGGAGCACCAGCTCCATCCCGTTGTGCAGCCTCTCTCCCGCGTAGGCGCTCCAACCGCCCATGCCGTTCCATCTGAACACCACCCAGGACGCATCCTGGGTGTTCCCGACGCCCTTGTACGACGACACATTGCCGTTGCCGAGGACCACCACGTCCTCGCCCAGGGCGTCCTCCAGCACCTGTCTGAGGTTGCTGCCCTCGGCGGGGTGGGCGGTATAGCAGCCGTCCTCGCATACGTTCAGGTTCACCGCGTACGTCTCCGACCGGTGCCCCCCTCCGTGGTCCAGGGCCAGCGCCACGGCCGCCAGGGAGATCGCCGCCACCATGACGGCCAGCACTGCCACCAGGGTGCTCCTGCGCATCGGACGCACCCCCCTATCTCCGTGCCCACGGGGATCCCGAACGACAGCTGGACGCCGCCGTACACCCTCTTCCCGTAGGCCTCGAAGGTAAGCACGCCGTTCTCCACGGTGCCGCTGGTCTTCTTGACCCCGCCGTGGGAGTAGTAGACGTCCAGGGTCCGGCCGTTGTGCGCATCCCCCACCGCGGCGGATACCCTCAGCGGGAGGTTCGCGTCCACGCCCTCGCCCTTCACGGTGAGGACCAGGCAGTCGGCCGAGACCGCGTGGTCCCTCCTGCAGGCGTCGACAAGCTCGGCGTACGTGCTCCCGACCTTGCTGACGAAGGCCGCCTCCAGCGTGGATCCCTCGCCTATCGGCCCGGTGACCGTTATCCCCTTCCCGTTGGACACGGAGCCCTCGGGGTTCTCCGACCATCTCGCCCTGAGCGTGATGGCGTGATCGTACGGGTACACGGAGCCCTCGGCGAAGGCCTCGTCGCCGTGGTACCATCCGAGGAAGGTGTGCCCGGTCCTCGTCGCCGCCGGCAGGGGCCCCAGGGGCCTGCCCTCCACGGCGAGGTACCTGCCGTCAACCGGCGCCCCGCCGTTGGGGTCGAAGGAGAGCTCGCTCACCTTGGACCATCTGGCCACGAGACGGGAGTCGCCGTGGACCGCCGTCTCGTAGGGCACGCATAACGCGTCGCCGAGGTACCACCCGTCGAATTCGAAGCCCTCCCTGACCGGATCTGGGATGTACGGCAGCCGGTCCCCCTCGGCGATCGTCCTGACCGTCGTCGCCCCGCCGTTCGCGGGGTTCAGCGTTATCCTCGCGGAATCCGCGTACACAGGCAGGAGGACCGTATCGTCCGTTGCTACGAGACCGAAGGACGCCGTTCCGGCGCCCTCCGCCCCCCAGCCCCTCAGATGCTTCCCGTCCGGTGCCGCCGCGCGGGGCAGGTCCGTCCACGCCCCGCGGGGGACCGTCACGGTGATGTCGCCGGCGTATGCCCTCAGGGTCACGGTGCAGCAGGCCTCCTGCAGGGACGCGAAGTTGGGCACTTTGCCCCTTTCCGAGTCCGGGAGCCCCAGGTACCTGTCCACTATCCTCTCGTAGTCCCTCATGTTAACGTTCCCGGCGCGGGCCATGGCCAGGAACCTTTCGATTGCCGCCGACACGTCCTCGGCCGTGTACGGGTTCGCGTTCCCGTAGCAGAACAGGGTGGAGTCGTTCCTGATCAGGACGTAGCCGGACTTGGATATGGTGAAGCTCTGGTAGCAGAACTGCTCCGGGTCAGGCCTGAACTGGGCCGCTATCCGCGGCTTTGCGCCCTTGGAATCCCTTACGACGAATACGTCAGCGTACCCGTTGCTGCTGTCCGGATCCTCCCCCTCGTAGACGTGCCCGTACTCCATCATGTAGAGGTAGAGGGCGAAGCCGTTGTCCGCGGAGGAGTAGGCGGTGGTCAGCATGGGGGTGGACTTGGTCAGGATGTCGAGCTTGGCCCTGGTCCTGATGGACCCGTCGGCGGATATGTCGAGGACCCACAGCGGCTCGTCGGTGCCCATGGTCTTCCCGCCGCCCCCTATGTAGATCGTGTCGTTCCATATCACCGCCATGGACTGGGTCGATCCCCACTTGGAATCGGACTCCCAATACCTGGCCGACTCCCTGTCGAAGCCTTCCGGGGACACCCCGTAGGAGCGGATGACCAGGCGCTGGGCGTCATGCTCGTCGGGGTCCTGGACCGAGCGGTCGATGACCCTGGACAGCGGGATGTAGACCCGGCCCTCGTAGAACGTGGCGCCGGACGAGGAGTACTCCCTGTCGAAATGGATCGAGTCCCTGACGAGGCCCGTGCCCCTCTCCAGCAGGTACGCCGTGGCCCCTCCCGTGGAGAAGCCCTTCTGCACCAGCACCATGGAGTCGCCGAAGAAGGCGGGGGTCGCGTTGTACCACCCTTCGGACCTCATCATCCATACTGGATCGGCGGACTCGTCGTGCCTGGCTGTGTCCCTGTCCTCCGTGGAGAAGCAGGCGTAGTCCCCGGAATACGTCCCGAAGAACACCATGCCGTCGAGGTAGGTCACGGTGCCCTGGACCTCTCCCCCGTCCACCGGCGCCCCGACGAACAGCTGCTCCAGCGTCACCGCGTCATAGGCGCGGAGGACCGTGGTCGTTCCGGTGGATGTGGTGGCGAACAGCTTGCCGTCACCGTACGCCAGGCCCATGTTGAACACCGGCCTGGACGGGCAGTCCCCCCTGGCGAGGACCTTCCCCGTCTCGATGTCCAGGCGGTAGACGGCGTCGTCCATGCCGTTCCAGTAATAGACCCATTCATCCACGCACAGGGCGGATGAGGGGGTCCTCCATACCATCGAGCCGCTCTCCGTCGGATACGAGACCTTCCACTTGAGGGCGAAGCCCCCAGCATCCGTCGGGGTCTTGGAATCCGTCACGCCGAAGCTCCCCATGTCCCCGCCGAAGTAGGACCACTGGGACGGCGGGGTGCTGGCGGGCTCCCTGTATCCGCCCTGCACATCGCCCTGTGATCCGCTGCAGCATAGGACGAACTGCGCCAGCTCCTCCGTGGCGAACGCGAATCTGCCGTCCTTGTACACGCCGGGGAGTCTGGCCCCGCCGTTCCCGACGGCGAGGGCGTAGAGGTCTCCGCCCCTCTCCCCCGCCTTCAGCGCGTAGCGCACGGAGACTTCGCAGCCCCCGGGGACGGCCGCGATCGCCTCCCCGCCGGCCGTCAGTTCCATGGTGTACCACGGGCGCCCCGCGGCATCGCCGTTCGCGCCGGGATACTCGGACGACTCGACTGCGAAGCGCACCGTCCCCTCATCCATCGTCCGCACCGTCCCCTCCGACAGCGTCAAATTGACGTCCCCGACGCCCATCTCGAGCGATCCGCCGGCATCCCTCAGGGCGGCCATGATCTCCGCCGGGATGGTCAGCGTCCCGGCGCTCTCGGATATCGCCCTCAGGAGGTATTTCACCCCCTCGTCCTGGGCACCGAGTGCCCCGATCACGTAGGTCCCGTCCTCCGCCGATATCATGCCGTCCGGATCGGCCCTGACCTCGATCGCTACGGTCTCCTGCCCGCCGCCATCGTATAGCGCAAGCGCGATGCCTGCAACGATGGCGATGGCCGCAACCATGGCTGCTATCGCTAAGTATCCGCGGTTCATCGACTCACCTTTTTTCCGAAAAGTATGATACCGCTGTGTGCGATAAATAAAAAGTCGCAGAATCCGCCCACGAATCCAGCCAAATCGTTGTGCAACGCAGTCCCCAGATGCCCCTCCTGTCATCCGGCACAGGATGGCCTCAGAATGCCGATGCTGGGGAGCACCCCTGCCGCTGCGATCCCCATCGGATGTTGTATGCCAGCACCGCCAACGCGCCGATTATGGCCACCGTCGCGACGATGAGGCTCAGCATCAGCATCACATAGCGGAGCACGTCGCTGTCATCCACCCCTTTCCTCTCGAAGAGCCAGGAGAGGAATATCGATGCGAATGAGATACCGCACGACAGCAGGAAGGGTTTGAAGACCGCAACCTTGCCGCCTATCGCATCCGGGCCCCCGATGCCCCAGTGGTGCACGATGATGTCCGGGAGGACGAGGAACGATACGGTGGCGATGAGGAGCAGGGTGGCATTGGCCGCCACGACCAGCCATTCTCCCGCCCTCATCCTCCCCATGATGGCGCCGAAGCCGCTACCCTCCATGCCTCCTTCCTCCAGGTTCCAGCCCGGGACGCTCCGATCGATTCGGATCCTGGCGCATCTGCTCATGTAAACTGATGCCGCCAATATCGAAACGGCCATGACGGCTACCCCGGCGTACATCCACGGGCCCCCGCATAGCAGGAGACCGACGAACGCCGCCAGGCCCAACATGGCCATCCCGCCCGCCCGGGCCACCTTCCTCCGATTGTAACGCAGCTTCTCCTCCGGCGACATAGCATTGTATCCGGCCACCGCCCAGGAACCGCTGCCCGTCAGCATGACCGCCGATACCACGGCCAGCACCGGGAAGACCAGGATCAGCACGTTGTTCGCGGACGGGTCCGGTCCCGTCATCACCAGCGCCAGGACGGCCGCCGCGACCCCCAAGGGCATCACCAGCAGGAACAACGCGAGCTTCGCCTCATCTTCCATCCTCCGCACCTCCGGGCCGCAGATATCCTTCCCGTTGCGGATATTTAATGGATAGTTACGCGCGCAGTCACCTCCGCGGAGAAGGTGAGCGCCCGGATACCTCTGCTTTTTATCCGCGGACGGCGTGGATTCCACGATGGCGAACAAGAGGAGCGCGATAATCGATGCAACGATAAGGCGCATAGCTGAGCAGGGAGGCTCCTTCTCCACCGGGCAGGTGGCCTCGGATGTCGGCTGCTCCCAGTCGCTGGTGTTCAAGTACTTCGATTCAAGGGAGGGGCTCATGGCGGCATGCTTCGACAGGGTGTGCCACGAGCTGAAGCTCGTGCTGAAGGGAGTGAAGATTCCCCCGGAGCTGACGAGGGAGTCGGTGGACTGCTACATGCTGGACGTATGGGATGCGTACTGCGGCTACCTGGGCTCCAACAGCCACATAGCCAGGGCGTACATGTACTTCGCGAGCACCGGCAGGAGGTACCCCCGCGGATACCCATCGGCGGAGGCTGTCCTGAGGGGCATCCTGGGGGCTGACTACGGCCGGATGGAGCAAGTCCATCCCGACTTCGTCTTCGTCGCAGAGTACATAATCATGTTGTCAAACGCGGTCGCCTCCGGGAAGTTCATCGATTGGAGGGGCGACCCGGATGCGGACGGGAAGCTGGACAGGATCCTCAGGCACGGGGTACTGGGACTGTCCAAGGGCGACCGATGCGGGGTGGGCCATGGGCAGCCTGACGGTTACCTACGCCAGGGGCAGGTTCCTGCTGGGAGCGAAGGAGATATCCATCGAGATCGACGGCATCCTCTACGGCACGATAGTGGGCGGCGGGAGCAGGACGTTCGAGATGCCGGACGGGGAGCACCTTGTCGTGCTCAGATACTCGCACGTCACCACGAGGGTGGAGCTCCATCTCTCCGGGGAGGAATCGTTCACGGTGTCCTGGGACAGGACCATGGGAGGGATGCGGATCACGGAGGAGTTCGAGGGGGACGTGTTCCTCGACCGCCGCGCTTGGAAGTACCTCGCGGCATATTCCATCATGGCCGGCTTCATTGCGGCGCTGGTCGGCCTGGAGACCGGGGGGCACATCCCCCGGGGCTGCGTCCTGGCGGGTACGGCCGCAGTGTTGACCATCTCATGTTTGATCCTGGTGCACATCCACCGCAGGATGTCCAAGACCGTGGTATGGGGCAGGGAGGAGGACCGAGCGCCGGACATGGACGCCCGGACCTGATGCAGATCATAAGAGTTCCATCGGGACATGGGATCCTGCGATTATCGTCGAACGACGTCACGCTTGGATGATTGTGATCAAGCTCCATGCTGCGGGAATCCGGATCCCATTTTCAAAATTACAGAAGAGTCCGCCCCGAGGGGCGGTAAGGGGTTTGCGAGGTCCGGCAAGCCGGACCTCGGAGGGGAGATCAGCTCCTCATCATCCTGAGGATGACGACGATCGCCAGGATGACGACCATGACCACGAGGACGGCGAGCAGCACCATGATGACGGTGTTGTCCTCCTTCTCCTGCTCGGGGATGTCGGGCTGGTCGACGACGATGTCACCGATGGCGGACAGGATGACCTGCTTGCCGACCATGTCGGGAGTGACCTCGAAGGTGAGGAGTCCGGACAGGACCTTTCCGTTGAAGGTGATGGTGGCGGTGGTTCCGTCGGCGTACTTGTAGCCGGGGTCGACGGTCACGGAGACGGTGTGGGCGCCCATCGTTCCAACGATCTCGGCTCCGCTGAAGCGCTTGACGCCGTCGACGTAGATCGACATTCCGGTACCGACACTGATCACGATTTCAGCTACTCCAGCCTCTCCCTCGAAGAACATGGCCTCTGCGCCGGCAGCACCGATGTTGGGGATGGCGGCGAACTTCACGCCATTGATGTCCTTCCAATTGGTGACATCGGTCAGTCCGTCCATGTTGTAACCAGGCACGACGATGACGGTGTTCGCGTTGATGACACCGGTGTCATCGAGGGTGACGGTCCTGATGGCATTTCCTGCGACACCGTAGGCGGTGGCGTAGAGGGTTCCGTTGATGTAGAACTCGGTGGTCTTCAGGTTGAGCTTCTCTACGATCTGATCATCGACCTCTGCACCCGCGAAGGCGAGGATGTAGTGGGTGGCATCCATGTTCAGGTTCTTTCCGTCGAGAGTGGCGACGGCTCCGGTGAAGGAGCTCTCGCCGAGCATGACATTGCCGTTGAAGGTGGCGGATGCGGTGCTCTCGGCGTCGTCGTTGATGTACATGGCACCGTAGAGGTTGAAGGCGCCGATGGCGATCTGTCCGTCGATATAGGCGAGTCCAGAGATGTTGGCTACAGAGGAGGCGGTTCCATTGACAACCATCGCTCCGTCGACATCCAGGATTCCGTACACGTTGAACTGAGCCTCTCCGTTGGTTGTAACGGTCAGGGTTCCATCGAAAACGGCGAGGGTACCGGCAACGTTTAACGCACCGCGGTTGGTGATGTTGGTGTTCACGTTGTTGATGAGCTCAGCATCGGTGGCGACGGTGAGGTACTGGTCAGGGGCGACGGTGATGGCCTCAGCTCCGATGACGAGGGTACCGGATGTGACGGTCAGGGATCCGCTGGTCATGGCGTCGAGGGACATGGTGTAGGCCCCGTTCTTGGCCTTGTCGCTGATGGATCCGGTGAAGGAGGTGACAGTGACTGTTGCTGCCTCATCCACTCCGTTGGTTCCGTTGATGATGGCGGTGAGCTTTCCGACGTGCTCGCCCTCTCCGAGGATCACGATGGATCCGCCGGCGACGTCGACGGTTCCGAGGGTGACCTTGGTGTCGGCGTTGATGGTGAGGGTGACTCCGTCGAGCTCGATGGGTGCGGAGGAGTTGTAATCCTGGGCGATGGTGATCGCGGTGGCTCCCTCCTCGATGGCGTTGTCAAGGGTGGTCAGGACGTTGTAGGTTCCGTCCTTGTAGACGGCTCCGACCAGCTTGGTGTTGGTGAATTCCTGGGAGGTCTTGTAGATGAAGTTACCGGTGGACTCGATGACCATCTCGTAGTCGGCGACGCCGATGAAGGTAGAGTTGCCAGAGGTGGCATCGAGGGTTCCGTAGACGGTGACCTTGCTGTTCTTGTTCTGGGCGGTTCCCATGTTGAAGTTTCCGCCGGTGATGAACTTGGCATCGTTGGAGACGATGAGGCTCTTCTTGATGGCGAAGGTTCCGGCCTCGATCTCCACGGTGACTCCCGTGGGGACGGTGAGGCTGTCGAGCTCGACATCGCGGACGACGGAGATGGTCTCTCCGGCGACGGCGTCGTTCAGGGCGGTCTGGAATCCGCAGTACTTCATGTTGCCTGCGGCATCCTCGGAGTAGACGGCGTACAGTTCCTCGGGAACATTGTCGCAGACTCCGTCGGCCATGACGATGAGCCTTCCATCGATGGCTGCAAAGACTTCGGGGTCGAGGGTTGCTCCTGCCATGACGGTGAAGGAGACGCCCTCGGGGATCACGAAGGAACCGGCGCCAGCAGACTCGATGACGCAGTCGGCGGGCAGGGAGTAGTCTCCGGCGAGGTCGAACTTGTAACCCTCAAGACCGACGATAGTAATCGTATAGTCGTCGGCGAGCACGGCGGAGAGAAGTCCTGCGTTGTAGTCGACGATATAGTACACGGGGTTCTCGCTGGCTCCGCCAACGATGAAGTGTGCACCGACGATGTTATCGTTGAGGACAAGGAACTTGGAGCTGATCTCACCCTCGACGATGAGGTATGCATCATCATCGACGAGCGCTACGATGGCATCGCTGTTGTACGCGAGCTTGTCCTCGGAGTTGATGAAGAAGAATCCTCCCGAGAGGGCGAACGTGGCCTCGTCTTCAACTTCATAACCGGTGGGCTTGGCCACGGAAGGCACAAGGCTTCCGGAGACCTCGGCGCGCTGGTAGTACATGGAATCTCCGTTCTCATCGATGTATGTGTACTTCACGACCTCGATGGTGTAACCAGAGGTTGTGTAGTAGACGGGGATCTCGCCGAGCTTGGAATATTCCCCTGCAAGGGTGTCGATGATAGCAGTGGGGGTTGTGATGGCGACATCGGACAGGAGGTCCTTTCCGGGCTCCGTGACGTAAGCCGCTATCTGTCCGTGGTTGTATTCGATTTCCTCTACTACATCATCAGCACCGCACAGCGTACCGGTCACATTGAGGACGGCACCGGCCTTCATCTTGAGGGCGATGACATCTTCTGCGACCTCGCTTTCCACGTCACCGAGGATGACTGTTCCCTTGACATCCAGAGTGGAGGACAGGGTGGCGGAGATGATGTTCAGGGTAACGTACTTGGGGACGGTCAGATCCTTGGTGATGGTGGCACCAGCGGTCTCGATGTTCGCGGGGTACAGGGTATCGGAGATCATGGTAATGTCGCCGGAAAGGTCGATAGCAGAAGAGGAGACGGAGATCCCGAGGCCGTAAACGCCGTTGAGCTCCACGTACGAGGTGGCGCTTGTTCCGACGGCAACGGAGAGGTCCTTCCCGAGGGTTCCGTTGTTTACGATCTTACCCTTGCTGCCGACTTTGATTGCGTTGATGCCTTCACCGATGTCGGTACCGGCATTGGTGCTTCCGATTTGGGCTCCCTCCTCGATGATGAGGGTTCCGTTGACGGTCAGCAGTCCGCCGTTGAGGGCGAGCATCTTGGTAACGGTGACGGTGGCACCCTCGGGGATGGTCAGGTCCTCCATGAGGACGCCGTTCTCGATGGGGCCGGTAACATTTCCGGACAGCTTGGTGTAGGTGTTGGTCGCAGGCATGTCCACAACGTTCAGTCCGAGTTTCTCTTCCGGATACTCACCGTACTCATAGTTCCCGATGGACATTCCGGAGAAGGTGGCACCCTGGCGGATGGTGACGGTAGCCATGTGGTCAGTGTAGTCTGTCTCGTCGTCAATTGAGATCAGGTTAAGCAGACCGACTCCTTTAACGGATGACCAGACATCCATGCTGGCATCGGGCAGGAGGAGGATGGTCTTGAGTTCGTTCTTGACTCCGAAGGTCAGAGCCTTGCCTACGTAGAGGGTTCCGAGGATTTTGATGTCCGTCTGGATCTTCGAGGGCGCGGTGTAGTATCCGCGGATGACATTGGATTCGGCGGTGATGTCCGCGCTGACGACATCGTTGTCAGCGAGGGCTAAGATTCCTGCAGTGGTTCCGGTGATCATCCCCGCGAGACCAGCTGCGGTCTTGACTGTCATTGATCCGGTCTTGACAGTGATGGAGTTCAGAGCAGCGAGGGTTCCGGAGACCTTGAGCACGCCCTCAGCATTCTCGAAGACGAGAGCTCCGCCGTTTACTGCGGTCAGAGCGGCCACGGCCTCGTTGGCACCGACTGTAACGCTAGCGGTGCCGCTGGTGATGCTCACGGCGTCGCCATCGGCAGCGAGTGCGATGGATTCGGACATGTCGCCGAGGTAGGTGATTTTTCCAGCAGTGGTGATGACTGCATTGGAGGTGAGGTTCTCAATCACGTTAGCGGAAACCAGCTTGCCATCGGAGGCAATCTTGATCTTTCCGTCTCCGAGCGTGACAACGGCACCAGTGACGTTTCCGCTCACGGTGCTGGCGCTCTTGTTGGCGCTGTCCAGCTTCGCGGTGTAGGTCAGGTTCTCGGCGCTTCCGAGATTATCCACAGCTATCTTGTCGATGACGATGTTCGCATCGGCAATGGTGCCGTTCACGGGAGCGGCCTTGACCTGGTAGATCGTGATATCGACCAAGTTGCCGGCTGTGCCTTTGAAGGTGACTTCGGCACCGACGAGAACATAGATCGCAGCAGCGGCATCGGTAGTGCCGTTGACGGTTATGATCATGCTGGTTCCGACATAGTAGTTCCCAGCCTCGCTGATGGTAGCGGGTGCGGGCGCGACGTTGGTCACGTCAGCGGCATCGACACTCTCAGAGGAGGCCATCACAATGGCGGCTCCTGCAGCAATCATCGCGAAGACCGCGACGATGGCCAGCAGGACCGTCTTGTTGTTCGTTTTCATTTCGTTTTTCATCATAGGAACATAATGTAAACACTACAACATCGTATGACAAATATTAACAGAAAAAAACGTCTGACACTTTGACGATAGACAACAAAAGGAGGCCCATAGCATTCCGATCTGATTGACATCGGAGATGTATTTTGCCATATCAGACGCAATGACGAAAATCATCCAATAAGCGAATAGCCAATAAACCTGACTATTTTAATTGTTACATGGTCCGCCTATCGATCGGTCAGATCCGGTGTTTCAGTCCAATGGGCCGGTTGACTTACCCATGGTTAACATCGAATGGTGCCCTCTAGTAACTGTCTGCGTTTTTCAGGCGATATATTCAAACGATTTTGGATTATGGGAAGTTCATCCCATAAACAGGCTGCTGCAAGGAATATCGTTTGGACAGTCACTATGCGGGCCTGTTGGATTACGATGAACATTCAGCGATTGAGATGACAATTCCCCTCTCGCCTCTTGGAGGATTCGTATGCCAGTCCTCCAAAGACCGATAAGGCAGACACCAACCCCTGAGGGCCTGCTGAGTCGGATCCTCCGTGCTCCATTTCATCTTTCGTTCATGTTCTGCGATGCATCAATATGAGGATGCGATCGCAGGGCGAGAGGTTACCCGCACAGCCACATCACGATCCAAGTTCTGAATTGAGAATAGGTTCCGCCCCAGAGGGCGGTAAGGGGTTTGCGAGGTCCGGCAAGCCGGACCTCGGAGGGGAGATCAGCTCCTCATCATCCTGAGGATGACGACGATCGCCAGGATGACGACCATCACAACGAGGACGGCGAGCAGCACCATGATGATAGTGTTGTCCTCCTTCTCCTGCTCAGGGATGACGGGCTCGTCGATGACGATGTCTCCGGTGACGGAGAGGACGTACTTGGCGGTGGGTCCGACCATCTCAGGGGTGATCTCGAAGACCATCAGGCCGCTGAGGACCTTGCCGTTGAAGGTGACCTCG
>SUTA01000029.1 GCA_015063135.1 Thermoplasmata archaeon
TGACCTTGGCGGTGAGCTGGACGCCCTCGAAGAAGAGGGCGGCCTTGGCTCCGACCTTGGTGGCAGCGGTGGCCTTGGCTCCGGTGATGTCGGTCCAGTTCTCGGCGACATCGGATCCGGTCATGTCGTATCCCTCCATGGGGATGACATCGTTGATGATTCCGTCCGCGGCAACAGCGTTGACCTCGCCGGCGTTGGCGTAGGCGGTGACGTAGAGGACACCGTTGGCGTAGAACTCGGTGGACTTCAGGTCGCTGACGGTGGCCTCTCCGACGGTGGCGCCGGGGAAGACGACCAGGGCGCAGCCCTCGGCCAGGGTGATCTTCTTTCCGAGGATCTCGGGGGCGGCTCCGACTGCGGCGGCTCCCATGACGACGTCGTGGAAGGTGGCGGCGGCGGTGCTCTCGGCGGAGTCGTCGACGGCGATGGTTCCGAGGAGGAGCATGTCGCCGGCGGTGAATTCTCCGAAGACGTTGATGATGCCCATGACGATGGACTCGCCGATGGTCAGGTCTCCGTTGACGATGACGACACCGTCGAGGAGGACGGTGCCTCCGTTGATGGTGACTTCCTTGTCCTTGCTGATGGTGAGGATTCCGTCGATGTCCAGAAGGCCCTCTTCGGCGACGGCCACGGTGGAGTTGGCGGCGAAAATGAGCTCGGCATCCGCGTCGACGACGATGTACGAGTTGTCGGCGATGGTGATGTCCGCGGCGGTGACGGTGACGTCCCCGGCCTTGACCTCGATGGATCCGGCGGTCATGGCCTCGATGGCCATGACGTTCTCTCCGCCGACGACTCCGTCGGTGATGGTTCCGGTGAATCCGGTCAGCACGACGGCTGCGGCGCCTTCTCCGACGGCACCGGTGACGGTGGCGGTCAGGGTTCCGGCAACAGCGAGCTCTCCATCGGTGATGTCGATGGCGGCGAAGGTGGCCTTTCCGTTGACGGTCAGCTTGGTGCCGTCGAGGACGATGGCCTCGGTGGAGTTGTACTCTCCGTCGATGACGATCTCCGCGGCCTCGGCCTCGATCGCGTTGTCGATGGAGGTGAGGACAGTCTTGGTTCCGTCGACGTAGGTGACGCCGACGAACTTGGTGTTAGCGGGGAAGTCCTGCGTGGTCTGGTAGATGAAGTTCCCATCGGAGGTGATCTGCAGGGCGTTGGCATCCTCAGCGTAGGAGTAGAAGGTCGCGCTGAAGGCGGGGGAGATGTCGAAGGTTCCGTTGTTGAGCACCTTGGTGTTCTTGGTCTTGCCCTCGTCGTCTCCGACGACGATGGCGCCCTCGACGGTAAGGGTGGCACCGGCGGTGATGGTCAGGTTCTTGGTGATGACCAGCCCTCCCTCGACGACGACGTTGATTCCGGCGGGGATGGTAAGGCTGTCGGCGGTGTAGATTCCGCTGATGGTGATGGTGTCCCCGGCCTCGGCCTCGGCGAGGGCGGTGAGGAATCCGCTGTAGGTGACGGTCTCGTCCTCGTCCTCGGAGTAGACCTCGTAGAGTCCGGGTGCGGGCACGCAGTCTCCGTCGGCCTCGACGATGATCTTTCCGTCGAGCTTGCCGATGATGTCTGCATCGAACACTCCTCCGTTGGAGACGTAGAGGACGACTCCCTCGGGGATGGTGATGAACCCTTCTGCTCCATACAGTTCGACGGTCTCTCCCTCGAGGATGTTGAGGCTTCCGTCGAGGTCGGCCTCGAGTCCCTCGAGTCCGATGAGGGTGACGGTCTTGTTGTCGTATCCGGCGATTCCGTCGAGTCCGGTGTTCCAGTCGACGACGTAGTACTTGGTGACGTTCTCGACAGTGACGGTGTAGAGGGCTCCGACGACGTTGTCATCGTCTTCGATCTCGTTGATGGAGATGACCTTTCCGATGACGTCAACGGGGACCTCGGAGACGACATAGGCGCCCTCGACGTTCTGGACGAGCTCGTCGCCGAGTCCGACGACCACGGGGTTGTCCCCGCCGACGTTCAGGGTGGCGGGAGTGGTGAGGGCGTAGCCCGTGCCGACAGCAGGGGTGACGTTGAGGTCTCCGGAGATGAAGACAGACTGGATGACCATGGCCTCGCCCGCCTCGGTGAACGGGACGGCTATGACCTCGATCGTGTATCCGGTGAGGAAGTGGATGGTGGGGTCCGCTTCGGCTTTTGTTGCTGCACCGACGGAGAGGTCGATGGTGGTCTCGCCCCAGTCGCCGTCCTTCACGGTGGTTCCATTGAGGTCGGTGGTTGCAGCGTAGATCCTGCCTTCTTCTGCGGTAACAATGTATCCGTTGACGGTCAGGGTGGATCCGGCATCGAGCACCAGATCGGCTTCTACATCGATATCGAGGATTCCATCGACGACCATCGTGTATTCCGAGAGGAGGCAGTCATCATCGATGATGGCGAAGACATCCTTTCCGATAGTGATATCGCCGTTGAAGATGACGCCATCGAAAACGACCATGGATCCGTTGGATCCGGCGATGGGGGTCAGGTTTCCGGAAACTCCGATATCGTAGGTGAGGAGGAGGTCGATGGTGTCGAAAACGATACCGTCGACACCGGCGAAGGTGACAGAGCAGCCGTCCTCGTCCGCGATGACGACGGGGTTGTACTTGGCGATGATTCCGTTGTTGACGATGGTTCCAGTCTCTCCGAGTATGATCTCTCCATCCTCGGCGCCGGCGTTGGATGCGAGCATCGCGCCGTCGGCGATGACGAGGGTACCGTTGATGACCATTCCGAGGTCGGAGTTGATGACGAGCATCTCAGTAACGGTGAGGGTGATTCCGGCGGGGATGGTGAGTATCTTGCCCGCGGGGATCTCGGCGTTGGTGACGGTGGTGTTGGAGGTGAGGGTTCCGCTGATTCCGTAAAGGTCGCTGTCGTCCTCGATGGCGGGTGCCTCAAGGCATATGACGTTGTCGTCATGGCCCCTGACTCCGGTGATCTCGGCACCGGCCCTGACCTTGACGTACCTTTCGCTGAGAAGCACAGGCTCATCAACGTCTGATTCGATCTCCGGGTATGCTCCATTGGGGCCAGCGACACCCTTGACGGTTCCCCAGATGTCGATTGCCGAGACATCCATCATGGTGATGGTAAGGTCATCGACGTTCTTGTTTCCGTATGTGAAGGTGCTCTTGGCGGGGATGGTCAGGAGAGCACCGGAGTTGATGGTGAGGTCCTGAGCGATCTTGGGGTTCTTGTCGGGGTGGACGAAGTCTCCCATGATGACGCCGAACTCGATGTCCTCGGGCTCGGACGGGATGATCTTGGGCACGTTGGTGACTTCCTGCCCGGCGGGGATGGCGAGGATTCCCGCATCGAGCGCAACAGGAGCGGTGGTAACTCCGGTGATAACGGCATCGTCGAGGATGGCGTAGCTGAGGGTCTTACCCTCGGCGACCTTCATGAATCCGGTGGAGACATAGAGCTCTCCGGTCGCGATGACTCCGGATGCAACGACCTCGTTCTCCTCGTAGGTGAAGGTGACTCCCTCCTCGGAGGAGAAGAGCAGCTCATCTCCGTAGCCCTCGAGCTTCACGATGCTGTTCCCGCAGGAGACGGTGGTGTTTCCGGACTTGACGATGAGCACGTCATCGGCCTTGAGGCCGTACGTGCTGGCAGGGTAGCTGGTGTATGTGGCAACACCGCTGGCCAGGGTGAAGAGGGCTCCGTCGTAGGTGATGCCTTCCGTGTTGATGGCAATGTCATCGGCAGGTGTGACGGTGATGACATCAGCATCTCCGGCGAGGGTGATTGCTTTGCCCTCGGGCCCGAAGTTGGTGATGGTCGCCGTGAGCGCGCCATCGCTGACGAGAGCGGTAGCGATCTTGGGGGAGTCGGTGGTGACTTCCTCTTTGACGGCGCTGTCGGCGAAGTATACGTCGACGGTCATGGTGTCGCTGTCGATGGTGAGTTCGACGGCGGCGGCGATGTAGACGGAGATTTTGATGTTCTTCTCTCCGGTCAGGGTCATGGCCTCGTTGACGAAGTAGTTCCCGGAGTCGACAATCTTCTTGTCTCCAGGAATTTCCGTGAACGTCACGTTGGCGGCTTCCACATCTTCGGAGGACGCCATGACCACGGCTGCTCCTGCGGCGATCATCGCGAAAACCGCGACGATAGCGAGCAGGACAGTTTTGTTGTTCGTTTTTGTTGCATATTTCATAGGAACATCTGCTCCTTTTCTTCTTCCCCGGACATGCGCGGACGGCACACACCCGGAGAGGGTGTCCGGACTGCTTTGGAATACCGCCGCGATCCCCTTCCGGGCACCAGGGCGATCCCCACCCAATTCCAGACGTCTACAGTCCTTTCTTCTGTAGATAATAAGGGGTTAGGCACCAGAGTATTTAAAACCCCCCCTTTTTTGTTCGAAGGATGCACAAACCATCCATACCCTTCTAACAGTGTGACCAAGCCGTCCCCGTATTTAAACTGGGGTGGCTGCGGATCACGCTAGACTTAAATACTGCGCTATCTGCATTTGATGTAAAACTCACAAATTTGTATCGATTTTTTCTGCTAACTACACATTTGTTAGTCGTCTGAAATCGGTTATTTTCTAACTTTTCGATTGTTTGTAATACATTTTTGTTGTTCAATTTTTTCCTAATATTAATTGTACCAGACATTCTAATTTTCTAGTTGTTAGAAATCCATGAGCATAGTTTTTCACACTTTGTTCCTATGATGAAAAACGAAATGAAAACGAACAACAAAACGGTCCTGCTGGCCATCCTCGCTGTTTTCGCGATGATCGCAGCCGGAACCGTGGCAATCGCTGCCACCTCCGAGGTTGAGGCTGAGGCTGCACAGTCTGACGTGTGCGATGTGCTCACCAAGGACAGCGAGGTCGCAGCCGCCGGTAGCTACTACATCGGCGAAGGAACCGTCAAAGTCACCGCTACCACGGCAGTGGCTGGCGTCCTCATCTACGTCGCCAACGGCGCGGGCGTCACCGTGACTGCTAACGTCACCGCCTCCGTCTATTGCGCAACCGCGTTCTCGGGAGACAATAAAGCCACCTACGACGCGGCCGCATTCGCTATCACCGGGCTCAACGCCGCCGCCGACATGACCGTGACCGTCAGTTTCACTGCCAACAACGCAGCCAAGGTCTCCGGTAACGCTGCAGCCATGACCATCGGAGTCGCTGACACCGTCACCGCCGACCCCTCCGTCACCGTTACTGGAGCGGCTGTCGCTAACATGGTCTACGCTGGCGCTTCGTTCTACGACAAGAGCAGCAACAAGGTCACCTATTCCAAGGCCCCTGCCGCGACCTACAAGCTCGACGAAGCTGATGATGTCCTCGTCGTCAAGAAGGGCAACACCACCGTCATGGCAGGAGCTAACACCGTATCCCTCACCACCTACAAGGACAATGTCTTCGAGTCCGCCGCGGGAGTCACCTTCACCTACGTCGCCGAGGGCACCACCATCGGTGCCTCCGGAATCATCGCGAAGGGAGAGTTCGATGTCGTCGCCGGTAAGATAAAGATCGACGCCGCTGACCTCAAGACCACGATAGTCGAAGGCAAGACCGTCTCCGTCGTAACCGGAGTCGCCGAGGCCACCACTGCGGCTGCAGTTGATTCCATAACCTATACTGATGATGTTGCTAAGACCATCGCCTACGCACCCGCCGGCGACAACAAAGTCATCATCGGAGAGTACGTCCACCCCGACAAGAACCCCAAGGTAGCTATGGGTCTCGAGCTCAACGAGCTTGCAGTCCTCTACGTCCTTGGAAACTTCACATACGGCAACAAGGACCTGGATGATGTCGCTAAAGAGACCATCACCCTCAACAACAAGAGTATCCTGGATGTCTGGGGAGTCCTGAAGGGCGTTAAGGGTAATGCTGCAGCAGTCGTCCCCACCATCGTCAACGCCGGTACCGGAGAAATCAAGATCAGGGCCGGAGCCGAAGTCACCGGATTCGTCAACGCAGCCGGTGCCAGCACCCTCGTCGATGAAAAGATGAAGGAGGTCCCCGCCATCGATGATGAGGATCTCCAGGGAATCAGCGGTTCCCTCGATGCCAACATGACCATCGCCAACGCCGAGGTCCCCGCGGCGAAGAAGCTCACCATCCCCGCCGGAATCACCCTCACCGTCACCGGCATGCTCGTAATCAACGCTGCGGATGGAATTATCGTCAACGGTACCCTCGTCATCGCCGACGGCGCGATGCTCGCCGCCAATAACAACACCGTCGGTGTCGTCCTCGGCGACAGCGGAAAGATCGTCAACAACGGAACCATCGCCAAATACAAGCCCATCACCATCTCCGCATCCACCGGAGCCGTCACCCTGAAGGGAATCGACAGCTTCTCCATCGGCGTCGCCAGCAAGAAGCTCGTCGTCTCCGGAGACATCGAGCTGATGTCCGGCGCCAACACATCCGACCTCGAGTTCAACGCTGTCACCTTCAACGCCGATGTCACCATCGGCGAGGGCGTCGTCGCAGAGCTCGTGACCGTTGACTCCAAGCTCGCCGGCGTGACCATGACCGTCGAGGGTGTGCTCGACCCCGCCTCTGCTAACCTGGTCCTCGCTGCCGGATCCGTCGTAGACATGGACGGGTTCATGGCTGCAAGTGCGACAAAGGGAATCGTCGCCGAGACCACCGTCATCACCGGACAGGAGAAATCCACTGCTCCCGCCCAGACCATGGCCTTCACCGCTACGCAGGGAACTGCCACGAAGGATGGTGGTGGCCTTGACACCAAACACGACCTCACCGGCTACACGATCAGCGTCTACAGGTTCGACTTCATCGACGATGATGGTGTCGAGATGTATGTGCAGGTCCCGTACATCGAGGGAACCCTCTCGCTCACCCCCTCCATGGGAGCCGGGTATGCGCTGAAGGCCCTCAATCCTGCTGTCCTGACCGCCACCGGTTCTAGTGCAGCCACGCACCTGTTCCTCGCAGAGGGTGACGAGCTTGTCGAGAACATCGTGGGTGCCAAGCTCGCTATGGACACGTCCAAGCTCATCGTCGAGGGCAAGTACACGACGAAGAACGCCATCGCCAACACCGTTGGAGCTATCTACTCCATCACCGCCAGCGATGTCACCACCAACTACGCCGTCGACTACAACACCGGACTCGATGGAATCGCCGGATACAAGGACAAGACCGTCGAACTTGTCGGTGTCGCCGACTACGCGTTCGATCTCGACGAGAGTCTTATGATCCTCCAGGGAGAGAGTGTCACCGTTAGCGGTGGCGTGAACGAGTTCATGACCATCCCCGAGGGCGCCGTCCTGTACGTCTGCAACGGCGGAGCATTCGATGAGCACATTATCGAGAAGATCGACGGAAAGGTCATCGTAGAGGCCGACGGAGACTGCACTCCCAAAGCAGAACTGTACCAGGTCTTCTCCGAGGATGAGGACGGAACCATCACATACTGCGGATTCGTCACTGCCCTCGCCGAGGCCGAGCCCGGCGATGTCATCACCGTCACCGGTGCATACCCCGCTGACGCCCTCACCGTCCCCGCCGGAATCACAGTCGTTGTCGGTTCCGCCGGAACCCTCACCATCAAGAAGACTCTCAACATCACGGCCGGAGCTACCCTCAACGTCGAGGGAACCCTCAACGTCGGTACCGCCGACGGAAAGACCAAGAACGTCAGGGTCAACAACAGCGGAGACTTCAACATCTCCTCCTGTGTCGCCGCGAACTTCTACACGTTCACGACCAACCCTGATGACACCCCCGCCAGCGATGCTGACAAGAAGACCTATGCCCTGCAGATTACCTCCGCCGGAGAATTCGTCTACAGGACCACCCAGCTCTTCCCCGCCCAGGCCGTACTGGTCGGAGTCACCTACGTCGACGGAACCACCACCGTCCTCACCTCCATCGACAACGCTCTCGAGGCCGGAGCCGCTGAGATCGTCATCGACGGAGAGTACGCCTCCACCGAGGCCATCGACCTCGACGGCAGCAAGCTGACCGTCGGCGGAAAGGCCTCCTTCGCCTCCATCGATGTCACCGGAGGAGAGCTCGCCGTCACCGGAGAGCTCACCGCCACCATCATCGGAGTCGCCGGAGAGGACGACGAAGCCGTCTCCGTCGTACTGAGCGGATTCAAGGGAACCATCACCGACAAGAAGGTCGGCGACGATTACGTCATGGCCATCGAGGCTATGACCGCCGGATCCGTCGCCATCATGAGCGGAGAGGCTACCATCGCCGTCGAGGCTATCACCGTCGCCGAGCACGAGACGCTGTACGTTGCTGAGGATGCAGAGCTCATCATCAATGACACCGTCGCTCTGACCCTCAACGGATTCATGGATGTCGATGGAGTCCTCACCGTCAACGAGGGCAAGACCCTCGACATCACCGGAGACGAGCTCCTCATCGATGGAGCGGCCATCGTCTTCGGAACCCTCATCATCGATGACTCCGCCGTCACCGGAGTCATCAGCGTCTTCGGAGCCTTCACCTCCGGCGGCGAAATGCTCCTCCTGGGATCCATCGCCGTCGACGACTCCACCGACAGCACCGCCACCGCCACCTTCGCTGACACCGTCCTCGGAGTCCCCGGAGTCGGAGCCGCCCCCGAGATCCTCGGAAAGAAGATCACCCTCAGCCCCGGCTGCGCCCTGGTCGTCTTCCCCGGCGCCACTGTTGCACCTGCAACCGTCAGCGACCTCAAGTCCACCGAGTTCTACACCAACGAGGTGCTCTACGTCACCGCCTACGCCAACGCCGGCGAGGTCAACGCTGTTGCCGCGGACGGAATCATCAATGAGGAAATCCCCATGCAGGGATACGATATGACCGGATCCGATGTCGCCGAGAACTGGACCGACATCACCGGAGCCGGCATCCTCGCCACCACCAAGGTCGGAGCCAAGGCCGCCCTCTTCTTCGAGGGCGTCCAGCTCACCGCCAAGGTCG
>SUTA01000027.1 GCA_015063135.1 Thermoplasmata archaeon
AGTAACCTTCATCGTCAGTAGTAACTGTATATTCCCTATCATATACTTTAACAGTTACCAATGAATTATTTGCAGAATAATTACTTACTAATGTAGGAGTAATTACTGCATTAGTGTCATTACAAGTAAATCTTACAGTAAGACTAGTTGGATCTTTCATGTACTTCTGCATGTCATGATTACATACATATACAGTTAGGTCAAATTCATTCTCTTTAATATCAACGTTACTTACTAATAGTTCACCTTCACCTTCATCATTTTCCCCACCAAATAATGTAACATTCAAGTAAGGATTATCACGAAGATTTACACCGGCAACATTTACATGATAAGTGAAGTTAGCTACATAATCTAAGTATCCATAAATCATTACCTTATCATTTAATCTGTCAACAGCCGGTACTGCAGTAGCATTTAAACGAGCTCTTGTAACATAATATGTTGTAGTAGCACTGTCCGTTGGTGTATATGTATGTACAACTTTTTCACCAATACTGGTAGTTCTACGCCAGTATTCATAATAACCATTTTTATCAGTAGTATTTGAAAATACTTCTGAACCAATTCTCATAGTTACTGTTTGATTTGCAGCATTGTTGGTTGCACCTATAGCTTGAGCTGTTAATGGTTCATGTTCAATATTATCATATAATGCAATGAATTCTAAGCCAGTATAGTTATTTACTTCATCTAATGTAGCAGAAATTGTAACCACGGCAGAACCACTAGATACATCAATATATCTAGCAACTAATTCACCAGGTTGACCATCTTCACTACGATAAAGACTAACCCTCTGAGCTATATTTGGATCTCCACCAGTTATTTGTACTTGAAGTCCATTTTCATAGGATTCATATTGACCATAAATTCTAACCAACTTACCTTGCTGTTGAATCTTAGGATCTGCATTAACACTTAGAATGTGTCCCCTATAATTCTGATAATGCTTATAATCAGAAATAAAAGTAACCACTAAATCCTCAGCAGTTAAAGGAGCAATTTCATTCTTATCAAGAATAATCTCAGAAGTCCCATTTACAACAGGGAAATCACCTATGAAATTACCATTTTTATCAGTTACTCTCATAGTACCATTTCTAACAGTGGTATTATACCTATCTAACGTTACTACCCCTAGTTCCGGATGTTCTGGGAAATAAGCATAATCCAGTACATATACTTCTGCTGTAATATTATAATGTGTAGCATTACTTGAATTTCTAGTTATAGTAGCGTTAGTAGTATTTAATGCATTATTCGTATAATTGTTATCTGCTATAAAATGGTTTCTAACATTATATGGATCATCATCTAATTGACTTAATAATATATCCTCATATGTATTAGTCTGACTATCTAATGGAATAACAGTATTGTTATTGAATGTGTTGTTTGTTACAACAAGATGTCCATACCATCTTAGTTCTCCAGTATCTTTATGTGTTCTCACATTAATAATATATGGATGATATTCATCTGTTTCAAATATTTCATTTGAATCAAAAGTGTTATGATCTAGATATATATGAGGATCACTTTCACCATAAGGGTTCATATAAATAATGGATGAACCTTCAAAGTGGTTACGACTGATTGTATTATTAAATAAACAAAAAGTACCATCAACATTGAACATACATGATGTACCATAACCTATATTTTCTGATATATCATTTCCAATTAATGTTAAGTTACCACTCATTGCATAGAATAAACAATCTTCATCCTCATCCCTAACTGCACCATCAGGTAAGTAATTGTATTTAATAGTGTTATTTTCTAAGACAAAAATAGTTCCACCATTAATAACATCAACTATAACTCCTTTACGCATACCTGTATTGTATTCAATAATGTTATCTGATATTTGAATATTATTTTTTGCTTTATTTACACCGAATACTGTACCACGTTCTGCACTGTTATTAAGGATTATGTTATTAGTAAATGTATGATTAGAAGTTGTAACTTCATTACTCATATATAATACTGCTGCTAAATCAACAGCATTATTGTTTGTGAATGTATTGTTATTAATATCTGCTTTGGTAACTAACTCATCTAAAATTATACATGTTTGATTATTAGCAGAGTTATTATGGAATACATTTTTACTAATATTAAAAACACCACTTTGACCATTGATTACATGTCCTGTTCCAAGATCATTGTTTTTGAAGGTGTTTCCAGTTATTTGAGCATTAAGTGTCTTAGCATATATTAATGTACCAGAATTTCCTTCAAATGTAGAGTTTCTAACAACTAGTTTAGCTGCATTGTTATCCTCTGCAAATATAACATAGTTTGCGTTATTGTTTGTGAATGTACAATTATCTACAGTTAATTCACCAGTCCAACCTGCAGTAATTAAATAATTACCTGCACCATTGGTTAAGGTTAAGTTAGCTATTGTAATTGGTCCACTACCACTAGTTTTAAAAACGGACATTCCATTAGCATCAATTGTTTGACCATTACCATTAATTACTAATTGCTTTACATTTTTCCATTGATCTATCTCTATTTGTTGAGTTGCAGTATATGTTCCAGGATTTAAAGTAATTCTAACTATATCATTTGCACTATATGGGCCTGTATTCAATATATTTAGAATATCCTGATAATTATTTGCAGTTCTTTCAAATGTTGCAGTCTTAAGTGATTTTTCATTGGTTTTTGTAATTGTTTTAGTGTCTTCGTTAGTTGTCTGTGTATTTGTCGTTGTCTTTGTTGTATCTCTTGTGTTTGT
>SUTA01000022.1 GCA_015063135.1 Thermoplasmata archaeon
ACCGTCGGAATTAAAAATCAACACCAGCGTTGATTTTTATGTATTGGAGTCACGATGATGTATCGGTACTTAATGCTTCGCATCCGCGCTCGGCCAGGAAAAGATCGGGAATTACCGAACACAGTTGTCTGGCGCTTCCAGCGTGGCCCTGAGGGCCTCGATCTTCGGCTCAAGGGCGTCCACGTATTCCGCGATGGAGCGCATGAACTCGTCGTACCCCTCGGTGACGACGGCGCCCTCCTGGGTGGCCCTTATGATCCCCTGCTGCTCCAGGAGCTTCAGGGAGTAGCGGACCTTGTGCTTCGGGATGCCGGTGGCCTCGGAGAGCCTGATCAGGCCTATGGGCTGGTTGGCCTTGACTGTGCGCAGCATCCTGATGTGGCGTTCGAGTATCTCGAACTCCTCGGAGATGGATCCCATCGGGTCTGAGCCCATAATAGCATCCGCTGAAAGGTGCGTTCGCGGGTAAAAGCGGGGCCGGATCAGCGCCCGTACCACTTCTGCTTACCCCACTTGTTGTAGTTGACGTACCACGTCTGAGTGAGGGAACCGCAGCAATCCAGGGCTTTCTGGACGCAGTCCTCGCCCTTGTAGGTCTTGTAGCAGTTGAGGCACTGGGAACGGAGTTCCAGCGGCTTCTCTCCTTTCATGGTATCTCGAACAATGGAACGGCTATTAAAACGTTCGCGCCCGGGGGCCCCGCTTCCCGAGGTTCCCCAGACGTCCCTCCCAGGGCATGCTGGACGTATGCGTTACACAACATGCATTATATAGTTACGAAGGCTTGTAGTCGGTTCATGAATAGAATAAAGGTGATCAACGAACCATCTGAGTTGGTCCCGATGCTCAGGTCCGTTGACTCGCCTGTTAAGAGGGACGTCCTCAAGGAGGTCACCCTTGAATGGCGCACCGCCGACGAGATCGAGGAGAAATTCGGTCCCGAGGGCAGGGAGGCCATCGTCTTCTTCGAGAAGATGAAACTGGTGGAGACCAGGTGGCTCTCGAAGGACGGAGGGTATCCCACGAAGTCGTACCATACGTACTACACCTCCTTCAGCATCAATGCCCAGTGGCCGGTCTACGAGATCAGCGACGTGCTGACCGCGGCCATGATGAGCGAGGAGGAGTACTCCGTGCTGGAGGAGAAGATCCTGGCCGAGGTCGGGAAGACGGGACGCTTCTCCGGCGATGTGGCCGAGGCGCTGGGACTCACGTCCACGATGCTCAAGAGCCTGGTCCGCAGGTCCGTGAAGATGGACTACCGCGGGCACAGGATAGAGCTCATGAAAGAGGAGCGAAGGGAGCGATGCCCAAGATCTTCATCATGAGGATTGGGCACCGTCCGGAGAGGGACAAGCGCGTAACGACCCATGTGGCCCTGTCGTCCAGGGCGCTGGGTGCGAGCGGGATCTACGTCGACACCGAGGACCGCGTGCTGGAGGAGAACATCCGCAGCGTCGTTCAGAGGTTCGGCGGGGATTACACCATACGCACCGGCGTCACGTGGAGGCAGGCCATGGACGGGTTCGACGGCATCGTCGTGCATCTCACGATGTACGGCAAGCGTGTCGACGAGGCCCTGGAGGAGATCCCCAGGGACCGCGACATGATGATCATCGTCGGCGCCGAGAAGGTCCCCCCGGAGGTGTACCAGGCCGCGGACTACAACGTGTCCGTCGGCAACCAGCCGCACTCCGAGATCGCCGCCCTCGCCATATTCCTGGACAGGTTCACCGGCGGTCAGGCGCTGTACTCCGAACGCCACGGCGAGATCACCGTGGTCCCCAACGAGAGGGGGAAGACAGTTGTCAGGAACGATCCCGAGCGATGCCGATTGCGTGAGGCTGCTGGCGTCCGAGGGCTGCAAGAAGAGGGTCGTCATCCACTGCTGCACCGTGAGGGCGGTGGCGGACCAGATGCTCGCCCGCATCGACGCGGACAGGGACCTGGTCGTCGCGGGCGCCCTGCTGCACGACATCGGCAGGTCGGTGGACCACTCGGTCATGCACGCCTACATAGGGAGCCAGATAGTCCTGAGGAACGGGCTGCCCTACGAGCTTGCGGATATCGTCAGGAAGCACACCGGCGCCGGTCTGGACCCGCTGGACGTGCAGGAGATGGGGCTCCCGGACGGGGACTACATCCCGAGGACTATCGAGGAGAAGATCGTCGCCCATGCGGACAACCTGGTGAGCGACAACAGGGTGGTCACCCACGACCACTCCGTGTCGAAGCTCGTGTCCAAGGGCGCCTACAGGGGCGCCGAGAGGATAGAGGCGCTGCACATGGAGCTGTCCGACCTCTACGGCGAGGACCTGGACTGCATACCGGGAGTCATCGGGGAGTACCCGAAGCTCATGAAGCTGCCGAAGGGCCTCGACCTGCGAGGTGCCGTCCTTTTAAACCCCTTCTCTATACATTATCCAGAGTGATTGAGATGGTCACAGAACTTAACGAGTCTAACTTCGACAGCTTCGTGGAACAGAACAAGATCGCCCTGGTCGACTGCTGGGCGCCCTGGTGCGGCCCCTGCAGGAGGATGGGCCCCATAATCGAGGAGGTCGCCGCTGAGATGGCCGGGAAGGCCGGCATCGCCAAGCTCAACACCGACGAGAACCAGGCGATCGCCGTCAGGTTCGACATCAATGCCATCCCCACGCTGCTCGTCTTCAAGGACGAGGTGCTGGTCGAGACCCTCGTGGGTCTGAGGCCCAAGGAGGACATCATCGACTGCCTCAACAGCCTCCTCTGACATGGACTGCGACGTTCTCATCATAGGATGCGGGCCCGCGGGCCTGCAGGCGGCGATCCATTCCGCCAGGAAGAAGGCGTCCACGCTCGTGGCCGGGAAGCCCTACGCGAGCAGCATAGCCGGCTGCAGGCTTGAGAACTACCTCGGGACCGGGGAGACCGTGGGGGACTCCATATTGGAGGAGGGCAGGCGCCAGGCCGAGTCGGCCGGCGCCGTGTTCCTGGGCAGGAACGTCTCCTCCGCATCCGCCGACGGCGGAACGTTCCAATTCGTCCTCGAGGACGGGGAGGCCGTCGCAGCGAGGGCCGTCATCATCGCCACGGGGATCTCCAGGGCCAAGCTCGGGATCCCGGGCGAGAAGGAGCTCTTCGGCAAGGGAGTCAGCTACTGCGCGGTATGCGACTGCAACTTCTACAAGGGCCGCAGGGCGGTCATCGTCGGCAACGACTCCGAGGCGGCGTCCTCGGCCGAGCTGATGACCCGCTATGCGTCCGAGACCTCCTGGGTGACCTGGGAGGACCGCGCCGCCGATTCCCTGAAGGAGAAGGCGGTCGCGGCCGGGGCCAGGGTCTACCGCTCCAGGCCGAAGGCGATAGCCGGCGACGGGAAGGTCGCCGCTCTGGAGCTCGAGGACGGCACGTCCATACCGACGGACGGGGTGTTCATAGAGCTGGGTGCAAAGTCCGCGGCCGACATCGCGATGGACCTCGGGGTCATGCCCGAGATGGACGACACGATCAAGGTGGACGCGGTGTGCGCAACATCGGTGCCGGGCGTCTTCGCCTGCGGCGACGTCACGGGCAGGCCGTGGCAGGTCGCCAAGGCCGTGGGGCAGGGCTGCGTGGCCGGCTTGACCGCCGCCGATTTCGCAAGGGGCGCCCATGACCGAGTCCGACCTCATAGCGGGCATGCTCAGGGAGGAGGGCGGCTTCCAGAAGGCTCTCCGCAGCATCCTCGAGGACGAGCTCGGCATGACGATGAACGAGTTCTGCCAGGTCTCCGGGATATCCCCGAGCACGATGTACAAGATACTGGAGGAGCGCAGGGAGCCCAACCTCAGGACCATCAGGCAGATCGTGAAGGCGGTCAGGTTCCTGGAGGCCCCCGAGGGCTCCCATTTCATAGCGGTCATAGCGTCGACCACCGTGGTGGAGAACCTGCCGGACAAGGTCACCCTGGAGAGCGGCCTGGAGATCAAGGTCAGGGAGTACCCGGTGTCCACCGTCGAGGACGCCATCATCGCCGCGGTGCGCGCGGAGCGCGACGGCGCCATGGGCGTCGTCTGCGCGCCCATAGTGGCGCCGACCATCGAGAGGATCCTGTCGATCCCGGTGTCGAGGGTCATCCCGCAGTCCAGCGTGGTGCTCGCCATCGACCGCCTCAGGGATGTCGTGCGAGCCTCCCATCGTCCTTTCGGATGCCACATCCATCCGTGTTGCAATAAAGCATCTAGCTATATTACTAATCGACAAGCCTAAACATTTTATAATCTCCAACCATAACTAGCGTGGGGAGAAATTGTTTGAGCTTCAAATCGTGAGCAATACGCCCATGAACGGAGTCACGGACATCGATGTGGTGGCCGAGACGTTCCTGGTGCAGATTGGCTACCTGCCGAAAGGCTACGATCCGAAGACGGGAGCGGTCACCGTGAGGGAGAGCGTCCCTTACAGGCTCTTCATGGACCATTTCATGAAGCTGCCGGCCAAGGTGTGGACCGTGGAGGAGCTGGCAGCCCTCCTGGGGACCACCAAGCCGACCATCTACCGTCACATCAACAAGCTGAAGTCCATGGACCTCCTGGAGGCCATGGACGTGGAGTACGACGGGCAGATGCGCAAGGGGTACCGCATTAGGTTCGGCGACCTGGTGAAGGCGTGGAGCTTCACGGAGTCCAACGTCCAGATGGCCATGGAGAACTACAAGAAGACGGTCATCCACTTCCAGGAGCTCATGCAGCAGAGGGGCCAGGAATGACCGAGTTCATGATCACCGAGGGCTCGGTGTACCTGGTCGACTACGGTGCGGACGAGAAGCTCGAGGCCTCCTTCGAGGGGGTCGCGGCATTCGGCTCCGGCACCGCCTACGTTTTCAAGAACAAGGCCGGCAACCTGGTCTTCGTCCCCCTGGACAACATCGTCACGATGGAGCTCCTCTCCGGATCCTGCTCCGAGGGGAAGAAGAGGGAGCCCTCCGGCGTTTACTATGGATGACGTCGCGCCGCTGGCGCATCGCCTGATCGCCGCGGTGAAGGACGGCACGGTACGCGACCGCACCGAGCTGCAGAACCTGAAGCTGAAGCTGTGCGCCGAGTACGGATTGGACGAGGTCCCGCCGAACTCGTCCATACTGGCTCTCGTCTCGGAGGAGGACAGGGACCTCCTATTGCCGCTCCTTATCAAGAAGCCCATGAGGACGGCCAGCGGCGTCGCCGTGGTGGCCGTCATGACGTCCCCGTTCGACTGCCCCCACGGGAAGTGCGCATATTGCCCCGGAGGGGTCTCCAACGATTCCCCGCAGTCCTACACGGGGAAGGAGCCGGCGGCCAGGAGGGCCGCCAGGAACGGGTTCGACCCGTACTCCCAGGTGCAGGACAGGATAAGGCAGCTGACGGAGATCGGCCACAAGACAGACAAGATAGACCTGATCATCATGGGAGGGACGTTCACCTCCCGCGACCCGGGGTACCAGGAGTGGTTCGTCCGCAGGTGCTTCGATGCCATGAACGGCGTTGATTCCGGTACGGTGGAGGAGGCGCAGCTCAGGAACGAGACCGCCCCCCACAGGTGCGTGGGGCTCACCGTGGAGACCCGCCCGGATGTATTCAATAAGGAGCAGATCGAGAGGTCCATGGTCCTCGGCTGCACCAGGGTCGAGCTGGGTGTGCAGATACTCGACGACGAGGTGCTGGCACATGTTGACAGGGGCCACGGCGTGGACGCCGTGATAAGGTGCACGAAAGAGTGCAGGGACCACGGCCTGAAGGTCTGCTATCACATAATGCCCGGGCTGCCGGGCTCGGACCCGGAGAAGGATTACGAATGCTTCCGCAGGGTGTTCGAGGACCCCGATTTCAGGCCGGACATGCTGAAGTTCTACACCACCCTCGTCATCGAGGGCACCAAGTTCTACGACTGGTGGAAGGCCGGCGAGTACGAGCCGTACGACGTGGATACCGCTGTGGACCTGCTGTGCAGGATGAAGGCCATCGTGCCCGAGTATGTGCGCATACAGAGGATCCAGAGGGACATCCCGGTGCCGCAGATCTCCGCGGGGATACTGAAGAGCAACCTGAGGCAGCTGGTGGACGACGGGATGGCCGCCAGGGGTCTCAGGTGCAGGTGCATCAGGTGCAGGGAGGTCGGGCACACCGGCGTGTCATTGGACGACCCGGAGAAGGTGGAGCTGAAGGACCTCGTCTACGATTCCTGCGGCGGCACGGAGCATTTCATCTCATACGTCTACGACGATTCCCTGATAGGGTACGTCAGGCTGAGGCTGGACTCCAACGAATTGGCAACGATAAGGGAGCTGAAGGTCTTCGGGAGGGTCGCCTCCATAGGGGAGGACGGCGAGGACTGGCAGCACCGCGGGTTCGGCAGGGGCCTCGTAGCCGAGGCCGAGAGGATAGCCAGGGAGTCCGGGAAGGCCGGCATCAGGGTGACCAGCGGCGTGGGGGTCAGGGGCTACTATGCATCCCTCGGGTTCCGGAAGGAGCTGCCCTATATGGCCAAGAGGTTCCGATCCGATCGGGCCCTTCTGTCCTCTCCTGCAGAATCTACTTTATCTTCTATGGAAGATAGAAGATAAAAAGAAGATAATAGAAGATACTAAGAAGATTTATAGTATCATATTATTCCTAGTTATCCATGCAAGAGGATATCAGAACAGAGTTCAAGAGGGAGTTCTCCAAGACTGTTATCAAGTCCGTGGTCGCTTTTGCTAACACCAACGGCGGCGATATCCTCATAGGGGTCGATGATGACGGTCGCGCCATCGGCGTGGATGATGTTGATGGCATCATAAGGTCCACGACCCAGCAGATCCTGGACGGTATACGCCCGGTCCCCTCGTCGATAGTGAGCCTGTCGCCGGAGAAGATGGATGGGAAGGATATCATCAGGCTGCATGTGGAAGAGGGGGCGGCCAAGCCATATTACCTCAGAGACAAGGGGATGCGTCCCGAGGGGGTATGCATCAGAGTTGGTGCGATGTCGACCCCGGCGGATGAATCGATGATCCTCAAGATGGTCAGGGAATGGGCATCGATGCCGTTCGAGTCATGCAGGAGTATGAAGCAGGACCTCACGTTCGATGCCACCGGCAGATTGTTCTCCGAGGCAGGATTGCGCTTCGGAGAGGAGCAGATGCGCAGCCTCGGCATGATCTCCGACGGACTGTATACCAATCTGGCATATCTGCTGTCCGATCAATGCGAGACCGGCATAAAGATCGCGTCCTTCGATGATGAATCGAAGGAGACCATACGCGGCAGGATGGAGTTCCACGGATCGGTGCTCGCACAGTTTGGGGACGCTCTGGAATATCTGAGGAGGTACAATCCCATAACCACGAGCGTCGACGGCGGCGCTAAGCACAAGGACGTCCAGCAGTTCCCGGCTGTGGCAATCAGGGAGGCGGTCCTCAATGCGATAATCCACAGGGATTATTCCATCGCAGGCCCGATCCTGATAAGCGTCTTCGATGACAGGATGGAGATCGTATCGCTGGGCGGCCTCAACAAGGACATCGGGATGGACGACATCAGGATGGGGATATCATCGCCGAGGAACCAGAACCTGGCGGCGGTATTCTTCAGACTGCATATGGTCGAGTCGTACGGGACAGGGATCCCGAAGATCATCGGCTGCTACTCCGATTCCGTGAGATCCCCGGATTTCATGGCATCCGGGAATGCATTCAAAGTGGTGCTCCCGAAGCTCGTCAACGGACAAGGGCCGCGGGCGGTCTCGGCTTACAGGGAGGTTCTGGCACTCATGGATTCGAAGGGCTCCGTGACGAGGCAGGAGGTCGAGGATTCGCTCGGGGTATCCCGCGCCAAGGCCAATGAGATCCTCAAGAGGATGGTTTCAGAGGGATGCATACGCAGAGAGGGTTCCGCAAGAGCGACCCGTTACTTGCGCGTCCGATTATCTTCTATATCTTCTATAGAAGATAGAAGATAAAAAGAAGATAATAGAAGATAATGGAAAGCGGAAAAGTGTGAAGAACCGCCAAGATGCAGATCCAGAGAATTGCGAATGGAATAATGACGTTCGATGCTGCGTTTGGTGCATGGTAAGCTGCCAAGGAATCGCCGGGAAATCCGTCAGGATTTCCTTGCAATGTGCCTGCGGTGCAGGCGATGTGTGTAGCTCTTGGGCCCCGGAGGGCCCAAGAGCTTCGTAGGAGGTGATCCATCTGCAGGTTCCCCTACAGATACCTTGTTACGACTTAACCTTCCTTGCTAAATCTCAGTTCGAACACCCTAATAAGAGGTGACCTCACTGAAACCCAACTCGGATGGT